>CAITUP010000091.1 GCA_903895595.1 uncultured Acetobacteraceae bacterium | reverse complement strand
GCGCGTTCCGGACGCCGGAAGCAAGCGACAAGCTGCTGCGGATGGCGCTGGATATCGCGTGTGGGCTGACATAGGGGGACAGGTGTTGTA
Source organism: uncultured Acetobacteraceae bacterium (assembly GCA_903895595.1). Classification (GTDB taxonomy): domain Bacteria; phylum Pseudomonadota; class Alphaproteobacteria; order Acetobacterales; family Acetobacteraceae; genus Rhodopila. The sequence continues at coordinate 209,251 of CAITUP010000091.1, read as the reverse complement.
AGAACGGGGCTGTGCCCGCCTGGCGGAATGGTAGACGCAGCGGACTTAAAATCCGCAGCTGGCAACGGCGTGCCGGTTCGAGTCCGGCGGTGGGCAGACCCTGTGCAGTTTATGCGGCATGGCGACTGCTACCCTCGCCGCACCCCCCAGAACAACGGAAACGCCGCCTTCACGATATCCCTCAGATCCGACCGGAACGCCGTCGGCTGGAACAACTGCCCCAGCGGAATGCACGGCAGCGTCTGCAGCGCGCGCGCTTGAACCTGCGCGGCGATCGCCTGCTGCGACGACAGGTCCGGGGCGTCGAACCAGGCGGTGCGCAGGCGTTCCAGTTCCCCATCCTCCGGCCAGCCGAACCAGGCCTTCGGCCCGCTGCCCCGCAGCTCGAAACTGCCGCCCGGCGTGGACGCCGCCACGCCCTCGATCTGCGTAATGAAACAACTCCAGCCGCCGTTGCTCACCGGCTCATGGCTGGTGCGCCGCGTCACCACAGACCCCCAATCCATCGGCTGGAAATCCACGTTCAGCCCCAACCGCACGAACAAATCACGCGCGACCTGCATCATCTGGCTGTAAACAAGCCGATCCGTCGCCGCCAGCATCACGATCTTCTCACCGGCATACCCGGATTCCCCGATCAATCGTTTCGCCAGAGCCTCATCGCGCGGCCCCGACAGGACCTCCATCCCCGCACGGGTCGCCATCGGCTGGCTCTCGATAAAATATCCGCTCGGCACCCGTGCGAGTTCCATCTGATCCCCGATCACGGATGCCAGGAATTGTAACTGATCGATCGCCGGCAGCAGCGCCCGCCGCAGCTTCGGGTTGTTGAACGGCGGTTGCGCGTGATTCAAAGCCAAAACCAGCGGCCACCCGAACGGATCGTTCACCGCGACCGTCACGCCCGGCGATTTGCGCAACATGGGACAAAGGTCGATCAACGGCACTTCCAACCAATCGACCTCCCCCTTTTGCAGCGCCGCCGCCGCGGTCGCCGCGTCCGGTTGCACGACCCATTCGACGCGCTGAATGTTCACCGCCTTGCCGCCCGCCAGGAAACTCGGCGGTTCCTGACGCGGCACGTAGCCGTCGAACTTGGCATAGGCGGCGCTGACGCCGGAGACCCAGGCGTCAGGCAGAAACCGGAACGGTCCCGAGCCCACGGCTTCCTTGATCTGCTCGGTGCCGGGGATTTTCGCCATCCGCTCCGGCATCATGAAGCAACCCCGCGCCCCGAGCCCGTAAAGCATCTGGCTGAACGGCTTTTTCAGCCAGATGCGGAAACGGCGGTCGTCGAGCGCTTCGATCTCATGCGCCGCCGCCATCAGGGCCTGTCCGAACGAATCGCGCGATCCCCAGCGCCGCACCGACTGCGCGCAGTCCTTCGCCAGGACCTTTTCGCCATCATGAAACATCAGCCCGTCGCGCAAGGTGAAAATCCAGGTCAGCCCATCGGCCGAAACCTCATGCCCCGCGCACATCTGCGGATGCGACTGGCCCGTGTGATCGAGCCCGTACAGCGTGTCGAACACCATGTAGCCGTGGATGCCCGCGACCAGCGCTGTCGTCCAAATCGGATCGATCGTCGAAAGCCCCGCGTTCGGGATATAACGCAGCGGCCGAGCCTGGGCATGTGCCAGTGACGGCGCCATGAGCGCGGGTGCTGCCTTCAGTAGGTCGCGGCGGCGCATGGTCGATCCTCCCAATTGTTATGTTGAGGCAGGATTACCGCGATCGGGCGCTCGCCTGCAAAGGCGCTTTCGGTTTGGTCTGCCTCGCGACGCGTGGTGCGCATGCCGGATAAGACCGCCCCCGGCTTCCGCGACTGGCGGCGGCGGGGTACGTCCCACGGCATGAACCCATATTGGATTCTCCGCACCGGCCGGCTGGTGTTAACCCCGGTTGGCGGCGCCGACCTGCCGGACCTGCGCGCGATGAAAGCCGATCCGCGCGTGTTCGCGGTGATGCTGGGCGGCGTGCGCGGCCCCACCGATGTCGCCGAGGAGCTGGCGCGCGACGTTGTCGCTTGGGGTGCTCACGGCTACGGAATTTGGGCCGTGCGGGAAACCGCCGGCAATCGCTTCGTGGGCGTCACCGGATTGGAACGCCGTCCGGATGGCCGCGGCGTCGCCCTTCGCTTCGCCCTGGAACCCGAGGCCCAAGGCCGTGGCTTGGCGCGGGAGGCTGCGGGCGCCGCGCTCCGTTACGGTCACAATCACGCGGGGTTGGACCGCATCGTCGCGGTCGCGCGCGAAACCAACATCGGCTCACGCATCGTACTGGGCGCCATCGGCATGACGGAATGCGATAGGTTTGCGCAGAACGGTTACCGCATGGTGCTGTTCGAGAGCTTCGGTCGCCCTACTGCGTCAGTTGCTGACGCATGGCGTCGATAAGCTTGTCCACGTCGTTGTTGTTGTGCGTCAGGTAGGAAGCATAATCCTGACGCTGGGTCAGGCGCAGCGACGTGCCCTCGGCGACCACGTCGATCACCTTCGGATTGCCCGCGGCGTCGGCCACTACCCAATCGACCGTCGTCGGCGGATTGTTCGGCCGCTCGACCGAGGAGGAGACCAAATCGACGTCGTCCTGCTGTTTGCTGCGCCCGATCGTGAGCCTGACGTCTTGGTATTCGCCGAGCTTGGAGGTGATGTTGCCGATCAGGACCTGATGAAAGACGGCCGTGTAGCGTTGCTGCTGGTCGGGCGTGGCGGTGCGCCAGAATCGGCCCAGACAGAACTTCGCCAACCCGTCGACATCGAGGGATTTGTCGATAATCGGCCCGAGAATGCGCCGCCGTTCCTCGGCCGATCCAGCGCCGCGCATCGCGCCAAGGATCAGGTCGCTCGTCGTCTTGATGAAGGCAGCCGCGCGATCCCCGTTGGTATCGGCCAGCGCCGGGGCAGCCGCCAACAACGGCATGGCACTGAGGCCCGCCAACAAAAACATGCGTCGTTCGAACATGACGATACCGTGCCTTGCTCAGCGTTTTTGAACCGGATTCGCTTCGGATTGTGCCTGCGGGAACCAGACCGGAATGGTCGCGCGGTTGTCGTCGTGCAGCGCCTTGATGTCACCCTGGCGATGCTGCCGGTAGAGGCTGCGGAACGTGGCATAGGGGTCGAGCGCGGTCTTCTTGATCTGCTCGACCGGGTCCAAATAACGTTCCCGCGAGTCGAGGGCGTTCAGGCCGAAGCGGGTCCAGTTAAAAATTTGCTGCGTGTTGGCATTCCCGACCCAGGTGAACGGATCCTGGGCGATATCGACGCCGAACCCGACGGCATCGCGCGGGTTGCTGGGGCCGAGCACCGGCAGGAACAGGAAGGGTCCGTCCGGCACGCCCCAATTGGCCAACGTCAGGCCGAAATCGGTATCGTGGTTGGGGTAGCCCCAGTCGGTCGCGACATCGAATATACCGACAAGACCAACGGTGCTGTTGATCAGGAATCGCATCGTCGTATCGCCGGCGCGGCGCGGTTTGCCCTGCATGATATCGTTGGACAGTTGCGTGGGGGTGTTGAGGTTGCTCAGCACGTTGTGAATGCCGGTCCGAACCCGGCCAGGGACGACAAACCTGTAGGCCTGCGCCGCGGGGCGCAGGATGACGGTGTCCAGCCCGTTATTCACCGCATAAAAGACGCGGTTGGTCGGTTCCAGGGGATCGTTCGTCTGCTTGAACTCGGCCACCGCGTCCGGGTCGTCGGCGGGCGGCGACGTGGCGCAGCCGGTCAGCACGACCGCCAGCAGCCCGGCGAACAGGAAAAACCGCCAAGCCCGTGCGAGGACCATAACGGTGGGAATCTTGGACGTACGGAGATCGGCGTTCATTGGTTCTCTCAGCCCTGGACCGGAGTCAGCCCGTAACAGCCGCGCCGGATCGTCAATCACCATGCCATCGCCCCCCGCCGCCGCAAGGGCTTCGGGCGTTCAAGCCAACCGCTTGTAGCACGGCCGGGTTGCCGCGCAACGGATCGAACGAGCTTGCGCGTAAGACGGATTCCGGGGAATGGAGCGGCATGCACCCTGAACCGACCCTTCAGCGCTGGCTGACCGGCCACCGCTTCTCCGGCCTTCCGATGCGCGCGGCGGATCACCCGCCGCCGAAACTGTCGTTCGAGTTCTTCCCGCCGCGCACCGACGCGCTGGAACAGCAGCTTTGGACGTGCATCGACCGCTTGGCGCCGCTGGCACCGCGCTTCGTATCGGTAACCTACGGCGCCGGCGGCAGCACCCAGGCGCGCACCCACGCGACGGTTGCTCGGTTGGCACGCGAAACCGCCCTGGTGCCCGCCGCGCACCTGACCTGCGTCGGCGCCACGCGCGAGGAAGTCGATGCCGTCGCCCGGCAATACTGGGCCGCCGGCGTGCGCCACATCGTGGCCCTCCGCGGCGACCCGCCGCCCGGCACAGCTTACGCCCCGCATCCCGGCGGCTACGATTTCGCCGCCGACCTCGTGGCCGGCCTGCGCCGGATCGCCGATTTCGAGATTTCCGTCGCTGCCTACCCGGAAACCCACCCGTCGGCCCTCAGCCCCGGCGCCGACTTGGATAATCTGAAGCGCAAGCTGGACGCCGGGGCGACGCGCGCGATCACGCAGTTCTTCTTCGATACGGAAACCTATCTGCGCTTTCTGGACCGGTGCCTCGCCGCCGGCATTACCGCGCCGATCGTGCCCGGCATCCTGCCGGTGTCCAACTACACCCAGGCCGTCCGCATCTCCGGCATGTGCGGCACCAGCGTCCCCGATTGGCTCGGGCATCTGTTCGAGGGGGTGGAGGACGATGCCGAAACCCGCCGCATGGTCGCGATGGTGGTCGCGGCGGAGCAGGTGCGGCTGTTGCAGGCGAACGGCGTGGACGAGTTCCATATCTACACCCTGAACCGCCCCGATCTGACCTACGCGATCGCGCATATCCTCGGGGTTCGGCCTAATTCTCCGCCGGGCGCGAGCCGGCCACCCGAAGGCGACCGGCCCGCCTCCTAGTGCAGTACGATAATGATCTTGACGCGAATGCGTCCGATCCTTATCACCAGCACCAGGAGCAAACGAGTTTTAGGCTTCGTTTAAACTCCCGACGTTAAACCGGCTCGGGGACCGCCCCCGGCCGGTTTTCGATTCCTGGCACAGATCTGGTTAACCAATCGTTAACGACGGCGGATTTTTTTGCCGAGTTGGCGTGGTTCCCGGATTGTTCTAGAAGGGCGACTTACGGAGTCTGCCCCATGTCCGACTATCTCGCCCGCTTGAACCCCGAACAGCGCGCCGCGGTGGAAACCGTGGACGGGCCGCTGCTGGTGCTCGCCGGCGCGGGGACAGGGAAAACGCGGGTTCTGACCACCCGTTTCGCGCATATTCTTCTGACCAAGCGCGCGTTTCCCAATCAGGTGCTGGCGGTCACATTCACCAACAAAGCCGCCAAGGAAATGCGGGAACGTGTCGGCGCCATCCTCGGGCAGCCGGCGGAGGGCCTCTGGCTGGGCACCTTCCATGCCCTATGCGCGCGTATGCTGCGCCGGCACGCCGAGCATGTCGGGCTGCAATCGAATTTCTCCATTTTGGATACGGACGATCAGCTCCGGGTGCTGAAACAGCTGATGGAGGCCGAACGGATCGACACCAAGCGCTGGGCGCCGCCCGCACTGATGTCGATCATTCAGCGCTGGAAAGACCGAGGCCTGACCCCCGCTCGGATTGGCGCCGCCGACGACACCGATTTTCTGAACGGCCACGCCAAGGACCTGTACGCGGCCTACCAGAACCGCCTGAAAACACTAAACGCCGCCGATTTCGGCGATCTGCTGCTGCATATGACGGAGATCCTGCGGTCTCAGCCGGAGGTGCTGGCGCAGTACCATCGCATGTTCCGCTATATTCTCGTGGACGAGTATCAGGACACCAACGTCGTCCAATACCTCTGGCTGCGGCTGCTGGCGCAGAGCCACAAGAACATTTGCTGCGTCGGCGACGACGATCAGTCGATCTATTCCTGGCGCGGCGCCGAGGTCGAAAATATTTTACGATTCGAAAAGGATTTCGAAGGCGCGAAAATCGTGCGCCTGGAATCGAATTACCGTTCCACCGCCTCGATCCTCGCGGCGGCATCCGGCCTGATCGCGCATAATGAGGGGCGGCTGGGCAAGACCTTACGGCCGGGACGCGCCGACGCGCAGGGCGGCGAAAAAGTGACCGTCGTCGGCGTATGGGATTCCGACGAAGAAGCCCGCATGGTCGGCTCGCGCATCGAATCGCTGCGCCAGGACGGCGAATCCCTTTCCGAAATGGCCGTGCTTGTCCGCGCCGGTTTCCAAACCCGCGCCTTCGAAGAACGCCTGATCACGCTCGGCATCCCCTACCGCGTCGTCGGCGGCTTGCGCTTCTACGAACGCCAGGAAATCCGCGACGCCATCGCTTATATGCGCGCGACCGTGCAGCCGGCCGACGACCTCGCGTTCGAGCGCATCGTCAACACGCCGCGTCGCGGCATCGGCGACACGGCTTTGCGCGGCATGCACGAATTATCGCGCGCACAGGGCACCCCCCTTTCTGCCGCCGCAGCGCGACTGGTGGAAACCGGCGGCTTCCGCGGCAAGGTCAAGGAAACCATGGCCACCCTGCTGCGCCAGTTCATGGGATGGCGGGAGCAACTGGACAAGGAAGGCCACATCGTCACCGTCGCCGCGATGCTCGACGAAAGCGGCTACACCGACATGTGGAAGCAGGACAAATCGCCGGAAGCGCCAGGCCGACTGGAGAACCTTAAGGAACTCGTCCGCGCTTTGGCCGATTTCGAAACCCTCGGCGGCTTCCTGGAACACGTCTCGCTGGTGATGGAAAACGAGGAAAACGCCGGCGACGCCAAGGTCAGCCTGATGACCCTGCACGGCGCGAAAGGCCTGGAATTCGACAACGTCTTCCTGCCTGGGTGGGAGGAAGGGGTATTCCCCAACCAACGCTCCCTCGACGAGAACGGCGGCAAGGGGCTGGAGGAGGAACGGCGCCTCGCCTATGTCGGCCTGACACGCGCGCGGAAACGCGCCATTGTCAGCCACGCGGAAAACCGGCGGATTTATGCGAACTGGCAAAGCTCCATCCCCAGCCGGTTCCTGGAGGAATTGCCTGACGAACATGTGAACATCACCGGCTCCGCCGCTCTGGCGCGGGAATCCCGGATATCGGCCGTGCCCTTCCCGGTCATGGCGCGCCGGCCGCAGATCGTGGAAGCCTGGGAACAGAAGGCGCGGCCATCGCGCGAGGACGCGATTCCGGTCGGCAGCCGCATCTTTCATCAAAAATTCGGATATGGAACGGTTAAGCACGTGGACGACGACAAACTGGATATCGCCTTCGACAAGGCCGGCGAGAAACGCCTGCTCGACCGTTTCGTGGAGCGCGCATAATGGCCCGCCGCCAAGCCACCCCGCTGGAAACCGTCGCCCTGACAGTCCCGGAAGACGCGCTGGAAGCCTATGAGGCCGCGCTGAACAGTGCCTGCGACACCGTCGGCTTCTTCCGCGACAACGTGACCGGTGACTGGCGGGTCGAAGGCGTCAAGCGAGTCGGGGAGAATGAATCGGAATTGGCCGCGGCTTTGATGCTGGCCGAGCTGGTATCTGGCGTGTCGGCCGAACTGGAACGGTCTTCGACCGAGGCCGAGGGCTGGCTGGCGCGCACCTATGCGTCGTTCCCGGAACAGCCGATCGGCAAGCGCTTCGCCGTGCGGGGGACGCATCTGAAGGATACGCCCACGACCAACCGCGTCACGCTGACGTTGGACGCCGGGCTGGCGTTCGGATCGGGCGAGCATGGTTCCACGCGCGGTTGCATCGTGGCGCTGGAACAGGTGGCGTTGCGCAAACCGCGACGGATTTTGGACCTGGGCACCGGATCCGGCATTCTGGCGATCGCGGCGGCCAAGCTGCTGCGGCGTTCGGTGCGGGCGAGCGATATCGAACCATGGTCGGTAAAGGTCGCGCGCCGAAACGCGGTGCAGAACGGTGTCGGTTCCCGCATTCGCGCCAAGTTGGCGGACGGGTGGCACCACCCGTTCGTGCGTGGCGGCGCCCCCTACGACCTGGTGTTCGGCAATATTCTGGCGCGCCCACTTTGCGCGATGGCCAAGGATCTGTCGGTGCACCTGGCACCCGGCGGCACCGCCATCCTGGCGGGACTTTTGGGTACCCAAGCCCGCATGGTGCTGTCGGCACACCGGCGCCGCGGTCTGGTGCTGGAGCGGATGCTGCCGCAGGGGCCGTGGACGACGTTGGTCGTACGGAAGAAGGGTTAACGCATCGTGTCGCCCTCGGCGAATGCCCAGGGCGACACGATGCGGTTGCCGTATCAGGCCAGCCGGCCGCGATTGCGCAGGTCTTCGTTCGTGGCGTCGTTGAACATCCGCCCGAAATCGGACCGGTTGAGGCCGACATCGAACAATTCGCGATCCGACATCTGCGACAATTCGTTCAGCGCGCGGCGTTCGGCGTTCCAGGTGCGGAACGCGGCGACGCGGCCGGCCAGCCATTCGACGAAGCCGTGCGGACGAGCGGGGCGGGCGGTGAAGGTGTTCTGCTCTTCCAGGCTGGTGTCGATATAGCTCAGGCTGGGCAGTGAAAACGTAAAGCGATCTTCGCTGATCGAGGTGCTCATGGCTCACTCTCTCCGTCGGCCCGGGTTCCAACGCGGCGTCGTGATGGCGTAGCGCCCTCGGGCTTTGATGCAGCGCAACATAGGCGTTTTGCTGCACCGCAATAAGCGCGGATTCCTGCGGCCAGCCGTGCGGAAATCGCATGGATGTTTGTATGCGTATGAATTGGACCTGAGGCGATCAGGGCGCCGAAGGCCGGATCAGAACCTCGGCCGAGATGCCAAGCAGATCGTGCAACCGCCGAATCATGGCGATCGACAGGCCGCGTTTGCGGTTTAACACCTCCGCGATACGGGTCCGCGTGCCTATGACGCCTTCGAGGTCTTTCCGGGTCATACCCATCTGCTCCATCCGGAACTTGATGGCTTCGACCGGGTCCGGGGGATCGATGGGATGGTGCTGGGCTTCGTACGCGTCGATAAGCGTCGCGAGAACATCCAAGCGGTCGCCCTCCGGCGTGCCCAATTTCGCGCCCCAAAGCGTATCGATTTCTGCCAGCGCCTGCTCGTAGGCCGCCTCCGAACGGATTGGCCTGACGTCAGTCATCATGGTCGATCTCCTTCACGTCGATGCGATCGTACTCCGTGTGCGTCCCGATCCATTTGATCCAAACGATCGCTTTTTCGAAATCGACCGCTACCACAAGACGATAGTCGTTGCCTTTGATATTAAACACAATCCGGTCGGCAGTCACGATACTGGCGGTCGCGTACCGCCGCTTTACAGAAGCGGTGTCAGTCCAACTGGCTTGGCTGGCCTCGGCGAACCACGCATCCAGAGCGGCCTTTAAGGCGCTGTGATCGCGATGGCTGGACCGTCCAGCTTCGTACTCCCGCAAGGTGCGCCGCGCGATAATTCGCATGGAGCCTCTTATCATGCGCCCAAAACGGGCGCAAGCACCCGCTCTTCCGCGACCGCCGCCCCTTCCCCCATAATGCCGGGGCATACCAAGGAGCTCCGGATGGACCCCACCCGCCTGACCGCCCTACGTTCGGAACTCGCCCGCCAGGGGCTGGACGGTTTCATCGTCCCGCGCGCGGACGAGCATCTGGGGGAGTACGTCCCAGCCTCCGCCGAACGACTGGCGTGGCTGACGGGTTTCACCGGCAGTGCCGGACTCGCGGTGGTGGTGACCGAAAAGGCGGCAGTGTTCACCGACGGCCGCTACGTGCTGCAACTGGCCGCGCAGACCGACGCCGCCGAATGGGACCGCTGCCACATCACGGATGAGCCGCCGCCGGGCTGGATCGCCAAACACGCGCCGGCCGGCGCCAAAATCGGCTACGACCCGCTGCTGATCGGCGAGGAAGGGCTTGCCAGATACACCGAAGCCGGCCTGACGATGGTGCCCGTCCCCCGCAACCCGGTGGACGCGATCTGGACCGACCGCCCTGCCTCACCGTTAAACCCCGCTTTGCCGCACGATCTGGCTCACGCCGGCCGCTCCGCCGACGACAAACGCGCCGACATCGCCAAGTTGCTGCGAGAGGCCAAGCAGGATGCGGCGGTGCTGACAGATCCGGCCTCGGTCGCGTGGCTGCTGAATATCCGGGGCGAGGACGTGCCGTTTACCCCCTTCGCACTGGGCTTCGCGCTGATCCATGCCGACGGCGCGGCCGAACTGTTCATGGACCCGCGGAAACTGCCTGAGCCGACGCGGGCGTGGCTGGGCAACAGCGTCTCGGTCGCGGGGCGGGAGGCTTTGGTGCCCGCTTTGGCCAAATTGACCGGCAAGACGGTCCGGGTCGATCCCGCCGGTTCTCCCGTCTGGTTCGCCCAGCAGATCAAAGCCGCGGGCGCGACCGTAGCCGCCGGGCCGGACCCGTGTCTGCTGCCGAAAGCCCGCAAGAACACCATCGAACAGCAGGGCATGCGCAACGCCCACGCCCGCGATGCCGTGGCGGTGTGCCGGTTTCTGCATTGGGTACACGACCACGGCACCTCCGCCACGGAAATGGCAGCCGCCGAAAAGCTGTTGGCGTTCCGGCAGGACGTCCCGCTGTTCCGCGGCGAGAGCTTCCCGGCCATCTCCGGCGCCGGCGAACATGGCGCCATCATCCATTACCGCGTCACGCCGGAGACCGACCGCCCGATCAAACCCAACGAGGTCTACCTGATCGACTCCGGCGGCCAGTACACCGACGGCACCACCGACATCACCCGCACCGTCTGGACCGGACCCAGCGACGCCCCGGCCGATGTCAAAGCCCCCGTCACGGCGGTGATGAAGGGCCATATCGCCATCGCCTCCGCCGTCTTCCCCCAAGGCGTCGGCGGAGCCCATCTCGACAGTTTCGCTCGGCGCGCCTTGTGGGCCATGGGCCTGGATTACGATCACGGCACCGGTCACGGCGTCGGCAGCTATTTGTCCGTGCACGAAGGCCCCGTCAGCATCTCTCGCCTCGCGCGACCGGTCGCCATCGCCGAAGGCATGGTGCTGTCGGACGAACCGGGTTTCTACTGGCCGGATCACTACGGCATACGCCTGGAAAACCTGCTGCTGGTGCGCGACGCCGAGCTGCCGCTGGCGAAAAAGCCGTTCCTGCGGTTCGAAACTCTCACGCTCGCACCGTTCGACACGCGGCTGCTGGACCCCGCGCTGATGGACCCGTGGGAGCGCGATTGGTTGAATGCCTACCACGCCCGCGTCCTGCGGGAGATCGGGCCGGCTCTGCCCCCGGACACGGCGGCCTGGCTGGCGCAGGCGTGTCGGGAGATCGTCTGATGTTCCATCGATTCCAGGTCGGCGCGATGAATGCCACCATCGTCTCCGACGGTCCTTTGGTGCTGCCGGCCGCGCCGCGTATCTTCCGCGGCCCGGACGCCGCCGCGATCAATGGCGCGCTTGAGGCCGCCGGCCTGGACACAAACCACGTCCGTGTCGAACAGAACTGCCTCCTGCTGGAAACCGGCGGTCGGAAAATCCTGTTCGACAACGGGCTGGGATCGGAGAAGCTGTACGGCCCCGACAGCGGTAAGCTGATGACCGGCCTGGCCGAAGCGGACATCGATCCCTCGTCGATCGACGCGCTGGTGCTGACCCACGCGCACTCCGACCATTGCTGGGGCACCATGGCCGACGACGGCACGCCGAATTTCCCCAATGCGACCGTCTATCTCGCGCAAGCCGAGCTGGAATTCTGGGAGTCCAACCCACCGAATGAGCGGCTGGAACGCAGCATCGCCGGCGTGCGCAAGCATCTGCTGCCGCTGCGCGACCGCATTCAATTCGTGCGCGACGGCGAAGAGTTCCTGCCGGGCGTGCAGGGATGGCTCACGCCCGGCCACACACCCGGCCATATGGCGTATCTGTTCGCCGGCAACTGGTGCCTGACCGGCGACGTCGCGTTCCACGATCCGCTGTCCTATGCATTCCCGGAATCCCTCAGCGCCTTCGACGGCGACCGGGAGCAAGGCGCCGAAACCCGCCAACGCCTGCTCGCTCGCTTGGCGGACGAGCGGATCGCGGTGATCGGCTATCATCACCCGTGGCCGGGTCTGGGCCGCGTGGAGCGGTTCGGCGGATCGTTCCGTTTCATCGCCGGGTGACTTCTCCACCCGTCGGCCCCTATGATCCCGCCAACCAACCACGAGGAACCTCCATGCCGGGACCGCTGTTCGGCTACCGTATCGTCGATCTGACCTCCATGATCTCCGGCCCGCTGGCCACGATGATGCTGGCGGATCAGGGCGCCGACGTGATCAAGGTGGAAAACCCCGACGGCGGCGATCACACGCGCGCGGCGGCGAACCGGCGCGGCGGGTTTTCGGCGGGTTTTCTGCATAACAACCGCAACAAGCGATCGCTGACCCTCGATCTGAAAGACTCCAAGGCGAAAGAGGCGCTGCTGCGCCTGATCGCCACCGCCGATGTGTTCGTGCAGAACTTCCGGCCGGGAGTCGCCGATCGCATGGGCTTCGGGGAGGACGCGCTGCGGGCGGTCAAACCCGACATTATCTATGTCTCGATCAGCGGCTTCGGGGAGGTCGGGCCCTTCGCCGGCAAACCGGTCTACGATCCGCTGGTGCAGGCGATGTCCGGCCTCGCCACCATCCAGGCCGGGTCGGACAACGAACGCCCGCGACTCGTGCGCACCATCGTGCCGGACAAACTGACCGCCATCACCGCTTCGCAAGCCATCACCGCAGCGCTGCTGTCGCGGGAGCGCACCGGCCAGGGCCAGCATGTGCGGATTTCGATGCTGGAAGCGGTGATCGCGTTCCTGTTCGCGTCCGACATGGGCAGCCAGACCTTCGTCGGCGACGAGTTTCCGCAGCAGGAGGCCGCGAGCTTCATCGACCTGATCTACGAAACCTCGACCACCTACATCAGCGCCGCCGTGCAATCGAACAAGGAATGGCTGGCGCTGACACGGGCGCTGGACAAGCCGGAATGGCTGGACGACCCACGCTTCAAAACCCCGGCCCTGCGCGGCAAGCACATCAACGAGCGCCTGATAATGACTCAGGAGGTCCTGCTCACCCGTCCCGCCGAAGAATGGCTGGAACGGCTGACCGCGGCCGGCGTCCCCTGCGCCCCGGTGCTGACCCGAAGCGAGATGATCCGCGACCCGCAGGTCCAAGCCCTTGGTATCGTCGTCGAAACCGAACACCCCGACGCGGGCCTGTTGCGCCAAGCCCGCTCCGCCGCTCGGTTTTCCGGCACGCCAGCGGAAATCCGCCACGGCGGGCCAGCACTGGGCCAGCACAGCGACTCGATCCTGAAGGAGCTCGGTTACAGTCCGGCGGACATTCAAGCGCTGACGGGAACCACGGTCACCGCTTGATCCGGCGCCATTCATGGTGCGCTTGTGCCAGCGCCAGAGCGAAACCCAGCGCCGCCGCCGATGGCGCGATCAGCAGTTTCGAATGGCTGTTCAGATTGCCCGATAGCATCGGCATTACGAACAGAAGCGTCAGAAGCGTTTTTTGCCAGGGCGGGAAGCCGTGCGCCCGCCCCGCCGCGATCAGCCAGGCGATGGCAATACCGTCCAGCATAAGGTCATAGAACAGCAGCACCGGCACCGCGACCGGCGTGCCCGCCGTCAGCAATGCCGCTCGGACCGGCAGACTGCGGCCGTGCCGCCATGCCGTGGCAACACAGGCCGCGACGGCCAGAGCGGCGGCGGCCTGCACCGCGCAGGCCATCGTTAGGCTGCCACCCCAGACGAGAATGGCGCCATAGGGACTGCTCAGTCCGGCCATATCGATCGCCTGCGCCCCGTAGACGGAACCCGCGTTTGCGGCAGCCGCGAAAAACGCCGCCCAGGTGTCCCATCCGAACAGCAGGCCGGACGACAGGATCAGGGCCGCCGCGGTGAGTCCGGCCGAGGCAAAAGCGCGCCAGTGCCCGCCGGCCGCCAATGCCACCGGGATCAACAGGCCGAGATGCGGTTTGTAGCACAGCGCGCCAAACGCCATGCCGGCCAGCACGGGATACCGGTCGACGGCGATGGTGCCCCCGGCGAACAGGGATGCGCTCAGAAACGCGTTCTGGCCCGTGCCCCAGGTCCAAAAGACAGCGGGGAAGGCCGCAAGACACCGTACGGATATATTTGGCAGGATGCGACGAACTGCCAAGACACAAGATGCGCAGGTGACCGCCTGAAACGCGAAAAACGCGACCATGTACGGCAAGCGCCCCAGTACGGCGCAGATCAGCAGGAAAACGGGTGGATAGTAGAAAAAGTTGTATGGAATCCCATTTTCGGTCATAGCCTGCTCGGCTGCGTAGTGCGCTTGGCGGTCGTATACCAGCGGCGCCGTGCCATTGACGGCCAAACTACCGGCGGCGTGGAAGCTGACGAAATCGGTTGAGGCGGGGCGGGCGAGCGGCACGATCAGGCCATGCGTCCCCGCGACGCAGAAGGCCATGACGAGCACCTCCAAGATCAGGAGAATCGTTGAATATACTCTGATTCTTTCTGGGTTGGCCCAACTTCCGTCGCGCAGGGCTGCCGGCATGGATCGCATTGGGTTGAACTCCGAATCGGTCGGCATCGGTACTCCCAGTTGCAGTAGAGGTGAGGTTCTCACACGGGTAACGGGCAGCGCGGGCTGGGGTAACGGTAATGCGAGATCAAAATTGATCCACAGGCCGATTTTTAGTTGCGATCCGATAAACTGAAACCATTTTGTAGCTCACGATCGGCCATATCCTCTCTCGTGACGCCGGCCCCCGCAAGGCCCTTCGTCGCCGGCGGGTTCCCTTACAGGTCACGCCGTTTTGCCTTCACATTATCGTCAGTAGGCTTTGCAAGTCTCACGACCGATGATATTAAGTAACCGACCTGCGGAAGCGCCATAAGGCCGGGGATCGTAACGCGCTCTGAGTTTGTCGGCTGCAAGCCGGCAAATCGGCTACCAAACCGTGCAAACACTGAAATGGGGAACAAAAACATGATCGACTACATCAAGACCTGGGCAGCCCTGCGGACCGATCGCCGGGCAGTTACGGCCCTCGAGTATGCCATGATCGCCGGCGTCATCGTCGCCACGATCGCAGTCGGCTTCGGCGTGATCGCGAGCGACCTGAAAACGCAGTTTAGCACCCTCGGCACCAGCCTCTGATACTTGTAACTCCGACAGTTACGGAATTCGGAACGGACACAGCGGCGGAACCCGCCGTTGTGTCCGGCGTTCCAAGAAGCCGTTCTTATTTTGGCGGACCCATGTCAGCCATGTTGTCCGTCTGGCCGTATTCAATTTCTCCTGCCCTGCTGCTCGCGGGTGCGGGCTTTTTGTTTTTCGCAGCATTGCATGATATAGCCACGCGTACGGTCCCAAATGGGGCGTCGATGCTACTGGCGTTGGTCGGTCTGGGTGCGCGAATTATGGACGGAACATTCGTTATCGGGTTGGCGGTCGCCGCCACGGTGTTCGCAATCGCCGCGTTCCTGTGGCGCCGCGGATGGATGGGCGGCGGAGACGTCAAGCTCTTGGGCGCCTCGGCGTTTCTGGTGCCGCCGAGCCGTATCCTGACCTTCATCGTTGCCACGTCCTTGGCAGGATCGCTGTTCGCCGCGCTTTATCTGGTCGCTGGCCGTATCGCGCG
Organism: uncultured Acetobacteraceae bacterium; assembly: GCA_903895595.1. Lineage (GTDB taxonomy): Bacteria > Pseudomonadota > Alphaproteobacteria > Acetobacterales > Acetobacteraceae > Rhodopila. The sequence continues at coordinate 193,554 of CAITUP010000091.1, read as the reverse complement.
CGCGACCCGCAAGGCCGCGCTGCCCGCGATACCGCGTCAAACCGGCTTCTTCTCCCGAGCCTTACGCGCCGAGTTGTGGCGAATGCGCCGGGGTGGGCCACTTCCGTATGCCTGCGCGATTGCCGCGGGTTTCCTTTTTATTCTCTTCTGATCGGAGCGTCTCGTGGTCCTCCGCGTCGCATTTTTCATTCTGATGGCCTTGGCTCTGGTGGGGTTCGGTACGGTCGCCTGGGTCGCTTTGCGCCAGCCGCCCGCCCCGGCGCCCGTCGCGCAAACAGCGCCGGTGGCCGCGCCGACAGCGGCACCGGCACCGGCACCGGTCGCACAAAAGAAGATTCTCGTCGCGTCGCGCGGCATCGGTGTTGGGATCATGCTGAAACCCGAAGATCTGATTGCGAAGCAGGTCCCGGAAGCTGAATTTCCAGCTGCGATTTTGGCAGACACGCCGGACGTGGTTCGCTCTTTGGCTGGCGCCATGACCAAACACGCGATCGGCGCCGGCTAGCCGATCGGCAACGAAGATGTAATGAAACCAAGCGACCACGGCTTCATGGCCGCTGCGTTGCGCCCGGGCATGCGGGCGGTCACGATCGGCGTGGATGCGACGAGCGGTTCCGCCGGCTTGGTCTGGCCCGGAGATCGGGTCGACCTGATCCTGACCTTGACCGATCAGGCCCGGACACCGGGACGTCGCGTATCCGCCGAGACCATTCTGAAAGACGCCCGCGTCATCGCCATCGATCAGCAAATGATTCAAGGCGGTGCTGCCGACGCACAGGCGCGAACGGTGACCCTGGAGGTTCTCCCGGACGCCGTGCAGCGCGTTTCGGTCGCCATGCGGCTCGGGCGCCTGTCGATTTCGGTTCGCGCATTATCCACCGATGGCACCGCCGATACGGCCGGCGGTACCAGCAATTCCGTCTACGCCAGCGATGTATCGTCCGCATTTGGCGGCGAAGCGCCGGCCGTCCCAACCGACCGTACCGTTCGAGTCTATCATGGTTCGGCCGACCCGAAGGAGTTCAAGTATTGAAACACTCTGCTATCAGGTCGCTGCTGGTTGCCGCGGTCGTCGTACTGGGCCTGAGCGCCGGCTGGGCGCAGGCGGCTGGTCCTGCTTCATCGACCGCCGCCCCGGCCGGAACGGCGATGACGGTCGAATCCGGCACCGGCAGAGTGCTGTCGCTGACATCGCCGGTGACGAATATTTTCGTCGCCGACCCCAAGGTCGCGGAAGTGCGTCCCGCAAGCCCGACATCCTTGTTCATTTTCGGCCTGAACGCCGGCCGCACCACGATCGCGGCGATGGATGCCGAGGGGCACCTTCTGGTGCAGTACGAATTAACGGTTCATCCGTCCTCGTTCGGCGCGCGCGAAGCGCAAGCCGCGATCAACCACTTGCTGCCCGGCAACAACGTGAAGGTTCAGGCGCAAGGCAAAGGCCTGATGCTGACGGGGTCCGTCAAAAGCCCTGCCGATGCGGGCCAGGCAATGGCGATCGCCAAAGGCTATGTCACGGAAAATGCTGCCATCGATAACGAGATCACGATCGAATCGCCCATTCAGGTGACTCTGACCGTGCGGGTCGCACAGATGTCGCGGCAAGTCGTGCGCAACCTGGGAATCAACTGGCAGGCCATCGCGACCATCGGCAGCATCGCCAAACTGCCGGCCTTGGCACTGAACGCCAATGCCAGCACACTGGCCTGCGCTGCCACGAGCGGAACAAGCAGCGGTCTGGCCTTATGCCCGGGCGCGGGTTTCAATGGCGTGATCGACGCGCTTGCCAAGGATAACCTCGCGCATATCCTCGCCGAGCCGAATTTGACGGTCATCAGCGGTCAGCCAGCCAGCTTCCAAGTGGGCGGCGAGTATCCGGTTCCCACCGCACAGGGGAACGGCTCGGTCGGCATCACCTACAAAAGCTTCGGCGTGCTGTTGTCCTTCCTGCCAACAGTGCTCAGCGACGGGCGGATCAATCTGCACGTTAAACCGGAGGTCAGCGACTTGAGCACCTTGAACAGCGCCACGCTGACGAGCGGTCTGTCGACCCTGGTCGTGCCGTCGTTGAACGTGCGCCGAGCGGAAACGACCGTCGAACTGGGCACGGGGGAGAGCTTCGCGATCGCGGGTCTGCTGCAGCAAAGCACCAACGACAATGGCACGGGCATTCCCGGGCTCGGAGACATTCCCGGATTGGGGGCGCTGTTCCACGACGACCAGTTCAATCGCACGGAAACAGAGTTGGTTATCGTCGTGACACCGTATATCGTGCGTCCGGTGGCTAAGGTGTCCGCCCTTCACCTCCCGACCGATGGTTACGCGCCGCCGCCGGACCTGGAACGGCTGCTGTTGATGCGTCAGGTCGCCAAACAGAAGGCACCTGTCCCGGTTGCGATTCCCGGCAACGCCGGCTTCATCGTCCAATGAGGTATGGCATGATGCGTCATTCACGCTTGGTTTTCGCCTTTTTGGCCTGTTCGGTCACGCTCGCTGGCTGCGGTGACCGAGACCCCTACAAGCGCGACGATGTGTGGTACCCGACCGGTGCCAATGCCGCCAATTTGGCTGCACAGGTGGCAAACCCCGCCGATTTGGCCGGAGGCCGCGCCGATCCCAAACAACTCGTCGCGGCCCCCGCCAAAGGCGTCAATCGCGTTTGGAGCGACTCGGCCAAGCCACTGAGCTATACAGGCAGCGGCAGCAGCAGCGGTAGCAATTCGGGCGGCGGTGGAGCCGGAAGCGGAGGCAGCGGCGGATCCGATTCTGGCGGTGGGTCCGGCGGCAGCGCACCGACTCTGCCAAGTATCCCGGGATTTGGTGGATAACGGTTATGCCCGACGACAGCCGGCCGAACGTTGAGTCTCTGGCCTCCGATGGGGGGGTAGATATCCGGCACGACCGGCCGGCTCTTGTTGGCTTCGTTTCCGATAACGTGTCCGACGAAGCGATCAGACAAGGCCTGCACGACCAGTTGGCCGAGGAAATCGATATTCGGCGCGGCGGTATCCGGTCGGCTGTAACGGCCATGCAGCGTCAGGCAACGCCGCGCGTACTGATCGTCGATGTCAGCGGCGACGACCGTCCGCTATCGGCGCTGGCGGATCTGGCCAACGCGGTGGAACCGGACGTCTGCGTGCTGGTCATCGGGGAAATCGACCATGTCGACTTCTACCGAGAGATCACCCGCAGCATGGGTGCTTCCGAGTATCTGGCTAAACCGCTGACACGCGATGCGGTTTCCCGCTATTTCGGACCGTTCCTCGGCGGTCAGGCCCGTTCCGGCCCGGATGTGGCACTCGGCGGCCGCGCAGTGTCGGTGACCGGCGTGCGCGGCGGTGTTGGAGCAACAACCATCGCCGTGAATCTCGCCTGGAATTTCGGCGTGACGCTTCATCGGCACACGGTGCTGGTCGACCCCGATATCCATCTTGGCGCGGCGGCGTTCCTTCTCAACATGCAACCGGGCCCGGGCTTACGCTTGGCACTGGAAATGCCCGAACGTATCGACGCCCTGCTTGCCGAACGCGCGGCTTTGCCCGCGGCGGATCGTTTGCACATTTTGGCCAGCGAGGAGAAACCCTCCGTCCCCGCCAACCATGCGCCGGGTGCGGCCGGCATCCTGCTCGAAGCACTTCGCCGACGCTACAACTTCATCGTGACCGACGTCCCCTTCGCGCCAGTCGCGCTGTATACCGATTTTCTCGATCTGGTGGACCAGCGCATTTTGGTGATGGACCCGACCCTCGCCGCGGTACGGGATACGGTACGTCTTCTGACCCTGCCGAAAGGCTTGCATCAGGAGCAACGCGCCGTCGTGGTGTTGAACCGGCTCGGCATGCCGGGCGGGCTCACCCGCCGGCAAATCGAAGAAGCGTTGAAAATGAAGGTCGACGTTGCCATTCCCGACCAGCCGCGCCAGATCGGCAACGCCGCGACCTTGGGCGAAGCAGCCATTAGATCCAGCGCCGGATTCCGCACCGCCATCCAGGAATTGGCCCGTCAGGTAGCCGGATTCCGGATCGTGGATACAGAACCCGCCCAACCCGGGCGGCGGGGCGGGTCGACCCGGGTACGCGGCCGTAGTCTATGGTCCCGTCGGAAAGCGTCGTCATGATTGTCACGCCGACCTTCGGACGCCGGACGCAAGCGCCGTCGCCATCGACGCTTCCCGGGCAGGATGCAGCGCTGCCGCGGGAGCCTGTCGGTTCGGGCGCGCGCCAAACAATTTTGCCGGAGGAATCGGTCGCCGACCTCCGCGCGGCATGCATGGCGCGGCTGGACGCGAACGTCATCGCACTGATGGCGCCGGACCGGCTGACCACCGACATCGAGCGCTTGATCTCGGAAATCGCCACCGAACGGCGCATCCATATTAACGGCCGCGAACAGCGTACGCTGGCCACCGAACTGGTGAACGACATCCTGGGGCTGGGTCCGCTGGAGCCGCTGCTGGAAGACGACACCATCAACGACATCATGGTAAACGGGCCCGACAAGACCTTTGTCGAGCGGAATGGCAAGGTTGTCCTGTCGAATGTCCGTTTCCGCGACGCTTCGCATCTGGCCAACATCTGCCAGCGCATCGCATCCTCGATCGGCCGGCGGATCGACGAATCCAGCCCGATGGTGGATGCTCGGTTAAAGGACGGATCGCGCGTCAACATCGTCTTTCCACCGCTTGCGCTCGACGGCCCTTACATGTCGATTCGAAAATTCGGACGGAAGACGGTCGACTTCGCGAAGCTGGTGGAATGGAAAGCGCTGACGCCCGCCGTCGCCCGCGTGCTGGAAATCGCCGGACGCGGCCGGTTGAACGTTGTCATTTCCGGCGGCACGGGGTCCGGCAAAACGACGTTGATGAATGCGTTGTCGCGCATGATCGATATCGGTGAACGCGTTGTCACCGTGGAGGACGCGGCGGAACTGCAATTCCAGCAACCGCACGTCGTCCGGCTGGAAACCCGCCCGTCCAGCCTGGAAGGGCGCGGCGAAGTTACGCAGCGCGATCTGGTCCGCAACGCCCTGCGTATGCGCCCCGACCGGATCATCATCGGCGAGGTCCGAGGCGCCGAGGCATTCGACATGCTGCAAGCCATGAACACGGGCCACGATGGCAGCATGTCCACCATCCACGCCAATACGACTCGTGACGCCCTGACGCGCATCGAGAACATGGTGCAGATGGGCAATATGGGCCTGCCGTCTCGCGCGATCCGCACGCAAATCGTGGGTTCGATCGATTTGATCGTGCAGGTTGAACGCCATCGCGACGGCGGACGCCGGATCACGCAGGTCACGGAAGTCTGCGGCCTGGAAGGCGACGTCATAGCGCTGAACGACATATTCCAGTTCGAAATACAAGGCGAAGGCCCAGACGGACGCCTGTTCGGGCGTTACAAGGTGAGCCGCGTTCCGCCAGCTTTCCTGCCCCGCTTGGCATATTTCGGGCTGGACAAGGCGTGGCGTTCGGCGGTGGACGACGCGGACGGCACCTGATGGACGCTTCGCATCTTCGCTATGTGCTGATGGTTGGAGCGAGCTTCTCTCTCGTTGGCCTGTGCATCAGCGCGGTGCTGGTCACACAGGCGCAAAAGCAAGCGGAAAAGCGGGATAAACGTTTGGCGGCGATCGTCGCCTCCCACCTGCGCCCGACCTATATCGAGGTATCGGCGTTCGGCGAGTCCGAGCAGGTGATCGGACGTTCGGTTGTCGCGCGCATCGGCTGGGTCTTTGGGTTCGATCCACTCAAAAGCGCCCTTTATCCGACACCTTGGTGGGTCGCGCTGGCGGGACTGCTGGTCGCGGCGCGCCTCGCGGAAGCCACGGTATCCGCCTTCCTCGGTTCCTGGGCTACCGCGTCCGTGCCGGTTATCTGGGTACTGATGTGCCGCAATTACTTCGGCTATTTCGTGCGCCGGCGGCAAATAGCGCTGCTCAACGAATTTCCGGATGTCCTGTCGTTGATGGTGCGCGCCATCCGCGTCGGCATTCCGGTGATGGAAGCCATCCGAAATGTGTCGCGTGTCGCGCCGCCGACGACCGCGAACGGGTTCGCCCGGCTGGTCGACCAGGTTTCGGTTGGCGTGACGATGGAAGAGGCACTGCAAAACCTCGCACGAGGCACCGGTTTGACAGAATACCGCTTCTTCGCCACCACGCTGACATTGCAAAGTCAAACTGGCGGCACCTTGAGCGACACGCTGGAAAGCTTGGCCGACGTCATCAGAAAGCGTGCGGCTCTGAAAGCCAAAGGTCGCGCGATGACGTCCGAGGCGCGCAGCAGCTCAATGGTGCTCGCGGTGCTCCCGATCGCGATCGGGTTTCTCCTTTGGCTCGTCAACCCCAAATACATCAGCGTGTTATTCACCGACCCCGCCGGGCAATACATGCTCGGACTGGCTATCGTACTGCTCACAGCGGGGCTGCTCAGCATCCACTTCATCATCAAAAGGGCTCTGTCATGAAGTCCTTCCTCCTTATGACCTCTGGCTTCCTGCTCGTGATGCTAATGGTCTCGGGCTTGCTGCTGCTGCAGGATATTCGCGCGCGTGAGACGATGGCCGCGCGAATCCGCATGATTCACGGCGAAGGGGGTACGAGCGTTCCGGGTTCGCAGGGCGACGCGATGCGCGACACCATGACCGGTGTCGCATCGGCCGTCGGCACTCTGTTGTTGCGCAGCGGCCTGATTCCCGCCGGAACCCGGACTGAACTGGAACTGATGCTGGCAAGTTCGGGACTGCGGGGACACCAAGGTTTGCATGTTTTCCTCGGTTTCAAACTGTTTTCGCCGCTGTTCATGCTGATTATCGGCCTGTTCGTAACCAACTACTTCGAGTCGTTGCGCGGTTTGAAAATCCTTATCCTGCCTGCGTTCTTCATCGTTGGCTTGATCATGCCGGATTGGGTTATCGGCAAACGCCGGAAAAACTATCTGAAGCGGGTCGAGCAAGGTTTGCCGGACGCGCTGGATCTGATGGTCATTTGCACGGAGTCCGGTTTGGGCCTCGGTTCCGCCGTGGTGCGGGTTGCCGAGGAGATGCGGCACTCCTATCGCGAACTGTCGCTGGAGTTCGCGCTCACGGCCACCGAATTCCAGATCATGACCGACAACCGGCAGGCATTGCTGAACCTCAGCCAGCGCACCAACATCGAAAGCTTTAAACGGTTCACAACGACACTTATCCAAACGCTCCAGTACGGCACGCCCGTATCCCAGGCACTGCGCGCACTTTCGGCGGAGTTGCGCGAGGAAATACTGACCAAATTCGAAGAGAAGGCCGCGCGTCTTCCGGTGGCGATCACCGGTCCGATGATCGTTTTCATTCTGCCCGCGGTGTTCATCGTAGCGGCCGGTCCGGCTTTTCTTCAGGTCAGCAGGGTTTTCGGCCATTGAGGGGTAATCCATTCGTGCGAACGGGGTTATGCGGGCTCGTCCTGGCGCTGGTTTTGTCGGGATGCGCCGGCCGGCATTCGGCGGAACCAGGTATTCAGGTCGGCGAGTCGGCGTTGCGGAACGGGTCCCCTCAAATCGCGTTGCAGGTGGCGCAAGGGATTCTGACTCGATCGCCGTCGGATAAGCAGGCTTTGCTGATCAAGGGCGACGCCGCCACGCAGCTGGGACAGAACAACGATGCCGAGGCAGCGTTTCTGCAGGTGCTGGCGCTGGACCCCAAATCCGTGCACGGCAAGATCGGCCTGGGCCGACTGCGGTTGGGAACGGACGCCGCCGCCGCGGCAACGCTGTTCGAAGATGTACTGCGGCAAGAACCGGCCAATCTGAACGCCCTCAACAATTTTGGGATCGCCCGTGACCTGCTGGGTCAGCACCAGGAAGCGCAGGTCGCGTATCGCAAGGTGCGATCGATCGAACCTGCGAACATCGCCGCCCGTGTCAATCTCGCGCTGTCGCTGGCAATGACCGGCAATGCCGCCGAAGCGTTGCCGCTGATCGAACCGCTGGCCAACGACCCCTCGGCGTCATCCAAGGTGCGGCACGATTACGCCGCTGTGCTGGCAATGGCCGGGCGGGAACGCGACGCGGAAGCGGTCCTCGGCCGCGATATGTCGCCGCCGGAGATCAAGCAGGTCCTCGAAGCGCTCCGCGAGAAACGGGCGGGCGGCGGATAGGTCTTTGCGTCCGAACCGACCCGTTCTAACGTTATCGCGGACAAGAACGAGGAACGGTCATGATCGTCGAAGTACGCACCTACCAGCTGAAACCCGGCACCTTGGCCGAGGCAGAGAAGCGCTTCGCCGCCGCTTTGCCGGTGCGGGAGAAACACTCCAAGCTCGCAGCCTTCTGGCACACCGAAGTCGGTGCGCTGAACCAAATTATCCACGTCTGGTGCTACGACAGTTTCGCACACCGCACCGAAGTCCGCGCTGCCGCCGCCAAGGAAGAAGGCTGGCCCCCGCCGATCCGGGAGTTCGTGGAATCGCAGCAAAGCGAGGTTTTCACCCCTGCCCCGTTCTCCCCTGCCTGGACACCCCGAGAAGTCGGACCGGTGTTCGAAATCCGCAGCTACACGATCGCCCCGGGCGCCATGCCGGGTGTGATGGAGCGCTGGGCAACGAAAATCGACGAACGCGTGAAGCTCTCCCCCCTGGTCGCCGCGATGTATTCGGAATTCGGCGGGCTGAACAAATGGGTCCATATCTGGGCCTATAAGGACGCCGCCGAACGCCAGCGCATTCGCGCCGATGCGGTCGCGCGCGGCCTGTGGCCGCCGGGAAGCGGCGCGACGGGGGCGATCCTGAAGCAGGAAAACCAGTTGGTCGCGCCGGCCTCGTTCTCCCCCATTCGGTAGGAGGCATCCATGGCCGAGTTGGTCGCGGCATTCGGCACCTCCCACAGCCCCATGCTGGCGGGAGAGGCCGACGAATGGCGGGAAAGTTTTCTGCCCCGCGACCGCGCCCGCGCCCATTTCGGCCTCGACGGGCGCCCCTGCCGCTACGACGATCTGCTGGCGGTGGCGCCGCTGGACGCCCTCGACCGAATCGCCCCCGACGTCCTGCGCCAGCGCCACGCCAACATCCGCGCCGCCCAGGCTCGGCTGCGCGCCTCCATCGCCGAGGCGGCCTTGGATGCACTGATTGTCGTGGGCGACGATCAGGAGGAACTGTTCGACCATTCGAACATGCCGGCGATCGGATTTTACCTGGGCGCGACGATCCGCAATGCCCAAGGGAAACCGGCGACGGACGCGATGAGCCGAGCACGGATGCGGTTTCTGGAAACCGAAGGCGATGTGGAATATCCGTGCGAACCGGCATTGGCCACGCATCTGGTCGAACATCTGCGCGATGCGGATTTCGATCTTTCGGTGTCGGACCGTATTCCGGCCGGTCGGGCGGAAGGGCATGCGTATTCGTATGTCCATAAGTTTTGCCTGGATGAAAAACCGTTGCCGATCGTGCCGGTATTTCTGAACGCCTACTACCCGCCGAACCAGCCCAGTCCGGCGCGCTGTTACGCCCTGGGTGAAGCCTTGGCGCGCGCGGTGCGTCTGTTCCCAGGCGATGCGCGGATCGGTGTTCTGGCGTCCGGAGGGCTGAGCCATTTCGTCGTCGACGAGGAATGGGACCACCGTGTGATCGATGCTCTGCGCCGGCACGATGCCGCCTTTTTCCGCCACGCGCCGCTGTCGAAATTGCAAGCGGGCAGCTCGGAAATTCGCAATTGGATCTGCATGGCCGGCGCGCTGGGCCCGCTGGACCTGGATTGGGTCACCTATGTGCCCGGCTATCGCACGCCCGCGTTGACCGGCACGGGCTTGTGTTTCGCGAGTTTTCGCTAGGAGGAATGAACCATGAAAGTCGGTACCGCACTCAGCATCCTGGCCCAACCCGGGCGCCCCGACGTTGCGCTTTATCACGAACACATGGGCCTGGGCGATCTGGCGGAGCCGTTGGGCTTCGACTCGCTGTTCGCGCTGGAGCATCATTTCACCGGCTACTCGATGTCGCCGGCGCCGTTGCAGCTGCTGTCGTACTACGCCGGCCGCACCAGCAAGATCACGCTGGGCACCTGCGTGATCGTGTTGCCCTGGCACGACCCGATCCGGGTCGCGGAACAAATCGCGCTGCTGGATGTCATGAGCGGCGGGCGCACCCTGATGGGCTTCGGCCGCGGTGCCGCCACCGTCGAATACGAAGGCTTCCGCATTCCGATGGAGGAAGCACGCCCGCGTTTCGTGGAATCGGCGCAGCTGATCGTGAAGGCGCTGTCGAACGAGCGGTTCGATTGGAACGGGGAGTTTTACAAAATCCCCGAAATGTCGATCCGCCCCCGGCCGATTTCGCATCCCGAACGGCGGTTTTATGCGTCCTCGGTCAGCCCCGAGTCGTCGGAGATCATGGCGAAACTCGGCTTCGGCATGCTGGTCGTGATGCAGAACGAATGGCCGAAAGCGGCGGAAGATGTGCTCCGTTACCGAGAGATCGCCCGCAGCGTCGGCCACACGCCCCGGCCGCCGATTATCCTGAGTAATGTCGCCTGCGCGCCGACGCGTCAGGAAGCGCGCGACCTGGCAACGCGGTACCTCGGTGAGAAATGGGAGTCCATCGACAACCACTACCATTTCGCCGACGGGCATCTGGCCAACGTGAAAGGCTATGAATCCTACGGCAAGCTGGCGAAAACCTACACCAAAATGAAGGACGACACGTTCCGCGACAAGGCAACGGACTTCTACGTCAGCATCCAGGTCGCGGGCACGCCGGACGATTGCATCCAACAAATCGCCGAACTGCGGCGACTGACAGGGATGGATCATTTCGTGACGGAATTCTCCTTCGGCAGTATGCCGCATCACCTCGCCGAGTTGAACATGCGCCTGTTCGCCGACAAGGTGATGCCGGTGCTGCAACGCGACAAGGCGTTCCAGGGCGAGATCGATCCGTTCGAGGGCAGTGCCACCGGCTCCGAAGAACGTCTGTTCGCGCCGGCTTGAACGAAGGAGTCCGCCATGTCCGCGTCTGTCGATGCTGTTCTCGCCCACGCCGACGCCGATTTGGCGGGCTCTCGCGACCGCTTGTTCGATCTGCTGCGTATCCCCTCCATCAGCACGCAGCCGGAATATAAAGGCGAGTGTGTCAAAGCCGCCGAATGGGTGCGGGACCAACTGTCCGGCATGGGGTTCGAGGCCAGCGTGCGCCCGACCGCTGGCCATCCGGTGGTAGTCGCGCATCATCCTGGGCCGGCCGGCTACAAAGGCCCGCACGTACTGTTCTACGGCCATTACGATGTGCAACCGCCCGACCCGCTGGAGCTTTGGAACAGCCCGCCGTTCGAACCGCAGTTGATCGACGGCCCGCGCGGCAAGCGTTTCGTCGCGCGCGGCGCGGTGGACGATAAGGGTCAGGCGATGATGTTCATCGAGGCTCTGCGCGCTTGGCACACCGCTGGCGGCTGCATTCCCGCGCGTCTGACTCTGCTGATCGAGGGGGAGGAAGAGGTCGGTTCCAAAAACCTCGAACCTTTCCTGATCGCGAACAAAGCGGAACTTTCCGCCGCCGATGTGGCACTGATTTCCGATACGAACATGTGGAACGTCGAAACCCCGGCGGTGACGACGATGCTGCGCGGGATGGTTTACGCCGAACTGACCCTGAAGGCGGCGAAACGGGATTTGCACTCGGGGTTGTATGGGGGGGCGGCGCTGAACCCGATCAACGCGCTGACCCGCATCCTCGGGCAGTTGCATGACGAGAACGGGCGGATTCAGTTGCCGGGATTTTACGACCGGGTGAAGCCGATCTCCAACGCCCAACGCGCGCAGTGGGATGCGCTCGGGTTCGATGAGGCCGCATTCCTGCGCGATATCGGGCTGACCGCGCCATCTGGCGAGCGGGGCTATTCCGCGCTGGAGCGGCTGTGGGCGCGGCCGACCGCGGATATCAACGGCATCTGGGGCGGCTATATCGGCGAGGGCAGCAAGACCGTGATCGCGGCGCACGCGTCCGCCAAGGTATCGTTCCGGCTGGTGCCGGGGCAGGAACCGGACGAAGTCGTGGCCCAGTTTCAGCAGTTCGTCCAAGACCGGTTGCCGCCGGGTGCGACGGTGGAATTCGCCGACCACGCCCGAGCACCGGGGATCGCGGTGAACACCGACACACCGTGGATCAAGGCGACACTCGACGCGCTGACCGAGGAATACGGCAAGCAGGCGGTCCTGATGGGCTGCGGCGGCTCCATTCCGGTGGTGACGTCGTTGCGGAAGGTGCTGGACCTGGATTCCGTGCTGATGGGCTTCGGCCTGGACGACGACCAGATCCACAGCCCGAACGAAAAATTCGAACAGGCGTGTTTCCACCACGGAATCCGCTCCCACATCCGCCTGCTGGCGAAACTGGCCGGCGGATAAGCGCCGAGCGCCCCCCCTGGTTAGGCCGGGGTGTCGGTTCCGGCGCGGCGGCGCAGTCCCAGGAATCCCGCCAAACCCATTCCCAACAACGCGAGGGAACCGGGTTCCGGGATATCCGTGGCAATATTGTCGATTCCGGTATTCAATATACGGCCGTCCGTCGATGTAAACTCGAACGCATCGATCGGCGTTGTACTGGTGAACCCAAGATAGGTCAGATCGTTCTCGGCCGGGTTAAAATCATAGCTCCCCAGCAAATCCGAACCCCCGTAAACCCTTACCTGGGCCGCACCAAGTCCATTGAGATACACGTCGAACCCAACCGCGTTACGGGATACGTCGAATGCGACGCGAAAACTCTCATCGCCGTTACCCACCAGAACACTGGTTGGGACCGGTTGGGATACGCCCGCGCCGTAACCGGTAGCCCCCGGCGTCACAATGTAGACATTGGGGAAAGGGGTTCCCGCCAGACCGGTATAGGTCACGCCGTTATGGCTGAAGCCCGGCAGTGGCACCTCGACCGACGCACCCGTGTTTTCGAAATCCTCCAGCAGCGATGTATACGCGGCGGCGGCAAAGCTGGTTTTATCGGTGTAAAACACCACATTGGCCCAGGCTTGCGACAGTGCCCCGGTAAAAATAATGGCGCTTATCAAAAAAAATACGAAACATGGGGCGATCTCTGCGTTCGGGTCGATGGTTCCTATTTGGCAATCGCACGAGTTCGCGTCAACATTATCCGTTGGACGTGAATACGCAGCGACGGTGCGAGATCAATGCAACCCGGCTATAAGCGGGATACACGAACTCACCGAGGCAACCGCAGAGGACAAAACCATGATCGTCGCCGATGTGATGAACCGCAACGTGATCTCCGTCTCCCCCGACGCGACGGTGGAGGAAGCGGCGAAGACCATGCTCGCCCGCGACATTTCCGGCCTGTTCGTGGTCGATGCCAAGGGCGAACTCGCCGGCATCGTGACCGAGGGCGATCTGCTCCGCCGCACCGAACTCGGCACCCAGCGGCACCGGCCCTGGTGGTTGCGGCTGCTGGTCTCCCCCGGGCGGCAGGCGGCGGATTTCACCCACTCCCACGGCCACCATGTGCGCGATGTCATGACCACCGACGTCATCGCCGTCCCCGCCACCGCGGCGCTGGAGGAGGTGGTGGAGACCATGGAAAAGCACCGCATCAAGCGGCTGCCGGTCGTGGAGCACAACCGCGTGACCGGCGTCGTCAGCCGTTCCGACCTGCTGCGCTATCTGATCGGGCATGCCCGCAAGGCCGAACCCGCGGCCGGCGGCGACAGTGCCATCCGCACCGCGATCCTGGACGCGCTGGAAAAGCAGGCCTGGGCGCCCGTCACCTCGCTGAACGTCACCGTCGCGGACGGCGTCGTGGACGTCTGGGGCACCATCACCGACGACGCCGAACGCCGCGCGATCATGGTGGTGGCGGAGAACACCGCGGGCGTGACGAAGGTGCACGATCATCTGGTGTTCATCGAGCCCTACTCCGGCACCGTCATCGAAGCGCCCGACGAACCGCGGTGATCTTCGACGTCGCGGTCATCGGCGGCGGGATCAACGGCGCCGGCATCGCCCGCGACGCCGCCGGACGCGGCCTGTCCGTTCTCCTGCTGGAGCAAGGCGATCTGGCGGGCGCCACATCCTCGGCCTCCACCAAGCTGATCCACGGCGGGCTGCGCTATCTGGAGCATTACGAATTCCGCCTGGTGCGGGAGGCTCTGACCGAACGCGAAATCCTGCTCCGAGCCGCCCCGCATCTGGTGCGCCCCATGCGCTTCGTCCTGCCGCACCATGCCGGTTTGCGGCCCTGGTGGACGATCCGGGCGGGGCTGTTCCTGTATGACCATTTGGGCGGACGGAAGCTGCTGCCACCCACCCGCTCCGTCGCCCTGTCCGACGGAGCGCTGAAACCCGGCTTCCCGCGCGGCTTCGAATACTCCGACTGCTGGGTGGACGACGCGCGGCTGGTCGTGCTGACCGCCCGCGACGCCGCCCTCCGCGGCGCCGACATCCGCACCCGCACACGCTGCCTCGCCGCTCGGCCCGTGGACGGCGTCTGGTCCCTGACGCTGGACCCCGGCCAGGAAGCCCGCGCCCGAGTCCTGGTCAACGCCGCCGGCCCTTGGGTGTCCCAGGTCCTGTCCGGCGTCGCGGCGCAAAACGCCCCCACGCGGGTCCGTCTGGTCAAAGGCAGCCACATCGTCACCCGCCGCCTCTTCCCCGGCGAGCACGCCTTCATCTTCCAGAACGCCGATGGCCGGGTCTGCTTCGCCATCCCCTACCAGGACGATTTTACCCTGATCGGAACCACCGACGAGGACTACACGGGCGACCCGCGCACCGTCGCCATCTCCCCCTCCGAGGAAGCCTATCTGCTCGGCGCCGTAAACACCTACCTCCGCACCCCGGTCACGGGCGAGGACATCGTCTGGCGCTACGCCGGCGTCCGCCCTTTGCGCGACGACGGCGCCAGCAAGGCGCAGGAAGCGACCCGCGATTACGTCCTGGAACTGACCGGCACGCCCCCGGTCCTGTCGGTCTTCGGCGGCAAGATCACCACCTATCGCCGCCTCGCCGAGGCCGCGATGGCCAAGCTGGCGCCGTTCTTCCCCGGCTTGAAACAGCCCTGGACCGCACACGCGACCCTCCCCGGAGGTAACTTCCCCTGGGACGGCGCGGACGCCCTCATCGCAGACCTGCTGCGCCGCACATCCACCCTGCCCCCAGCGACCGCCCGCCGCCTGATCCGCGCCTACGGTACCGACGCGGCCGCACTGACGGAAAACCCCGGCGAAGACCTCGGCGCCGGCCTGACCGAGCGCGAAATCGACTGGCTGGTCCGCCACGAATACGCCCGCACCGCCGAAGACATCCTCTGGCGCCGCACCAAGCTCGGCCTCCGCTTCACCCCGGCCCAAACCGAGCGACTCGCCCGCCATCTTGCGCCCTGACACCCGCCCGCTACCCTGGCGCCAAACGGAGACACGAACGATGGCGCAAGAAGCAGTGGCACGACCGGCGGCAACCATTCTGTTGCTGCGGGACGGGGCGAACGGATTGGAAGTGTTCATGGTGGTCCGCCACCATGCGATCGACTTCGCCTCCGGCGCCCTGGTCTTCCCCGGCGGGCGTGTCGAGGACTCCGACCACGCCCTCGCCGTTCAGCTCGGCGCTCCCGATCCGGTGACCGGCGCCTTCCAGCTCGCCGCCATCCGCGAGACCTTCGAGGAATGCGGCGTCCTGCTCGCCCGCCCCGCCTTCTGCCCCGTCCTGATCGGCGCCGAGACCCTCCGCCGGGTCGAAGACCAGCATCGCGGCCCGCTGAACGCCGGCGAGATCGAGTTCGGCACCATCCTGACCACGCACGGGCTGGAACCAGCCGCCGACCTGCTGGTCCACTACGCCCACTGGATCACCCCGGCGAACCAGCCCAAGCGCTACGACACCCACTTCTTCCTCGCCGAGGCCCCGGCCGAACACGTCGCCGTCCACGATGGGCACGAGTCCGTCGATTCCATCTGGATTTCCCCGCAAGACGCCCTGAAGGGAACCGAGGAGGGCCGCTACAAGCTGGTCTTCGCCACCCAAATGAACCTGCAGAAACTGGCCCGCTCCGCCACCGTCGCCGAGGCCATCGCGGCCGCCCAGGCCTCGACCGTCGTCACCGTTCTCCCCCGTTCCGCCAAGATCGACGACACCCGCCGGAAACTCCTGATCCCCGAAGAAGCAGGCTACGGCGGCAGCGAGTTCATCGTCGACCTCCCGCCCGCGTCATAAGGAATAACGCCGCGCCGAAGCGGCTAAAAAGCTCACGGTGCATGGGGTGTTGCCCCGGCCCGTCATGCGCGTCCTCGGACTTGACCCGAGGATCATCCCGCGGACCGATCCCGGCACGGCCCCGCGAAACGCGGCACCGCGATCTCTCACGTTGTATCGGGTCTTGCCGCCGGGAACCGACCGCCATCCCCGAAACTCCCACCACCACTGCTCTCGGAGTCTCACAACCGTCTCAACCCACGAAATCCGAGACTCCGTCTCACCACTCGCGACAAACCCCACCCGCCGCCGGAACACACCGAAACCGCCACCACCGACGCCCATCATGGCCATCGGTGTTCATCCGTGTAAAAAAACCGAAACACCCGAGCAACCGAACGAACCGCTCACGGTGCATGCGGTATTGACGCGACGGACACAGACGGCAGCCACGGGAGGCGGAGGCGGAGGGCGATGACTGTTCATCCTCCGTTCTTACCCCACCCCCTGCCCCGCGCCAACGCCAAACCGGTCTGCGGATCGGGCTGACGCATCTGTTGACAGGCGAGGGTATTATACCGACCGAACCAACCATTGACGCACCGGCGCGTGGTAAATCGTCATGCTGACCTCCGTCAGCATGACCATGTGGCGAACTCCGGTGCGTCAATGGTTAGGTCCGTTGGTATTATCGCGGCGATCGCGAATATCGCCGTCCGAGCGATGGTTGTGGCGTAGTCGATTATAACAGTCGTGTTGTTCGGCGATCGGAGGGAACTCGGTTTGTCGCGTCGAACGACAACGCTGGGAAATACGCAGCTTTCGTCCCAGGATTCGTGAACGGGCGGGAGCCTTCTTCAGTACCATGCGTTTCAGGACGCGGCTTCTCCCGATGGCCCTTCCTTATACTCCGGCACCGTGAACCACACCCAGATCAGGTTCACCGCCATCAGCAGCGCCGTGACCGCGAACACCCAGCGGATGCCCAGGCCCGCCGCCAGGGTCCCGCCGGTCAGCGGGCCGAGCGAATTGCCCAGGAACGTGGCAGAGGCGGTCATGCCGTAGACCGTGCCCCGGTTCTCTCGCGATACGCTGCGGCCGATCAGGGCATTGGCGGTCGGCAGGATGCCGCCGATGAACAGGCCAACGGCGAAGCGTTCGGCCACGAAGACCCAGTAGTTGCTCACCCAGATCTGCGGGATGCTGGTCAACGTGGCGCCGAGCAGGCAGATGAGCAGGACTTTGCGGTAGCCGATGATGTCGGATCGGTTGCCCAGAAACGGGGACGCCATCAGGTTGGCCAGCCCGGTGATGGAGAACGCGACCCCCGCCAGCGTGGCGATTTGCGGCGGGGAGCCGATCAGCTCCTGCACGAAGATCGTCACGACCGGCTGCACGGTGCGGACGCCGAACTGCGCCATCAACAGCACGAACAGCAGCGCCATGACGGCGCCGGAACTGGTCAGCAGCGCGTAGCCGCCGCGTAGGGAACGGGATTTGGTGCTGGCCTTGGGGGGCGTAAAGTCCTCATGGACGAAAAACCACACCATCGCCAGGGTCCCGAACGTGGTGGCGGAGGCCCAGAAGAACGGCGCTCGGTAACTGCCGGTGATGTCTGCCAAAGCGCCGCCCAGGACAGGGCCGATCAGAGAGCCGACCATCTGGCCGGTGCTGAGCCAGCCCAAGGCGTAGCCGATGCGACGCTCCGGCACCTGGCTGGCGACCAGCGCGATGGCCGACGTCGAGAACCCCGCGAACGCCCCCATCACCGCTCGGGCGCCGAAGAACCACCAGACGTTGGTGGCCAGTCCCATCAGGCCGGTAAACAAGGCGATGGCGCAGCTGGACCGGACCAGCGACAGCTTGCGCCCGTGCTTGTCGGCGACCCGGCCCCAAATCGGAGATGCGAAGGCCGCGATGAAGGACGTCGATCCAGTAATGAGGCCGGCCCAGATGTCGATGCCCTCAATGGTTTCGACGCCGAGTTGCGGCAGCATCAGGGGGATGATGGGGGACAGGAAGCTCATGGCACCGGTCATGACGAACTGGATGCCGACCATGGCCCAAAGCGTGCGTTGCCAGCCGGCGTTGCTGGGCGGCAGTGTGGGGCCGGGCGTTCCGGTTGCTTCCGTGGGCGAGTCCGTCATTGCCCGCCATGCTACCGGAACCGCGATGGTTTGACAGGGGCTGGCGGCTTTGAAAGACTCTTATCGATTCAGAAAGGCAGTCTCATGAGCGCGACCATCGACGCCCCTCGCCCGGCCCATGGCATTCCCCCCACCGGTCCCCGCCCGGACGAGACCGCTCGGTTGGAGGATTTCGGCGGTCTGGAAATCGCCGATATGGACTTGTCGCAGCCGCTGACGGAGGCGCAGCGCGACCGGCTGCTGGCGATGTTCAAGGCGCATCCGGTGCTGGTGTTCCGTGGGCAAAGCCTGACCAAGGACCAGCAATACGCCTTCACCCTGAACTTCGGCGAAATCGAGGGCGCGCACGTCAACCGACTGATCGACGCCAAGAACTACGCGCCGGTGCACACGGTTTCGAACCTCGATTCCGAGGGCAACCCGTCGGAGGTGCTGCGGGAGCGCGGCAACTACTACTGGCATAGCGACAAGTCCTATCACGCCGTGCCGTCGCTGCTAACGATGCTGCACGCGGTCGAATTGCCGCCCAAGGGGGGCGAGACGCAGTTCGCGAATACAGCAAAGGCCTACGCGGCGCTGCCTGAGGCGGACAAGGTTCTGGTCGCGGGGCTGCGCGCGATCCATAGCTGGGAGGCGAGCCGCATCCAGTCCAACAGCCGCCCGGCGACGGCGGAGCAAATGGCCGAACGGCCGCCGGTCGATCATCCGGTGGTGCGGACGCATCCGGATACGGGGGCGAAGGTGCTGTACCTCGGCAATCATGCCTCGCACATCGTGGGGCGGCCGGTGCCGGACGGGCAGGTGCTGATGCGGCGGTTACTGGCGCACGCGACTCAAGCGCCGTTCGTTTACACGCACCGCTGGCGGCAGGGGGATCTGGTGCTGTGGGACAACCGGTGTTTGGTGCACCGCGCGCTGCCGCATGAGGCGATGGGGACTCATCGGCGGGTGTTGCACCGGACGGTGGTCAAAGGGACGGTGCCGTACTGACCCCCCGTCATGGTCGGGTGTAACCCGACCATCTTTATCCAATTGGCCTGAGATGGTCGGGTCAGGCCCGACCACGACGGATGAGGAAACGTCTACCCATGCACATTGTCATCCCGGACGAATACCAGGACATCGTCCCTCGCCTGGACTGCTACAAGCTGATCGCCGGCCACACGGTCACGATCCATCGCGAACCCGCGGCGGATTTCGAGGCGTTGGTGGAGCGGTTGCGACCGGCCGACGTGATCGTATCCATTCGCGAACGGGTGGCGTTTTCGCGGGCGCTGATCGAGCGGCTGCCGAACCTGAAACTGATCGCTCTGGTGGGGCGGAACGCCACGACGATCGATTACGCGGCCGCGACGGATCACGGGGTGATGGTGTCGACGGGGAAGAGCAACTCTCCGGTGGCTCCGGCCGAACTGACGGTCGCGCTGATGGTGGCGGCGCGACGGAATATCGTGCTGGAGGCCGAACGGATGCGGCGAGGCGAATGGCCGATGACGCTGTCGCACCGGCTGCGCGGCAGCACGCTGGGGATTTTCGGGTTGGGCAATATCGGCTCGCTGGTGGCCGAGGCCGGGGCCGGGCTGGGAATGAAAATCCTGGTCTACGGGCAGGCGCAATCGGCCAAGCGGGCGCTGGAACGAGGCTATTCTGTCGCCGAAAGCAAGGCGGCGTTCTTCGAGCAGTCCGACGTGCTGTCGCTGCATGTGCGGTTGCGGCCGGACACCAGAGGGATCGTTGGGACCGAGGATTTGGCTCGGATGAAGCCGACGGCGCTGATCGTGAATACCTCGCGCGCCGAGCTGATCGCGCCGGGGGCGTTGCTGGCGGCATTGCAAGCGGGGCGTCCGGGTTACGCGGCGGTGGATGTTTACGATCGGGAACCGATCGTCAACGGCGACCACCCGTATTTGAAGATGCCGAACGTGGTGTGCACGCCGCATTTGGGCTGGGCGGAATGGGACAATTTCGAGCTGTATTTCGCCGAGACGTTCGAGCAGATCGCGGCTTACGCGGCCGGCCAGCCGTTGCGGCTGGCCAATCCGACGGTGGTGCCGCGGGGTTAACCCTGCCCGTACAGCTTCATCGCATTATTGAGGAAGAACCCCCGCTTCTTCTCCTCCGCCACCGGCATCGGCAGGACCTGATCGGGGTCGTCGTAGTCCCAATGCGGGTAGTCGGTGGCGAACAGCAGTCTGTCCCAGCCGATCCAGTCGATGGCGTCCAGCACCTGCTCCCGCTTCGCCGGCTCCTCCATCGGCTGAGTCGTCAGCCACAGATGCTCGTGGATGTATTCGCTCGGCAGATGCTTCAGGTGCGGTGTTTCGACCTTCAACCGGTTCCATAGCTTGTCCAGGCGCCACGCCAGGGACGGCAGCCAGGCGAAGCCGCCCTCGACCAGCACCAGCTTGCAGTTCCTGATCCGCTCGAACACGCCCTCGATCACCATGGATGTCAGGAACGTCTGGCAGGACTGCGCGTGGCCGACCATGTCCTCGATATAATAGGACGGCCAGCCAGAGCCGCTGGACGGGTGCCCGCCGAAGCCGAAGGCGTGGACGCCGATCGGCAGGTTGGCGGCGGCGGCGGCTTCGTAAAGCTTCCAATAGCGCTTCTGCCCAGCCGGTTCGGCGGTGCGGTTCAGCATCAGCACCTGCACGAAGCGCGGGTCGCCGGCGTAGAGTTCCAGCTCCGCCAGCGCGGCTTCCGGGTCCTCGAACGGCACCACGATCGAGCCTTTCAGGCGCGGTTCGGGGATAAGCCATTCATTAAGAACCCATTCGTTCATGGCGTGGCAGACGGCGGCGCCGAACTCCCGGTTCTGGTAGGCCTGTCCGTTGTCCCCGGTCGGGTTCAGCACACCGAGGACGCAGTTGTTTTGGTCCAGCAGCTGTTCGCGCATGAAGCGGAGCGAACTGCCGGGACGCCCGCCCTCCGGCGGCCACGCGTCGCGGCGGGAGGCGTTGGGCTGCCCCTTCGGGTAGGCCGGTCCCGCCTGATACGCCTGACGCGGGCGGGCGCCGAACATCTGCATATGCTCGATCCAGCGCTTTTCCAGGTAGGGATGCAGCTGCTTGTCGTTGCTGCGCTGCGGATGGATGTCGCAGTCCGCGGTCGCCAGCTTGGACTGGTTGGTGGCGCGCGGCAGCGTGGTGACCTGGACGTTCATCGTACCGGGGCTCCGATGGGGGACTGCGCAGATTGTCCGCCTGTCGCTGTTGTTTGTCCAGGAGGTGCCCGCTATGGAGCCTCCGCCGAACGAATGGAAGACTCCGACGATGACCGAAACCGCAGTCCCCGACCATAACGCCGTCTATCGCAAGATCGGATGGCGCCTGCTGCCGTTCCTGCTGGCGTGCTACATCGTCAACTATCTCGACCGTGTCAGCATCGGCTACGCGAAGTTGCAATTCCTGAAGGATATGCAACTGTCGGATACGGTCTTCGGCCTGATCACATCCGCCTTTTTCGTCGGTTACATCCTGTTCGAAATTCCCAGCAACCTATGGCTGCTGAAGATCGGCGCGCCGAAAACCCTGATGCGCATTATGACGCTGTGGGGTCTGGTCACGATCTCGATGGCCTGGGCGCAAAACGAGACGTGGTTCTACATCCAGCGCTTCTTCCTCGGCGCGTTCGAGGCCGGGTTCTTCCCCGGCGTGCTGCTGTATTTAAGCTTCTGGTTCCCGAACCATCAGCGCGGTCGCGCGACCAGCCTGTTTCTGGTCGGTATCCCCTTGGCCGGTATCGTCGGCGGCGCGATCTCGGGCGGGATCATGGATGGGATGGACGGGTTCCTTGGCATGCGCGGCTGGCGCTGGCTGTTTCTGATCGACGGCGTGCCCGCCGTTCTGCTCGGCCTGTGCGCGTGGTTCATGCTGACCGATCGGCCGGAAAATGCCAAATTCCTCACGCAGGCAGAGAAGGATATCGTCGTCGCGGATATGGCGGCAGACCGAGCCGCGCATAAACATGGCGTGGCGTCCAGCGTGACGGCGGTTTTCACCAGTCCGCGCGTGTGGCTGATGGTGTTCATATATTTCACCACTGCCTACCTGAACAACAGCAACGTCTGGTTCCCGACCCTGCTGCGACAGGCTGGCGCGAAATCGGTGACCGAGGCTGCGCATATCCTGATGTTTGTCTGGGGGTTCGCCGCGATCGAGGTGCTGGTGCTCTGCCGCAGCTCCGACCGGATGCTGGAACGCAAATGGCACATGCTCGCCACGGGCGCGGCGGCGGCGGTCGCCTATCTTCTGTTGCCGCTGGTGTCCGGCAGCGTAATCGGGACAGCCGTTCTGCTCGCGATTTCCGTGGGCAGCGCGTACTCCCTGTTCATGATCTTCTGGACGATCCCGCCGGTGTGGCTGGAAGGCCGAGGTGCGGCGGCGGGCATCGCGCTGATCAGCGCGATGGGGCAGTTCGGCGGGCTGCTCGGGCCGGCATCGGTCGGTTATCTGAAGGACGCGACGGGCACGATTTACACGGGGTTCTCGGCGGCGGCGGTCCTGATCGGGTTCGGCACGATCCTGGCCGCGTTCGCGATCCCGCATGCGCGGCTACGGAAGGCCGGAAGTGTGGGGAGCGGGCACTGAGGGGGAAAACGGCCCGCATAGACGCCGGCTTGGAACCGCTCCGTAACACCCACCTTGAGACCCGCCCCCCAACCAGCTAAGACCCCGCCCGAACGTGCGGGCCACTCAGGCCGGCCTCAGGAAGCGACGGACCAAGGTGGATATCGAAAGCCTGATCGAGAACGTCGCCAATGCGCTCACCGCCGGGGTGACCATTGGCTGCATTTACGGACTGATGTGCATCGGCCTGGGGCTGATCTTCGGCATCATGAAGGTCGTCAACTTCGCCCAGGGCGAGATCCTGATGCTCGGCATGTTCGCCAGCCTGTATCTGGTAACCGGCGGCGGCGTGCTGGCGTTTCTGGGGCCGTATGTCGGGCCGTTCGTGGGCGCGATCCTGGCGGGGCCGATTATTTTCGTGGTCGGGGCGCTGATCCATAAGTTCCTGATATCGCGAGTCTCCGGCCTGAAAACGGCGGGCAGCATCGACGACGGGCATTTCGGGCAGCTGATCGTGACGCTGGGCATCTCCCTGATCCTGCAGAACGGCGGCATGATCGTGTTCGGCTCGACCCCCTTCACGGTGCGCACGCCGCTGTCGTCCTCCGCCATCGAGGTCGGGCTCGGAATCGGCGACGCCTCGGTGTTCCTGAACAAGGCCAAGCTGATTGCCTGCGCCGTCGCCATCGTCACCGCGCTGGCGCTGTATATGACCATGGAGTTCACCCGCATCGGCAAAGCCCTGCGCGCGGCGGCGGATAACCCGACGGCTGCGACCTATATGGGCATCGACGTGGACAAGTACTACCGCATGGCGTTCGGCATGGGCTGCGGCATCACCGCGATCGCCGGCGGGCTGATGGCCACGTATCTGAGCTTCGGCCCCTTCGTCGGCTTCGACTACGTCATCATCATGTATTCCGGCGTGGTGCTGGGCGGCATCGGCTCCATTATGGGCGCCTTCTGGGGCGGGCTGACGGTCGGCTTCGTGCAGCAGTTTTCGGCCTTGATTCTGCCGCCGCAGTTGCAGAACGCGGCGATCTTTATCGTCTTCCTGCTGATCGTCCTGCTCCGCCCGCAGGGATTGTTCGGCCGTTCGGCGGAGCGCGCGTGACATGAGGAACGGAACCGCCGCCAAAGTCCGCCGCGACCTGACCATGCTGGCGATCCTGTCGGTCGCCTACATCGCGTTGGCCTGGAACGTCACCAACAGCTACTACCAGCTAATTCTGACGCTGGTCCCGATCTGGGCCGCGTTCGGCGTGTCCTGGAACATCCTGTCCGGCTACGCGGGGCAACTCAGCTTCGGCCATGCCAGCTTCTTCGGCATCGGCGGCTACGTCATGACGCTGGCACTGGTGTACTGGAACCTGACGCCCTGGCTCGGCATCCCGCTGGGCATGGTGGCCGGGGGCATCGGCGCGGTGCTGATCGGCACCCCCACTTTCCGCCTGAGGGGCCATTACTTCGCCCTGTCGATGCTCGCCTATCCCTTGGCAGTGCTGTATTTCCTGCAATATTTCGGCTTCCAGGAAATGTCGCTGCCGATGCACCGCGACGCCCCGGCGGCGTTCCTGGAGTTCCTGGACCCCCGCTACTACACGCTGGTCGCCGTCGGGCTGCTGATCGCCGCGGTGTTCGTCTGCATCCTGGTGGAGAACTCCCGCTTTGGCTTGGCGCTGCTGGCGATCCGCCAGAACGAGCTGGCGGCCGAGGCCGCGGGTATCGACTCCAAGACCTGGAAAATGCGGGCGCTGATCGTGTCCGGCATGATGGCCGCGGCGGCGGGCGGGTTGTACGCCTGCGTGCAGTTGGTGGTGACACCGGATTCCGTCTTTGGGATGTTGGTCTCCGCCCAGCCGGTGGTGCTGACCCTGTTCGGCGGTGTGGCGTCGCTGTGGGGGCCGGTGATCGGGGCGGCGTTCCTGGTGCCGCTGTCGAAATTCCTCGATGCCTACGCGGGCAACGTGCTGCCGGGCATTCAGGGCGTGGTCTACGGCGCGGCGGTGATCGCCATAATCCTGGCCGCGCCGGACGGGTTGTATTGGACGCTCCGCGACAAGTTCTGGAAGAAGGCGGCGCCGAAGCCCATTCCCCTGGCCAGCAAGCCCGACCATCTCGCCAAAGCCAGCGTCACCGCCGGCACGCCGCTGATGAAGGTGACCGGCCTTTCGAAATCCTTCGGCGGATTGCGCGCGGTCAGCGATGTCAGCTTCGAGATCGCCGAGGGCGAAATCCTGGGCATCATCGGCCCCAACGGCGCCGGCAAGACGACCTTGTTCAACCTGCTGAACGGCGTGCTGCCGGCCGACACCGGCACCGCCACGTTGGGCGGGCAGTCGATGCTCGGCAAGAAGGTGCATGCGGTCTGCCATATGGGCGTCGGCCGCACCTTCCAGGTTGTCCGCAGTTTCCCGCGCCTGCCGCTGATCGATAATGTCATCGTCGGAGCCTATGGCGCCGGATTGTCCGACCAGGACGCCGCCGACGCCGCCATCCACGCGCTGCACCGCACCGGGCTTTCGGAAATCGCGGGCGTGGAGGCGGGCAGCCTGACCAACAAGCAGCTCCGCCTCATGGAACTCGCACGAGCACTGGCGGGACGGCCGCGGTTGCTGCTGCTGGACGAAACACTGGCAGGCCTCGGCCGCGAGGAATGCGACGACATCCTGGACGTGCTGAAGCGCCTCCGCGATGAGGGCATGACCATCGGCATCATCGAACACACCATGCACGCCATGCTGCGCATCGCCGACCGCTTCGTGGTGCTGGATCATGGCGCGGTGCTGGCTTCCGGCCCGCCGCGCACCGTCGTGGAGGACCGCACCGTGATCGAAGCCTACCTCGGCAAGAAATTCCTGGCGAAACTCGATGCTTGAGATTTCCAACCTCTCCGTCTCCTACGGCGGTTTGCGGGCGCTGACCGATGTGTCGCTGACCGTGGCCGAGGGCCAGTTCGTCACCGTTGTCGGGCCGAACGGTGCCGGCAAAACGACATTGTTCAAAACCATCTCCGGCGTGGTGAAACCGGCCAGCGGGAGCATTACCTTCTTCGGCAAAGACCTGCTGTCGCTGTCGGCGTCGCAGCGCGCGCATCTGGGCATCGCGCATGTGCCGGAGGGACGGCAGGTGTTCAAAACCCTGACGGTCCGCGAAAACCTGGAAATGGGGGCTTACCCTGCCGCCGGGCAGGCCGCCTGGGCGCGCACATTGGACCGCATCCACACCTTGTTTCCCATCCTGCACGAACGCGCCGGGCAGATGGCCGGCACGTTGTCGGGCGGGGAGCAGCAGATGGTCGCCATTGGCCGCGGCTTAGCCTGCGCGCCGCGCCTGCTGATGCTGGACGAACCCTCGATGGGTCTGGCTCCGGCCGTCACCGACACGATCTTCGAGCGGGTGCAACAGATCCACAAGGAAGACGGCGTGACGATCCTGCTGGTCGAACAGCGGGTCGCCGAGGCGCTGGAACTGTCCGACCACGGCTATGTGCTGGAAACCGGGCACATGGTGCTGGATGGGAACTACGAGACACTGCTGGCGGACGACCGTGTACGGAAGTCGTATTTGGGGCTGACGTGATGGCAACCACCGTCATGGTCGGGCTTGACCCGACCGCCTTTATCCCATTGGCCTGAGTTGGTCGGGTCAGGCCCGACCACGACGATATTGCAACAAACAGGGAGATAAAACCATGACCCTTCTCACCACCCGCCGCGCCGCTTTGGCCGGTACCGCCGCGCTCGCCGGCACCGCGACCCGCGCCCGCGCGCAAGCGAAACCGGACGTCAAGATCGCCATGCTCGTGCCGCTCTCCGGCCCCTGGGCACGCTCGGGTCTGCTGGAGCAGATGGGCGCCCGCATGGCCGTGGACGAAGTGAACGCCAATGGCGGCATCAAGGCCCTCGGCGGCGCCAAGCTGAAGCTGATGGAATTCGACGCCGGCGAGTCCGCCGAAAAGGCGAAAGACGCCGCGCAGCGCATGATCGCGCAGGAACCCGATCTGTCCGGCGGCTTCGGCTGCTGGCTGTCCACCTTCACGCTCGCCGCGACGGAGGTCACCGAACGCGCCGAACTGCCCTGGCTGACCCTGTCCTATTCCGACCTGATCACCGGCCGCGGCTTCAAATACGTGTTCCAGTGCTCCCCCACCGCCGGCGCGCAGGCCGAGGATATCGTGCCGATCGTCATGGACATGGCGGCGAAGGCCGGCGGCAAGCGCCCCACCAAGGTGGCACTGGTCGGCGATAATTCCGCTTCCTCCGTCGCCTTCTACAAACCGATCCGCGGCACGGTGGTGCAGGCGCAAAAACTCGACCTCGTGGTGGACGAAGTCTTCACCCCGCCGCTGGCCGATGCCACCACGATCGTGCAGAAGCTGCGCCAGGGCAAACCCGACTTCGTGCTGCTGCAGTCCACCAACGCCGGCGACGATAAGCTGCTGGTCGAGAAATTCGCCGAGTTCGGCCTGACCGCCAAGAAGATGGCGCTGGTCGGCGGCGGTGGCCACTGGTGCCAGCCCGAACTCACCAAACTCACCACCAAGGAAAACCTGGAATCGGTGATCGTGGGTCTGGCCAACTGGCCCGGCAAGGCGATGGCCGACGTGACCAAGCGCTTCATCGAACGGACGAAGGAACCCTGGTTCGGTCATGACTCGCTGTTCGGCTACACCCATGTGATGACCCTGGTCGCGGGGATCGAGCGTGCCGGTTCCGCCGATCGCCGCAAGGTTAACGAAGCGCTGCACACCATCGACATCACCGACGGCCCGGCGCGCTTCTTCCCGGACGGGCGCATCAAGTTCGATGAAGCCGGCCGCCGCGTCGGCGCCAAGCTGTGCGTCGTGCAATGGCAGAACGGCGAGCCGGTGCCGGTGTTCCCCGAAGCGGTGGCGACCCACAAAGCCTTCTGGCCGAAAGCCTGATCGCTATGGCTCCGTGGGAGGTTTACGCCGTCCGCTACGCCCATAATCCGTCGGCGCGGCGGTCCACCAACTTCATCGGCGGCGACCCCCACGACGCGCCGATGCCGTTGGACTACTTCGTCTGGGCGATGAAGTCCGGCGACAGGAGCATTATCCTGGACACAGGCTTCGACGAGGCCATGGGCGTGAAGCGGGGGCGGCAGTTTCTGCGCTCCCCCGCCGTGGGCCTGCAAGCCATCGGTGTGCAACCCGACAAAGTCGGCGACGTGATCCTGTCGCACATGCATTACGACCATTGCGGCAACTACGACATGTTCCCGGCGGCAAAATACCATCTCCAGGACAAGGAGATGGAATACTGCACCGGGCGCTGCATCTGCCACGCCGGCCTGCGCGGTCCGTTCGAGGAAGAAGACGTCGTCGCCATCGTCCGCAAGCTCTATCGCGGCCAAGTGGCGTTCCACGACGGCGTGGATGAGATCGCGCCGGGCGTGACCGTGCATCACGTCGGCGGCCACAGCAAAGGTCTGCAAATTGTCCGCGTCTGGACCCAGCGTGGCTGGATGGTGCTGGCAGCGGATGCCAGCCACTTCTATGCCAACATGGAGGAAGGGCGCGCCTTTCCGATCGTCCATAGCCATGAAGACACGCTGAACGGCTACGACACGATGCGGAAGCTTGCCGACCAGAAGAACGGCATCATCCCCGGCCACGACCCGCTGGTCCTGGCCCGCTACCCGGCCGCCGCGCCGGGGTTGGACGGGATCGCCGTGCGGCTGGATGTGGAGCCGAAGGGGTGAATAGCGACCCCACACCCGTCATGGTCGGGCTTGACCCGACCATGACGGGGGGTGTCCGCACCTACCTGTCCGCCCGCACAACCCCCATCCGCATGGTCATCTTCGACTGCGACGGGGTCCTGATCGATAGCGAGGCCCTGTGCGATCGCGTCGTCTCGGCCTGCATCACCGAACTCGGCTGGACCATCGCCCCCGAAGAATGCCACCTCCGCTTCCTCGGCCTGTCCTTCCACGACATGGTGCCGATGATCGAGGCCCGTATCGGCCGCTCCCTCGGCCCGGGCTGGGTCGATCGTGTTGTGCAGCGCCTGACCGCGATCCTGGCGACCGGGGTCGAACCCATCCAAGGCGCCCACCAAGCCCTTACCGGCATAACCGCGCTCGGCCTTCCCTGGCGCATCGCGTCGAACTCCTCCCACACGGAAATGGCCGCCAAATTCGCCTGCGTCGGCTGGTCCGATCTGGTGCGCGACCGCGTCCATAGCGCCCATGAGATCATCCTGCGCGGCGGCCGCGGCAAGCCGGCACCGGACGTGTTTCTGGAAGCCGCGGCGGCGGAAAATATAGACCCGGCCCACTGCGTGGTGATCGAGGACTCGGTGGCCGGCGCGACCGCCGCGCGGGAAGCCGGCATGGCGTGCCTCGGTTTCAGCGCCGATCACGACGGGGCGGCGCTGCGGGCGGTCGGCGCCATCCCCTTCCGTCCCATGCACGCTCTGCCCGAGCTGCTGAAAGGCGTATCGTGACGGTCGAATGGCTTGCGGTGTTGTACCCTTGGACGAAGGCGTTCCACGTCATCTCCATGGTCGCCTGGATGGCCGGCATGTTCTACTTGCCACGCCTGTTCGTGTACCACTGCGAACTGCAACCGGGTTCCGCCGAAAGCGAACGCTTCAAGGTCATGGAGTATCGCCTGCTGCGACAGATCATCAATCCCGCGATGATCGCGACCTGGACATTCGGGGTCATGCTGGTGCTGACCCCGGGGATCGTCGATTGGTCCGCCCCCTGGTGGTACGTGAAACTGACGGCGGTCCTGCTGATGTCCGGCTTCCACGGTGCGATGTCCAAATGGCGGCGGCTGTTCATGGAAGACCGCAACACCAAATCTCACCGCTTCTATCGCATGGCCAATGAGGTCCCGACGCTGCTGTTGGTCGCGATCGTCATCATGGTGATCGTTCGCCCCTGAGATAACAAACGTGACCCGCAGGAGCCAGGACCGGTCCGGTGGGATCGCATATGGCGGATTTTCGACACTTTCCGTCATGGTCGGGCGTGACCCGACCATCTCCTGCCAATTAGGCACCGTTCGAAAAACCCGCCTTTTCAATGGTGCGTAATACCAACCGAACTAACCACTGACGCACCGGAATTCGCCACATCGTCATGCCGACGCAGGTCGGCATGACGATTTACCACGCGCCGATGTGTCAATAGTTAGGTCAGCTGGTATAAAATCGCAGAAGATGGTCGGGTCAGGCCCGACCATGACGGAAAGTGTCGAAAATCCGCCATATGCGATCCCCCTGAGGACCGGTCGCTGTTCTCTTGCCCGACACGGCGCCGATAGCCTATTGCTCTTGAAGGATTGCGCGCCCAACGCAGGGTGCGACCGGTCCGTACCATGAAGAGGTGACGCGCTCTTGCAGGACAGAGAAGACGGCAATCCCACTGTGCTGATCGTCGAGGACGATCTCAGCCTCGCGGACGAAATGGCGATATCCCTGCGTCACCACGGCATGCAGGTGCTGACCGCACCCGACTGGGATCAGGCGCTGGCGCGTGTCGAGGCAAACCAAATCGACATCATCGTCCTCGATCAGCTTCTCGGGTCCGTGGACTCGATCCCCCGGCTGCCGCGGCTGCGCATGCTGACGCAGGTGCCGGTACTGGTCCTCACCGCCAACCAGCGCGAAGCCGACCGGATTCTGGCGCTTGAAATCGGCGCCGACGACTTCCTGATCAAGCCAATTTCCGGACGGGAGCTGGTGGCGCGTGTGCGCGCGCATCTACGCCGAGCGGCGGCGGCCGCGCCGGCCGCGGGGGAGGCGAAGCCGCGCTGGCGGTTCTCGTTGCCGGAGCGCCTGCTGTACCGGCCCGACAGTTCGATCGTCCCGCTGACCGCGGCGGAGTTCGAATTATTGGCCCAACTGCTCGAAACGCCCAATCAGCCGGTCGATCGCGAAACCCTGACACGGCGCGTCTTCATGCGGCCCTGGCGGTCCGAAGAGCGCGCGATCGACAACCTGGTCCTCCACTTGCGCCAGAAGCTCGGTCCGGGCGGGGAGCGCAGCATCGTCACCATCCGCAACCAGGGTTACGCGTTCACGGCGTTTCCCGACGTCTGATCGTCCCCGCCGGCCCGCTGCAAGGCGATGCCGAGCGCGGTGCGCAGCTCGCTGGCCCGAAAGGGCTTGTTGAGGAAGGCAACCGCGCCCGCCTCGGTCGCGATCGCTTCATCGTGGGACGTGCCATGTCCGCTGATCATGATAACCTGCGTCCGGTGTCCATCGCAATTGCGCATTGCGATGGCCTGGGTCAATGCGTGGCCGTCCATGCCGGGCATCCGGATGTCGCATACCGCAACACCTATGTCGGTGCGGGTCGTCAGCAGGTTCCACGCTTCCGCGCCCGAGGTGGCCGTTAGGATGCGATAGCCGCGCAGGCGCAGACCGTGCGCGAGTTCCTCGACAACGGCGGCTTCGTCGTCGACGATCAAGACCTGCCAGTGCACCGGAACCGGTGGAGGGCTCTCAGCGGTTGGGAGGGCGGCGAATAACGTCATGGCGGGTGTGCGGTCCTCATGCCACCGTCTGCCGGCGGCGGTGCCTTGCTAACGGCTTCGGACCGCGCGTTCAATCCTCTTGCCAGGGGACTAGGGCATCGCGGCGTACGGGGTTAGGATGGCCCGCTGCCTGTCTTTGTCCCATCCGGAAGCTGTCGATGCCGTCTCCGATCACGATGAACTGGCCGATACCGATCCGGTCCGGCAATTGGAAATTCACCGCGTTCGTGCTGGTGGTCGTGGTCGCTTTCGTGTCGGCGTCCTGGTTCACGCTCAGCCGGGAACGCCAAGCCGTTCAGGAACAGGCGGTGGTGAACGCGGGCAACCTGGCCCGCGCGACCGAGGAACACGTTGTCGCGACAATCCGGTCCATCGATCAGTTGTTGTTAAACGTCGCGCGCGACTACCGCCAGAACCCGGATCGTTTCGATCTGAACTACTGGGTGTCGCATAGCGATCTGCTGCTGCAACCGGAAGCCGCGGTGCTGGGTATTTCCAACACGGATGGCACGGTTGTGTTGAACAATGTCGGCACCGCCGGTCATAATATCGGCGACCGGGATCACTTCATCGTGCAGCGGGACCGCACCGATGTCGGCCTGTTCATCAGCCAGCCGGTCCGGGCCAAGGCCAGCGGCCGCTGGAGCCTGCAATTCAGCCGCCGGCTGGAACGTCCGGACGGGCGTTTCGCCGGCACGGTCGTCTTCGGCCTCGACCCCAATTACTTCGCCAATTTCTATAACTCGCTTTCGCTGGGCGAGCATGGCGCGATCGCTTTGGTCGGGTTGGACGGTGTCATCCGCTCCCGCCTCGCGGCCGGCGACCGGACGATCGATCGCGAATTCGGAACTGTTCAAGCGGATAAGCGCCGAACCGGTGGGAAACTACACCGTCGCCTACTCGACCGATCGTATCGAACGCATCGTCAGCTACCGCAGCGTCCGCGAATATCCGCTGATCGTGAATATCGGCCTGTCGACCGAGGAAGTCCTCGCGCCCTACATCAGATTCCGCGATCAGGTGCTGCTCGGCAATATTTTCATCGGTGCGTTGGCGCTGGGTATCGCCACCTTCCTGATCCGGGAGATCGCCCGCCGCCAAGATGGGGAAAAGCTGCTGGAAACCGTTTTGGAATCGGCCCCTGCGACGATTCAATTGAAGGACCGCGACCTGCGCATCCGCTGGACGAACCGGGCCTATCTCGCGTTTTTCAGACCCGCCGGCGGTTCCCCGGTGGGGAAACGCATCGGGGACTTCATGGGCGATGCCCCATTCGTCAAAGACGCCAACGAAGCGGATCGCGAGGTTCTTCGGACCGGTAAAACGATCTTCGATATCGAACAATCGTACCTCGCCACCCCGTTCGAGCCCGAGCGGCATATGCTGGTGACCAAGACGCCGATCTTCGGGCCGGCCGGCGATGTCGCCCAGATCCTAACCATCGGTACCAACATCACCGCCCTTCGCAAAGCCCAAACCGAGGCCGCCGTCGCTCGGCAGGCCGAACGCGCGGCGGAAACAGCCCGGGGCGAAGTCAGCCGGTTGCTGTCCGGCATGCCCACCGCGGTGTACCGCGGCACCATAGACGCACACGGACGCCTGACGATCGACTTCATCAGCGACAACGTCGCCACGATCACGGGCCGAACCATCGACGCCGTGGGTGGCGGGACCGGCTGGTACGACGACCTCGGCGACAACGCCCGTACGCAGATCGACGCATTCTTCCAGCGTGTGCTGGAAGCCGGCGAAGCGCAAACCGAATATCATTTGCCGGGCTCCAGCGGCGTCTGGATCCGCGACCGAGCGCGCGTGGTGGAGCGCTATACGGACAGCACCGAGATCATCGGCAACTGGACCGATATCACCCGCGAGCACGGCATGGCGCAGCAGGTCATGGACAACGCCAAACTCGCGACCTTGGGCGAGCTCGCGACCGGATTGGCGCACGAGCTGAACCAGCCCATCGCGGTCATGTCCCTGGCCGCCGAAAACGCCGAGGACGCCTTGTCCATCGGACCGGCCGGCATTCCCGGCGCGCGCGTCCGGCTGACCCGGATTGTCGAGCAGGCCCAACGGGCGAAAAACATCGTGTCGCATCTGCGTATTTTCGGCCGCGGCGATACCGGGCCGCTGGAGCCGGTGCATCTGGAGGAAGCCGTGACCGGCGCGCTGGCGCTGGTCAGCGGGATGCTGCGCAGCTACGGCGTGACGGTCGAGACCTATTTGCCATCGGATCTGCCGCGGGTCACGGGCCGGCTGGTGCTGATCGAAAACGTTATCGTCAATCTGTGCGTCAACGCCCGGGACGCGATGAGGAATATTTCTTCCGACCAACGGGTTTTGCGGATCGAGGCGCCCACCAAACCGCGCGCG
Organism: uncultured Acetobacteraceae bacterium; assembly: GCA_903895595.1. Classification (GTDB taxonomy): domain Bacteria; phylum Pseudomonadota; class Alphaproteobacteria; order Acetobacterales; family Acetobacteraceae; genus Rhodopila. Next base: position 159,785 of record CAITUP010000091.1, on the reverse strand, counting down.
CAGGTCGAACTGCGGATCGTGGATCGTGGCGGCGGCATTCCCGCCAGCGTCATGCCACGCCTGTTCGAACCTTTTTTCACAACGAAATCCCCCGGCGAGGGGACCGGCCTGGGGTTGTCGATCAGTCACGGCATGATGCAGTCGATCGGCGGCGGCCTGTCCGTAACCAACACGGGCACTGGGGCCTGCTTTATCCTGACGATGCAGGCGGCGATCTCCAGCGCACGAGACGCGGGCGGCGTGTCAGCCGCCGGCAATCCCCTGACGCTCATTCAATCGGATAGCTGACCGCCCGCTCAGGATTGCCACCGGTAGCCCGAGGTTGTCGTTGACGGCCGGGGCATCGCGGTTGGCCAATGCGAGATGGGCCGCCGCGATCAGGTTCGCCGCCAAATTTTGACCCAACGACAATGCCTCTTGCTCAAGATCCATCAGGCAGCAGACGATTCCCCGGATCGACGGATCGATGGGAGTTTTTGCCTTCTCAGCCATGGGATAACCTCCACCGGAATAATATTGCTATACAGAACCGTACAGCCGAGGCCGCCGCTTCAGCAAGACTGTGGCGCATCGGCGAACGATGGGCCACGCGCGTTTTGTCGGGTTTTGTCATTCCTTACGTGACGATGATAATTCAACTTGGACGTGTCTACGATACCCGCGTAACGTGCAAATATCCTCCAATATCGACCTTGGCATTCCATCCGGGGAGTATAACAACCGTTGCATCCAAGGCTTCGATCACAACCGGCCCTGGCAGCGTGTCGCCCGCGACGAGGCCATCCCGCCAATATACAGGTGTACTGACAAGCCCCGCCGCCGGAAACCACACGTCCCGGTGGCGCACACGGGCCAATCCGGCGTCGCCGGCACGCGTTAGCTGCAAGGCAGCATGCCGTCCGACCGCTGTCACCCGCAGGGTCACCAACTGCACGCTTTCCGCGCGGTTGGCATGACCGTACGTCTGTTCGTGACGTGCGTGAAACGCGGCCGCCAGTTCGTCCAATGTCGCTCGGGTAATCGGCCCCTCCGCCACCGGAATCGTCAGCTCGTAGGCCTGCCGCCGGTACCGCACATCCGCCAACCGCAGCAGCGCCCGTCGGTCCGCCGGCACACCGGATGCCTCCAGCATCGCCGCCCCCGCCTGTTCCATGGACGCGACCACGTCCGCCACGCGTTCCGGCGCCACGGTGCCGAGGTCGGCATACAGCGTCCGGGCGTAGTCGCGCTTCAGATCGGTCGCCACCAGACCCAAGGCCGAAAAGGCGCCGGGCGCCGGCGGAACGATCACTTCGGGAATGCCGAGCTCCTCGGCAAGCGCCACGGCCTGGACGGGACCGGCGCCGCCGAACGCGATCAGGCTGAATTCGCGGGGATCGTAGCCGCGCTCGACCGAGACAATGCGCAGCGCTTGCGCCATGTTGGCGTTCACGATGCCAACGATGCGCTGCGCCGCTTCGATGGCCGACAAGCCATAATGCACCCCGACATCGGCGAGCACCGCGCGCTCCGCCGCCGCCGCGTCGATCGGCAACCCACCGCCCAACAAAGCGGTCCGATCGAGATAGCCCAACACGACATTGGCGTCCGTGACCGTCGCCCGTGTGCCGCCACGGCCGTAGGCCGCCGGACCGGGCGCCGCGCCGGCACTGTGCGGCCCCACTTTCAACGCCATGCCGGGATCGACCCAGGCGATGGAGCCGCCGCCGGCGCTAACCTCCGCCAGATCGATCACCGGCACCCGGATCGGGTGGCCGGTGCCGTGCATCCAGCGCTTCGTGTTCGCCGCGCCGCCGACCTCGTATTCCGCCGTCACGGCGATTTCCCCGTTGGCGATCACGCTGGCCTTGGCGGTGGTGCCGCCCATGTCGAACGATATCAGGTTGGGTCGGTCCAATTGCCGCCCCACCAGCACCGCCGCGATCACACCCGCGGCCGGGCCGGATTCGACCGCCATCGCCGGCATCCGCAGCCCCTCGGCAATGTCGAACACCCCACCCGAGGACCCCATCACATACAACGGCGGCAAACCCAACGCAGACGTCGCTTCCGACAGCCGTTCCAGATAGCCAGCGAGCAACGGCCCGACATAGGCGCAGACGGCGGTGGTGCTGGCACGCTCGAACTCCCGGATTTCCGGCAGAACCTCGCAGGACAGAAACACCCCGACGCCCGGCAGCGCGGCGCGCAGGGCTTCGCCGACCCGCCGCTCGTGGGCGTCGTTGAGGAAGGAAAAGAGGAAGGAGACCGCCACCGTTTCCACGCCGGCGGTACGGATGGCGTCGATCAGCGCCGGCAGTTCGTCTTCCGCCAGAGGCGTCACGACCTGTCCCTGCGCGTCGATTCGTTCGGTGATCTCGAACCGGTGGCGGCGCGGGACCAGCACGGCCGGCCCGTCCTGAAACAGATCGTACAGGTCGGGGCGGGAGGAACGGCGCAATTCAAGCAGGTCGCGGAACCCGCGCGTGGCGATGAAGCCGGTCCGAGCGCCCTTCTTTTCGAGAAGCGCGTTGGTGACGACGGTGGTGGCGTGCGACAGGAGGGCCACGTCGGCGGGGTCGATGGCGTTTTCCCGCAGGCCCTGGGCGATGCCGGCGATCACACCCTCTCCAAAGTCGTGCGGCGTGGTCAGGACCTTGGCGATGCCGATGCGGCCGGTCCCTTCCTCCACCATGGCCACGTCCGTGAAAGTACCGCCGATGTCGATCCCGATGCGCCAGGGCATGTGCCGAACTCCGTTGAACCCCGGTATCGTGACGCGCCCCTTGTTCCGGGGCAACGCCTCATGCAGGGTCGGGTGCATATGACCGCTTCTCCCCCCACCCACCGCCTGATGTGGTTCTTCGCCATCGTTTACGCGATGGAGGGGATCGGACAGGCCAAATCCGGCGTCGTCTGGGTGCCGCTGACGCATTTCCTGAAGGAGGTGCAAGGCTGGGGCCCGACCGAGATCAGCGCGTCGCTGGCGGTGGTCGATCTGCCCTGGGTGATCAAGCCATTATACGGGGTGCTGTCGGATTTCGTGCCGCTGTTCGGCTCCCGCCGCCGGGGATGGCTGTTGCTGGCGAGTTTGGCGGGTACGGCAGCTTTCGTCGGCTTGGCGACGACAAGCACGCCGGCCGGGATTGTGCCGGCTTTGGTATTGGCGTCGGTGGCATTGGCGATCGCCAGCACTTTGTGCGGTGCCTTGCTGGTGGAGAACGGGCAACGCACCGGGCGGAGCGGCGCTTTCGTCAATCAGCAATGGCTGTTCTACAATGTCGCGATGATCGCCGCGTCGGTGGTGGGCGGGCAGTTGGCGCAGCATCTGGCCGCGCTCGACGCGCTGCATACCGCAGCCTGGATCGCCGCCGCCGCGCCGCTGGCCGTGCTGCCGGCCCTGCGTTTAATCCATGAGGAGCGCGCCGCCATCGACCTCGTTGCCCTGCGGCACCGGTTCGCCGCGTTGCTGCGGGCGTTGCGGTCCCGCGTGTTGTGGCTGATCGCGGCCTATTTGTTCCTGTATTATTTCAGCCCCGGCTTCGGCACGCCGCTATATTTCCACATGACGGACCATCTGGGTTTCTCCCAGGGGTTCGTCGGCCTGCTGGCGTCGGTCAACGCGGCGGGGTGGATCGCCGGCGGCGTGTTCTACCGCTTCGTCGTGCGCGACATGCCGACCGTGTCGTTGCTGCGCCTGAGTATCTTGGCCGGCGTCGTCACCACCTTGGCCTATCTGCTTCTGGGCGGCCCCGCCAGCGCCGTCGCGATTTATTTCGCCGCCGGGATCGCCAACATGTTGGCCACCATCGCCACGTTCAGCCTCGCGGCTGAGGCCTGTCCGGAGGGCGCGGAAGGGTTCGGTTTCGCGGCCCTGATGTCAACGGTGAACTTCGCCGTCCCGTTGGCCGACACGATCGGATCGGCGCTTTACGAGCACGCATTCGGTGGCAGGCTGACACCATTGATCCTGGTGTCGGCCGCGGTAACCGCCCTGGCTTGGCCGCTGGCGCGTATTATCCCGCTGCCGCGGCGATCAGCTGGCGCAGACGAGCCGCACCGACCGAACCCTTAAGCGCGTCGCGCCAGTTGGCCTCGGCCACGCGCTGATGCGCCGCCACCGCTTCATCGGCACCGGTGATCATCGCGACGCCGGTGTGCGAATTGGGGTAGATGTCCGGCAAAAACGGGTTGACCGCCAGCGACACGCGGTCGCGCGCCCGCAGGATTTTGAAGGACGAGCTGGGTTGCACCCCGGTCAGCAGGCCGAATTGGAGGCCCATCGGTTCGGTTTCCATCAGCGTCGCGATGTTTTCGATCTCTTTCACCGCCACGTCGCGGCAGATGCGGCGCAGCCGGTCGGATACCGCGATGCCGCTGGCGATGCCGTCTTCCAGCAGACGCCGGACCGAAGCGATGGAGACCATGGCGATGATGCTCGGGCGCCGCATCGTGTACATGCGCTTGCGGGCGATCTGGATGCCCAGGACCTGTTCGGTCAGGCTGCGCATCGCCACGCGTTCGTCGCCGGCCTGCTCCACCGCTTCGTCGAAAGCCGCGGCCAGGGTCGCGTCGTAGGAATCGGACGTCGTGAGGTAGCAGAGCGGCCCGGTCAGTTGCAGGACCTGATCGGTGGTTTCCTCGATCTGGCGGACGCGTTCGGCGTAGCCGATGGGGCGGCTGTAATACTCGACTCCGATCCCCAACAGCGACAGCGGCGAAATTTTCAACAGTTCGGCCAGCCGCTTGATGGTGTCGAGCTTGATAACCTCGCCTTTTTCGTAGCGATACAGCGCCGCGCGCGACACACCGAGGCGGGCGGCGATTTCCTCGGCCCGCAATCCGGACTCGAGCCGGTAGGCCCGCAGTTGCTGCCCAATTTCCGTAAACCGCATCGACATGTTTCGCCCCTTGGCCGGTATCGCACCGGTTCTGTCGCTCGTCGCGAGTCGAGTCTCAGAACCAGCGTTCGTGGCACAAGTTACGCCGCATGGAACTGTTTTTCAAGTTCCATGCCGGTTTCTGCGACGGATTCTCGTGGACTGATCGGCGTTACGATTTATCGCGCATGCTGTAATTGGCCATGTTCTCGATGGCCAAAACCAGCGCCGAGTGGTCCAGATCGCCCTCCCCCCGAGCCATGCAGGACGACATCATTTGCTGGGCGATGGCGGTGTTGGGCAACGAAAGGTTCAGGTCCTTGGCCGACGACAGCGCCAGATTGAGGTCCTTCTGGTGCAGGCGGATGCGGAAGCCAGGGTTGAACGTGCCGGCGAGCATGCGTTCGGCATGCACTTCAAGGATGCGCGAGGACGCGAACCCGCCCATCAGCGCCGACCGCACCTTGGCCGGATCGGCGCCCGCCTTGGATGCGAACACCAGCGCTTCCGCCACGGCTTGGATGTTCAGCGCGACGATGATCTGATTGGCGACCTTGCAGGTCTGGCCGGTGCCGTTCTCGGCCCCGATATGCGTGATGTTCTTGCCCATAAGATCGAACAGCGGTTTTGCTCGGGCGAACGCGGCATCCGGCCCGCCGACCATGATGGTCAGGCTGGCGGCCTTGGCACCGACCTCGCCGCCGGACACCGGGGCGTCCAGATAGTCGCAGCCCAGCGCGTTGACGCGCGCGGCGAAATCCTTGGTCGCAACGGGGGAGATCGAGGACATGTCGATCACCAGCGTGCCCGCCTTCAGCCCCGCCGCGACGCCGTTGGCGGCGAACAGCGCCGATTCGACATCGGGGGTATCGGGCACCATCAGGATCACGACATCGGAAGCGGCGGCCACGGCCTTGCCGTCGGCGACGACGGTCGCGGCGGCGCGGATTTCCGCGGTCAGGCTGGCGCGCTCCGGCACGATCAGGTCGTGGCCGCCGTTCTTGAGGTTCAAAGCCATGGGGCGGCCCATGATGCCGAGGCCGACGAATCCGATTTTCATTGTTGTGTTCTCCTTTGCGATCCACCCGTCATGGTCGGGTTTAACCCGACCATCTCAGGCCAATGGGATAAAGTCGGTCGGGTCAGGCCCGACCATGACGGGGCGAATTACCCCGCGAAGCGTTCCCGCCAGCTCAGCCCGGCCACCGTATCTCCGGCCGGCCGGTATTCGCAGCCGACCCAGCCGGTGTAGCCCAGCTCGTCCATGCGGCGGAACAGATAGGACCAGCCGATTTCCCCAGTGCCCGGCTCGTTGCGCGCCGGCACGTCGGCGATCTGCATGTGGGAGATGATGGGCATGTGCTTCTCCATCCGTTTGGAGATATCGCCCTCGGTGATCTGCACATGGTACAGGTCGAACTGTAGCCCGAGCCGGTCGCGCCCGATGGCCTCGATCACGGCCGCGCCCTGCGCCTGGGTGTTCAGGAAATAGCCGGGCATGTCGCGGTGGTTGATCGGTTCGATCACCAGCTTCACGCCGGCCGGAGCCGCCCGTTCCGTCGCCCAGGCCAGATTGGCGGCGAACAACGCAGCGGCGGTGCCGGGCGCGACATCGGGGCCGGGGATGCCGGCCATGCAGTGGACGTGCCGGCATTCCAGTTCCGCCGCGTAATCCAGCGCGCGCTTGACCGCCTCATGGAATTCGCTCTGACGACCCGGCAGGCTCGTTAGCCCGCGTTCCCCGTTCGCCCAATCGCCCGGCGGCATGTTGAACAGCGCCTGAGTCAGGCCCTCGCCTTTCAGCCGTTTCCGGATCTCGGCGGCGGGAAAATCGTAGGGAAACAGGAACTCCACCCCCTCGAACCCCGCCTTCGCGGCTGCGGCGAAGCGATCGAGGAACGGTACCTCATTGAACATCATCGACAGATTGGCGGCAAAGCGTGGCATGATGGACCCTCCCCGGACTCGCGGCGGGAAGCTACAAGCGGCCGTCCGGCTTTACCAGATGGGGCCGGCCCAAAGGACAGACGCATATGACGGCCGAACGTATCCTGATGGGATTGCTGCTGGGCGGCGTAGCAATCGGCTGCGTGCTGGTGCTGTATCCGTTTATTTCCGCGCTGCTGTGGGCGGCCATTCTGGTGTTCACCACTTGGCCGGTGTTCGAATGGCTGCGCGCGCGCCTGCGCCTGTCCAACGGCCCGGCCGCCGGTCTCATGGTTGCGCTGACCGCGGTCGTTGTCGTGCTGCCGATCGTGCTGGCGGCGCCGAGCCGGTCGGACGATATAAGGCAGCTGCGCGCTGCCATCGAGGATTCGCTGAAGTCCGGCTTGCCCCTCGCGCCCGATTGGCTGTTCGCCATACCGCTGGTCGGCCCCACGATCGGCGAGCTTTGGAACCACTGGGCCGAGGACATCGGGGTCATGCTGAGCGCCCTGCAGCCCTATTTCGGGATCGCGCTGGAGAACGGGTTGCACGTGCTGCTGGGCATCGCCGGCGGTGTGCTGATGTTCCTGCTGGCCCTGTTCGCCGCGTTCTTTATTTACGTGAACGGCGAGGCGATGGCGGCGCATGTCAAACTGCTGCTGCACCGGATCGCGGGCGGACGAGCCGACCGGCTGATCCTGGTCACCGGCAACACTGTGCGCGGCGTGGTCTACGGCATCCTGGGCACCGCGATCGTGCAGGGCATTCTGACAGCCATCGGCCTCGGCATGGCCGGAGTCCCGCGCGCCATGTTGCTGGGCGGGACCGCCGGGCTGCTGGCGGTGCTGCCGGTGGGCGCGCCGCTGATCTGGATTCCCGCGACGATCTGGCTGCTGAGTACGGGTCATCTGGGATGGGGCATTTTCCTGGCGGTGTACGGGTCGATCGTAATCTCCGGCGCCGACAGCCTGATCCGCCCCTGGTTCATCGCCCGCGGCGCCCATTTGCCGTTCCTGCTGACGATCCTGGGTGTCATGGGCGGGGCGATTGCCTTCGGTCTGCTGGGGATTTTCCTGGGACCGGTTCTGCTGGGCGTGGGCTACACCCTGATGAACGAGTGGGCACGATCGGAGGAAAAATCGTGACCCAGGACCCCGGCTCGTCCCGCCTGCGATCATTGGTCGGTCTGGCCCTGGTCGTCGCTTTGTTCGCCGGAGTCTGGTTTGTCATGACGCAGCTGCGCCGTTCGGCCGCGCTGCAGGACTGCTACGCATCCGGCCGCACGAACTGCGTAACCATCGACAGCAGCGGCGCGCATCCGAACCGGTAATTCGCCTTGCACCGCGGCGGACAGAGTTGCCAGACTGCGGCCTCGCCCCAGGAGTCCCCGTATGCGCCGTTTGCTGCTCGCCGCCACCTGTTTCATGGCCCTTGTGTCCGCCGCGCAGGCGCAAACCCTGCGCATCGCGCTGCGGGAGGACGCCGACGGCCTCGATCCGACCCTGGCGCGTTCCTATGTCGGCCGCATCGTCTTCGCCGGTCTGTGCGACAAGCTGTTCGACCTGAACGAAAAGCTGGAGATCGTGCCCCAACTCGCCACCGGCTACGAATGGGCCGATCCGGTCACGCTGGTACTGCATCTCCGCCAGGGCGTGACATTCCATAACGGCGAACCGTTCGACGCCACGGCGGTGAAATACACGCTGGAGCGCCACCTGACGATGCAAGGCAGTTTCCGGCGCGGCGAAATCGGCACCATCGACCGGGTGGAGATCGTCGATCCCGCCACCGTGCGGATCGTGCTGAAAGCCCCGACCTCCCCTTTGCTGGCGCAGCTGACGGATCGCGCCGGCATGATGCTGCCGCCGAAAGCAACCGAGGCCGCCGGCAAGGATTTCGCCCAGCACCCGATCTGCTCGGGGCCCTTCATGTTCAACGAACGCGTGGCGCAGGACCGTATCGTGCTGGACCGTTTCCCGGGATATTGGGACGCGGCGAACGTGCATTTCGACAAAATCGTCTATCGCCCGATGCCCGACAGCGCGGTGCTGATGGCGAACTTGCGCGCCGGTGCCATCGACCTCGCCGAACGCGTGTTGCCGACCGACGTGGCCGCGGTGAAGGCCGATGCGAAGCTGCGGTTGGTGACATCGCCCGGGCTGGGCTACGAGGGCATCACCTTCAACATCGATCACGGCGACCGCTCCAAAGCCCCGATCAACCAAAACGCCCTGCTGCGCCAGGCGTTCGAGGCCGCGATCGACCGCCAGGCGCTGGTGGAGGTCGTCTATGCCGGGATGTATCAGCCGAACGCGCAGGCGATTTCTCCGGCATCGCCGTTCTACGTCGCCGAAATCCCGCCGCCGCCGCGCGATTTGGCGCGCGCCAAGGCGCTGATCAAGCAGGCCGGCGTGCCGACGCCGATTGTCGTCAACATCAACGTTCCGACCACCGCCGGTCCGACGCAGGAAGCGGAGGTGATCCAGGCGATGGTGCGCGAGGCCGGGTTCGATCTGAAGATCAACCTGATCGAATTCGCATCGTCCCTCGCCGCCGGCTCGCAAGGCAATTTCGAGAGCTGGCTGATCGGATGGTCCGGGCGCGCCGACGCCGATGGGAATCTTTACGGGTTCCTGCACACCGGCACGCAGCAAAACGATGCCCGTTATTCCAATGCCACCGTCGATGCGATGCTGGATCAGGCGCGTACGCTTTCGGATGTGGCGGCTCGGCGGGCGTTGTACGCGAAACTGTGGCAGCAGGAACGGGCCGATCTGCCGCTGCTGTACCTGTTCACCCCGGTCAATATCGTGGGGATGTCGGCGAAACTGTCCGGTTTCAAATCGGTGCCCGACGGCATGATCCGGCTGCAAGGCATGGCGCTGGCGAAATAGGCGCCGCCGGATGAACGCCCAGCTCCTGGCGCGGATCGCGCAGGTCGTTCCGACTCTGCTGCTGGTCAGTCTTCTGGTGTTCTGCCTGCAACATCTGATGCCCGGCGACCCCGCCATCGTCCTGGCGGGAGAGGAACGCGGCGACCCCGTCGTTCTGGCGCAGATACGGGCGGAGCTGTGGCTGGATCGGCCGCTGCCGGTTCAATATCTGCATTGGATCGGGCAGATCGCACGCGGCGATTTCGGGATTTCCTGGCACACGCGCGAACCCATCGCCAAGCTGATCGGACAGAAACTGCCCGTGACGTTGCAGGTCGGCGGCATGGCGTTCGTTATCGCCGTGTTGATCGGGGTGCCGACAGGGATCGTCGCGGCGGTGTGCCGCGGCAAGGTCTGGGACTACGCCGCCACCGCCACCGCGCTCGCCGGCCTGTCCACCCCTAATTTTTGGCTGGGGATCATGCTGATTCTGCTGCTGTCCGTGAACCTGGGCTGGCTGCCGCCGTCGGGGTTCGTGCCACCGTCGGAGGATTGGCGGCAGTCCTTGGCCACCACGATCATGCCGGCCTTCGTGCTGGGTAACGCCATCGCGGCCATCCTGATGCGCCACACCCGCAGCGCCATGCTCACGGCGATGAGCCAGGATTTCGTGCGCACCGCTCGGGCGAAGGGCCTGTCGGAAATGCATGTGATCGTGGACCATGCGCTGCGGAATGCGCTGCTGCCGGTGGTGACGCTGGGGGCGCTGGAACTCGGCACGCTGCTTTCGGGCGCGGTGCTGACCGAGCAGGTGTTCAGCATTCCGGGGTTTGGGAAGATGATTGTCGATGCGGTGTTCAACCGCGATTACCCGGTGGTGCAAGGGGTCGTGCTGGTCACCGCGTTTTTGACGGTGATGCTGAATTTACTGGCCGATATTCTCTACGTTGTCATTAACCCAAGGCTACGCGATGGCTGACCGCGCCATAGGCCCTCGGTATGAGGCGTTGGCCCGCTTCCTCGAACGCCGCGTCGCCGTTGCGGCCCTGATCGTCATCGTCCTGTTCGTTCTGGCAGCCGTGTTCGCACCGTTGCTGGCACCTTACGATCCAACCGCGACATCCTGGTCGGCGATCCGCAAAGCGCCCTCGTTCGCGCATTGGATGGGCACCGACGAGAACGGCCGCGACGTGCTGTCCCGCGTGATTTTCGGCGCGCGCGCCAGCTTGTTGGCCGGCGCCGTCGCGGTCGCGATCGCGGCGGGGATCGGGTTGCCGACGGGGCTGCTGGCCGGGTTCGCGCGCGGCTGGATCGACGCCGTGCTCAGCCGCATCGTGGACGCGGTATTGGCGTGCCCGTTTCTGATCATGGCCATCGCACTGGCGGCGATCCTCGGGCCGAATCTGACCAACGCCATGATCGCCATCGGCATTTCCACCGCGCCCCGTTTCATGCGGGTGGCACGCGCCGCGACGTTGGAGGCAGCGGCGCTGGAATATGTGGAAGCCGCACGCGCCATCGGCAATCCGCCCTGGCGGGTGGCGGTGTTTCACATCCTGCCGAATATCGTGCCGCCGGTGCTGGTGCAGGCGACGCTCGCCATCGCCGCCGCGATTATCGCCGAGGCGTCGCTGTCGTTCCTCGGCCTGGGCCAGCAGCCGCCGGATCCGTCCTGGGGATCGATGCTGAACGCGGCGCAGCGGTTTTTGACTCAGGCGCCGTGGCTGGCGGTGTTTCCGGGCCTGGCGATTTTTCTGTGCGTGCTGTCGTTCAATCTGGTGGGGGATGGGCTGCGGGATGCGTTGGACCCGCGGGGATGAGCGGCGCACGCCCTACCCGACGGTCCGCACTGCAGCATCGTCCGGATCGGCAGATGCGGAGCAACGCCGAGCGGTCAAGCCGCGATGCGCGTCCCCTCAAGCGGGTAATTTGCCATCGCCGTTATGCGCAGGGCGAGTGAAAATGCCCCGCTCAATCCGGCAAACCATCCTGCCGGTAATAGCGCGTCCCCGTCCGTCCAACGGAATTTGTTGTCGGCTTCGAACGCATGAACGCCCTGGTGCAGCAACTCGCTTGCGATATCCAACGATCGGGTGATGGTCCCTTGGCGCAGCACCATCCAGCGTAACGCGACACCAAGCCGGCGAGGATCGCGGGCCAGCCCGAGTTCGGCGGGACTGCCGGCTCGGGATACGATGCGCACCTCCGATACCCCGGTTGGAAGTTCGAAAGCGTAAGCGCCCGCCGCGCAGGAGACCGCGTCGATCCGTCTTCCATTGACCGACAGATGCAGATCGGGGTCCTCGGTCAGCGGTAGCCCCGGGCGCGGGCCCGCCCGGTCCAGAATACGGCGCCAAGCGGCGTCCACGACAGGGCCGCCAGTCAGGACAGGGGCAAAATGTGTCAGCGGCGGCAGGTTCCAGCCGCTGTTGGAATTCCGGAATAACCATCGATTGCCGTCGTCGCGGTAGCTTTCGGCCGGTGCGCCGTCGGCGATCAGTACGTCGTGGGCATCGAGTTCGATATGGTAAAGTTCCACTTCCCGTGCACGATCGTCCCAAACGATGGAACGGTGGTTGATCAGAAACTCCACCGGTATCAGAACATCGTCGAGATAAAGCGCATGGCCCTTGGTCAAATGCAGATCCCGCCCCGGCACGTTGGGGGCGAGCGCGCCTTTGCGCACGATCGCCGGTGTCGCGGCGCCACGCCGACCGGGGGTCGCCAGCACCTTGCCGAGGCCGATCCAGACGATGGGACGAACACCGCCACCGAAGGTGCTGACGATGTCGCCAACCTGCAGGTCCTGAACCCGCCGGTCGCCGTACGGGGTGCGAATATATGTATCCACACAAAAGCAGAGCGTCGCGACACTGCTGCCGTCGGCGCTGGCCGTGGCGGACAGCGGGACTTCCGGTGTCGTCGATAGTGCGATAGTGCCGCCGCCTTCCTGCAGCACACCGGACCCGATTGTGTAGGACACCGATCCCGGCGACACGCCTTTCAGGTCGATCGTTTCCGATCCCGCGAAATCGAGTATGCGGCCGGCGAAACTGCTGGGCGTGTCGATATGCAAATATGCTCCGGCGCCGCCAAACACGATCGTTTCACCAGACGATACGGTCCCCTGCACCTCCAGCGTGCTGCCGGAGGCGATGGTGACGCTGCCGGTGCCGGTGAGGCTGGCGACGACCATCGTGCTGGGGTCGAGGATAATGCCACCGTTGTTGACAATGCCGCCCCCTGTCAGGGTCGCATCGAACAACGTCAGCGTCCCGGTGTTGATCAGGGTCCCGGCGTTGGTCAGTGTATAGCCGGCGCCGAGTAGGTTGGTCCCCGTGAAGCTCCAGGTGGCGCCGGAGTCGATGGTTGTTTGCGCGAAATCGATATACCGCGTGCCGAGACCGGAAATGCTGCCGGCGGACGCGGCGGAAACGAGCTCCAGCGTGCTTTGGACGGTCGAACCGAAGGTGTTGCCGCCCGACACGGTCCCGGCGATCGCGGCGCCCGGAGACCTGATCAAGCGATTCGCGTAACCGCCGGTAAGTGCGATCGCGCTGGACGCTCCGGCGATGCTGCCGGCATTCACGACGGTCGTGGGACCGCCGCTGGCGGCGATCCCCCTATAGCCGGCGATCAGCCCGCCGCTTTGGTTGACGATCGTGCCACCGCCGGTGAGAACAACGCCAGTTCCGGTAGTCATGTTCCCGATGATGGAACCCGCGTTCGTTAGGCTCGGCCGCAAGACAACGAGCGTGCCCGGGTAGAAGACGTAAGTGTAGCTGTGGCTGGAGTAGTTGTAGATGGCGTTGGTCCTGGAGGCGCTGGTGTAGGAGAATTTTCCGCCATCGATGCCAACGAAGCCGCTAATCGAGCCACCGCTTTGGTTGACGACCGAGCCACCTTGAATGAGTATAATACCCGTGCCGGCGGTCATGTTCGCTGTAATGCGCCCGGCGTTCGCGATGGTCGGCTGACGGATGGTGATGTGTTGAGATCCGTAATAGGTAAAATTACGATAGAATTGCGAGCCGTGGATGCCATTGTAGCCGTCGATCGAACCGTTGCTTTGGTTTGTGACCAGTCCGCCATGGCCAAGCACAATGCCAGTGCCGCCGGCCGTGTTTCCGGCGATTCGGCCGGCGTTCACGATGCTCCCTTGTCCCGACAGCGTGGCGCCGTAAAAACCCGCGATCGTGCCACTGCTCTGGTTGGTGACGCGCTGACCGGAGATTGCAACGCCCGCGCCGGCGACCGTGTTCCCGGTAATGAGGCCGGCGTTCAGGACATTCCCGTACTTGACGCCATCGTAGCCGGCGATCGTGCCGCTGCTTTGATTGGTAATATTGTAGACGTTATTTATGCCGAAGCCGCCGTTCATGCTTCCCGTAATATCTCCGGCGTTCACGACGACGACCCCGCCGACGACGTTGGTCCCGCCGCCAATGCCGGTAAAGCCGCTGACAGAACCCGAGAGTTGATTCGTGACCGTACCCCCCGTGAGTACGATACCGGTTCCGTTCGTCGTATTCCCTGTAATCGATCCGGCGTTCGCGACAATCGCCTGTCCGGCCCCGCTTACCCCCACTTTACCCGTGATTATGCCGATGCTTTCGTTGGTCAGCCCTCCCCCGACCTGCGCGCCGATACCCCTGGTCGTGTTCCCCGCGATAGTGCCGTAATTGAAGACCGGCGCGTAGGACGACACAACGGCCTGGTAGCCGGTTATGATGGCGCCGCTCTTATTTGTTGCAGATCCGCCTCGGAATAAAAAGAGGCCGATGCCCGTGCCCAGTGTGGCATTGCCAGCGATGGTTCCGGCGTTCGTGAAAGTCGCGGTGCTGTTGAACCGAACCGCGTCGTTCCCGCCGATCCAGCCGCCGCTCAGGTTCGCGACGCTTCCGGTGGTGCTCAGGTAGATCCCCCGCCCGGATGCGGCGGTTAAATTCCCCGCGATGCTGCCAGCATTGAAGATGGTCGCGGCCGCGAAGGCCGTGACCGCGATGAAGCCTTCGATCGTGCCGCCGCTTTGGTTGGTAAGCGTGCCCGCATTGAGCTGAACGCCCTGGCCGCTGGTGGTGGCGTTGCTCCCCGCGATGGTGCCGGCGTTCACGACCGTCTCGGTGCCAGATACCCCGGTAATCGCAATCGCACCGCCGATATAGCCGCCGCTTTGGTTGGTTACGACCGACACCCCGTACAGCGCGATGCCGAGCTTGCTGGAGCTGATGCTGACCGACGAGTATCCTACAATGCTGCCCGCGTTGAGGATGGTACCCCCAGCGATGTAAATGCCGCGGTCGCCGGAGATCCGCCCGCTGCTCTGGTTGGTAATAAAGCCGCCGGCATTAAGCCCCACCCCCACGCTCCAGAAGGTCGTACTCGACGCATTACCTGCAATGATTCCGGCATTTACGACGGTGCTCGGGTTGCCCGACGGCCCACCTTGGGCACTGAGTGCTTTTAGGCCGCTGATGGTCCCTCCGCTTCGGTTCGTGACCGTACCGCCGCCCCCCAATGCGATCCCGACCCCCTTGGTCGCATCGCCGGCGATCAGTCCGCCGTTCACGACGATCTCCGGGAGCTGCACGGGCTGCACCTGCTCGGAAAAGGCGATGCCGTAGAAGCCGCTGACCGTGCCGCTGCTTTGGTTCGTGACAACGCCCCCTTCGAACATCAGCATGCCGTCGGAAACAGAGGTCGCGTTCCCCGCGATGATCCCGAAGTTGACGACGGTCGACAGGTCCGATGCGCTAATCGGCGCGCCCGAGCCGACAATCCCCCGGTTGCCGAGGATGGTCCCGCCGCTCTGGTTGATGACGATATCGCTAGTGCCGGCGAGGTAGATGCCGGCGCCGGATCCCAGCGTTGGATTGGGCTCGACGGTGCCAGCGTTCGTAACCGTCAGGCCGTTGACCGAAACCTTCAAGCCCGCTTTCAGCCGCGCGGAATTGGTGATCGTCGTGGGATTTTGCGCCGTACTCGTCAGGCTGACGAGGCTGGCGTAGGTCGTGGAGATCGTGAGGGGCATCTCGGCTTCCGTGGAGTTGATCGTTTATCGATCTGCGCCCTCGCCAAATCAATCTAAGAATTCTGGATAAATGTCTTATTCGATACACCGCGAAACGCGGATTTAGAGTGAATATCCGGTCGTAACCGGCCGCCACACCCATGAGGCGTGGCCGACCGCATTGCACATCATGCCGACATGCAAGCCACTTATAGCAACCGGCGCGACCGATGACACATGCCCGTCATGGTCGCAGCGGGATCGTATATGGCGGATTTCCGACACTTTCCGTCATGGTCGGGCCTGACCCGACCATCTCTGGCGATTTGAGGCGCGTTGAAATTGCGAGGTTTTTTTTGGCGGTACCCCATTGGCCTGAGTTGGTCGGGTCAAGCCCGACCATGACGGGTATGCGGAACAAAATTGCAAAATGAGAACTGCTGCCCGTCATGGTCGGGCTTAACCCGACCAACGCCGGCCGGCGTGGTACCGTTGGAAAAACATGCATATCGAACGCGAGGAAGGCCCTAACCAACCGCCCGGATCACCGCATCGCAAATCCGCTCCACCGCCGCATCGTCCAGATCGGGATGGATCGGCAGCGCCATGATCCGCGTCGCCAAATCTTCCGACACCGGCAGCGGTGCCCCATCGTGCGCATCCCGGTACGCCGGCTGTAGATGCAGCGGCCGCGGATAATAAATCGCCGTCGGCACCCCATCGGCCCGCAGCGCCGCCTGCACCGCGTCCCGCGTCGCGCCGTCTTTCAGCAGCACCGCGTAGATCGCCCAGGCGCTGGTGCTGTCCGGCACGCGCGCCGGGATCGTCACCGCATTGCCAAGCCGCGAATCATAATACCGCGCGATCTTTTCACGAGCGGCCAGTTCCTCGGGGAATACGGTCAGCTTGGACAGCAGCACCGCCGCCTGCATGGAATCCAAACGCCCGTTCATGCCGGTACGCAGCACCTCGTAGCGGGTCGGCCCTTCGCCGTGCGTGCGCAGGCTGCGGAACAGGGCCGCGCGTTCGTCGCTTTCGGTGAACATCGCGCCGCCGTCGCCGTAGGCGCCCAGGGGTTTGGACGGAAAGAAGCTCGTCGCCGTCGCATCCGCCTGCGACCCCAGCATCTTGCCGTGCAGCGACCCGCCGAAGCTTTGGGCGAGGTCGTCGAGCGTGAACAAGCCCTCGCGCGCCGCGATCGCCGACAAGGCCGGCCAATCGGCGGGTTGGCCGAACAGGTCGACCCCGATCAGTACCCGAGGCTTCAACAACCCAGCAGCCCGCACCTCGGCGATGCGCTGTTCCAGATGTGCCGGATCGATCTGGAAGGTCCGGGGATCGACATCCACGAACACCGGCGTGGCGCCGAGCACCAACGGCACCTCCGCCGTGGCGGTATAGGTAAAGGCCGGCAGGAACACGGCATCGCCGCGCCCCACGCCCTCGGCCATCAGCGCGATCTGTAGCGCGTCGGTGCCGGAGCTGACCGCGACGCAGTGCTTCGCGCCACAGAACTTCGCGAGTGTCGCTTCAAGCTCCGCGACCTCCGGGCCCATGACGAACTGGCAATGCTCCAGCACCGCGTCCAGCCGGCGGCGCAGGTCCGCGGCGATGCGTGCCTGCTGGGCCTTGAGGTCGAGGAACGGAATCGGTGTGGCGGTCATGGGGACCTCGTGGGACAATACGCCGTCATGGCCGGGCTTGACCCGGCCACGTCAGGCCAATGGGATAAAGGTGGACGGGTCATGCCCGACCATGACGGGGCGGGTGAAAAAATCACGCCCGAACCTCGCCGGACGAACCATCCGCGTTATGTTCGAACTCCGGTATCAGCCGCCCCAGCAACGCCAAAGCCAACCGAGGCTGCCCCGCTCGGCAGGCCGAGGCGATCTCATCCAAAGAACGCCCGACAATCGCCGGATCGGCGGTCCGCGGCGACGCCATCAACAAGCCCTGATACCCCGTGGGAACCGGCGGTTCCTTGCCGTGGAACAGTTCCTCGAACAATTTCTCGCCGGGGCGCAGGCCGGTGAAGCGTATCTCCACGTCTTCCTCCGGCCGCAGCCCGGCCAGTCGGATCATCTGGCGCGCGAGATCGACGATCTTCACCGGTTCGCCCATGTCGAGGACGAAAATGCCGCCATCGTTGGACAAAGGCAGTTCCGCGCCGCCCACCCGCAGCACGCTGGCCTGCAGGACCAGACCGACGGCCTCGCGCACCGTCATGAAATAACGCTGCATGTCCGGGTGGGTCACGGTCAGCGGCCCGCCCCGCGCCAACTGGCGCTGGAACAAAGGCACGACCGACCCGGTGGAGCCGAGCACGTTGCCAAACCGCACGGTGATGCAACGCATGCCGGAGCCGGTCTGCCGCGCCTGAATATCCAGCCCCTGGCAGTACATTTCCGCCACCCGCTTCGACGCGCCCATGACGCTGGTGGGGTTTACGGCTTTGTCGGTGGAGATCAGCACCATCGCCAAAGTCCCAACCGCGCGCGCTGCGTCGGCGACGTGGCGGGTGCCGGCGGCGTTGGTGAGCAAGCCTTCGAGCGGGTTCGCCTCCACCATCGGCACGTGCTTCAGCGCGGCGGCGTGGAACAGCAGCTCCGGCCGCACATCCTCGAACACCGCGCGAATCCGGGCTTCGTCGCGGATGTCGGCGATCAGGGTGCGGCGAGCCACACCGGGATGCGTCTCCGCCAGTTCCAGGTCGATCTGCCACAGCGCGAATTCGCCATTGTCGATCAGCACGAGAGACGCCGGTCCGAACGCCGCGACCTGACGCGCCAGCTCGCTGCCGATCGTGCCGCCGGCCCCGGTGACGATAACGCGCCGACCCTGGATCAGCCGCGCCATGCCGTCGCGGTCCAACGGTACCTGGGCGCGGTTCAGCAGATCCTCGATGGCGACCGGCTTCAATTCCAGCCGCTGGTCCTTGTCCGCCCCGGTGTTGCTGTCCAGCGCCGTCGGCCGCGGTGCCCGTCGCACCCGCAGCCCGAAGCGGTCGGCCTCCGCCAGCACGGCGGTCAGCAGTGCGCCCGTCGGATCGGGGGATGCGATAACCAGCATGTCCGGCATCCGTCCCTCGCCGCGCAACTGTTCCAGCACCGCCCCGGCATCGGCGACGGAGCCCAGGATCGGGAACCCCTGGATGCGCCGTCCGGTCAGGCGGGCGGTCGGGGCCAGCAGCCCCTCCACCTGAAAGGCGCGACGGCGGTCCTGGGCCATGGCGCGCAGGAACAGATCGGCGTCCTCGCCTTCGCCTACCAGAAGAATAGAGGCCGCGTCGGCTTCCGGGGGATGCCCTGCGGCACGCAGCCGCATGCGGCGGTAGAACACGCGGGGGGCGCCGAGAAACACCAGCAGTGTGAAGGCGTGGACGACGGGGAAGGCCGGGTTGGCGGACACCGCGCCGCCGGCCATCGTGATCGCGGCGAACAACACCGAGCCGGCCGCGCTGCTGGCGGCGACCGTGAGAAGATCTTCGATGCCGGCGAAGCGCCAGTACTGGCGGGACAGGCGGAATGGCAAACCGGCGAGCAAAAGCGCCGCCGCCCCAGCCGGAATCAGCCAGAACGGCGCGAAGGCGTGGCCGGCCGGATCCGCGATCCACCGCGCCACTGGAACCGCGATAGCCGCCAGGAGCGCATCCAGAGCGACGTTGACGGCAATACGAATCAGCGAGCGTGCCGCGGGCATGCGGTCGCTATAGCCCAGCGTCCGCGCGCGTCATACCCCACCCGTCCGGGCATCGGCGGGCTGTTAACCATTCGTTAAGAAGTTCCTTTTTTGTTCACGAAAATAAGCGAAAAAAAGGCCATTTTCGGGTTCCGCGTAAACCTTTCGTCAACCTTTGGCTGCCACACTTCCTGTCGACCGGCGAGCAACCCCTCGGGGGCCGGAGCCAAGTTTCTCAGGCCAGGCAAGGAAAACCGCACCATGGCAACCATGACGATCGCACAAGCGCGTGCTTCCAGCGACACGGGTATCATCATCGCCGACACGCCGGCCAACATCGCCGCCGCGCTGTCGAATACGGCGCTGGTGGCGCGGGTCAGCCAGTTCACGATGAACGGCAATGGCGCGATCTGGGCTGCCGCGGCCACGCAGCTCGCCGGCCTGGGCAGCCGTTTCAGCACTGGCGGCAACCGTTTGATCGTGCGCGACACGGCGGCCAACCTGACCGACCCGGACTTCGCCGCCGGCGTCGCGCTGGGCACTGTTTATGCGTTTTACGACCACGCCGAGGGCCTGCTGTCGGTCGCCGGCACGATTTTCGCGTCGCATGCCAACAGCGCCGTTCTGTCCGCCAGTGCCAGCCTGACGCTGGCGCAGTTGATTTCTTTGGAGACCTTGCCCGGGTTTTCGGTGCTGCCGGGCCAGATCGTCACCCTGGCGGACTCCGCCGCCAATCTGCTGGCCTTAACGCCGCAGGAAACCAAGGCGGCGCTTAAGGCGTTTACCGTGTCGGTCGATTCCTCCGTCGATATTTCCACTGCCGCGACGCTGTTCCACCTGCCGAGCTTCGCGGTCGCGAACGGTACGACGTTGACGGTCACCGGCCCGTTCGCCGCGATGACCGATTCCGCCATTGCCGCGACTCTCGCGGGCTACGCCGCGATGCCCGGTGTTGCCCTGCAGATCGGCGACAGCCTGACGACGCTGCTGGCCCATGCCGGCGGCATCGCGACCTTCGCGCAAAACTTCCCTGGCGCCAGCGCCGCGATGGCGGATTTCGAGACGATTTCCGCCGCCACATTGCTGGCCGCGTCGTCCTTGCCGCACTTCTCCGTGGCCCCCGGCGGCGGGTTCATCCTGGCCGACATCGCCGCCAATCTGCTGGCGCTGCCGCAATCGCTCGCCGGGATGGCGGTCGGGGTCAATCTGACGTCCAGCGCCACGGTCAGCGTCGCGCAACTGGCAGCGCTGGTGGCCTTACCTTCCTTCGTCCCCACCGGCGGCGCGGTGCTGACAATCGAGGATTCGCTCGTCGCGCTGAACGCCATGTCCGGCGCGGAACTGGCCGTGGCCGGGCCGATCGTCGTGCTGAATACCGTCGCCGATCTGCTGGCCGCGTCCAGCCTGCCAACCGGGACGGCGCGCGTGGTCGCGCAGATCGATGGCGGCACCTACACCGCGGCGCAGGCGCAGGCGCTGCTGGCGCTGTCCGCCCACCTGACACTGATCCCAGCCGGTTCGGCGACCACGCTGCATATCGCCGACACCGCCCAGCATCTGACCGCCGCGGCCTCCGCTTTGGCGACGCTGCAGGGCGATGGCCCGGTGACCCTGACCGCGACCGATGGCGGCACCTTCACCGGGTCCGTTCTGTCGGCGGTGCAGGCCTCGGCCTATACCGGCGCCACCTCCGGCCTGTCGGTCACCGATACCGGGGCCAATCTGACCGCGTTCGCTTCCCAGGTTTTCGGCCGCGGATTCACCGGCATCACCGTCAGCTCGGGGGTGTTCGCCGGCACCAAGGCGCAACTGCTCGACCCCACTTTGCATTTCGCCGACTTGAGTTCGGCCGGCACCCTCGGCGTCACGATCGTGCAGGCGAGCGCCCAGTTGATGGGCGCCACGACGGCGTCCGTCGCGCAGCTGATCTCGCTGGCGATCCTGCCCAATTTCTCGCTGGCGAGCGGCGCGACCTTGACCGTCAGCGACACGATGGCGGCGATGATCCCGCATGCCGGGTTGATCGGCACTTACGCGACGGCGGTGGGCGTGACGGATTCCGAAACCGTGACGGCTGCCGGGGCGACCGCTTTGGCGGCGATCAAGACCGCGGTCGGGTTCGTCAATTTCAGCCTGAACGGCCACACCGTGACCGTCAGCGATGATGGCGCCAACATCGCCGGCACGGCCAACGCTGCCGGGATCGCGTTGGCGGGCAGCGTGACGTTGTCGGTGTCGTCCGTCGTCACCGCCGCCCAGACGGCGACTCTGATCGGCCTGGGATCGGTCTTCTCCCCCAACGGCATGGGGCTGACGGTGCAGGACACCGCCGCCGCGTTGGCCGGCCTGTCGGCATCCGTGCTGAATGGGTGGCACGCCCAGGTGCAACTGACGGCCGACGCCACGCTGAACGTCGCCGGCCTGCAAGCCCTGCTGGGCTTCACCGGCTTCTCCGCCGGCACGCACCGGATCGGGCTGTCCGATACGGCCGCGAACCTGTTGGCCTCGGGCGCCGCCGCCGCCGAGACGGTGGCGAGCACCGTCGCATTGTCGCAGCCCGCGACGGTCACCGTTGCTCAGGCCGGCGCGCTGTTGGCGCTGCACGGCTTCTCCGCCAACGGCCAGGCGGTGACGGTCGCCGATACCCCCGCGCATCTCGCGGCGATGGGACTGCCGGTCGCGGCATTGGCCGGCACCGAGGCGCTGGTCGCCCGCACCAGCGGCAACGCCGCCGATTACACGATCTCCGCCGCCCAGTTCTCCATCCTGCTTGGACTGAGCAACCTGTCGGTCGCCGGCTTCGTCAACGCCATCACCGTCACCGACACCGCCGCCGCTTTGACCGCCCTGGCGCCCACGATCGCCAATGCCGCGACCGGATCGCTGCCGACCCATGTCGTGCCAGTACTGTCCGCCGACGCCACGGTATCCGCCGCCATCGCCAACACGCTGGCGCATATGGCGAATTTCGGCCTGGGCGGCCACGTGCTGGCGGTCCTCGACACGCCCGCCGGGCTGCTGGCGTCGGGCGTCGCGCCCGGCCTGTCGATCGCCGGCAGCGTCGGCCTGCTCGCCCCAGTCACCGTCAGTGCTACCACCGCCAACGCGCTCGCCGCGCTGCCGGGGATCGCGGCCGACGCCAATCCGCTGACCGTCGCCGACACGCCGGCCGGTCTCCTGACCCTGACCAGCGGCGCCCTGGCGCTGGCGGCGCAGGAACAAATTGTGCCGCTGACAGGCCTCAACGCCGCCGGCTTCACGCTGACCGAGGCGCAGCTCGTCGCCCTGACCCAGCTGCCGAATCTCGTGTTCTCCGGCCCGATCGCGGTCGTGGATACCGCCGCCAATCTGGTGCTGCTGGAGGCGATGTTCGCCGCCGCCTCCCCCGGTTCGGCGCTGCTCGCCGCGCAAGGCGCGAGCCACGCCACGCTGTCGGCGGACGCGACCGTCTCGGCCTCGTCGATGCAGGCCTTGGCCGCGCTGCCGGGATTCGCGACCGGCGCGCACGTGCTGACCGTATCGGACACACCCACCGCGCTGCTGGCAGCGCCGACCGGCGCGCTGGCGCTGGCGAGCGGGGCGACGCTGACCGCCACGGGCGCGCCCTGGACCCTGACCGCCGGCATGGCCGAGGCCATCGCCACATTGCCGCACTTCTCCGCCGGGGCCGGCTACAGCGTGTCCGACAGCGTCGCCAATCTGCTGGCCCCCGCCAACGCGGCGGGGCTGGCGGCGGCGTCCTCGGTGACGCCGAACAACGATGCTACGGTCAACGCGGTCCAAGCCATCGGGCTGCACGGGATTTCCGGCTTCACCGCCGGCACCCACCATCTGACCATCGTCGATGGCGCGGTCCCGCTGACATTGCTCGACGCCGGCACCGCCGCGACGGCCTTCGCCATCGACATGGCCGGCAACGGCATCGTCAGCGTCGCGCAACTGGCGCTGCTGGCCGCGCTACCGAACTTCAGCAAGAACGGCGCGTCGCTGACCGTCGCGGATACCGCCGCGAATCTGTTGACGCTCACCCGCGGCACCATCGCGATCGACAGCACCGTCCTGGCCGCCCCGGCGACGGTGACCGCCGATCAGGCGGAAACGCTCAGCACCCTGCCGCACTTCACGGGCAGCGGTCTTAGCATCGCCGACACCGCCGCGAACCTGGTGCGGGTCGCCTCCGGCATCGCCCCCGCCGACTTGGCCGGGGAACTGCTGGCCAGCAGCATTTCGCTCACCGCCGACGCCACCATCGCCACCGCCCAAGCCACTCTTCTCGATCTGCTCGGTGGCCGTTTCAGCAATGGCGGCCACATGCTGACCATCGCCGACACCGCCGCGCACCTCGCCGCCGGCGGCAATTGGAGCAGCATCGCCAGCCAAATCACCGGTTATGCGCTCACCTCCGCCGCCACCGTGTCCGCCGCGACGGCGGAAACCCTGGCGTCCCTGCCGAATTTCTCCGCCGGACCCGGGATGACCGTGTCCGACAGCGTCGCCAACCTGCTGGCGCCCGCCAACGCGGCCGGGCTGGCGGTCGCGACCGCCGTGACCATCGATGCGAACGTGACCGTCGCGGCGTGGCAGGCTACCGCGCTGCACACGATCGCCGGGTTCACCGCCGGGACGCATACGATCACCATCGCCGACAGCGCCAAGGCCCTGGCAACGCTGGACGCCGGCACCGCCGCGTTGGCCATCGCCATCGATCTCGCGGACGACAGCGTCGTGTCCGTCGCCCGCCTGCAGGCCCTGCAAGCGCTGCCGAACTTTAGCACCGACGGCCATGTGCTCACGGTGTCGGACACCGCCGCGAACCTCCTGACCCTGGTCAGTGGCGGCATTTCGCCCGCGACCGCGGCCATTTTGCGCGCCAACGCGACCCTGACAGCCGATCAGGCGGAATCCCTGACGACTCTGCCCGGCTTCGGGACCGGCACGGCGCATATCGCCATCTCCGACAGCGTCGCCAACCTGCTGCATGTCACCGGTAGCGGGCCTCTGCCCGACGACTGGGCCGGGGAGCTGGTCGCGACCACCATCGCCCTGACCGGCGACGCCACCGTCACCGCTGCCCAGGCCGAGGAATTGTCCGCGCTTGGAGGCCGCCTGATCCTCGGCGGCCACACGCTGACTGTCAGCGACACCGCCGCCAATCTACTCAATCCCGCCGACACCGCCGGGCTGGCACTCGCCGCCGCCGTCACCCTGTCCGGCAACGCGACCATCTCCGCCGCGCAGGCCACCGCACTGAGCGGAATCGCCGGGTTTGCCAAGGGCGCCAACATCGTCACCGTGTCCGACACCGCTGCCTCCCTCGCGCTGCCGGCCAACGCCGCCGGGATCGCGCTGGCGGATCGTGTCCAGCTCAGCGTCGCCGCATCCCTGTCCGTCGCCGCGGCCGAATCCCTGATCGGGCTGATCAACTTCCAGACCAACGGCACCGCCGCCCTGGCCATCGCCGATTCGCTCACCCATCTGCTGCGCCTCGGGTCCGCGAGCCTGCCGCACAACAACGCCATCCTGCAGGCCACCGCCATCGGCCTGTCGGAGGACGCGACCGCGACCGTGGCGCAGATGAACACCCTGGCCCTGCTGCCCGAGTTCGCGCATTTCGTCCTCAATGGCCACGCTTTGACCGTGATGGACTCCGGCCGCCACCTCGCCGCCTACACCGTCAACGCGGGCGCGGTGCCAACCGAAATCGATCTGATCGGCGATGCGACCCTGACCGCCGCGCAAGCCAACCATCTCGCCGCCATCGGCGCGCTGATGGGCGACAACGTCCTGACCGTCGCCGACACACCGGCCAATCTGCTGAGCGGCGGCAACGCGGCCGGAATCGCGCTGGCCTCCGTCCTGACGCTGTCCGGCGACGCCACCGCCTCCGCCAGCCAGGCCACGCTGCTGTTCGGCAATCCGGACTTCAATACCGGTGGCCATGTCCTGACCATCGAAGGCACCGCCGCGTCCCTGCTGGGACTGAGCAGCGACATCGACGCCAAAACCGGCACCCTCGCTTTGGTCGCATCGGAAACCGTCGATGTCGCCACCCTGCTGGGCCTGACCGAACTCGGCACCCGTTTCTCCCTGCACGGCCATACTTTGACCGTGGCCGACACCGCCGAACACCTCGCGACATTGAACACGCTGGAAACCCGTCTCGCCAGCGGCGAAGTGTTGAACGCCAGCGCCACCGTCAACGCCGCGACCGCCGAGGCCCTGGCGGCCCTGCCGAACTTCTCCCGCACAGGTGGAGCGACATTAACCATCGTCGATACGGTCGCCAACCTGTCGGCGCTGTCCGGCGCGGCGCAGGCCATCGCGACCGGTGAAACCCTGAGCCCCGGCGCATCGGTCACCCTGACCGTGGCGCAGGCCCAAGGTCTGGCGGCGCTGAACGCCTTCTCCAACACCGGCGCCACCATCGTCGTCAGCGACACCTTCGCGCATCTGAACACCGGCGGCTGGCAGTCCGTCGCCACCAGCTACGACGTGACCGACAGCGTCGCGCATATCGTGGCCAACGCCAGCGCCCCACTGCTGACCAACGCCGCGTCCGTGGTGCTGGCCGGGGATTCCGTCATCGACACCACCACGGTCGATACGCTCGCCGGCATCGCCAACTTTACCCGCGGCACCGCCGCATTGGTCGTCGCCGACAGCCCCGATGCCATCGCCGACCACGCCACCGCGATCCTGACCGTGGCGAGCGCCGCGCGCATCATTTCCTCCAGCAGCCTCACCGCTGCCCAAGCCGAGGAACTGGTGCCGCTGGCCAACGCCTCCGAACTGACCTTCTCCGGCAGCAACCATCTGGTCGTCGCGGATACCTTCGCGCACCTGTCCGACGCGGCGAATGCCGGCGGCGTGGCGCTGGCAAGCGTCATCGATGTCACCGACACCGCCGCCAATCTGGTCACGGCGGCCGCCCACGACTGGGGCAGCGTCGCGCCGTTCTACATCCTCACGGCCGGCCGTTCGGTGACCGGCGCCGAGGCGACCCTCCTCGCGGGCCTCGGGTCCCACTACAACAACAGCGGCTTTACCCTGACCATGGCGGACACCGCCGCCAACGTTGTCGCCAACGGTGCCGCGCTGACGTCGCTCGCGATCGAAGCCGCGGTGACCGACAGCATCGCCAACATCGACGCGAACGTCGCCGGTCTCCTGAGCCTGGGCGCGCATCTGGCATCGGTGACGCCCACCGATACGGGCGCGGTCTCGGCCGATGCCGCGGCCGGACTGCATACCTTGGTGGCGGTGCTGGCCGGCTCGCCCGTGAACGTGTCCGACACCGCGGCGCACGTCGTCGCCGACAGCGGCAACCTGCTGGCGCTGGGCGCGCATCTCGGCACCATCACGCTGACCGACACCAGCCCCGTCGCGGTCGCCGTCGCCACCGGATTGCTCCCGCTTGTGGCCGATCTGGCCGGCGGCACATCGATCGACGTCAGCGACACCGGCGCCGCCATCGCCGCCCAGGCCAGCGGTCTGGCCGCGCTCGGCAGCGACCTCGGCACCGTCGCCTTGTCCGATGGCACCGCGACCGATGCCGCCACCGCCGCCGCCTTGGTGCCCATCCAGGCGCATCTGGGCGGAGGCGTCCAACTCAGCATCACCGATACCGCCGCGCATATCGACACCGCGTCCGCCGGTCTGGCGACCATGCTCGGGCATTCCCGCATCTCCGGCATCGTCGCGGCGAACGAAACCGTGGCGCATGTCCTCGCCCACGGGTCCGCTTTGGTGTCGCTGGGCGCCACCGCCACGATCTCCGACACCGCCGCGCACGTGAACGCGGCGCTGGACGGGCTGGAGGCGATCCATGCCGTCGTGACCTCCATCGCTTTGACCGACGGCACCACGCCCACCATCGCCGTCTCCGTCGCCCAGTTGGGCAGCGATCATGCGGTGCTGACCGCGATTACTTCGCCATATCACCTGACCGTCCGCGACACCGCCGCGCATATCCAGGCCGATCTGACCGCCGGCAGTTCCGTCATCCTGGGCGATCTGGCCGATCTGACTGGCATTGTCGTCAGCGACTCCGGCACCGTCGCGTTGACGGAAGCGCATATCCGAGCAGCGGGCGTGGACGATGGCGCGGGGTCGGCGATGGCGCTGTTCAGCGGCGGCACCCTGGTGGTGACCGGCGTCGCGGCGGCCGATGCCGGCATCGTCGCGGGGCTGGGTGTCCCGCCCGCCAGCATGACGATCGCCGACACCGCGGCAAACATTCAAGCCGATCTGACTTCGGGTTCGTCGGAACTTGTGGCCGAACGGGCGCTGATTTCGTCGATAACCGCGACGGGCGGCGGCGCCATTTCGCTGACCGAGGCGCAAGCCACCGCCGCGCATGTCGATGACGGCGCGGGGTCGGTGTTCGCGAAGCTGACCGGCGCCACATTGACGGTGACCGGCGTCCCGGTCGCGGATATCGCCACCGTCGCCGCTCTGCCCGTCGCCCCCACCGCCATCGCGGTCAGCGATACGGCGGCCCACGTGCAAGCCGATTTAATCGCGGGCGGATCCCGCATTATCGGCCACCAGAGCGCAGTCGCCAGCATCGACGTCAACGACTCCGGCACGATCGCGTTCACCGTTGCCCAGATCGAGGCCGCCGGCGTCGAAACCGCGCTGGCCAAAACGACCGGCGAAACCTTGGTCGTGACCGGCGCCGCCGTCAGCGATCTTTCGACCATTGCCGGCTTGGCCGTGGTGCCATCGTCCATCGCCGTGACGGACACGGCCGCGCATATCCAGGCCGATCTGGCGTCCGGCTCGTCGGCGATCCTCGCTGAACGGAGTCTGATTTCCGGCATTACGGTGAACCCGGCCGGCACGGTCACTCTGACCCAGGCGCAGGTGCTGACCGCGGGCGTGGACGACGGCGCCGGTTCCGCTTTGGCGCTGATGACCGGCGAGACCCTGGTCGTCACCCATGTCGACGTCGCACATATCGCCACCGTCCTGGGACTCGGAGTCCCTCCCGCGTCCATCGCCGTGTCCGACACGGCCGCGCATATTCAGGCCGATCTCGGCTCCGGCTCTTCGGTCCTGGTGGGTAATATCGGTTCGGTCACCGGCATTACCGTCAACGACTCCGGCACAATCTCCCTGACCGTGGCGCAGATCGAGGCCGCGGGAGTCGACGACGGCGCCGGATCGGTCCTCGCGGAAACGACCGGCGGCACGATCGTCGTGACCGGCGCGGCGGTGTCCGACATCGCGACGTTGGCGGGCTTGGGCGTGGTGCCGCATGCGATCGACCTCAGCGACAGCGCGGCCGACGTGGACGCCGACCTGACCTCCGGCGCGTCCGACATCCTGGCGCATATCGCGACGATCGGCGCCATCGCGCTGACCGACGCGGGGACGCCGGCCCTGGGGCTGACATTGGCGCAACTGGCCGCCAGCCACGCCGCTTTGGCGCTGATCGATACGCCGTACAGTCTGGCAATCTCCGACACGGCGGCGCATCTTCAGGCCGATCTGACCTCCGGTTCGTCCGCGCTGCTGGCGCATCGGACCGGGATTTCGTCCATCGCGGTCAGTGACGCCGGCAACATCGCGCTGACCCAAACGCAGGTCCTGGCGGCGCATATGGATGACGGCGCCGGGTCCGTGTTCTCCGTCCTCAGCGGCGGCGGCCTGATCGTGACCGGCGTGACGGTGGCCGAAACCGGCACCGTCGTCGGGCTGCCCTTCGCGCCGACCCACATCGCGCTGAGCGATACCGCCGCCCATATCCAGGCCGATCTGATCGCCGGCACATCCGCCATCCTGACCAATCTGGCCACCATCGCGGGCATCGCCGTCAGCGACGCCGGCACGATCCATCTGACCGAGGCGCAGATCGAAGCGGCCGGCGTGGACGACGGGGCCGGATCGGCACTGTCGCTGCTGACCGGCGGAACCATCGATGTCACCGGCGTGCCGGTCGCGGACATCGCGACGGTCCTGGCACTGGGCGTACCGCCCGACACGATCCATGTCAGCGACACCGCCGCCGATCTCCAAGCCGATCTGACCGGCGGCAGCTCCGAACTGCTCGCCCACCGGTCCGTCATCGCCGGCATCGTCGTCAGCGACAGCGGGACGATCACCCTCACGGTGGCGCAGGCCGAGGCGGCGCATGTCGATAGCGGCGCGGGCTCCATCCTCTCCAAGATGACTGGCGAAACCCTGGCGGTCACGGGCATGGCGGTGTCCGACATCGCGACTTTGGAGGCTCTCTCGGTGCCGCCGTCCCGTCTGGCGATCTCCGATACCGCCGCCCATATCCAGGCCGATCTGGCGTCCGGCGCGTCGAAGCTGGTGGCTAACGTTGGGACAATTTCCGGCATTGCCGTCAGCGACTCCGGCACCGTAACCCTGACGCAAACCCAAGCCCTGGCGGCACATGTCGATGACGGCGCGGGGTCGGTGTTCGCGCTGTTGTCCGGTGGCGATCTGGTGGTCACGCATGTCACGACGGCGGAAATCGGCACCATCCTGGCGCTGCCCTTCGCCCCCACGACCATCGCGGTGTCCGACACGGCAGCGCACATCCAGGCCGATCTGGCCGGCGGGTCCTCTGCCATCCTGGCCAATCTGGCGGACATCGCCGGCATCGCCGTCAGCCCCGCCGGCACGATCGTGCTGACCGAGGCGCAGTTGCAGGCGGCCGGCGTGGACGACGGCGCCGGATCGGCGTTCGCCAAAATGACCGGCGAAACCCTGGCGGTCACCGGCGTGCCCATCGCCGACATCGGCACCATGCTCGCCTTGGGCGTGCCGCCCGACAGCATCGCGGTGTCCGACACGGCCGCGAATATCGAAGCCGATCTGACCGGCGGATCCTCCGTCCTGGTCGCCCAACGCTCGGCGATTTCCGCCATCGCGGCCAACGACTCCGGCACGATCACCCTGACCGTGGCGCAGATCGAAGCCGCCCACGTGGACGACGGCGCCGGGTCGGTGTTCGCCAAGATGACCGGCGAGACCCTCCACGTCACCGGCGCCCTCGTCTCCGACATCGGCACGCTCGGCGCCCTGTCGGTGGCCCCGACCGGCCTGTCGATCTCCGACACCGCCGCGCATATCCAGGCGGATTTGACCTCCGGTTCGTCGCAGCTGGCGGCCAATCTGTCTCTGATCGGGGCGATTACCGTCAGCGACGCCGGCACGATCACGCTGACGGCGACGCAGCTGCTCGCGGCGCATGTCGATGACGGGCCGGCGTCCGTACTGGCGCTGACCAGCGGCGGATCGCTGGCGGTGACGCATGTCACAGCCGCCCAACTGCCGACGATCGGGGCGCTGACGGTGGCGCCGGACAGCTTCGCGGTCGCCGATACGGCGGCGCATCTGCAGGCCGACCTCGTGTCCGGATCGCCCCACATCCTTGCCTATCTCGGGGCGATTTCCGCCATCGCCGTCAGCCCGGCAGGCACCATCACGTTGACCGAGGCGCAGGTGCTGGGCGCGAGCGTGGACGATTTCGGCGGATCCGCGCTAGCCAAGATGACCGGCCTGACGCTGCACGTGACCGGCGTCGCGGTGGCCGATATCGGCACGATTCTGGCCCTCGGCGTGCCGCCGAGCAGCATCGCGGTGTCGGATACGGCGGCGCATATTCAGGCGGATTTGACCGGCGGGTCGTCCGCGATCCTGGCCAATCTGTCGTCCATCGGCGGCATCGCGGTCAGCTTCGGCGGCGCCATCGAGCTGACCATCGGCCAGGCGGAAACCTCGCACATCGACGACGGCGCCGGTTCGGTATTTTCGAAACTGTCGGGTGGCACGCTGACCGTGACCGGCGTGGCGGTGTCGGATATCGATACCGTGGCGACGCTGCCGGTTGCACCGACGACGATCTACCTGAGCGACACCGCCGCGCATATCCAGGCCGACCTGGCCTCCGGCTCGTCGCATATCGTGACGCATTTGTCTCTGATCGGAGGAATCGCGGTCAGCGACTCCGGCACCATCACCCTGACGGAAACGCAGCTGCGGGCCATCCACATCGATGACGCCGGCGGATCGGCGTTGGCGCAAATGACCGGCGAGACCCTGGCGGTCACCCATGTCCTCGCCGCCGACGTCGCCATCGTCGCGGCTTTGGACGTGCCTCCGACCGAGATCGGCATCATCGACACCGCGGCCCATATCCAGGCCGATCTGACATCCGGATCGTCCGGCATTCTGGCCAATCTGAGTGCCATTACCGGGATTGCCGTCAGCCCCGCCGGCACCATTACGCTGACGGCGGCGCAGGCCGCGATCGCGGGTATGGACGACGGCGCCGGGTCGGCGTTGGCACTGATGACAGGTGCGACATTGCACGTCACCGGGGTCACCGCCGCGCTGCTGCCGAGCATCGCCGGTTTGTTCGTCACGCCTGCCAGCATCGCGATGTCCGACACGGCGGCGCATATCCAGGCCGATCTGGCGGCCGGCGGCGCGTCGGCGATCCTGGCGAACCTCGGCCTGATCGGCGGCATCGCCGTCAGCCCGGCCGGGACGATCACCTTGACCGACGCACAAGTGCAGTTCGCGGGCGTCGATGACGGAGCCGGTTCGGCCCTGTCGCTGATGACCGGGGAAACCTTGGTCGTGACCGGCGTGCCGGTCGCGGACATCGCCACGATCATGGGCCTCGGCGTCGTTCCGGCGCACATAACCGTGGTGGACAGCGAGGCGAATCTGATCGCCGACCTGACCGGCGGGTCGTCGGTCATCGCCGCCAACGCCAGCGCCATTACCGGCGTCACGCCGACCGACGCGACCTTGGCCGTCGCCGACGCCACGGACCTGTATAATGCCCTGTTGGGTGTCGCGACGCTGAACGAGAGCGGGCTGACCATTACCGGGACCGCCGCCGACCTGCTGACCGCGCACACCGGCGTGCCTGCCATGCTGACGGCGGCGCACGCGGTGACGATGACCGGCAATCCCACCGGACTGACCGCGGCCCAGGCCACCACTCTGTCGAGCATCCTCGGCGGCCATCTGGGCGGCGGGCAGACGCTGGGGGTCAGCGACACCGCCGCGCATCTGCTGGACAGCGCCAACGCCGCCGGCATCGCGCTGGCGACGACGGTGCAGCTCAGCGTCGGCATTCTGAGTTCCGCGTCCTACGTCACCCTACTCGCCGATCTGCACGGCTTCACCGCCGGGGCGGCGATCGTCGTCGCCGATACCGTCGCGCATTTGCTCGACCCCGCCAACGCCGACGGCCTGGCCGCCGCCAGCACGGTGGAGGTCGCCAGCGATGTCACCGTCACCGCGGCGCAACTGACGTCGCTTAGCGGCATCGCCAACTTCGCCGACGGCGGCCACGCGATCACCGTCGCCGACACCGCCGCCGCCATCGCCGCCCTGGGGCAACCCGCGCTTGGCTTCTCCAGCCTCGCGGCGGTGACCGATACGTCTGCCAATGTGCAAGCCGCGTTGAACAACCTGCAATCGGTGGTCACCGGCCACAGCCACGCGCTGTCGATCGCACTGAGCGACGGGGTCGCGCACACCCCGTCCATCACCGTCACCGCCGCGACCTACGGGGCCGATGCCGCGACCATCGACACGATTACCACCGCCGGGGCCGTGCGGGTCATCGGCACCGCCGCGCAGTTGGCGGCACTATCGTCCAGCCTGGCCGCCGATACGGTGGTGGGGGAGGTCGATGTCACCGACTCCGCCGCCAACATCCTGTCCAACCTGACGGCGTTGAACGGGATCGGCGCGAAGTTCTCCTCGGCCACCATCACCGACGCCACGCTGAACGCATCGTACGTGTCCAGCCTGCTGACCATCCCGAACCTGCATGCCAGCAGCCTGACCATCGCCGACACCGGGGCGCAACTGGCCGCGACCATCCAGTCCGGCGGCGCCTCGGCGCTGACGTTCCTGAACGCGCATACGGTGCAACTGACGGCGAATTCGGTGGTGACCGCGTCGCAGGCGCTGTCGCTGGAATCCCTGACCGCACTGCAGAAGGGCAGTTACACCCTTGTTGCCTGGGACACCGCCTCGCATCTGACCGACAGTATCGACGGGTATCTGGCGGCGGTCAGCGCCGGGATCATCGACGGGGTTTATCTGAAAACCGTCGGCGGCACGGCTACCGTGTCCGCCAGCACCGCCGCCGCGTTGTTCTCCATCCCCAGGTTCAGCAAGAACAACCCGGACAGTTCCACCAACACGCTGACGGTGCAGGATACCGCCGCGCATCTGGAAAGTGCCTTCGCCGCCCTGAATGCCCACAAGACCGCGGTGTCCGGCATCGTCGTCAGTGCCAGCACCACCGTTACCGATGCGGTGTATGGCGATTTGCTGACTTTGGGCGCCACCGCTTCCTTCGGCGCCAGCCTGACGGTGCGCGACACCGCCGCCAATATTATCGCCAACGCACCGTCCCAAGTATCCGGCTCCCCCAGCTTGACGCCGACGACCTGGTCGCTGTCCGGCAGCGCGACGGTGACCATCGCGGGAGCAGCCTTCCTCGGCGGCCTGACCGGGTTCAGCCCCGGCGCATCCACCCTGACCATCGGCGCGAACGGCACCGCCACCGTCACCCAGGCCAATCAGCTCGGCAGTCTCGGCGCGACGCTGCATCTGGGCGGGCACACGGTGGGGGTCGCCGGGTCCGTGGCCACCGTGTCGGGTCTAAGCGGTGCGGCCAAACCCATCGTCGTCACGGCGATCACCGACACCTTCGCCAACATCGCCACGTTGACGATCGCGTCCGGCCTGCTGACCGGCACGCTGACGATCACCGACAGCGCATCGCCGACCGTCGCGCAGGCCAATGCCTTCCTGGCGCTGCTGCTGGCCGGCGGCAACGGCGGCATCCCGATCGCCAACGTGTCCTTCGGCGGGCATACCGAGGCGATCACCGACACCCTGGCGAACATTCAGACCATGACCGGCTCGGCCGGCTGGACGTCCAACGCCGCCGTCCACGCGGATTTCACGCTGGTCGCCGCCGACACCGTCGCCCACCTGATCGACCCCGCCAATACCGCCGCGCTGGAGGCGCTGGCCGGCACGACCCTTTCCAGCAACCAGACCACCACCGCCGCAAACGCGGAATCCCTGGTCAACCTGTCCAGCAGCATCCACTTCAGCCTGGGCGGACACACTGTCACCATCCAGGACACCGCCGCCAATATCCTCAATCCGTCCAACGCGGACGGGGAGGCGATCGCCACCGCCTGGAACCTGTCCGGCAACGACACCGTCGCGGCGGCGGATGCCGAAACGCTGCTGACTTCGGCGAAATTCAGCGTCAACGGCCACACGCTGACGATTTCCGACAGTTCCGACAACCTGCTGGACGGGGTGCTCAGCGGCGATATCTCCGGTTTCTCCGGCGTATCGCATGTGCATGTGCAACTGGCAGGGGCAGAAACGCTGGACGCGCAAACCGCCGCCGCTTTGGTCGCCCTGCCGGGCTTCACCAACAACGGCGATCTGAGCATCCAGGACAGTTCCGACTACCTGCTCAATGCCGCCAACCACACCGCGGAGGTGGATGCGACCAGCGTGACGTTGGTGGGCGACGAAACCGTGTCGGTCGCCACCGCCGTGGCGCTGGCGGCGGTGCCGAACTTTACCCTGGGCAGTGCGACGCTGCATCTGGCGACCAACGACTACGCCAATGCGGCGGCGGTGACGGCGCTCGCGGATTTCGGCTCCGGCTTCGATGCGAACGGGCACACGATCACGCTAACCCAAGATGCTTTGTCCCTGACGCCGACCGAATACGCGGCGGTGCAGTCCGACAATATCGTGCTGAACGGGCACGCGCTGTCGGCCCTGGCGACGGGGATCGGCGTGACCTCCGGCGGCGGGACCGTGCATGTGTCCGGTAACGGGGTCGATGGGGCGACACTGAATGTCTACGCCTCGTCCGGCGCTTCGCTGTCGCAAACCGCGGGCGTCAGTGCCGCCTTCACCGCCGACGCGGCGGAGGGTTCGATCGGCAATGGCGTGGTGGTGACGGAAACCGTGGGGGCCTCGGCCGCCACCAGCGAGTCCGCGCCGATCATCGCGCTGGAGCAGACGGTGCTGACCGACGCCGCCACCGCCGACAGCGCGACCTTCGCCGGGTCGGGGTCCGTGCAGGTGGGGGTTGGGCAATACGTCAACCTCTACACGACAGCGAATGCTCCAGTGGCACCGGCCAATCCGGTGCTGGTCTACGACGCCACGGCGCACACGCTGTCGCTGGATATTACCGGGCACGCGCCGCTGGTGCTGGTGACTTTGGGGTCGGCGACGCATCCGGCTTCGTTGGATCCGTCGGAGATTGTTGTGAAGCACTTCACTTAACGCAGGCACCACCCGTAATGGTCGGGCCTGACCCGACCATGACGGGCTGAAAAGGGCTCTCCCCATGACCCCCATCCGCCGCACGCTTCTTGCCGCCGCCGGACCCTTGGCCTGGGTCGCCGGGTTCTCCTTCTTCCTGAACCTCACCTACCTCGCCGCGCCGCTTTACATGATGCAGGTCTACGACCGGGTCATGCACAGCCGGGGTACAGCGACGCTGCTGTATCTCACCCTGGTCGTGACCCTCTGCTTCGTCGTGTACGCCGTGTTGGACGCCGTGCGCGGCCGGGTCCTCGCCGGAGTCAGCGACATCGTCGAGGACCGGTTGGGCCGAGCGCTGTTGGCGCGGCTGACGGTGGCGGACAGAAGTGGGGGGGCGCCGCCGCTGGCGAGCCATGTGGCGCGCGATCTGGACACCGTGCGCCAGTTCGCGGCCGGGGCCGGGGCGTTGGCCTTCGTCGATCTCCCCTGGGCGCCGATCTACCTCGCCACCATTGCCTTGCTCCACCCGCTGCTCGGCCTGTTCGCCGTCAGCGCCGCCATCGTGCTGGCCGCGCTGAGCGTTATCGCCGAACGCGCCGCCCGGCACCCGATGCAGCAGGCCGGCGCCGTCGCGGCGCGCGCCTACCAGTTCGGCGATGCGATCGGCCGCTATGCCGATTGCGCCCGCACCATGGGCATGGGCGCGACCCTGACCGATCGCTGGCGCCATCTGCGCGGCGAAATGCTGATGGCGCAGAATGAGGCCAGCCGGCGCGCCGTTCTGCTGGGCGCGGCCGGGAAATGCGCGCGGATGTTCTTCCAGTCCGCGATCCTGGGCCTGGGCGCCTGGCTGGCGATTCACGACGAACTCAGCGGCGGCGCGATCTTCGCCGGCTCCCTCCTGCTTGGGCGTACCTTGGCGCCGGTCGAGGCAATCATCGCGAGCTGGCGCCCCACCTTGGCGGCGAAGGACGCGCTGGGCCGCATCCGCGTGTTGACGGATGGAGACGACCGGCGCGGGGACCCGGTGCGGCTGCCGGAACCGCGCGGCGATCTGGAAATGGAGAACGTGAGCTGGACTCCCGAACATGCGCTGCGGCCGGCGGCACGCGGCGTGTCGATGCGCATCCAGGCCGGCGCCGTCCTGACGATCGTGGGGCCGAGCGCAGCGGGGAAATCGACGGTCGCTCGGCTGCTGGCGGGGGCGTTGCTGCCGGATGGCGGCGTGGTGCGGCTGGACGGCGCGGATCTGACGACCTGGGACAAAACGCAACTCGGCACCGCCGTCGGCTATCTGCCCCAGGACGTGGCGCTGTTCCCCGGCACGATCCGCGACAATATCGCGCGGTTCGGAGACGCTTCGGATGAACAGGTGGTGGCGGCCGCGAAGGCCGCCCGCGCGCATGAGATGATCGTGCGGCTGCCGTTGGGGTACCGGACGCCGCTCGATCCCGCGGCAGCCAATCTGTCGGGCGGGCAGAAGCAGCGGATCGCGCTGGCTCGGGCGCTGCTGGGCGATCCGGCGGTGGTGATCCTGGATGAGCCGAACGCCAATCTGGACTCGGATGGAGAGGCAGCGCTGGCCGAGTGTGTGCGGGAACTGAAGGAACGCAAACGCACGGCGATCCTGATCACGCATCGAGTCGGTCTGGTGCGGGCGTCCGATCACGTGGCGACGATGCACGAGGGCCAGATGACCGGCGTGCAGACAGCGGCGGAATTCCTGGCGCGGCAAATGCCCGCGGCCGTGGCGGCTTAGGAGCACATAAGGATGAAAAGCGCGATCCGAACCGGCGTGGCGACCGTGCTGCTGTTCTTCGTGGGATTGGGAGGATGGGCGTATCTGGCGCCGCTGGATGGCGCGGTGATCGGCTCCGGCACGCTGGCGGTGCATGGCAACCGCAAGACCGTGCAGCACCGCGAAGGCGGCATCGTCGCGGAACTGCTGGTGCGCGACGGCAGCATCGTCGGACAGGGCGAACTTCTGGTCCGGCTGGACGACACCCAGGCGCGCGCCGTGCTGACCGTCCACCAATCGCAGTTGCTGGGCGACCGCGCCTTGTCCGCACGGGATTTCGCGGAACTGTCGGACGCCGAGGACATCGCGTTTCCGCCCGAACTGTCCCCCGACGACCCCATCGCCGCGAACGTGATGCTGCGGGAGCGCATCGTCTTCCGCAACCACCGCGACCTGCTGCGCCGGCAGATGGAGGTGATCGATCAACGCATCGTCCAGGTCCTGCACCAGCAGGAAGGCGCCCGGATGCAGTTGGATGCCGCGATCAATCAGTTGCACTTCGCCGAGGACGAACAGCGGTCCATCGCGTCGCTGGAACGGGTCGGTTTGGCCTCGAAAAATCGTCTGCTGGAGGTCAGCAGAGCCGCCGAGGGCCTGCGCGGGCAGGTCGGGCAGTTGACGTCCGATGTCGCTCGGTTCGGGGCGCAGACGGCGGAAATGGCGGCCGAAAAGCTGCGCCTGCGCGACACCGCGCAGACCGAGGCGACGCGGGAACTGCGGGAAGCGCAGTTGCGGATCAACGACGTGCTGCCTCGGTTGGTGGCGGATAAGGACACGCTGTCGCGGCTGGAAATCCGCGCACCTCTCGCCGGCGAGGTGGTCAATTTGGCAATCTTCACCAAGGGCGGCGTGATCGAACCCGGCAAACCGGTGCTGGACATCGTGCCGAACGCGCCGACGATCGTGGCGGAGGCAGAAATTCGGCCGGAGGATATCGAACACCTCCGCATCGGTCAGGCCGCCGATGTGATCGCGGTCGGCTTCAACGCGCGGGAGAACGCACCGTTGCGCGGCGAAATCCGGGTCGTATCCGCCGATCGCGTCACCGATCCCCGCACCGGGCGGAGCTATTTCAAAGCCGAGATCGCGCTGCTGGCGGACCGGCAGGACGGGACACTGCTTTCCCGCCTCAGCCCCGGCATGCCGGTGGAGGTCGTGGTGCCGGTCGCGCCGCGCACCGCGTTCGACTATCTGGTGGCGCCGTTGCGGGAGAGTATGCGGGGCGCATGGCGGGAGTTATAAGGGTGCGCTTGACCAAGCGGCGATGAGTTCCTAAGTAGGGCTATCCCTCCTCTCAGGCGGCGTGGCCCTTCCCCCGATTTGTGGGGCTTTCCCGGGCATCGCACGGCCGAACCACTCATCTCATCCGTCAGCGCGTCCTGGGACTTCCTCCCCGGTTCCGTGCGATTCAATCCGGGACATCGCCATGCATCTCGCCGAACTCAAGGCCAAGTCGCCCGCCGACCTGCTCAGCTTCGCCGAATCCTTAAACGTCGAAAACGCATCGTCCTTGCGCAAACAGGACATGATGTTCGCCATCCTGAAAAATCTGGCGGACAGCGATCAAGCCATTTACGGCGACGGCACGCTGGAAATCCTGTCCGACGGGTTCGGCTACCTCCGCAGCCCGCAGGCCAATTATCTGCCGGGTCCCGACGATATCTATGTCAGTCCGACCCAGGTCCGCCGCTTCGCTTTGCGCACCGGCGATTCCGTCGCCGGGCAAATCCGGGCGCCGCGGGATGGGGAGCGGTATTTCGCTCTGTTGAAGGTCGATACCGTCAATATGGAGCCGCCGGATGCGGTGAAGCACCGCATCAACTTCGACAACCTGACGCCGCTGTATCCCGACCGGCGCCTGAAGATGGAGATGGAGAACTTCCAGTCCGTCGCCAAAGGCCCGCAAAAGGACAACACGCCGCGGGTGATCGACCTGATCTCCCCCATCGGGATGGGACAGCGCGCGCTGATCGTGGCGCCGCCGCGCACCGGCAAGACGGTGATGCTGCAAAACATCGCCGCCGCCATTTCGCACAACCACCCCGAAGTGTTCCTGATCGTGTTGCTGATCGACGAACGCCCGGAAGAAGTCACCGATATGGCCCGCAGCGTGCGCGGAGAGGTCGTGGCATCGACCTTCGACGAGCCGGCCACCCGGCACGTGCAGGTGACGGAAATGGTGCTGGAGAAAGCCAAGCGGCTGGTGGAACACAAGCGCGACGTGGTGATCCTGCTGGACAGCATCACGCGTCTGGCACGCGCCTACAACACCGTGGTGCCGTCGTCCGGCAAGGTGCTGACCGGCGGTGTGGACGCCAACGCGTTGCAGAAGCCCAAGCGCTTCTTCGGTGCCGCCCGTAACATCGAGGAAGGCGGTTCGCTGACCATTATCGCCACCGCGCTGATCGATACCGGCAGCCGCATGGACGAAGTGATTTTCGAAGAGTTCAAGGGCACCGGCAACAGCGAAATCATTCTGGACCGGAAGCTTTCCGACAAGCGGACATTCCCGGCGATCGACATCACGAAGTCCGGCACCCGCAAGGAAGAGCTGCTGGTGGAACGTTCGACGCTGTCGAAGATGTGGGTGCTGCGGCGTATCCTCAATCCGATGGGCACGACGGATGCGATGGAATTCCTGTTGGACAAGCTGAAATACAGCAAGACCAACAACGATTTTTTCGAAGCGATGAATACGTAGGACAGCTTGGATCTCGCGCCCCCATTCGTTTTGGTGGGCGTGGGCGGGGAAAAGTGTTATTGGGGGCTTGGACGAACAAGCAGGACCCATGTCATGGACGGCGTCACGCTGGCGGAAGCCGAGGCACATCTGAGCGAGCTGGTCTCCCGCGCCGAGGCGGGGGAGATGATCGATATCTGCCGGGACGGGAAGGCGGTGGTGCGGCTGGTGCCGGTCGCCCGGCGCCAACCGATCGACGCGGCACTGTTGCGCGCGATCACCAGCAAGATGACCCCGCAGGATGAATCGGCGGGCGACTTCGTTCGGCGTATGCGGGACGGGGACCGGTATTGACGCTATATTTGGACACGTCGCTGGTCGTTGCCGCGCTGACCAGCGAAGCCGCCTCTTCTCGCATCCAGTCCTGGCTGTCCCTTCAAACGCCAGGCGATCTCGCGATCAGCGATTGGGTCGAGGCGGAATTCTCTGCTGCGTTGTCGATCAAGCTGCGAACGGGGCAAGTGACATCGGGTGACCGCGTCGCGGCCCTTACGGGTTTCAACCTGCTCAAGACCCGCAGCTTCGCCATCCTGCCTATAGACGCCTCCCGCTTTCACGAGGCTGCATCTCGCGATCGCCGCCAGTGCTGGGGCGACGCTTTGCACGCTCGACAAACGGCTTGCCGCCGCGGGGGCGCCGTTAGGCATTGCAACCAGCTTAGTTTAGGCCCGCGCCGCCGCCAGAACCTCCGTCTCGATCAACCGTTTCGACTCCGCCGCATCGCCCTCCGACACGCCGCGCAACGATCCGGTCATCGCCACCTTATCCAACCCCAGCGCCGTCAGCCCCCGCAGTCGTTCCACGCACCGTTCCGGCGTGCCGACAATCGCGAAACGATCGATGAAATCCGGTGTCAGCACGCCCGCCTGCCGCGAATCCCCGCGCGTGTGCGCCTTCATGTCGTAATTGTCCCGCAGATCGTGCAGCACCGCTCGGTCATCGCCCGACAACGGCCCGCTCGCCTTGCCGTGCATCACGGAAAACCGCGCAAAGGTGGTCAGACCGCCGCGGACCAAATCGCGCGCCTTGTCGGCATCTGAACTGCACCCGCAATTCACGTAAGCCCCGAACGCGATCCCGTCCGGGTCCAGCCCCGCCTTGCGCCGCGTCTCGCGGGCGAGAGAAATACCCCAGGCGATCCGTTCCACATCCGCGCCCAGCGCGAACATCACCCGGTCGGCATACAAAGCCGCCAGCGCGATCACCCGCGGCCCGCTCGCCGCGACCTCGATCGGCACCGGCGTGCCCCGCGCGCCGATCCAGTCGATACGGCTAAACGGCGGCGCGTCGGCCAGTTCCAGCTCCGACATCGGCGGCGCTACGTCCAGCGGGATGTCGATGTCGGCGAAGGCCACCGCCTCCCCATGCAGATACGCCCGCAACTGCTTCAAATACCGCGAGAATGACGGCAACCGAGCGGGCGCGCGTCCCAGATGTGCCAACGCCGAGTCCCCGCGCCCGATCCCCAGCACCGCGCGACCGTTGGAGATCCGATGCACGCTGGTAATCGAATTCGCCGTCACCGACGCATGCCGCGTCACCGAGTTCGTCACCCCCGTCCCAAGCCCCAACCGCTTGGTCACGGTGGCGGCCATCGCCAGCGCAACGTAGGGATCGCCGGACAGGTTCTGGGAATCCACCACCAGCAGCCCGTCCCAGCCCGCTTCCTCCAACTGCCGCGCCACACCCGCCGTTCCGCGCGGGGAGGCGACTCCCGTGGTCCAAATCTGCATCCGAACGCTCCAATGCCCTGGGGTTGAGCGGCCATCATCCCCCAGCTAGACTTTCAACACAAAATCCGAGGGGGAAACCACCATGCCGTTCTACGAAAGAGGCGCCGTCCGCATCCATTATGAGGAAAAGGGAACCGGCTTCCCCATCCTCGTCATCCCCGGCGGCGGCTTGAACTCCACGCTCGGGTTTCTGACCGGCAGCGCGCCGTTCAACCCGATGGTGGAACTGTCGAACGAATACCGCGTCATTTCGATGGACCTTCGCAACGCCACGGGCGGCGAGTCCACCGGGCCGCTGGAAATCGACCGCCCCTGGGACAGCTACACCGACGATCATATCGGCCTGATGGATCACCTCGGCATCGATAAGTTCATGGTCATCGGCTACTGCATCGGCGGGCCATTCATCTGGAACCTGCTGAAGCGCGCTGGCAATCGCGTCGTCGCGGCGGTGGCGGCGCAGCCCAGCGGCTTCCGGCCGGAGCTGCCGGATCAGTTCCACAGCAACAACATGAAAGGTTGGGGGCCGCAGCTTGTCGGTCGGCGGCCGGACATCACGATGGAGCAGATCGATGCGTTCCTGACCAAGATGTATCGCGCCAACCCGGATTTCGTGTTCACCGTCAGCCGCAACTTCGTGCGCAACTGCCAGACGCCCGTGCTGGTGCTGCCCGACGACGTGCCGCCGCACCCGTTGGCGGTGGCGATGGAGGTCGTCGCCCTCGCGCCGAACTCCGAAGTCAGCACCTACCCGTGGAAGGAGCCGCCGGAGATGATCCCGGTCGTCGTGCGCCAAGTGCGGTCGTTCCTGCGCGCCCATCGGGTCGCGGCCGGCCTGTGACCCAGGACCCGGACGCCGGCGCCCATCAGGCGTTGCGGCTGATCGGTCCGGCGCCTCGGAATTGGGTGCTGGAACGTCCGGGGATCGACCATAACGTCGTGTTGGTGGGCGGCGGCCAGACCGGTTGCGCCTTCGCCTGGGCGCTGCGGCGGGCGGGGATCGGCAAGGTCTCGGTCATCGATGCCGCGCCGGATGAGGCGCATGCGGGCGTATGGCTGCACGCCGCCCGCATGAACCTGCTGCGCACGCCGAAATCGTTGGTGGGCCCGGAGTTGAGCCTGCCGGCACTGAGTTTCCAGGCCTGGTACGAAGCTCGTCACGGACGGGAGGCCTATGCCGCGATCGACCGCATCCGCCGGGTGGATTGGGCCGCGTACCTGTCGTGGTACAAGCAGTTCCTGGGGATCGAGGTCCGTTACGGCGTCCGGCTGGACCGGATCGAACCGGCGGGCGATCATTTCCGCCTGCATCTGAACACCGGGATCGAAACCACCCGCAAAATCGTGCTGGCGAACGGCGTCGGCGGCACTGGCGGGCCGTATTATCCGCCGGCGATGGAAGCGCTGCCGACGGCGTTCCGTGCACATACCGCCGATGTCATCGATTTTTCGGCGTTGCGCGGGAAGACCGTGGCCGTTGTGGGGGCTGCGGCTTCGGCCTTCGACGCGGCGGGCGTTGCCTTGGAAGCGGGTGCGGGTACTGTGCATCTGTATGCGCGCCGGGACACCATCGCCTCGGTGCCGATTTCCCGCTCCCGCGGATTTCCGGGCGCCTACGACAATTACCGGTCCCTGCCGGATGCGGTCAGGTGGGAGCAAGCGGTGCGCTTCCGTCGTTACGGCTCCACCCCGACCGTGGATGCGATCACCCGCGCGGTGGCGTTTCCGAATTTCCATTTGCATCTGTCATCGCCGTGGGAGTCCGCCCGCATCGAAGGCGGGCAGATCGTGGCCCAGGCGGGAGGCGCGGAAGTCCGTTGCGATTTCGCTATTGCCGGCACTGGCTATTTCGTCGATCCGAACGCGCGCGCCGAGCTGGCTGGGTTCGCGGATAAAATCATGCTGTGGCGGGATCGTTACGATCCACCGGTGGACCAGTTGGACGATTACCTCGGTGCGCATCCGTATCTGGGCGAGGGGCACGAATATCTGGAAAAAACGCCCGGCACGGCGCCGTATCTGGGCAACATCCACGTGCACAATGTCGCGGGTTTTGTGAGCTTCGGCGTGCCCATCGGCGACGTGCCGTCGATGAAGCGGGATATTCCGGGCGTCACCGCTCGGATTAGCCGCGACCTGATGCTGGCCGATATCGACAGGCACGCAGAACGGATGCGGGCGGACGTGGCGCCGGATTTCGGACCGGAATTGTATGCGGCGGCGTTAAACCGGGGCGGCTTGCCGCCGCGAGGCTCTCGCGCCTAGGCTTCCTCCATGGCCTCGTCCGAGGGCCGGAACAAAATGGAGGAACGAACGATGACACTGCGCGGCGTACTCGCGGCCACGGCATTGGCCGCCGCCACACTGCTGCCTGGCCTTGCCCAGGCCGGCGTCAATGACATCTTGATTGGCTTGGACGAGAAAGTCGTCATCGGCCCCAGCGGTCAGGTTCCCGGCCCGCCGGGCAAGGACTCGCTGGTGGTGTTGGACGTGTCCAACCCCGCCAAACCCAAAATCCGCGCCACCTTGCCCCTGATGAACTCCCTGCTCGGGCCGCCGACGAATCTGCAGATCGCGCCGGACGGTAAAACCGGTGTCATGGCGAATTCCGTGATCACCGTGCCGGACGGGGACAAATGGAAGATCGCGATGGACAACAAACTGTTCATTATCGATCTGACCGCCAATCCGCCGAAGTTGTCCGATACGCTGACGGTCGGCACCCAGCCATCCGGGTTGGCGATTTCGCACAAGGGCGACCTGATCCTGATCGCCAACCGCGCCGGCAAAAGCGTGTCGGTCGTTTCGCTGGCCGGCGGTGTCGCGAAAGTGGTGGATGAGGTGCAGATCGGCCAGGAAGTCGCGGCCGTCGCCATCGCGCCCGACGGTAAACGCGCCTTTATCTGTATCAACATGGTGAACAGGATCGGCGTGCTGTCGATCGATGGCACCAAAGTGCAGTACGATAAAACCTTGGATATTCCGGCCGGCTTCAACCCCTACAACATCGA
Organism: uncultured Acetobacteraceae bacterium; assembly: GCA_903895595.1. Classification (GTDB taxonomy): domain Bacteria; phylum Pseudomonadota; class Alphaproteobacteria; order Acetobacterales; family Acetobacteraceae; genus Rhodopila. The sequence continues at coordinate 114,858 of CAITUP010000091.1, read as the reverse complement.
TATGACCGCGGACGGCAAATACGCCATCGCGTCGAACGTCGGGGCCGGCGGGTTCAACGGCGACGCGGAGGTCATTATCGAGGCAACCGGGCCGCATCCGCATGTCGTCGGCCTCATGACCCCCGGCACTGGGCCGGAAGGTTTCGCCATCTCCCCCAACGGCAAAATCGCCGTTGCGCCGCTGCTGCTCGGTACCACCGCGCTTCCGACTGCCTACAACTATACAAAGAATGGAGAGGCCGTGCTGATGTCGGTCGGTGCCAACGGCATGTTGACCGTGACCGGCCGAGCAAAATTAGGCGCGGTGCCGGAGGGCGTGGCGTTCAGTCCGAAGGGCGATTATGTGTATATCGGCAACTACTCCGACCGCGATTTGCAGACGTTCCATATCGAGGGCGGGAAGTTGGTACTGGTGGACACCATGAAACTACCGGGGCAACCGGCTTCGATGCGCGGACCGGCGCGGTAGGTTTAGGAACGTCGGGATCGGCAACGAAGAAGACGTTCGGCCTCACGCCGCCCGGGGCTGAACGATCTTCTCGATGTGCGGACCGCGATGCACCAGTGCTTCGGACAGATCGTAGGCGCTTTGCAGGTTCAGCCAAAGTTCCGCCGTCGTGCCGAAATAGCGCGACAGGCGGAGCGCGGTATCCGGTGTGACCGCGCGCGGGTCTTCTTTGGCAACAATCGTGGAGATACGGTTCGGTGGCACGCCCAGCGCCCTAGCCAGGGCGTTCGCGCTGAGACCCAGCGGGATCATGAATTCCTCACGAAGGATCTCGCCGGGATCGCAATTCACGCGGAGCCTATGACACGCCTCGTACCAAAGCAGGGAAAAGCGCCTTACCCCGCCGCCAAAATCGCCGCGTTCAGCGCCTTCACCCCGGCTGCCGGCCCGTCCGGGTGGTTCCACACGCACCCGACCACCGCCAGGAAATCCGTCCCCGCCTGCACCAGTGGCGCGCAATTTTCCGGCGTGATCCCCCCGATCGCGCAGCTGGGAATTTCCATAAGTTCCGACCACCAGCGCAGAATTTCCGGATCGACCTGATTGGTCACCGTCTTCGTGGTGGACGGATAGAACGCCCCGAACGCCACGTAGTCGGCCCCATCCTCCCCGGCCGTCATCGCCAGATCGCGGCTGCCCTTGCAGGTCACGCCCAGCATCAGGTCCGGCCCCATGATCCGCCGAGCCTCACGGGCCGGAATGTCGTCCTGGCCGACATGGGCGCCGTCGCAGCCGGTCCCGACCACGAGATCGGCGCGGTCGTTCAGCAGGAAGGCCACGCCACGCGCCTGCGTGACCGGCCGCAGCACGTCGATGTTGCGTTTCCAGACGCTGTCGGACACGTCTTTGATCCGCAGCTGCACCGCCGCCACGTCGCCCGCATCCAGCGCCGCCGCCAACTGGTCGGCGAACGGCAACAAATCGAACTTCTCGGGCGTGATCAGGTAGACCCGGCAGCGATCGGCTGCCATGGGATCAGGCCTTGTTCAGGTAGATGTCGACGATCTTGTTCAACATCTCCAACGCCGCTTCCCGCGGGCGCTGGAAGGTGTTGCGGCCGATGATCGACCCGTTGGCGCCGCCGTCGCGCAGACCGCGCACTTCCTCGAACACGCCGTCCAGGTCCTTCGCCTCACCGCCAGAGAACACGACGACGCGCTTGCCGGCGAAGGACGCCTGCATCACGTGCGCCACGCGTTTGGCCATCGTGGAGCCGTCGAACTTCTCGTAGGTCTTTTTCGCCGCTTCCAGGCCGATTACGGCGGTCGGCGGCTTCACCTTGATGATGTTGGCGCCCATCAGCGCGGCCATCTGCGCGGCATAGGCGCAGATATCGACGGCGGTTTCGGCCGCCTTATCCAAGGCCGGGCCGCGCGGATACGACCACACGACGGTGGCGAGGCCGGCGTCTTTCGCCTCAAGCGTCAGTTCCCGCAGCTCTTCCATCTGCGCGAAGGCGTATTCGCTGCCGGGGTAGATGGTGAAGCCGATGGCGGCGCAACCCAGGCGCAGCGCGTCCTTCACGCCAGCGGTCACGGCCTGATCCTTGTTGGTGGCCAGGCTGTTGGAGCTGTTGACCTTCAGGATCGTCGGAATCTGGCCGGCGAAGGTGTCGGCACCCTGCGCGAGCATGCCCAACGGCGCGGCGTAGGCGTTCAGCCCGGCGTCGATGGCCAACTGGTAGTGATAGTGCGGATCGTAAGCCGGCGGATTCGGCGCGAAGCTGCGAGCCGGCCCATGTTCGAACCCTTGGTCGACCGGCAGGATGACGACCTTGCCGGTGCCGGCGAGCTTACCTGTGCACAGGATACGGGCCAGATTGGCCTTCACGCCGGGGTTATCGCCCTCATACCAATCGAGGATCTTCTTAACCTTCTGAGTGACGCGCATGGCTGGCCCAATCCGAATTGTATTGTTGTGCGATATCGGGGGCCGCTTTTAGAGGATCGCCCACCCACCGGCAAGCCTCGGGACGGCATAGGTAGTTTCCGAACCTGTTACCCTGGCCCCGTAGCTGGCCAACGTCCATGTTGCGACGGCCTCGTCGCAGTGCGAGTCCGACCGATAACGGGAAATCCGATACCATGAATGCGCTCCGTGTCCTCCTGGTCGAGGACGACGCCCTGATTGGCATGTTGCTATCCGTCATGTTGGAAGACGCTGGCCACAAGACCTGTGCCATCGCGGTCACCGAGGCGGAAGCCATCGCGGCCGCCACGGAACACCGGCCCGATCTGATGATCGTTGACGTGGGTCTGGGCAAAGGCAGCGGCGTGGCGGCCATGGAGGAAATCCTCCGCGACTGGTACGTGCCGCACCTTTATATGACCGGCAATGTCGCCCGTATCAGCGCCCTCCGGCAGCACGCGGTGGTGCTGGAGAAGCCGTTCCGCGAACCCGCGCTGCTGCTCGCCATGCAATGCGCGCTGGACGTGGCGGCGATGCACCGGCCATGAGCGGCCATAACCCGGTGGTGCAGGACGGTGCCCTGCAGAGCGCGATTTTCAACAGTGCCAATTTCTCCAGCATCGCCACCGACGCCAAGGGCGTCATTCAGATCTTCAACGTCGGCGCCGAACGAATGTTGGGCTACACCGCCGCCGAGGTGATGAACAAAATCACGCCCGCCGATATCTCCGACCCCCAGGAAGTGATCGCCCGCGCCACGGCGCTGAGCGTCGAACTCGGCACCACGATCACACCGGGGTTCGAGGCTCTGGTCTTCAAAGCATCGCGCGGGATCGAGGATATTTACGAGCTGACCTACATCCGCAAGGATGGCAGCCGGTTCCCGGCGGTGGTGTCCGTCACCGCGTTGCGCGACGCGCAGGATGCCATTATCGGCTATTTGCTGATTGGAACCGAGATCAAGGCCGGCGCACTGCAAAGCGCGATTTTCAACAGCGCGAATTTCTCCAGCATCGCGACCGACGCCAAGGGCGTCATTCAGATCTTCAATGTCGGCGCCGAACGGATGCTGGGTTACACCGCCGCCGAGGTGATGAACAAAATCACGCCCGCCGATATCTCCGATCCACGCGAAGTCATCGCGCGTGCGCAATCGTTGAGTGCCGAGTTGGGAACGACGATCACGCCGGGGTTCGAAGCGCTGGTGTTCAAGGCCTCCCGCGGGATCGAAGATATCTACGAACTGACCTATATCCGCAAGGATGGGACGCGGTTTCCTGCCGTGGTGTCCGTCACGGCGTTGCGCAATGCGGGCTCGATCATCATCGGGTATTTGCTGATCGGCACCGACAATACCGCGCGCAAGCTGGTCGAAGCGGAGCAGAAAAAGCTCGATCAACGCTTACGGGATCAACAGTTTTATACCCGATCTCTGATCGAATCCAATATCGACGCGCTGATGACAACCGATCCGCACGGCATCATCACCGATGTGAACAAGCAGATGGAGGCGCTGACCGGCAGCACCCGCGACGAGCTGATCGGTGCGCCGTTCAAGGATTTTTTTACGGATCCAGACCGAGCGGAAGCGGCGATTCGGTTGGTATTGAACGACAGGAAAATCACCGACTACGAATTGACGGCCTGCGCGCGCGACGGCAAAAAAACCGTGGTATCGTACAACGCGACGACGTTCTACAATCGCACCCGCACGCTGCAAGGCGTGTTTGCGGCGGCGCGCGATATCACGGAACGGAAGGAAGTCGAAGCGGAGCTGAAACAGGCTCGCGCGGCGGCGGAAAGCGCGAGCCGCACCAAGTCGGATTTCCTCGCCAGCATGAGCCATGAAATCCGCACCCCGATGAACGCGATCATGGGCGTCGCGGACCTGCTCGCGCAAAGCGTACTGTCCCCGGAACAGGACAAATATGTGCAGATTATCCGCCGAGCCGGGGATAATTTGCTGAATTTGATCAACGATATTCTCGATTTGTCCAAGGTCGAGGCGTCGCAGCTGGAATTGGAGCGGACCGGGTTTTCGTTGACCGATCTGCTGGAAAAAGTCACCGAAATGGTGGCGGTACGGGCGCGGGAGAAGGGGCTGATTTTGGTGTGCGAGATCGCCCCCGACGTGCCCACCGGATTGGTCGGAGATCCGACGAGGCTGCGGCAGATACTGCTCAATCTGGTTGGCAATGCGATCAAGTTTACCGAGGACGGCGCGGTATCGCTGCGCGTGGCGCGCGGCAGCGATCCCGCCGTTCCGACATCGCTGCATTTCACCATCGTGGACACGGGCATTGGGATTTCCGAGGAAACCCTCGGCCGGGTGTTCGAGCAATTTACCCAGGCGGATTCCTCCACCACCCGCCGCTTCGGTGGGTCGGGACTGGGACTGACGATTTCGAAACGCCTGGTAGAGCTGATGGGCGGGCGCATCTGGGTGGAAAGCGTGGTCGACCAGGGCAGCATATTCTCCTTCGCGGTACCGTTCGAGATTTGGGCCGGGGTCACGCGCGGCACGGGGGCACCGGTCGGTACCCATCCGGAACCGCCGCTGCGGCCGCTGCGCATACTTTTGGCGGAGGATTCCCCCGACAACCGCACGATCACGCTCGCTTATCTGGAAAATACGCCGTATCGGGTCGAAACGGCCGAAACCGGCGCCATCGCCTGCCGGATGTTCGAAACCGGGGACTACGATCTGGTGCTGATGGACCGGCAAATGCCGGTGATGGACGGATTGACCGCGACACGGACGATCCGCACATGGGAACAGGCGAACGGCAGGGCGCCGACACCGATTATCGCGCTGACGGCCTCCGCTTTGAAAGGCGACCGGGAGAAGTGCATGGCCGCGGGATGCACCGCCTATTTGACCAAGCCGATCAAGCAAGAGGTTTTATTGCAGGCCATCAAGGAACACTCGACGTTGGCCGTCGCGGAAGACCCGAACATCCTGGCCGGCGCAAACCTTCGGTCGTCCGAACCCGCTCGGGTGTTTCTGCGGAATTGCCAGCAGAATATCGTGACGATGCGGGGCGATTTGGAACGGCTGGATTTCGTCGCGGTGGCGTTTTTGGGGCACCGGATGCGCGGCGCCGGGGGCATGTTCGGATTTCCGGTCATTACCGATTTGGGTGGGGCGGTGGAAGACGCGGCGGACGCTGGCCACGCCCTGGAGTCATGGCGGTGGATGGATGCGCTGTCCGCGTATCTGGCGGAGCTCGGGGGCAACGCATAGCCAATCGCCGCCAGACATTATGCGCCGCCGCGACCCGCCAGCCACGTACCCAACCGCCGAGAAGCCCCCCGCTCCGCCATATCCAACGCCGCCGGCGCGGCCGCCAAAACAACCCCCCCCTGCCCGGCCGCGATCGCCGCCACCGCGTCCCATCCCGGCGCCTCTCGCCACAGCACCAGCCGGTTGACCCCGACTCGCAGCGCCCCCAGCGCGGCGCCGGAACCGTCGGCGCAGTCCAACACAGAATCCCCTTCGACATCGGCCACCAAAGACCGCCACCACAGGCACCCGGCATACAGCCCGGCCCCCGGCGCCGACAGCAGCGTGACCGGCCGCCCGGGCGCGACAGCCGCCCGCACGTCCGCCAACCCATGGACGATAACCGCCGGATGCAGAATCATGCTTGACGTTCAACCGCTTGACCGCCTTGAGTGCAAGCGGCATCACCATCGGACACCTGGAATCGCTGGCATGGCGGACGAAACCGACAACCCCGACATCGCGGCCGACCGCCTGGAAGCGGCGCTGGAGCGCATAGCCCAAGCGGCGGCGGCACCGCGCGCGCCCGAACCCACGCCCGCACCGGAACCGAGTGACACCGCGGCCGTCGCCGAACGCCTCGACACCCTGATCGAGCGTGTGCGCGACGCCCTCGACAACGATTAAGGAGCCTGCGCGATGGCGCAAGTCACGCTTCGCATCAACGGATTCTCCTACGTCCTCGGCTGCAACGACGGCGAGGAATCCCACCTCTCCGCCATGGCGGCCGAGGTGGACCGGCGAATCGAAACCATCAAGGCGCAGGCCGGCCAGAGCGGCGAGGCGCGCATGCTGGTCATGGCGGCGCTGATGCTGGCCGACGATCTGCACGACATGAAACAGGCGGGCGGCACACCCAAAGCCGACCCAAAAATCGCTCGCCGGCTGAATCGCATCGCAAAGCGCGCGGAAGACATTGCGGACGGCCTCGCGCTTCCCTAAGTTCATCCGGCGGGGCTGCTCGGTTCGACAGGTAGCTCATCCCCAGGGCCAGTAAGCATCTCCCTAGGGAGCTGGCGCTGTCGGGATCTTGGTCTCGGTATCTGGTTCCCACCTGCACAAGCAGGCTCTGGGAGGATGACAATCCAACGGCCTCATGGTGGCTCCGCACTCCTTCCCCGATCTCGACGATGCCAAGCGCGACCTGCGTCAGCGGGCGCTTGAGGCGCGTGCCGGGCATGACGCGGCGGCCTGCGGGACCGCATTGGCCGAACATGTTCTGCGCGATCTGGCGCCCCCCCCTGGCGCCGTTGTGTCCGGCTTCTGGCCGCTCGGAGACGAAATCGATGTCCGCCCGCTGCTGATCGCGCTGCACGCCAAGGGGCATGAGATCGTGTTGCCCATCACCCCGAAGCGCGGCAACCCGCTGACCTTCGGCCTCTGGCGCCCCGGCGACGCCCTGGTCCCCGAACGCTTTGGCACCTTCCGCCCCACCGGCCCCCAACGCACACCCAGCTTCGTCCTGGTCCCCCTGCTGGCGTTCGACCGCACCGGCCGCCGTCTGGGCTACGGCGGCGGCTTCTACGACCGCACTTTGCCCCTCCTGCCCGGCCGGGTCGCCGTCGGCTGCGCCTACGCCGCACAACAAGTGGACGAAGTGCCCGCCGGCCCCTACGACGTGCGCCTGGACGCCGTCGCGACGGAGCGTGGCGTGATCACCTGCGAGGCCTGAATGCGCATCCTGTTCCTGGGCGATATCGTCGGCCGCACCGGCCGCGAAACCGTCGCCGCCGAACTGCCCGGTCTGCGCGCCAAGCTCGGGTTGGATCTGGCGATCGTGAACGCGGAAAACGCCTCCCATGGCTTCGGCCTCGGCCCCGACATGGCCGACGCCCTGTTCAAGGCGGGCGCCGACGTCATCACGCTGGGCAACCACGCGTGGGACCGGAAGGAAATCGTCCCCTACATCGCAAATCATCCGCGCCTGCTGCGCCCGCTGAACTTCCCCGCCGGTACGCCCGGCGCCGGAGCCGTCGTCGTGGACGTGCCCGGCGGTCGGAAGGCGCTGGTTGCTCAGGCGCTGGGGCAACGGAATATGGAGCCGCTGCTGGACTGCCCTTTCCACGGCACTCGCGAAATCCTCGCCCGGCACCGCATGGGCGCCACCGTCAACGCCGTCGTGCTGGATATTCATGCGGAGGCCACCAGCGAGAAAATGGCCTACGCCCATTCCTTCGACGGCCAGTCCTCGCTGGTGGTGGGCACGCACACGCACTGCCCGTCCGCCGACGCGCAAATCCTGCCCGGCGGGACGGCGTTTCAGTCCGATGCCGGGATGTGCGGCGATTACGACAGCGTCATCGGGATGCTGAAGGACGGCGGCACCCTGCGGTTTTGGCGGAAAATGAAAGGCGAGCGGCTTGGGCCGGCGGAAGGGCCGGCGACCATCTGCGGCGTTTTCGTGGATACCGTCGACTCGACCGGTTTGGCGCGGCGGATCGAGCCGGTGCGGCTGGGCGGGCGGTTGAAGCAGGCGATGCCGGAGGTTTAGTTGACGTCAACGCCGAGCGGCGCTGTATGGGCGAACCGACACGAACGCCAAGGACCTAGAAGATGCTTCCCAGCGCCTCCGCCCGCGCCCGCGCCTTGCAACCCATTCTGGATGTCGCCGGACCGGAAATCGACCGCCTGCACCAACTGACGCCCGAGGTCGCCGACGCGCTGTTCGAAAACGACATGCTCCGCCTTTTGCTGCCGAAATCGCTCGGCGGGCAGGAAATCCATCCGGTCGAGTTCTGCAAAACCACCGAAGCCGTCGCCTGGGGCGATGCCAGCGCGGGCTGGTTCGTCAATCAGTCCAACGTGTCCGCCGCGTCCTCGGCCGCCGCGATGCCGCCGGACGCTGCCGCCGCGATCTTCAACGGCAAGCGCACCGGTCTGGCCTGGGGCAGCAAGAACAACACCAGCAAAGCCATCCGCGTCGAGGGCGGCTACCGTCTGACCGGCACCTGGGGTTTCGCCAGCGGCAGCCGCCACACAACCTGGATCGGCGCCCACAGCGCGGTGCAAAACCCCGACGGCACGCCGCATATCCGCCACGGAAGGCCGGACGACCGCAGCTTCGTGTTCCTGAAATCGAAGGCTCAGGTGATCGACGACTGGAACGTTCTGGGCCTGCGCGGCACCGGCAGCGATACCTACACCGTCGAGGACCTGTTCGTTCCGGATGAGCACGCCCCCAACCGCGACGCGCCGGAGGAACGGGTGCTGACGCAGCCGTTGTACAGCATTTCTTCCCATCTTCTTTACGCAACCGGCTTCACCGGCGTCACGCTCGGGGTCGCCCGGCGGCTGCTGGAAACCCTGACCGAACTCGCCCGCGGCAAGCAGGGCCGCGCCTCGCCGACCCCGATGGCGCGCAACAACGCCGTCCAGAAGGAAATCGCGCAGTTGGAGGCCAAACTGTCGGCCGCGCGCGCCTTTCTGCATGAGGCGATCAATGAGGCCTACGACGGGGCCGTTGCAGGGGCGGTGACGCTGGATCAGCGGATGCGCCTACGGCTTGCGACGACCTATGCCATGGGCGAAGCGACGGATGTTTCGGTTGCTTGCTACCGAGCGGCGGGGACGACGGCGATTTTGGCGTCGGCGCCGTTCGAGCGGCGGTTCCGGGATGCGATGAGCGCCAGTCAGCATTTGCAGGGAATGTCGGCACATCTGGAGATGGTGGGGCGGCATATTATTGGGACCGAGAACGCGGCTCAGTTTTTGTAGGCTTGGTTCAGGGGTTCGTGCCGGTTCGTTCTGCTGTGGTTTCGCGCGGAGGGCGCGGAGGAAGATAAAGCCGCGGAGGACGGGGAGGGTTGTGGCACCGGCATCGCTATGAGCCTCTCCCTCTCCTCTGCGGCTTTATCTTCCTCCGCGATCTCCGCGCGAAACAAAAGGCCGTACAACCGACGGAACCTGTCCAGTACGCCCCAAGGTATTCGCGAACCGCCGCAACCCCTGCGTCAACACCACCGTATTGAAATTGAGCAACAACCCAACCCGGCACCCGCTCAACCGCAGATAGGTCAGCAACTGCGCCTCGTGCACCGGCGCCAGCGCCTCGACCGACTTGATCTCGACGATCAACTCGTTCGCAACGATAAGATCGGCCCGAAAAGCCAAATCGACGCGACGACCATTGTGCTCGGCCGCAATCGGCGCCTGCCGGACAAATGGAATTCCGGTACCCTCCAGTTCCGCACACAGGAATGTCTCGTAAACGGATTCGAGTAACCCCGGTCCGAACCGGCGATGGACATGGATAGCCAAGCCAATAACCCGTCCACTCAATTTGTCGTCGATCATGCGCAAGGCCTTTCCCGAAACGCGGCAAGACCGGAATTTACCAGGAAGAAGTTAATTTTCCGTTAACGCCCCCAGGAAAACGGAACCCTCCCCACCCTTCGCGGCTTTACCTTCCTCACCGCCCTCCGCGCGAAACAGCCGGCCGTGGAACCGGCAAACCGCCCAAAATTTGCCCACAGCCGAAACCCCGTCCACAATCCCCCTCAACCCCACCCGCCGAGGAACCCCCTCTATGTCCGACACCCAGGAACCCCTGGTTCTCTATTCCGTCCTGAACCGCGTCGCGACGATCACCTTCAACCGCCCGTCGCGCCTGAACGCGTTCAACGACGACCTGACCCGCCAAGCCCTGGCCGCGATGGCTCGGTTCGACCTCGACCCGGAGGCCGACGTCGCGATCCTGACCGGTGCCGGCCGCTGCTTCTCCTCCGGCGCCGACGTGCAGCAACGCCAGCTCCGCCCGCGCGAGGAAATGGAGAAACAGGGCGGTCCGCAGGCGCGGGATGCGAATTCGCAGGATTTGCTGGTCAATTCCGTCAACTGGAAGCCCGTGATTTCCGCCGTCCACGGTTACGTTCTCGGCTTGGCGATCGGTATCGCCCTGGAATCCGACCTGATCGTTGCCGATGAAACCACAAAATTCCAGGTCACCGAAACCCCGCGCGGCCTGTCGGGTGCGAAATATTGGTCGCTGCTTAATTTCCGCGGCGGCGGATCCTTCGCGACTCAGGTGACGTTGACGGGACGGTTCTTCGGGGCCGAAGAAGCCTACCGCGTGAACCTGATCGATCAGGTGGTTCCGGCCGGCCAGCATGTTGCCGCCGCCCAGGCGCTGGGCGAGCAAATCGCCAAAAACCCGCCGCTGGGCGTGCGCCACGCGGTGCAACAACGGCGTTGGGAATTGAAGAAAGTGCAACAAGAGGCGATCCGTCAGGTCGGCATGGCGAAATTGCATCTCACCGAGGATTTCCGCGAATCCGCCCGCGCGTTCGTCGAAAAACGCCCCCCCGCACCGTTCAAGGGGCGCTGAGCATGGCACAGGATCTGCTCGACCAGGACACACCCGATACGATCCGAGTCACGGAAGCGGAAGCGCGCCGTATCGGCGAACGGGCACTGAAAGCCGTTGGCTACAGCCAGGAAGACGCAACGATCGTCGTCGACCAGTTGGTGGACAACGCCTTGTGCGGCTACCGCTTCGCCAGTCTGCCGCGGATTTTGACCATCGCGGCGGATCAGCGGACGTACACGGAACGAAAGCCGGTGACGGTGATCCGCGAAACCCCGTCCTCGGCTCTGGTCGATGGCGGCAATCAGGTCGGCTACATCGCGGCGTTCCGCGGCGCGGAAATCGCGGCGGAAAAGGCCAAGGCGTCCGGCATCGCCATGGTCGGCGTCTACAACAGTTTCTACAGCGGCCGGAACGCGTTCTTCGTCGAGCATATCGTCAAGCAGGGACTGGTGGCGATCCATTCGTCATCGGCCAAGCCGCACGTTCTGCCACCGGGGGGCGCCGCGCCCGCCTTGGGCACGAACCCGTTCTGCGTCGGATTCCCGTCCGCCAACGGCCCGGTGATTTACGACATCGGCACGGCGTCGGTGATGTGGGGCGAAGTCCTGCTGATGGCGCGCCTCGGTCACGAACTGCCGGAGGGCACGGGCTTCGATAAAGACGGCAACCCCACCCGCGACGCGGCGAAGGCAGCCGAGGGCGGCGTATCCGCGTTCGGCGGCCATAAAGGCTTCGGCCTGTCCTTCGCGATCCAGGCACTCGGGCTGCTGGCCGGCGCGGCGCTGACCAGCGGCAACGTTACCGATTACGGTTTTTTGTTTATTGCCATGGACCCGGCGGCGATGCTGGGCGCCGGCCAGTTCGAGGCGCAAATGGCGGAACTGGTGGAACGCGTGAAAGCCACCCCGAAACAACCGGGCGTCGAGGAAATCCGCATCCCCTCGGAACGCGCCTTCCGCGAACGCGAACGCCGACGTGTCGAGGGCATCGTCCTCGACCGCGCCGTCGTCGATGCGTTGAACGCGCTATGATGAAGCACATTATTCTTGCCCTGTTGCTGCTGTCCTCCGGCGCCTATGCGCAGGACGCGGCCCTGATCGCGGCGGCGAAAAAGGAAGGAAAAGTGGTCTGGTATACCGGATTGATCGTGAACCAGATCGTTCGCCCTCTGTGCGAGGCGTTCCAGGCCAAGTACGGCATCGATTGCACCTATAACCGCCATGACGAAAACGAACTGGCGATGGTGTTCGCGGCGGAAACGCGCGCCGGACGCATGCAGGTCGACGTCATGGGCAGCGTCGCAGGCGTCACCGATACGATTCCGGTCAGCCAGATGGAGCCTTACGTGCCCGCCTCGGCCGGCGACTATACGCCGGATTTCTCCACGCCGGACAATATCTGGCATTCCACCAACGTCATCATCCACACCGCCGGTATCAACACCAATTTGATCAAGCCGGAGGACGCCCCGCGCACCTACCAGGACCTTCTCGACCCGAAATGGAAAGGCCGTATCGCCTGGACTGCGTCCCTCGGCATGGCCGGCCCGCCCGGCTTCATCGGCGCCGTTCTTACGACGATGGGACAGGAAGCCGGGATGGATTATCTCAAGCGGCTGTCGGCGCAGAAAATCGTCAATATCCGCGGCACGCCGCGCGCCGTGCTGGATCAGGTGATCGCGGGCGAATACCCGCTGGCGCTGCAAATCGTGAGCTACCATGCCTCGATCAGCGCCGCCGCGGGCGCACCGGCGGCATGGCTGAAGATGGAGCCGGTGATCGCCAACCACAACTATATCGGCGTGGTGAAACACGCGCCGCATCCCAACGCCGCTCGGCTGTTCATGGAATACGCGCTGTCGGAGGAAGGGCAAAACGTGTTCCAAAAAGCCGGCTACATCCCGGCCAATCCGAAAATTCGCGCCGGCTATCCCGACACGAAACCGCAAGACGGCGGCTACAAGTCGTTCCTGCTGACCCCGGAACTGGCCAGCGCGCACTACCAGGCATGGCTGAAAATATACAACGATCTGTTCAAGTGAGAGGGCGCCGTCATGCGCAACGATAATCTGCGGGCTTTTTTCGACCCGGCCAATATCGCGGTGGTCGGTGCGAGCGCCGAAACGACAAGAGCGGGTGGGCGCGTGTTGGCGGCTCTGGCGGCGGCGGGATATCCGGGGAAAATCTATCCGGTGCATCCGACGCAGACCGAAATCAATGGCTTGACGTGTCACGCCTCTGTTGGGGCGATCCCGGACAAGGTCGATCTGGCCGTCCTGTGCGTCCCCGCGGACCGGGTGCCGGATGTGATGCGCCAGTGCGGGGCGGCCGGGGTCAAGGGCGCGGTGGTGTTCGCCGACGGGTTCCGCGATCCGGTGTTGAAGGCGGCGTTCGACGCGGCGCTTGTCGATGCCAAGGCCGCGTCCGGATTGCGTGTGATCGGGCCGAATACGGTCGGGATTCGGAACAGTCATAGCCGGGCATACCCGACGTTTTCGTCGGCGGCGGAAAGCAGCCCGATGCCGGGGCCGGTGGCAACGATCGCGCAAAGCGGCGGGCTGTCGGGCGTGTACGGCGTCACGTCGTTGCGCAGGCGGGGCCTGGGGCCGTACTGCGTGATCGATACGGGCAATGAATTCGATGTCGATATCTCGGAACTGGTGGATTACGTCGCGGACGAGCCCGGCGTCACCGTCATTTCCATCATCGTCGAGGGCGCCCGCGACGGCCGCCGCATGATGGCGGCGGTGCGGCGGGCGCGCGCGAACGGCAAGGCGGTCGTGTTTTTGAAGACCGGACGTTCCTCCGCCGCGCTGGATCAGGTCGCGACCCATACCGGCGCCCTGGTCGGCAGCGCGGCGATGTTCGATGCGGCGATGCGCGCGGCAGGTGCGGTCGTGGCACAGGACGAAGGCGAATTGCTCGATGCCGTTACGCTACATGCGTTCGGGAAAGTGCCGAAAGGGCGGCGTCTGGGCGCTGTCTCACCGTCCGGCGGGTACGCGATCCTGACGCTGGACGCGGTGGAGCGCTACGGCATGACCATGCCGGCGCCGACGATCGACCCGACCCCAGAACAGCGGGCAGAGGTGAAATTGGGCGTGTTCGGCAATCCGTTCGACATGTCCTCGACCATTTCTGCCGGCCCGCGCGGGTTGGAGACGTCGTTGCTGTGGATGGCGTCGCAGCCGAACGTGGACGCGATCCTGTTGTGGCAGGCGGCCATTCTGGACACGCCGGCGGCGCAACCGCGCGTGCTGGCGGCATTGACGGAAATGGTGAAGCACACCGACAAGCCGGTGTTCTGCTGCGGCCTGTCCACGCCGGAAATTCAGGCGAAATTGCGCGAGATCGGGGTCCTTTGGTTCGACGAGCCGACCCGTCTGGTGCGCGCTTTGAGCGTCGTCGCGCCCGAGGCCCCGCCGGCGCCGCCCCCTGCCCCGGCGAAACACGGCGCCGACCATCGGAAAGTCGTCAGCGGCGCGGCTGCCCGAGCGGCGTTGACCGGGGTGCCGCATGTGGCCTCGGTGACGGTCGCCGACGCGGCTGGCGCGTTGCGGGCGATGGCCGAACTGGGGGTGGACGAGGTCATTCTGAAAGTGGAAAGCGAGCGGATCGCGCACAAGACCGAACTCGGGTTGGTCTCGTCGCCGCTGGCAGCGCATGAAATCGAGGCCGAAGTCGCCCGCCTGACCGCGATACGCGCGACGACCGAGGACCCGACGGCGCCGCTGATCCTGCAGCCGTTCGTCAAAGGCACCGAACTGGCGCTGGGCGCCTTCACCGATCCGGTGTTCGGCCCCTGCGTGATGGCGGCCCTTGGCGGCATCTTCCTGGAAGTGATGCGCGACACGGTGTTCGCCCCCGCCCCGGTCACCGCGGATGAGGCTCGGTCCATGATCCTGCGCCTGAAAGCCGCCGCCGTGCTGCAAGGCGCGCGCGGCCGGCCGCCGGCGGATATCGGTGCCGCGTCTCATGCGTTGGCGGCGCTGTCGCGGTTCATCGCGGACAACGGCGACCGCTATGCCGAGATCGACGTAAACCCGCTGATCGTCCGGCCGGACGGCCAGGGGGCTGTCGCGGTCGATGCCGTGCTGGTAGAGCAAGGATAGTTGGACAGGAGGCGGGCGTGGTCGATCTGCACAAACTGCTGTTCGAAACCAAGCCCACCGTCACGGACAAGGAAGTCCTCGCCACCGCGCGCCTGAATGCCCGCGTGAAGGCTTTCGCCGGCAAACCGATCACCGACGACATCGTCGCGCGTGTCGAAGCGGAAATCGCCGAGGAAGCCGATCTGCTGGTCGCCGAAGGCATATTGAAAACGCGCCCTGACTGGCTGGCGATGGTCGTCCGGCGGCGGCTGCATGTCGCATTCGGGACGAAGGCGGTGCAGCAGCTCAGCAAGGAGTTGCGGGAGAGCGGCGATATTTAGGCGGCGCGTTGGAAATATCCAATCGACTGACACGCGGCGGCCTTCCGCGTAACCGCGCGACACGCTCCCAGACACCGGTAAATCCGATCCAAAGGGAGGTCGTTTTTGTCGGATAATTTTACACTTTAAAAATGTGTGTGTGAATTCGTAAATTTTACATGTTATTTAACAACAAATTACCCGATGGCCTGAAAATTGCTTCATATCAACCGATGCCCTCCTTCAGACGAAGTGGGCTGGCGTCGGCAACAGGCCCACCCTCGTCAGAAACGACACAATCGTCGATACAACAGGAGACAAGTTGAAACTTTCCCTTTTGCCCCGCCGCGCGATCGTCGCGACAGCGGGCCTTGCCATGCTATTGCTCGGTGGCCTTGCCACGGGCGTGCAAGCGGCCCCGATTACCTACGCGCTTTCGGGAACACTGGATTGGACGAACGGGGATCACGATTCCATCAACGGCTTCGTCATCTACAACACGGTCGGCCATGTCGCCTCTTTGAACGTCACGATCGCGAAAATATCGGGCGCGGGAGCTGGCAATGAGACCGGGACCTGGAATGGCGCCGGGATTTATGACGGCGCGAACGGCCCCACTACCCTTTTCTCGCAGGCCGGTCCGGCCAATCTTTATCTCAATTTCGCAGTAGACCTTAACAGCGCCCCGCAAACGGATACGCTCGCGGCCGCGGCCTGGATTTGCGGCGTTCGCTGTCGGCTCGACACGACCGCGATCAGTGTGAACGCCACATCGGCGCCCGAACCGGCCTCGATTGCCATTCTTGGCACCGGCTTGGCGTTCGCCGCGCTGGCTCGGCGCTCGCGGCGCCATCGGACGGGGACAAACCTATCGGCTCCCAAGGCTGAACAAGCCGCATAACCGACGTCCCGCGACCCATGTGCCAACGGGATCGAGCCGCCCGTGACACATCAGCAGTTCTCATTATGGCGGTCGTCACCTCTTCATCGTCAAGCCCGACCATGACGGGTATGCGGAACAAAATGGCAAAATGAGAACTGCTGGTGGCACATGGCGGGCTTTGCCACGCCCTTTAAAAAGTGCCTTCGCAGCGCACCGCTTGCGTGAATCCGTAGAACCACCCCGGCTCCAACGCCATGCGAGGGGACGAACCCAAGCCGGCCGCGTCCAGCGCCGCGATTTGCCAGTCTCGCAGCGGGGTGGTTGCCAGCAGACGATCGCCGCCGGCCATGGCCCGAGCAAGGGCGGGGACCCAACGCTGGCGCCAGACATCGGGATCGTCGGCCCTCGGCCCGATTGCCACCACCGCGCATTTGTCGGCCGGCGGAAAGCGCAGACGGTTCAGCGGGGCGTCCTCCGCACCGATAATCGCGCCGGTCGCGGCATCGACGATCGCGCCGGTCCAAGCCTCCCGTTCGGACCAGACGCCGACGCTGCGCAGACAGGCCGCGGCCTCGGATGCAGCGAAGCAGAGCGACAGCCAGGACTGGAAATGCAGGGCGCAGGCGTCGAGGTAGCGGGCGAACCGAGCGACGGTGCCGGTTAGAAGGCCGTCTCCGGCGTATTCGACGGTGCCGACCGGCGTATCGGGGGCCGCTTCCGTGACCCACAGCAACAGATTTGGGCCTCGGGCACGCAACAGCGCCGCCAACCGGCGAATTTCGGCAGGGTCGTTGCCCAGGTTCGACTTCCATAGAAAGACCCGGTGGCCTTGGGTCAGGTCTTCCAGCAATTTGCGGCGCCGGAAGCCCAGAGCGACGGCCTGACGCGCCGCCAAGCGAGCCAGATCGCGGTCCTGTCCGTCGTGCTGGGCGTAGGTGAGCAGGTTCCAGCGTGTCTCCCGCACCGGATACCATTCTGACGCCGGGTCCTCGTGCAGTTCGCACGAAACCGTCCCAGGGTCGCCCAGCCCCGCGAAATCCCGTTCCAGCGCGTGGATCAGCGCGCGCAGGCGATCCTCGACCGGGATATGGAAGCCGGCGAAGCGCAGCAGGTCCAGCGGTTCGGCGCCGGCCAGCTTCTGCGCGATGCCGAACTCGCAATTGTCGCCCAGGCTGTGGAACAGGGCGAAGCGGCGGCGCACGTCCTCCAGCGGGTCGGGGCAGCAATGCTCCGACAATACCGGGCACCAGACGATGCCGGGGCCGAGTCCCGGCTGCTGGTGCGGGCATGGATCGCGATGGTCGCTGAAATACAGGCGTCCGCCGCTCAGGAAGCGCGCGGCGACCGGACGGGATTGGCGGCAAACGGGGCAAAACGGCAGGTGCACGGGGTTCCGAAGCACACCCAAGCCCCCCGCGCAACCCAGCAATCCCCTGTCACACAAGCGTCGCCATTGCCAAACGCACCCGTCCCGTGCTTCACCGCGCGCCTCTATAGGATACGAAGATCATGACCGAGTATGTCTCCGGCCGCCATTTCCTGCAGACCCCCGGGCCCACCAACATCCCGGAACGGGTGCTGCGCGCCATGGACCGCAATGCGATCAACCACCGAGGTCCGGAATTCGGCGCCCTCGGTCTGGAGATCATCGGCAAGCTGCGGCAGGTGTTCCAGACTTCCGGCATTGTCGGCATGTTCCCCTCGTCCGGCACGGGCGCCTGGGAATCCGCGCTGGTGAACACGCTGTCCCCCGGCGACCGAGTGCTGATCGGGCGCACCGGCCAGTTCGCGCATCTGTGGGAACAGATGGCGAAGAAGATGGGCATGGACGTGGTGGCGCTGGACACCGACTGGCGCCGCGGCTCCGACCCCGCCGCCATCGGCGCGGTGCTGAAGGACGACCGCGAGCATCGCATCAAGGCGGTGTGCGTCGTGCACAGCGAAACCTCCACGAGCTGCATGACCGATGTCGCCGCCGTGCGCGCGGCCATCGACGCGGCGGGCCATCCGGCGCTGCTGATGGTGGATGCGATTTCTTCGCTCGCCTGCGCCGATTACAAGCATGATGCCTGGGGCGTGGACGTCACGATTGCCGGGTCCCAGAAGGGCCTGATGGTGCCGCCGGGCCTGTCGTTCGTCGCGATCTCCGACAAGGCGCTGGCCGCTTCCGAGGCCTCCAAGTCGCAGCGCAGCTACTGGGATTGGGCGCCGCTGGTGGCGTCGAACAAGACCGGCTTCTTCCCCTACACCCCGGCGGTGAACCTGCTGTTCGCGCTGCGCGAAGCGCTGAACATGCTGCTGGAAGAAGGCCTGTCGAACGTCTACGCCCGTCACGAGCGTTACGCGGAAGCCACCCGCCGCACCGTCCGCGCCTGGGGGCTGGAACTGCAATGCGAGGATCCCTCGGCCTACAACCCCGGCGTCACCGCGATCCGGGTGCCGGACGGCCACAACGCCGACAATCTGCGCAACATCATCCTGGCAAAGTTCAACATGGCGCTGGGCAACGGCCTCGGCCCGATCGAGGGCAAGGTGTTCCGCATCGGCCACATGGGCGACCTCAGCCCGCTGCAGCTGACCGGCACCCTGACCGGCGTCGAGATGGGCCTGCGTATCGCCGGCATTCCGCACAAATCGGGCGGCGTGCAGGCGGCCATCGAGTATCTGTCCGGGAACGCCTAACCATGGCCCACCCGGTCCCGCGCTTCGGAGTCGTTCACGATTTCCGTAACACCGCGGCGACCGGGATGGACACCGCGTCGATGTACGCCGCGGTGATGGATCAGGTCGTCTGGCTGGACGGGCTGGGTCTGGACCTCGTCTGGTTCACCGAACACCACTTCATGGACGATGGCTACCTGCCGTCCTGGATCCCCGTCGCCTCGGCCCTGGCGGCGCGGACCAAACACGCCCGCTTTTCCTGCGACGTTTGTCTGCTGCCGTTCAATCATCCTTTGCGTTTGGCCGAGGACCTCGCGGTTCTCGACAACATCAGCGGCGGACGGGTCGAGCTGGGCGTCGGCATGGGCTACGCTCCACACGAGTTCCGCGGCTTCGGCCTGCCGGTGTCGCGCCGTGTGTCGCTGACCGATGAGGGTATCGCGGTGCTGCGGCACTGCTTCACCGGCGAAAAATTCAGCTTCACCGGCAAGCGCTACCAGTTCAGCGACGTCAAAATAACGCCCGGTTACGTGCAGGCGGGTGGCCCGCCACTTTGGGTCGCCGCGATGTCCGAAGCCGGGGCGCAGCGTTGCGCTCGGTTCGACGCGAATCTGCTGCCGCAAGGGCCTCGGTCCACGGTTCTGGACCCGTGGCGGGCGGCGCTGACGGCGTCCGGGCGCGATCCGTCGGGCTATCGGGTGGGCATTATTCGGTCGTGCCTCGTGACCGACGACAAGGACCGCGATTGGCCGGCGGTGCGCGATGCCGAACGCTATCGCATGAGCACCTACGCGAAGTTTCAGGAAGACCTGGGCAGCGGCGCGGGGGCCGGCGGGGTGAAGGGCAATACCGAGGTAACTCGGATTCCGCAGGCCTGGATTATCGGCGACGTGGACCATTGCGTGCGGGAACTGATCGGGTTCATCCGGGAGTACGGGATTACCGATATCGTGACCTGGGCGGTGCCGCCGGGTCTGCGGCCGGAGCAGATGAACCCGAGCCTGGAGAAGCTGTTTCGGGATGTGGTGCCGCGGGTGAAGGCGGCGCTGGCCTAACCCCTCGCGTCATGGTCGGGCTTGACCCAACCATTTTCTGCGATCTGGGGCGTTCACCATCGCCAGGGTGCCTCATCGGCCTGAGTTGGTCGGGTCAGGCCCGACCATGACGGGAGCTGAGCCAATTCGTACTCCACCTCCGCTGTATAAACCGACTGCTCCTTCCCCAACTGGGAACTGAACAGCGTGAAATGCTCCACTGGGAACGGCTCCGACCGGAACAGGTTATGCGCCTGGACGAACGCCGCCAGCTTGGCCTCTGGTGCGTAGTCCAACCGAGCGAGCGTGACATGCGGCTGAAAACGGCGGCGTTCGGGTTCCAGGCCGACCCGCTGCAACGCGGTTTCGATCTTGTTCTGTAGATGCTCCAGACGCTGGTTCTTCTCCGCCCCGACCCACAGCGCCGTCGCCCGGCCGCCTTTGCTAAAGGTGCCGACGCCGGACAGGGTCAGTTCCAGCCCCTTCCCCCGCAGCGCCGACAGAGCCAGATCGATCTCCTCGGCGCGATGCGGCGGCACCTCGCCGATGAAGCGGAGGGTCAGATGATAATTCTCCGGCGGCACCCAACGGGCGCCTTGAATGCCGGTGGTGGTCAGGGCGGCGATGCGGTGCCGCAACTCCCACGGCAGGTCGATGCCGACAAACAATCTCATCGCGGGGGCACCTCCGACAGCAGGGTTTCGACCAGCGGCAGTAGACGGGCGACGATGCGGCGGACACCCTCGGCGGTCGGGTGCAGCCCATCGGGCAGGTTCAGCGCGGGGTCGCGGGCCACGCCCTCCAGGAAGAACGGATCGAATAGGATGCCGGGCCGGTGCGACAGGCGCTGAAAGGTCGTCCGAAATTCCTCGTCGTACTCCGCCCCCATGTTGGGCAGCACGCGCATGCCGCTCAACAGCACGGGAATATGGCGCGCGGCCAGCACGTCCAGGATGGCGTTCAGATTGATTTCCATCTGCCGCGGGTCGAGCCCGCGCAGCGCATCGTTGGCACCGAGTTCCACGATCGCCGCGTCGGCCCCGTCCGCCAGCACCCAGTCCAGCCGCGCCCGCCCGCCGGCCGTGGTGTCGCCGGACACGGCGCCGTCCACGATGGTCACCGGTTTGCCCCGCGCCGCCAGGGCATCGTGCAGCCGGACCTGGAACCCGTCTTCGTGCGGCAGGCCGTAACCGGCGGTCAGGGAGTCGCCGAGAACAAGCAGTTTCACTGCGGCCTCCGCCGGGGAAAGCGCCAGCAGGCATAAGAAAAACACGACAGCGGGACTCCGCCGGCGCGCGCGAACACCATATGCTTTAGCCATGGATACCATCCCGCACCACGCCGCCCCGCCACTGGTCCGAATCCGGGGGCTGACACTGACGGTGCCTTCCGCCGCCGGACCGGTCAACATATTGCGCGGAGTCGACCTGGATATCCCGACCGGGGAGGCCGTGGCGTTGGTTGGCCCCTCCGGTTCGGGGAAAACAAGCCTGCTTATGCTGCTGGCGGGGCTGGAGCGGGCGACCTCCGGCAGCATCCAACTGGACGGCCAGACGGTCACATCGATGAACGAGGACGCGCTCGCCCGGTTGCGCCGGCAATCGGTGGGTATCGTGTTCCAGGCGTTCCATCTGATCCCCACGATGACGGCGCTGGAGAACGTGTCGGTGCCCCTGGAACTCGCGGGGCGCGCCGATGCGGTGGCACGCGCGACGGAGGCTTTGGCGTCGGTCGGCCTGAGCCACCGGCTGACGCATCTCCCCGGCCAGTTGTCGGGCGGGGAACAGCAGCGCGTGGCTTTGGCCCGCGCCTTCGCGCCCGCGCCGAAGCTGCTGTTGGCCGATGAGCCGACGGGGAACCTGGACCACGCCACCGGCGCCCAGGTGATGGACCTGCTGTTCGCGCTGCGCGCCCGTAGCGGCACGACGTTGCTGCTGATCACCCACGACCCGAGGCTCGCCGAACGCTGCGACCGGCAGGCGCATATGGAAGATGGACGGATCGGCGCGGCTCCCCCCGTCATGGTCGAGCCTGACCCGACCACCTCTGGACAAGTGGCCTGAGATGATCGGGTCAGGCCCGACCATGACGGGTTTGTGGCGGCTGCCCCTTCCCCTCCGCCTCGCCCGCCGCGAACTTCGCGGCGGCATAAGCGGTTTGCGCGGAGTCGTACTTTGCCTGGCGCTGGGTGTCGCGGTCATCGCAGCGGTCGGCAGCCTGCGCGCCGCCGTGGATGCGGGGATGGAGAACGACGGCCGCCGTATTCTCGGCGGCGATCTGGAGATCGATGGCGGTTCCGATCCCCTGCCCGCCGACATCGACGACCGGTTGCGCCCGTTCGTGACCAGCGTCTCCGACGTGACCCAAATGCGCTCGATCGTCGTTGCCGCCTCCGGCGAACGGCAACTGGTCGACCTGAAAGCCGTGGATGCCGCGTGGCCGCTGGTCGGCGCGCCAGGGATCGATCCGCCGCAACCGCTGCCTGCAGCCCTTGCACGCAAGGATGGCCGCTTCGGCATCCTGCTGGACCCCGTCATTATATCCCGCCTCGCGCTGCACCCTGGCGACACCGTCAAACTCGGCAATGCCAGCCTCCGCGTCGCGGGCGCTCTAACGCTCGAACCCGACCGCGTCGTCACCCCATCCCTGTTCGGCGCTCGGGCGCTGATCTCGGCCGAGGCTTTGCCGGAAACAGGGTTGGTGCTGCCAGGGGCGATGCTGCGGCACGCGATGCGGCTGACGGTCCATACCGCCGCCGAGGCCGCTTTGCTGCGCGCCGACCTCCAAACCGCCTACCCCACACGGGGCCTTCGCATCCGCGACACCCATGACGCGGCGCCCGGGGTAACCCGGTTTCTCGATCAAACCAGCCTGTTCCTGACGCTGGTCGGCCTGACGTCCCTGCTGGTCGGCGGCATCGGAGTCGCGAATGGCGTGCGCGCTTGGCTGGATGCCCGTTCCCGCACCATCGCCACGCTCCGGTGTTTGGGCGCCCCGGCGGGCACCGTCTTCGCCGTCTGCCTGATCCAGGTGATGGCGCTGGCGGCGCTGGGCATCGCGTTAGGCCTCGCCGCTGGAGCCGCGCTGCCGGTGGCCGGCGCGTGGCTGCTGGCCGACCTGCTGCCGGTGCCGCCCGTCGCCGGCGTTTACCCCGGCGCTTTGGGCCTCGCCGCGCTCTACGGCGTGCTGACCGCCTTCGCCTTCGCCCTCTGGCCGCTCGGGCGCGCCGCGCAGATACCGGGGGCGGCACTGTTTCGGGAGGTTGCACCCGGGGGGCGGCCCGCGTGGGCGATCGTATTGGCGACGTTAACCGCCATCGCCGCCCTGGTCGCGGTGACCGTCGCGACCGCGCCCGACCGGCGGATGGCCTATTGGTTCTGCCTCGCCGCGCTGGCGACTCTGGCGTTGTTCCGAGCGGGAGCGACCGTGCTGATGCGGGTGGCGCGGGCGGTGCCGACACGCCGGTTGCCGCCCTGGGCGCGGCTGGGGATCGCGAACCTGTATCGGCCCGGTGCGACCACCGGGCTGCTGCTGGTGTCGGTCGGCCTCGGGTTGTCGACCCTGAGCACCGTAACGCTGATCCAGGGCAATATCGGTATGGAAGTGCTGGAGCAGATGCCGGCCAACGCCCCCACCTTCTTCTTTATCGACATCCAGGCCGATCAGCTCGACCGCTTCAACGCGCTGATCCACGGCCAACCGGGAACGCGCGACCTGCGGGACGTGCCCTCGATGCGGGCCCGCATCGTGGCGGTGAAAGGCGTTCCCGTGGACCAGGTCCGCACGACCCCGGAGACCGCTTTCGCCCTGAAAGGCGACCGCGGCCTGACCTACGCCGCGACGCCGCCGCCCGGCACGCGCCTATCGGCCGGGGCTTGGTGGCCGGCCAATTACGACGGACCGCCGCTGGTATCCTTCGATGCCGGTCTGGCGAAAGGCTGGGGCGTCGGGGTCGGCGACGTTATCCGCGTCAACGTCCTCGGCCGCGATCTGGACCTGACGGTGGCGAGCTTGCGCGACATCGCGTGGCAGAGTCTGTCGATCAACTTCTTCATGGTCGCCAGCCCCGGCCTGCTGTCGCACGCGCCGCACACCCATATCGCGACCGTGCACGTGGACGAGGCGCATCAGGGCGCGGTGCTGCGGGCCGTCACCGATGCCTTGCCCAACGTCACGGGTATCAGGGTGGCCGACGTGCTGGCGTCCATCGCCGCGCTGCTGGACCAGATCGCCGCCGCGTTGACGGCGACCGGCGGCCTGACTTTGCTGGCCGGCGCGACCGTTTTGGTGGGCGCCGTGGCCGCCGGACAGAGACGCCGGACCCGGGAAGCGGTCATCTTTCGCACCCTCGGCGCCACGCGCGGACAAATACGCGCGGCTTGGCTGACGGAGTTCGGGGTACTGGGCATCGCGGCCGGTTCCATCGCCGGATTGGTGGGAACGGGGGCCAGTTTCGCCCTGTCGCATTACATTTTGCATAGTAGCTGGGCTTTTCTGCCCGGACGGCTTATATGCACGCTTGCTGGCGCGGTCGCGATCATGCTGATCTTCGGTTACGCTGGCACATCTGCCGCGCTGCGCGCCAAACCGGCCGCGCTGCTGCGCAACGAGTAACATGAGGGGTAAACATGGCCTTCACGCCGCAATACGGGGCTTACCCGCAAGCCTCCGCCGCCACGAACGCCGCGATCATCGATGCGGGCCTTCGGGCATACATGCTGCGGGTCTACAACTGGATGTCGTCCGGTCTGCTGCTGACCGGCATCGTTGCCTATGGGATCGCCAACACCGGCCTGATCAACGCGTTTTACCCGTTGGTGCGGACGCCGTACGGGGTCATGCATCAGGCCACACCGCTGGCGATGATCGCGATGTTCGCACCGCTCGGCTTCGTGCTGGTGCTCAGCCTGGGGGTGAACAAGCTGTCCACCACCGCCGCGCAAGGCCTGTTCTGGGCGTTCTGCGCCACGATGGGCGCCAGCCTGACGAACATCTTCCTGATCTACACGTCGGAATCCGTCGTCCGGGTGTTCTTCATCACCGCCGCTACCTTCGGCGCCATGAGCATCTGGGGCTACACCACGAAGTCCGATCTGAGCCGTATGGGCAGCTTCCTGATGATGGGGCTGTTCGGGATGATCATCGCCGGCTTGGTGAACATCTTCATGCAGAGCAGCGCGCTGCAATTCGCCCTCAGCCTGATCGGCGTGGTCGTGTTCACCGGCCTGACGGCCTACGACACGCAACGGATCAAGGGCGACTACGTGCAGTTCGCCTACGCGGTCGGAACCGATGGCGCCAACAAGCGCAGCGTCTACGACGCGCTGAGCCTGTATCTAAACTTCATCAACCTGTTCATGCTGCTGCTGCAATTGCTGGGCAACAGGAACAACAACTGATCCTGCCCTCGGTATGTTCCCCAGGCCTTCGGGCCTGGGGACGACGGAGTTTCGAATGACCCAGGTCCCCGACCGGCTGACAGACGATGAGATCGCCGAAATTCGCCGCCGGCGCCCGGGAGTCCGGGCGTCTTTGGCGTGCGAGGGGATGGTCCTGACGGCCGAAGAAGAGGCGCTGTTCGAGCAGTTCGACCGGGAACGGCTGACGGCGGACCAGCGCCGGGATCGAATCCTCGCGTATGTTCACGCCCGAAAGGCGGCAAAGGCGCTCGCCGCGGAGTGACGGACGACAGTTCCGTCTACCCTGGCACCGGCACGCTCGTGAACCTCCTGGATATTCGCGACCGCGACGAACTCGAGGATTACGAGCGGTTGTTGACCACAAACCGGCTGGAAACCCTTCCGCGCCGCTTCGCCATGACCGCTATCGGTTACCGCCAGATTCACCGCTATTTGTTCCAGGACCTCTATCCCTGGGCCGGCCGCTACCGCACCGTCAACATCGCCAAAGGCAACGATATGTTCTGTCTGGTGCCGCATATCGCGTCGCAGATGGACCAGCGCTTCGCCGCCATCAGGGCGGAAAACGGCCTCAAAGGCCTGAACCGCCAGAATTTCGCCAACCGTTCGGCCGAACATGTATGCGAGCTGAATGCGATCCATCCCTTCCGGGAGGGCAATGGGCGGACCTTGCGGGCCTTCCTCGTCGGCATGGCCGATAAAGCAGGGCATCGCATCGATCTCGGCGCCATCGATCCCCGAGCATGGAACCAAGCCTCGATCAGCAGCTTCCGCCGAGCGGCGTACGACGACATGGAGCGGGTGATTCTGGACATCCTGCTTGCGTAAGGCCAACTGCCCCATAGTTCGACCCGCGGTCGGTATTACCCCTCCGCGTGATGGTTGGGCTTGACCCTACCGGATTCACACCTCGCCGGGACGAGGCTTCGATAGGCGGACTGGCCACTCCCCTCGTCATGGTTCGGCTGGTCCGGGCCATGACGGGGAGGGGCTGGCCAGGCGACGAAACCGGCGCGGATACTGGTATCGCACCCCCGATTGGCATATCGTTCTGGCACCGCGGCAACAGCGACAAAAAAACGGAACGGGTTGGCACATGAGGGTTTCCGCACGGCAGCGGTTCGCCGCGACATTCATGCTCGGCTGTTCGGCTCTGGCGCTCGGCTCCATGCCCGCCCGAGCCAATCCGATCTGGGGCGGCTATGCCGGCGATGCTCAGCATACCGCTTTGTCATCCGTCGCATCGATGCCGCTGGATCAAATCCTGTGGCAGATACAAGTCGATCAGGCACCGCAGTACAGCGGCAACGACCTGCTGATCCATTACGGATCGCCGCTGGTCACCCAGGCCGATACGGTGATCGTGCCGGTCAAGACCGCCGCCGACGGCGGGTTCCAGGTGCAGGCGCTGAATGCCGCCACCGGCACCGTGAAATGGACCCAGACGACGGATTACATCCTGCCGCCGCATCGCTGGACACCCAGTTTTTCGCCGACGTTAACACCCTCGGGCCGGCTTTACATGCCGGGTGCCGGCGGCACGATCTATTATCGCGACAACCCCGACGCGGCGACCGGCGCCTCCGGGCAATTGGCATTCTTCGGTCAGTCGAATTACGCGGCGAACGCGGCGGCGCTGAATAACTCCGTCTACATCAGCACGCCGATCACCAGCGACGCCGCCGGCAACATCTATTTCGGCTACAAAGTCACCGGCACCAACCCGCTCGGCCTGCAAAGCGGCGTTGCCAAGATCGCCGCCGACGGCACCGGAACCTGGGTCTCGGCCGCGGCCGCGTCGGGGGATTCGGGACTGACGCAAGTGGCGATGAATGCGGCCCCGGCGCTCAGTGCGGACGGTAAAACCGTCTATGTCGCCGTCAGCAGCGGCAATTTCGGGCGCGGCGATCTGGTGGCGCTGAACAGCTCGAACCTGACGACAGCGGCGGTCCGGCCTTTGATCGACCCGTTGACCGGCGCCAATTCCGTGATCGCCGACGACGGTACGGCCTCACCCACTGTCGGACCGGACGGGCGGGTGTATTTCGGTGTCCTCGAAAGCCCGTTCCACACCAGCAAGGGGTGGCTGTTGAGCTTCGATGGGCAATTGAACCCGACCGGCGGCAAACCGGCGGGTGGCTTCGGCTGGGACGATACCGCGTCCATCGTGCCCGCCAGCATGGTGCCGTCCTATCACGGCACGTCGTCGTATTTGCTGATGACCAAATATAACAACTACGTGGAGACCGGGGGCGACGGCGTCAACAAGCTCGCCATTCTGGACCCGAACGACACGATGACCGATCCGCGTACCGGTGCGACGGTGATGAACATCGTCGAATCGATCGCCGGACCGACGCCCGACCTGAATTTTTATCCGAATTACCTCAATGCGGTGCGCGAATGGTGCATCAACACCGCCGTGGTCGATCCGTTCACGGACTCGGTGCTGGCGAACAGCGAGGACGGGAAGTTGTACCGGTGGGATTTGGCGACCAACACGCTGAAGGAATCGGTCGTCCTGACCCCCGGCATCGGCGAGGCCTACACGCCGACCGTGATCGGGCCCAACGGCATGGTGCTGGCGATCAACAACGGCACATTGTTCGCCGTGGGCGATGGGGCGTTGCTGCCCGAACCGGCGACGCTGGCCCTGTTCGGTCCGGGGGTGTTGGCCGCGATTGGGTTCCGGCGCGCCCGAACCCGTCGGCGACCCGCTTAAACCGTCTTCAGGAAGTCGCCGAGCTTGGTGACGGCGGTGGGTTTGTCGGTGCCGTCGAGGGCGGCGAGTTCGGCGGCCAGCCGGTCCATCGCGGCTTCGTAGATCTGGCGTTCGGAGAAGCTTTGATCCGGCTGGCCTGCGTTGCGGTGCAGATCGCGCACGACCTCCGCGATCGCCATCGGATCGCCGGAGTTGATCTTCGCTTCGTACTCCTGTGCTCGGCGGGACCACATGGTGCGCTTGATGCGCGCGCGGCCCTTCAGCACGGCCAGTGCATCGTCGAAGCCCTTGCGGCTGGTCAGCTTGCGCAGACCGGCGGTGCGGGCCTTGGCGACCGGCACCCGCAGGGTCATGCGGTTTTCTTCGAAGGTGATGTGGATCAGCTCCAGCCGGTGGCCAGCGATCTCTTCGGTGGCGATGCGTTCGACCTTGCCGACGCCGTGAGTCGGATAGACGACGTGGTCGCCTTCCGCGAACACCTCCGCCTTCGCCATGGGGCGTGGGATTTGGGTCGGGCCGCCATGCGGCACGGGGCGGCGGACTTCGGGGGAAGGCGCCACGGGCGCTTCGGGTTCGCCTTCGGGACGGGCGGGCTTGCGGACCGATTTCGCCGCGGTCGCGGCTTCCGCCGTTATCGGCTCAACCGGCGGCGCACCTTCGTCTGAGACCGCAGCCACGGCGGAATCCGTCATGCTCGACAACCCCGTACCCTTTACCTCAAGTGGCCGCGTCCGGCGCGGCACATGTCTCCATCACGCGCATATAGGAAGACCGCGCTGTTCCGCCAGAGGGAAAAGCGCGGAAATCTCACGCCTTTCCCGGTTCCGGCGAGAAATACTGCATCTTGTCCGGCACGTCTTTCCACGTATCGGCGTCGGCCGGCGGCGTGCCCATGCGGGTGATGTTGGGCCAGAGCAGCGCGTAGGTGCGGTTCTGTTCCACCCACGGCGCTGCCTTGTCGTCGCTGTCGGGGATGATGGCCGAGGCCGGGCATTCCGGTTCGCACACGCCGCAGTCGATGCACTCGTCGGGATGGATCACCAGCATATTTTCGCCGACATAGAAGCAGTCCACGGGACACACTTCCACGCAATCCATGTACTTGCAGCGAATGCAGGCTTCGGTGACCACATAGGTCATGGGCAACCCCTGGAATACGGCGCGATCGCGCGGTTGGGCGATTTACGGAGGCCGGCGATATGCCGGCCTTTGCGATGCAACGCAAGACCGTTTGTGCCGTGCTCTATGCGATCTCCTCATACAAGCCGCGCGCCTCCGCCGCGGGGCCGCGCCGAGCGGACAGGGCCAGGACTCGCACGACCTTCACATCCTCCCGGATCGCGACGGTCAGCACGTCGCCGATGCGCAGTTTCGCGTGCGCTTTGTCGGTGGGTTGACGGTTGATGCGGATGGCGCCCTCGGCGACCAAGGCGGCGCAATCGCTGCGTTGGCGCATGAAGCGGGCGCACCAGAGCCATTTGTCCAATCGCTGCCAATCGCGATCTTCCAACTCGGGGCCGGCCATCGCGGTCTAGCGCTTCAGTGCGGCAAGGGCCGCGAAGGGGCCGAACGGCACGGGGGTGGGTTGCGCCTGTTCGGGGATAGGCACCGTGCGGCGGCGGCGAAGCGGCATCAGCATCGGTGGGGCCGGCGGTCCGAAAGCATCGGCCTCCAGCCCACCGCCGGGGATCGTGCGGAACCCGAGGCCGCGCAGCACCGCCGGTACCGCGTCGGCTTTCACCGCGAACCGGGAGGCCAAGCCCAGCGGCACCAGAGTCGGGCCTTTGCGGGTGGCATAGCCAAGCTCGCCCGCCACGCGTTCGGCGATATCGACGCGCAGCAGCACCGGCCCGGCCTCGATCCACCCCATCGCGGCGGCGAAACCCGGCGGCCAGTCGGTCGCGACGGGCAGCGATACGGCGCTGACATCCGGCAAGGCCGGCGTCGCGAACCCGTGCCGGATCGCCCATAACCGCGCCCGCAACGCCGCTGCCCGAGGCTTCATCACCGCCGGCAGGAACAGCGCGAAACGGCCGGACCGCACGCCGATGGCTTTCAGGCGGACCCGCAGTTCAGGGGCCAGGGTTTCCTCATCCACGCCGGGCACGAGCCCCAGCGATTCCCGCAGGCGATGCAGCGGGCCGCGGGCGCCGGGAATGCTCTCGGCGGCATTGGCGGCCGCGAACAAGGGCGCGAGGTCGGTGCGGATCAGCGTATCCAGAAAGCGTTGCAGCCGCACCCGCAGCCGTTCCCGCTGGGCGCCGTCGAGGAACTCGCTGTCCAAAATCTGCACCCGAGGAGACAGCGCCGTCGGGCCGCCGACGACGCGGGCGACCGGGGCGTTGTCCCAGAGGATGCGGTGGGTGGGCGTCAGGCTAAACGCGGCGTCCGGTTCGGCCTCCAGCACCGCCACGCGGCGGGGCATTTCTTCCCGTAAGGCGCGGCGGGCGGCGCGCAGGACCAGCTTCTTCTCGTCCCCCTCGGCGGCGGGGTCGGGCGCGAACGAAAAACCTTCCAGCACGCCGACCTGATGGCCTTCGACGACGACTTCGCCGCGCCGGGTGACGGCGGACAGCAGGTCCTGCCCGTCGGTGGCATCCAGGCGGCGCATCAAATGGGTGGAGCGGCGATCGACGAATCGGGTGGTCAGGCGTTCGTGGAGAACATCGGACAGCTTGTCCTCGACTTCGCGCGCCTTGCCTTGCCAATGCTCGGCGTCTTTGACCCAGTCGGCGCGGGCGGCGATGTAGGACCAGATGCGCACGCCGGACAGGCGCTGCATGAGGGTGTCGATATCGCCTTCCACCCTGTCGAGCGCGGCGATCTGGCCGGCGAGCCAGTCGGTCGGCAGGCGCTTGTCCTTGACGATGTGGCCGAAGATGCGGGCGCAGAGGCGGGTGTGGGTCTCGTCCGTCAGTTTGCGGAAATCGGGGATTTGGCAGGCTTCCCACAGCAGCCTTACGCGACCTCTGCCGCGCGCCATGTCGCGGATTTCCGGTTCGCGGGCCAGCGCCATCAGCGTTTCGAGGTCCGACGCGTCATTGCCCTTCACGAGCCCGGCCCTCGGCGCCGGTTCCTGCAACGAGGCAAGCAGCCCGTCGATATGGGTGAAGTCCAGCGCGTTGTTGCGCCAGCAGAGCTGTTCCAGCGCGTCGAAGGTGTGAGATTCGATGGCGCTGACCGCTTCCTCGGGGATCGGCTTGCATTCCGTCGTCGTGCCGAAGGTGCCGTCCCGCATGCCGCGGCCGGCGCGACCCGCGATCTGACCCATTTCCGCCGATGTCAGGCGGCGCGGGCGATGGCCGTCGAATTTGCCGAGGCCGGCGAACGCGACGTGGTCGACGTTCATGTTCAGGCCCATGCCGATCGCGTCGGTCGCGACCAGGAAGTCGACCTCCTTGTCCTGATACAGCGCCACCTGGGCGTTGCGGGTGCGGGGAGACAGGCGACCCATCACGACCGCGCAGCCGCCCCTGCGGCGGCGGATCAGTTCGGCGATGGCGTAGACCTCCTGCGCCGAGAACGCGACGACGGCGCTGCGCGGCGGCAATCGCACCAGCTTGGCCGGACCGGCGTAAGTCAGCTGCGACAAACGCGGTCGGGTTTCCACCGTCGCGTTCGGCACCAGGCGTTGCAGCAGCGGGCGAATGGTCTCGGCGCCGAGGAACATCGTCTCCACCATGCCGCGCGCGTGCAGCAGGCGTTCGGTGAAGACGTGGCCGCGGTCGGGGTCGGCGCAGAGCTGGATCTCGTCCACCGCCACGAACTCCGTCCGTCGGTCGAGCGGCATGGCCTCCACCGTGCAGGAGAACCATTTGGCGTCAGGGGGAACGATTTTCTCCTCGCCCGTGATCAGCGCGACGTTTTTGACGCCTTTCTGGGCGACCATGCGGTCGTAATTCTCCCGCGCCAGAAGGCGGAGGGGAAAGCCGATGATCCCCGACGCATGCGCGAGCATGCGTTCGATGGCGAGGTGCGTCTTACCCGTGTTCGTGGGGCCGAGGACGGCTCGGACGCGCGCGGGAAAACCGGAGTCGGGACCGATCATGGGAGCGAGTTTGGATGTTGCAGCGCGGAATGCAAGCGGGGGTGACGGATTCGCTGGGGCGTTAACGGTTCCTTAACTTGTGGGGCGTATCGTGGGGGTGTTCGATCCGATGGAGCGGTGCCATTCACCACAGTCCCCCCTCGTTTTTGCTGCCTTGGCCGGATGCCAAAAAGGTACGGTCGAAGACCCGGTATCCCGCCGGTATCCGCCGCCGATGGGTGCTGCGAGATGGTCGCATCCTGGAATGGAACTATCTTCACGGCACAGTGGAAGCGTATGATGCACGCGGCCGGCATGTGGGCGAATACGACCCCGATACCGGCCGGCAGATCGGTGCGGCAGTTCCCGGACGCAGGGTAGAACCATGAAAGTGACTTACTCTCTCGTTGGCTACGACAAGCAGACCGATTACGCGGTCCGGTTTCATGCGCTGGAAGATGCGGTCGTTGCCGCCGCAATGGAAATCGCGGCCCTGTCGCCGGAGATGGCGGCATTCTACCACGACTGGCCGCTTACGGATGAGATGGTGCACCGGATGGAGCCATTAACCGGAATGGCGCTGGATACCGAACAATTAACCTGGTGCCTGGAACCGAACGCGGTGTTGGAGGGGCGTGAAGCAGTCGCCGCCGAGTGAAAGCCGGGTCGGCGTCCCCCGGCGTTTGTCCCTATAATCGGGCAGCGACGGCGAACCGCCACCGACCCGATTAAAAAATCAGTCGTATCCCCACCACCGCCAACACCGCGGCCAGCGTCAGCCGCAGCACGACATCGGGCAGCCGGACGGACAGGAAACTGCCGACGATCACCCCCGGCACCGACCCCAGCAGCAGCGACACCAACAACACGCCATCCACAGACCCCAGCCACCAGTGCCCCAACCCCGCGACCAGCGTCAGCGGCACGGCGTGGGCGATGTCGGACCCGACGATCGTCGGTGTCGGCAGCCGCGGATACAGCAGCAGCAGCGCGGTGACGCCGAGCGCTCCGGCACCGACGGAGGAGATGGTGACGAGGAAGCCCAACAACGCACCCGTCCCGACGGTCAGCGCGGCGGTGTGCCGCAGCAGGGGACCTTCGGCCAGACGGATGGCCAGTCCTCGCACCCGCTGGCGGAAAATCAGGGACACGGCGGTCAGGACCAGCAACACGCCCAGGATCGCCGCGATCCGGTGCCCCGACCCGCTGCCAGACATCATGTCGGAGCCGGACAGTCCGGCCAGCGTCAGAACCGTCGCCGGCACGCTGCCCGCCGCGAGCCGCCCCACGATCCGCCAGTCCACCGTTTCGAGTTTGCCGTGCACGACGGTGCCCACGGTTTTGGTGACGCAAGCGTAGAGCAAGTCCGTGCCGACCGCCGCCGCCGGATGAATGCCGAAAAGCAGCACCAGCAGCGGCGTCATCAGCGCGCCTCCACCGACGCCGGTTTGCCCGACCAGCAGTCCCACGACGAACCCGGACAATGAGTACAACAGGCTATGCGCCGAAAACCCGTGCATGCATGACCGCTCCGTTCAGAGTGCCATCATAGTAGCGGCGGATGGCGTCGTCGCGGCTGGAAATCTTTATCCCGCCATCACCCGGAAGCGCTGGTCGTCGTCGGTGGCCATCTGGTTCACCAGCTCGATCTCCCAGGACAGATAGGCCCGCATCGCGTCCTCGACACTGCCGGGCATTTCGCGGGCACGCAGGCGCATGTCCTCGGCGGCGGAGGCCATCCGGGTGGCGCCGGTTTCCAACTTCCGGCCCGCCGCGACCCAGGCCGTTGTGCCGCCGGTCAGGGCCGCGGTGCCCGGCCATTCCGCCGCCGCGAGGCGCGCCAACACGCCGTCGGAGGACGTGAACACGACCGGTTGCCCCGCCGGCAGCTTCGCCATGTCCGTGTCCAGGCGGGACCGGATCGCGAACCACGCGCCGGGAATATGGCCGTCGAAGTAGGACCGGCTCCAATCCAGATCGACCACCGTTTTACCGGCCAGACCGTCCAGTCCGACCGCGGGCACCGTCAGGTGTTCCGCCCCCAGCGCTCGGACGCGGGAGGGACCGGTTTCGCCCGCCAGCGGGTTCACCGTCATCGCGACCGCGTCCCAGCCCATCTGCTTCATCCAGTGCGCCGTCATGATCGCGCGCACGCCGTCGTCGTCGATCAGCACGACCCGGCCGCCCCAGATCGCCGCGTGGCGCTCGGTTTCCTGCACCAACTGGCCGCCAGGGACGTTTTTGACACCGGGGAGGTGGCCGGCCGCGTATTCCTCGGGCGTGCGGACGTCGAACACATACAAGGCGCGCGTATCGGCCTCGGCCCGCCACGCGGCGAGGATTTCGGGTCCGATGGACTCGATCCCGAAGCGGCGGGCGACACCGGCGGCCCGAGCGCGGGCGGCGGCGTGGCCCGCGGCGGACACGGCGGGTGGCCGCGCGGTCGCGCCCTTCAGGACCTGGAAGCCGGAGAGATGCCAGGCCTGCGTGCCGTTCTGTAACGACACCACCTTGTTCGGCACGCCGGCATTAATCAGCGATTGCGCCCCGATGATGCTGCGGGTGCGCCCGCCGCAATTCACCACGACCAGCGTTTCCGGTGAGGGCACGAGGTCGGCGAAGCGGTAGACGATCTCCGCCCCCGGCACGCTGATCGCCGTGGGGATGGAGTTGTTGTGGTACTCCTCGAAGCTCCGCGTATCGAACAGGGCCATGTCGGCGCCTTTCTCGATCATCTCGTTCAGGGTTTCGGCGGTGATCCAGGGCGTGTGCGCCTCGTGCTCCACGACTTCGGCGAAGGCTTTGCTGGGGACGTGGACACCGCTGTAGATGCGGTAGCCGGCAGCCTCCCACGCCGCGATGCCGCCGATCAGGACAGAGACATCGGTGTAGCCCAGCCCCGCCATGCGCTCGGCGGCGCGTTGGGCCAGGCCCTCGCCATCGTCGCACCAGACCACGCGGGCGGCTTGGCGGGGGACGGAGGCGCCGACAATCGTCTCCACACGCCCGAGCGGGACGCAGGCGGCCATGAGGATGTGACGGAGGTCGAAGGGCACTTCCTCCCGCGCGTCCAGCAGCGCGATTTCGGCGCCATCGTGCAGGCGGGCTTTGAGGGTGGCGGCGTCGATCTTTTGGACGGACATGGGGCGGTTCCTTTTTTATGCCGCCAGTGTCGCAGGGATCGGAGGGTTACGGCAACCGCCGGATCAGGCTGGGGTTTTCCAGGGTTTCCAACCCGGCACGATCACCGTCACGGGCGACCAGAACAGCCGCAGCGAGCGGTTGAACCGGATATCCATCCGCTCCGGCGTGCCGTCGGGCGCATACCAAACCAGGGCGCCCCGGCCTTCGTCGGTGACGTCGGCCATCACCTGCTCGATCTCCACGAGCTGCTGCCCCCATTTGCCGAGACGCACCAGCTTCCATTGGCCGGCGCGGGTGTGGATGCCGCTGGTGGTGTCGTATTCGAATTGGCGGTCCTTGTCGTTTGGTATCTTCACGTCGCCGACGCCGGCGGCGAAGCCCTTGGTCGAGCCGCCGGTTATCTTCCCGACGATCCCGAACTGGATCCAAGGCGTCTTCTTGCGCGGGAGTGCCTCGAGGAGGATGCGCGCGTCTTCGGGGTCGAAATGGGTCTCGTCGCCGTAAATCAGGCGATCGACGGTGGCGGCGAGGACGAAGCGGTCAACCATGGGATGGATTGTGCCAGATTTTCACAGGCGCGTGCAAGAAATATGCGGTATACAACTTAAAGGGGAGTTTAGAAGATGGCCGACATGGAAATGCCAGTTGACGTTCAGGTAGCACGATGCTACCTTTTGCTCCGTGGTTAAGCCCGCAAATGAGCTTGAGAGAGTACGCCGCTTGGCTGCGGACGAACGCGCCTGCGAGTTTTTCCAGCCGGTACTCCTCGAACTGCGGCAACATGGATTGGACACCGATGATCTACGGGAAATCATCGCCGACGAGCTGGGTGAGGCGCATTGCTTCCGTTCCCGTCCGACGGAAAAATACTATCCGGCGACCACGTCGGACTACTACTCCTATTGGGTCGACGTCTGTGGGGCTCGGATGTTCATCAAACTGCTTATCAGCGGCGAACGCCTGATCGTCACATCGTTCAAAAAGGACGAGCGCTATGTCTGATATCTGCGTTGAATGCGGTCATGCGACGCAAACCGAACAGGTCGCACCGTTCGAATTCCGCCACGGCCAGAAAACCGCGACGATTCAGGACAGCCAGACGGTGTGCGGGTCATGCGGTACCGTCAGCTATGTCGGCGAGCAGGCCTCCCGCCATGAACGCGCGGTCGCCGCCAAAATCCGTGAGATGGACGGACTGCTCAGCCCCGAGGAATT
Source organism: uncultured Acetobacteraceae bacterium (assembly GCA_903895595.1). Taxonomy (GTDB): domain Bacteria; phylum Pseudomonadota; class Alphaproteobacteria; order Acetobacterales; family Acetobacteraceae; genus Rhodopila. The sequence goes on along the minus strand of CAITUP010000091.1, from coordinate 78,338 downwards.
GCGGAACATCCGGATCAAATACGCATTCCGGCAGACCGATCTGGAGGCGATGTTGTCGGTCGGTCCCAAGACCTGGACACGGTGGGAGCGTGGGAAGGTGCCTCAAAGCAAGGCAGCGGATACGCTGATCCGGGTATTGTCTACCAACCCGGACGTTGCACGCGATTTGATGCAAGGGGCCGGGATCGAAAACCCCGCGGCGGCCGCGATATTGGCCGATATCGACGAAGATGCCCGCCGCCTGGCCACGGAGGTGCTCCAGGCGGACATCGCAACCGGCTCACCCGATGCCGGACGACTGGCAGCCCGCGCGGTGGAGATCGTGTGGGCTGTTCGTCACGGTGCTGGGATGAAAGCCGCCTAATTTCCCTCCTGCCGCACCAGTGGCGGCATAAACTGCGGCGCCGTGTCCCAGGGAAACAAAATCCACGTATCCTGCTCCACCGCGCTGACATAACTGTCCGCCAGCCCCTGCCCCGCCGGCTTCACGTAAACGCAAGCGAAATGCGCCTTCGGCAGCAGCCCGCGCACGACACGAGCGGTCGTGCCGGTGTCGGTCAGATCGTCGATGACCAGGAATCCCTCGCCGTCGCCGGCCACCGCGGGCGCCTTGATCACGACCGGTTCGCCCATCGCCTGCTCCTGGTAGGTCACCACGCAGACGCTCTCCACCAGCCGAATATCCAGCTCCCGCGCCACGATGGCGGCCGGGATCAGGCCGCCGCGGCTGACCGCGACGATGCCTTTGAACGGGCCCCGCGGCATCAGCGCCGTCGCCAGAGCGCGCGCGTCCAGATGCAGCCGCTCCCACCCAATCGTCAGATAACGTTGCATCGTTAAAACAGCTTCCCTCCGTCAGGCACTTTCAGGTCGGGCTTGATCAGCACCACCGCCCCGTTCTCATCCGGCATGCCCAACGTCAGTACCTCGCTCATGAACGGCCCAATCTGTCGGGGCGGGAAATTCACCACGGCGCAGACCTGCCGGCCGATCAGCTGGTCGGGGTGATAATGCACCGTCAGCTGGGCCGAGGACTTCTTCACCCCGATTTCCGCCCCGAAATCGATCGTCAGCTTGATCGCCGGCTTGCGGGCCTGCGGGAAGGCCTCGGCGTCGATCACGGTGCCCACGCGGATATCCACCTGCTCGAAATCCGCATACTCGATCTGCTCGGCCATCGCTGCCTCCTGTTAAGCCCGATTGCAAACCGGCCTGTCGCGCGCCAGTGTGGGCGGAATCAACGCCCAACCAGTTAGGGACCATCCATGCGCGACTTCCATCTGCCCGGCCGCAGCCCAGTCTATGCCATGAACGGCATGGCCGCCACATCCATGCCCGCCGCGACCCTCGCGGCCGTGGACGTGCTGCGGGCCGGCGGCAACGCGCTGGACGCCGCCGTCGCCGCTGTCTCCGTCCTGTGCGTGATCGAGCCGCAATCGACCGGCATCGGCGGCGACTGCTTCTGCCTCTATGCCCCCGCCGGCGCCGGCAAAGTCTACGCGCTGAACGGGTCCGGCCGAGCACCGGCGGCTGCGAACATCGACTGGTTCGAAAGCCACCAGATCCGGGGGATCGAGAATACTTCGGCGCATGCCGTCACCGTCCCCGGCGCCGTGTCGGCGTGGGAGACGCTGCTGAACCGCTTTGGCACCAAGGGTCTGGATGAGTTGCTACAGCCCGCGATCCGCTACGCCGCCGACGGATGGCCCGTCCATTCCAAGGTATCCTGGGACTGGGCCGGCGTGGAAGGCAAGTTGCGCAAGAACGGCACCCACCGCTTCCTGCCGAACGGCACCACGCCGAAACCCGGCGACATCTTCCGCCAGCCTGAACTCGCGGAAACGCTGCGCGCCATCGCCCGCCACGGTGCCAAAGCCTTCTACGAAGGCCCCGTCGCCGCCGACATCGTCGCCACGTTGCGTGCCCGCGGCGGTCTGCACACGGAAGAAGACTTCGCCAAAGGCCTGAAAGGTGCGGAATTCGTCGATCCTATTTCGCTCGCCTGGAACGGTCATGAGGTGTTCCAATGCCCGCCCAACGGCCAGGGCATTTTGACGTTGATGATCCTCGGCATTCTGGAGGGCATGTCCGCCGACGACGGCCCCGCCGGCCTGAAGCGCGCCCATCGCGCCATCGAGGCTGCGCGTTTGGCGTACCGCGACCGCGACGCGTTCCTCGCCGATCCGGGGTTCGAGGACGTGCCGGTGAAGAAGCTGCTTAGCCGCGAGTATCTGGCCTCGCTGCGCGATTCCATCAGCGATACCCATGCAATCAAGGACCTGCCCGCCGCTGGGGAGGCGTTGCAGCCGCCGCACCGCGACACGGTTTACTTGTGCGTGGTCGACAAGGACGGCAACGCGTGCAGCTTCATCAATTCGCTGTTCCAGAGCTTCGGCTCCGGCATTCTGGCCGAGGGGTCGGGCGTGATGCTGCAAAACCGCGGCTTCGGCTTCCGCGTGGAGCGCGGCCACCCGAACTGCATCGCCGGCGGCAAGCGCCCGATGCACACCATTATCCCCGGCATGGTGATGAAGGACGGGCAAGCCGCGATGCCCTACGGCGTCATGGGCGGGCACTACCAGCCGATGGGCCATGCCTGGGTGCTGAACAATTTCCTGAAATACGGGTTGGACATTCAAGAGTCGATCGATCTGCCGCGCCTGTTCCCCTACGGCGGCAAGGTCGAGATCGAACGCGGCATCTCGCCCGAGGTCGTTGCGGGGCTGACCAAGATGGGCCACACGCTGGAAATCAACGAACGCCCGCATGGCGGCGGTCAGGCGATCTACATCGACCGTGCCCGTGGGTGCCTGGTGGCGGGGTCGGAGCCGCGCAAGGACGGTCTGGCGCTGGGGTACTGAGGCCCATCGCCGTCATGGTCGGGCCTGACCCGACCACCTTCTTCCCATTGGCCTGAGATGGTCGGATCAAGCCCGACCATGACGGGGGTGTAAAATGACCGAACCCTGCGACCTGACCGCCGTCGAAGCTCGCCGCCTGATCGGCACGAAGCAGCTCGCGCCGTCGGAGCTGCTGGAAAGCTGCATCGGCCGCATCGAATCCGTGGACCACGCCGTCAACGCGATGGTCGCGCGGGACTTCGACCGTGCCCGCGCCACCGCCCGCCTCGCCGATCAGGCCGTCCTGCGCGGCGATCCGCTCGGCCCGCTGCACGGCCTGCCCATCGGGATCAAGGACCTGGAGGAAACCGGCGGCCTGGTCACCACCCACGGCAGTCCGATCTTCCGCGACTACATCCCCGCCGAGGACGAACGCATCGTCGCCGACGCCCGCAAAGCCGGAGCCATCGTCGTGGGCAAGACCAACACGCCGGAGTTCGGCGCGGGCGCCAACACCCGCAACGCCGTCTACGGCGCCACCGGTAATCCGTTCGATCCGTCGCTGAGCTGCGCAGGTTCCTCCGGCGGGTCCGCCGTCGCGCTGGCGACCGGGATGGTGCCGCTGTGCACTGGCTCCGACACCGGGGGATCGCTCCGCAACCCTGCGGCGTTCTGCGGCATTGTCGGCTTCCGGCCGACGCCGGGGCTGGTGCCCTCCGACAAGCGCGGCATCGGCTGGACGCCGCTGCCGGTGCTGGGGCCGATGGCGCGCACCGTCGGCGACACGGCCCTGCTGCTTGGCTCCATCGCCAGCGACGACGGCCGCGATCCTTTGGCCACCACGATCCACGGCCGCGCGGTCCAACGCCCCGGCGATTTCTACCCGCCCGCCCGCGTCGATCTGTCGCGTCTGCGCGCCGCCTTCACCCCCGATTTCGGGTTCGCGCCGACCGAACGCATCGTTGCTTCGGCCTTCGCGGAAAAGACCGCGACGTTCCGCAATGCGTTTCTGCGTGCCGACGACACGACCCCGGATTGTTCCGGAACAGACGAGGTATTCGAAGTTCTGCGCGCGGTGATCTTCCTGTCCGCCCATCTGGACAAAACCCGCAAACGCCCCAACGACGTCGGTCCCAACGTGCGGGCGAATGTCGAGGAAGGCCTGCGCTACACCGCCGAGGACGCGGCGCGGGCGATGACGGAACAGACCACGATCTATCGTCGCTGGCAGCAGTTCTTCCAACGCTACGATGTGATCGTCACGCCGTCGATCACCATCAGCCCGCGTTCTTGGCGGGAACTTTATCCGGCGGAAATCGACGGTGTGGCGACGCGCACGTATTTCCACTGGCTCGCCATGGCCTACGCCGTCACGATCGTCGGCCATCCCGCGATTTCGTTGCCGGTCGGACGCGACGCCAACGGGATGCCGTTTGGCCTGCAAATCGTCGGTCCGCGCGGCGGCGACGCTTTGGTGCTGTCGGTCGCGGCGGAATTGGAGGCGATGCTGGCCGGCAGCTCCGCGACCGCTCGCCCCATCCCGGACATCGCCGCGTTGCAGGCTGCGGGGCCGATCAGCGCGATGCCCGGTTTCCTTGGGTTCGACTAGGCGGAGTCGTCCGGCCGCCCCATCGCCAGGGCCCGCGCATACACAATTTTGCGCGGCAGCCCGGTCGCGGCCGACACCAGCGCCGCCGCGTCCTTCACGCTGTGAGTCGCCAGCGCGCGGGTCAGCGCGCCGTCCAGGTCCTCCTGGTCGTCTTCCTCGGGCGGGCCGACGAGCACGGTGATCTCCCCGCGCGCCTGGGACGAGGCGTAGAACGCCGCCAGATCGGTCAGCGTCCCGCGCCGGACTTCCTCGAAATGCTTGGTCAGTTCCCGCGCGACCGCCGCCGCCCTCGGCCCGAAGGAGAACGCCATGTCTTCCAGCGTCTCCGCCAGCCGGTGCGGCGCTTCGTGCCAGATCAGGGTCGCGCTCAACCCCGCGCGTTCCGCCGCCCGCAACGTCCCGAACGCGGCGCGGCGGGCGGCGGAGCGGGGCGGCGGAAAGCCCAGGAACAGGAACGGCTGCGGCGGCAGGCCGGACAAAGTCAGCGCCATCACCGCCGCGTTGGGGCCGGGGACGGCGGTGACCTTCAGGCCCTCGGCCACGGCGGCGCGCACCAAGCGGTAGCCGGGGTCGGACACCAAGGGTGTGCCGGCGTCGGAAATCAGCGCGATTCGCCGGCCCGCCCGCAGCATGCCCAGCACCGGGGCGATACGCGCATCCTCGTTATATTCGTGCAGCGGCTCCGTCCGCACGCCCACGCCGATGGCCGATAACAGCCGAGCGGAGTGGCGTGTGTCCTCGCAGAGGATCAAATCTGCGTCAGCCAGCGCCTGCCTGGCACGCGGGGATATGTCGCCGAGGTTGCCGATGGGCGTGGAAACCAGCACAAGACCGGCCAGCGGCGCTCCCGGTTCGGGCAGCCCGTCTTCCGGAGGGTCGGCATATGCTTCGTCGGGCATTCGTGCTCCTGCTCGCCACGGCGGCTTTGGCCGGCTGTGGGGAACCTTATAGCGACGGGCCGCGCGTCGGCTACCAGCCACCTGTCGCAGCACCCCAGCCGTTCCGTCCCGCCGACGTTCCACCGGCTCGCGGGGCCAACAAGGTGACCATCCTGGTCCCGCTTACCGGCGGCTACGCGGAACTCGGCCAAGCCCTGCTGCACGCCGCGCAACTGGCATTACCCGAGGGTGCGACTCCGACGCTGGACGCCCGCGACACCGCCGGCACCCCGGAAGGGGCCGCCGCCGCCGCGCGGGAGGCTATCGCGGCCGGCACCGGGCTGATCCTCGGCCCTCTGACCTCCGCCGAAACCGCCGCCGTCGCGCCCGTGGCGCGGGAAGCCGGGGTGGCGGTGTTGGCGTTCACCAACGCATCCGCACAGGCGCAGCCGGGAGTCTGGCCGCTGGGCATCACGCCGGGGCAACAAGTGCGGCGGCTGATGCTCGCGGCGCAGGCACAGAGCAAGGGCCGCGCGGCGGCGCTGCTGCCCGACAACGACCTCGGCCATGCCATGAGCGACGCGCTGGTGCTGGCGGCGTCCACCTTGGGCCTGCCGGCACCCGAGATACGCCTGCACGCCGCCGGCATGGGTGCCATCAACAGCGCGGCGCGGGATCTGTCCGGCTATGGCTCCCGCCGCGGGCCGATCGATGCGCAGATCAAGGCCGCCCGTGCCACCAACACGCCGGAGGGGCGGAAACGCGCGCAGGAACTGGCGAGGTCGCCAATCCCGCCGCCGCCGTTCGATACACTGCTGCTGGCCGACGGGGGGGAGGCGCTGGCCGAAATCGCCACGGTGCTGCCGTACTACGACGTCGATCACGGTGCGGTGCAGGTGATCGGGCCGTTGCAATGGGCCAACCCCGGCAGCGGTTCGGGCAACATGCAAGGCGCCTGGTACGCCGCACCGGATCCCGCCGGGCGCTCGGCGCTGGAGCAGGATTACGCGGCGAAGTTCGGCGGGCGCCCCTCCCCCATCGCCGATCTGGCCTTCGATGCGGCTTCGGTTGCTCGGCTTCTGGCCGGACAGGGGGGATTTTCCATCGGCGCACTGACGCGACCAGGCGGGTTCACCGGCGTGGATGGCTGGTTCACACTGTTGCCGGATGGCGAAGTGCGGCGCGGGTTGTCGGTGTTCCGGATCGAGCGCGGGGGCGCGACGATGGTGGAACCGGCGCCGGGGCCGGGGAGCTGATGGCTCAGGCCCTCAGGAACCCCACCAGCCGCTCCGCCTCCGCCACGATCGGATCGGCGATGGCCGACGCGCGCTGGGCGCCGTCGCGCAGGATCGCATCCACCCCGGCGGGATCGGCCAACAGGCGGCGGGTTTCCGCCGCGATGGGCGACAATTTCTCAACCACCAGATCGGCCAGAGCCTGCTTGAACGGGCCGAAGCCCTTGCCGCCATGTTCGGCCAGCACGCCCGCGTGGTCGGTGTCGGTCAGCGCCGCGTAGATGCCCACCAGATTGCGGGCTTCTGGCCGTTCGGCCAGCCCCGCCGCCTCCGAGGGCAACGGCTCCGGGTCGGTCTTCGCGCGACGGATCTTCAGTGCGATAGCGTCCGCGTCGTCGTTCATGTTGATGCGGCTTTGGTCCGACGGGTCGGACTTGGACATCTTCTTCGTGCCGTCCCGCAGGCTCATGACGCGCGCGGCGGGGCCCATGATGACGGGTTCGATGTTCTTGAAGAACTCCACCCCGTAATCGTGGTTGAATTTCTGGGCGATGTCGTTCGCCAGCTCCAGATGCTGGCGCTGGTCGTCGCCCACCGGGACGCGCGTGGCATGGTAGGCGTGGATGTCGGCGGCCATCAGGTTGGGATAGGCGTAAAGGCCGACCGACGCGGCTTCCCGGTCCTTGCCGGCCTTGTCCTTGAACTGGGTCATGCGATTGAGCCAACCCAGGCGCGCGACGCAGTTGAAAATCCAGGCGAGTTGCGCGTGGGCGCGGACGTTGGATTGCAGGAACAGCGTGTGCTTCACCGGATCGACGCCGCAGGCGAGCAGCACGGCGGCCATTTCCCGGCTCTGCTGCGTCAGTTCGGCGGGGTTCTGGAACACGGTGATGGCATGCAGGTCGACGACGCACCACAGGCATTCGTGATCGTCCTGGAGCTTCACCCAGTTGCGGATCGCACCGAGGTAGTTGCCAAGGGTCGGAATGCCGGACGGCTGAATGCCGGAGAAGATGCGCTGCATGGTCGGTTCTCGGGGGTTGGGGCCGGGTTGATGACCGATCCGCCGGCTTGGCGCAAGCGGCGGCGGGACGAACCAGCAGTTCTCATTATGGCGGTCGTCACTTCTTCATCGGCATGGTCGGGCTTGACCCGACCAACTTTGGCGATTCGAGGTGCGTTGAAATTACGAGGTTTTTTTAGCGGTACCCCATTGGCCTGCGTCGGTCGGGTCAAGCCCGACCATGACGGGTATGCGGAACAAAATGGCAAAATGAGAACTGCTGGGGACGAACGCCTCAATCGTCATCGGTCAGGTTCAACCCGCCGTCCACCGCAAACTGCCGGGCGTCGCGCAGGCGGGGCAAGCCGCGTGCCACACTGGATAGGCGGCATGGCAGGAGTCGCAATGCCAAGCCGGATCGGGCCCGCCATCCGCCGCGTGCCGCAAGGCCACACGAGCCGCCTCGGGGTCCCGCTGTTCGGCGTCCGCGATGTCCGCGAGCAGCAGATGGAACCGTCGTTGGTCGATGCCGGACGCCAGCGCCGCTTCGGCCTGATGCCGCGCCTCCCCCACCAATCCGGCGTCGAGCGACGTCCGAGCGAGCAGCAAACGGCTTTCCGCGTGTTCGGGATTGGCCCCCGCGAGCTTTTGCGCCGCCTTGGCACGCGCCAGCACATCCGTGACCGGCGCCAGGGCGAACGTCGCGAGGTCCGGGTGCGGCGCCACCGACCACGCATGCCGCACGGCCGATTGCGCCACTGATTCATGTCCATGGGCGCGCTGCGACCCGGCATAAACCAGCACCGCCGGCATCAGCGCCGGATCGAGCCGCCACGCCTGCCTCGCGCGCACCGCGGCCTGACGCGGATCGGGTTCGGCCAAAGCCGCCGCCGTCGTCAGCGCCGCTTTCGCTGGTCCGGGTTCGGACAGGTCCAGCGCCGCCGCCCAATTGCCCGCCCTTATCGCCAGCCGGCTTCGCTCCGGCCGCAGCCAGTTGGCGCCGGGATGTGCCCGTTCGGCCTCGCTGGCCAAAGTCGCGGCCTCGCCCCAGGCCTCCCGCGCCACCGCGAGGCGGTACAGCCCCCGGTAGCCCAGCAACGCCGCGTCCGGCATGGCGACCAAAGCGCGAAACGCGGTTTCGGCTTCGTCGTCGCGGTTCGCGAGACGCGCGGCCTCGGCGGCCAGAAGCAGGGTTTGCGGCGTATCGCCCAGCAGTTTTCGGGCCTTATGCGCCTCTCGCCGCGCGGGATTGGCATCGCCGGCCGCGATGGCGACCAACGCTCGTGTGACCGCGATGTCGCCGGCATGGCGACGGCGCTCCATCCGCCAGCGGGAGCCCAAGAACGGCAGCCGCAGGATGGCCGCCACCAGCCGCAGCAGAATGTAAAGAACGACGAACAGCACCGCCAGCGCCAGCAGCGCGACCGGCGTCGAAGTATCGAAACTGTATCCCGCGAAGTCGGCGGCGACCCGGCCGGGCAGCGCCGCGATCCACCAAGTCCCGAAGCCGATCAGCGCCGCCAGCAGGACCGCCTTGATCGCCCGCCCCATCAGCGCGCCGCCGCGATATCGGCCAACGCCGCGCGCACCGCGACGAGCGCTTGCGCATCCGCCATCCAGCCCGCCATCGCCGCGGCCGCGGCACCTTGCAACGCCGACAGCGCCGCTACGGCGCCGGCGAGATCTCCGGCCTCCAGCGCGGCGCGGGCGCGGATCAGAATACCGGCGGCGGGGTCGCCGATCAGCACGCGGTCCCCCTGGCGCAGGACAAACAGGTCTTCCAGACGCACCGAAATCCGCTTCCACAGCGGGGCCTCATTGTCGTTCGGAATACCCGCTTCCAGCACGGCGCGTTCGGCGGCGGGGAACGCTAGACGCAAAGCGGCCTCGGTCGGCGGCGCCTTGTTGGCGAACCGCGTCAGGATCGGCGGCGCGTTCGGGATATCGCCCAGCGGCCGGCCGGCGGCCAGCGCCAGAACGGCGGTCTGTGCGTGGGCGCGGCGGTTGACGTTTTGCTCCAGCACCCCGAACCGCGCGGCCAGTTGTTCGGCATCGCCGGAAGGGCGGCGTTCCAGTTCGCCTATACGAGCATAGACGCCGGTCAGATCGGGGGCGATGCGGTGTTCCAAGGCTTGCAGCCGAGGCTCGGGATCGGGGAAACCGGGGCCGGAGGGCCGTTGTTCCAGCCGCGCCAGACGGGCCTCGATGGCCTCCAGACGCGCGGTCGTTTCGGACAGATCGGCGATCGGCACCGGACGAAGCCAGAGCGCCACGATCGCCATCGCCAGCACGACGAAGCCAACCGCGCCCGCGGCAGGCAACAACCAGCGCGCCCACCGAACGGGTGTCGCTGCTACGGGTTCGGCTGTGGGTTCGGTCATGCGAGCAGCGCCAATAAGGCGTCCTGAGTAGGCTGTTCGGCGACCGAGACGCGGCGCCAGGGCAGTGCCTGTAATGCCACGCCGGCCGCGGGACCGATAGCCATGGCATCGGCTGCGCGCACCGCGTCCGCCAGATCGGCGGCCTGAACGGCCCGTACGAAGCTGCGCGCCGTCTCCGCCGAGAAAAACAACGCGGCACGCACGCGGTCCGCTCGCAGGGCCTGTTCCGCCTCCGGCATCAGCACGCGCACCGGCCGCGACCGATAGGTCACCCGGCGCACGACCCGGAACCCGTCCTGCCGTAGCACGGCTGCCAGCGCCCCGGCATGGCCCCGGCCCGCCGCGAGCAGTAATGTGCCGTCGTCGGGTCGTCGCGTCCGCCCAACCAAATCCGCCAGCGCCGCTGCGTCGCCCCCGGCGCTGAGCACCTGCGTGAACCCCAACCGCCGCGCTTTATCCGCCGTCGCATCCCCGACCGTCAGCAACGGCGTGTCCCGAAAAAGCGCCAGACAAGCCGCAACGGCGTTGCCCGACGTAACCAACACCGCCGCGATCCCCGCCGGTGCAGGCATCGCTGGGTTGAGCGCCTCGATGGTCAGAAAAGGCGTCAGGACCGGATCGAACCCCAACGCCGCGACCCGCGCCGCGGTCGCCGACGCCCCCGGTTCGGGCCGGGTGATCAGGATCGCGGTGCGGGTTACCACCGCGTCATCCTCGCCCCATGCCGAGGGACGGCACCGTTCGGATGGAAAGGAAGCGATGCCGACAGGCATGGCTCCTCGGTCTCAAGCAAATACGTCCCTCGGACAATCCGCCCGCAGGCTCGCCCCGAGTTCTGCCCCGATGCGGTGCGCGTCGGCACCGTCGCCGTGGGCCGAGCGCTTGAGCAGAAAACTGCCATCGGCGCGGGCGACCAGACCGGTCAGATGCAGTTCTCCGTTCGGCAGCAGGCGGGCATGCCCGCCGATCGGGGTGCGGCAGGACCCGTCCAGCTCCGCCAGCATCGCGCGTTCGGCGGTGGCGACGGCCTTGGCCTCGGGGTCTTCGATCGCCAGCAGCATTTCCCGCAGGTCGTGATCGTCTTCCCGCACGGTGATCCCGATGATCCCCTGGCATGCCGCCGGCACCATCGCATCGGGGTCGAGCACCACCGACGCCCGATCCTCCATCCCCAGCCGCCGCAGCCCGGCCAAGGCCAGCAGCGACGCCGCGCATTCGCCGGCCGCGAGCTTGCCCAGCCGCGTCTGCACATTGCCGCGAATCGGGACGATCGAAAGGTCGGGTCGAGCGTGAAGAAGTTGGGCTTGGCGGCGGACGGAGGAGGTGCCGATGACCGCGCCAGCCGGCAGACAGGCGAAGGGATCGCTGGGGTCGGCGTCGTGGCAATCGGGGCCGAGGATCAGCGCATCCCGCGCATCCTCCCGCTTCAAGGTGCAGGCCAGCATGATCCCGGGCGGCAGTTCGGTTTCCAGGTCCTTGAGGCTGTGGACCGCGAAATCGACCCGACGGTCGAGCAATGCCTCATGAATTTCCTTGGCGAACAGGCCTTTGCCGCCGATTTCCGCCAGCCGCCGGTCCTGGACCGCGTCGCCGGTGGTGTTGATCGCGTGCTCCTGAAACGCGTCCATGCCCCGCAAAACCGGGCAGAACGTGGTCAGCAGGTGCAGGAAGAAGCGCGTCTGCACCAGTGCCAAGGGGGAACCGCGCGTCCCCACCTTCATCGGCAGGGGGCGACTGTGCGGCGCGACGGCGGGTTTTTGTGGCGTGGCGGCTTTCATCATTGCGTCCTATTACTGCCGCCGCTTGAGGGAAAGATGGCATTTTCATTCACCGGCCCAGTACTGGGCATAGAATCGTCCTGCGACGAGACCGCCACCGCCGTGCTGGACCGCACCGGACGGGTGTTGGCGGAGGCTGTGCACAGCCAGCTCTCGGATCATGCGCCCTTCGGCGGCGTGGTGCCGGAGATCGCCGCGCGCGCCCACCTCGCCATTCTGCCGGCGCAGGTCCGCGATGTCATGGCGCGCGCCGGGGTCGGTTTCGCCGATCTGGCCGGCGTGGCCGCGAGCGGCGGGCCCGGCCTGATCGGCGGCCTGATCGTCGGCAGCCAGGTCGCCAAGGGCATCGCGCTGGCACACCGGCTGCCTTATGTCGCGGTGAACCATCTGGAGGCGCATGCCCTGACCGCCCGCCTGCCGGGTCTGGTCGAGGACGGCGCGCCGTTCCCCTATTTGTTGTTGCTGGTCTCCGGCGGACACTGCCAATGCGTGGCGGTGGAGGGCGTGGGCCGTTACGTCCGCCTCGGCGGCACGATCGACGACGCGGCCGGGGAGGCGTTCGATAAAGTGGCGAAACTGCTGGGCCTCGGCTGGCCGGGCGGTCCGGCGCTGGAGCGTCTGGCCGCGACCGGCGACGCGCGGCGGCACGATTTCCCGCGTCCGCTGCTGCGACGGGAGGGGTGCGATTTCAGTTTCTCGGGCTTGAAGACGGCGGTGGCTCGGGTGGTCGGGACGTATCCGGCGGGCGCCCTGCCGGCAGCGGACGCGGCCGATATCGCCGCCAGTTTTCAGCGCGCGGTGGCCGAGGTGCTGGCGGATCGCACCGGTCACGCCATGGCGACGATGCGCGCCCGCTATCCCACCGCCCGTTTGCTGATCGTGGCCGGCGGCGTGGCCGCGAACGGCGCCGTTCGCACGGCCCTGACACGGGAGGCCGATACGCGCGGTTTCCACATGGTCGCCCCACCGGTTCGTCTGTGCACCGACAACGCCGTGATGGTCGCCTGGGCGGGGCTGGAGCGGTTGCGACTGGGCTGGACCGACGGGCTGGACTTCGCGCCGAGGCCACGGTGGCCGTTGGATGCGGACGGTATGCGGCGGGGTTTGGCGTGATGGCCAACAGCGTCATGCCGACGCAGGTCGGCATCCACGACTTTTCTGGAGCGCGTGTTGAAGTCGTGGATGCCGACCTGCGTCGGCATGACGAAACGACCGGCCGCCCCACCCCATGAACTACCGCCACGCCTTCCATGCCGGCAATTTCGCCGATTGCATGAAGCACGCGCTGCTGGTCTGGCTGCTGGAATCGCTCGCCCGCAAACCGGCGCCGTTCTTCGTGCTGGATACCCATGCCGGCACCGGCCACTACGATCTGGACGCCGTCCCCGCCAGCCGCACGCAGGAGGCGCAAGCCGGCATCCTCCGCCTGCTCGCAGCCGACCCGGAGCCGCTTGCGCCGTACCTGGCATTGGTCCGCCGACTCGGCCTCTATCCCGGCTCACCCTCGCTGACCGAGGCGCTGCTGCGCCCCGGCGACACCCTTGCCTGTTGCGAGCTGCACCCCGAGGACTCCGCCGAACTCAAGCATTTGTTCGCCCGCAACCCGGCGGTCGCGGTGCACCGCCGCGATGGGTGGGAGGCTTTGCGTGGGCTGCTCCCCCCGAAACAGAAGCGTGGGCTGATCCTGATCGATCCCCCCTACGAACGCCCCGACGAATTTTCGTCCATGGCCAAAGGGCTGGCCCTGGGACACAGCCGCTTCCGCACCGGGGTGTTCGCCGCGTGGTACCCGATCAAGCGCCTCGCCCAAGTCCGCCAGTTCCTGACCGAGATGCGCGACAGCGGCATCCGGGACGTCGTCACGGCCGAATTTCTGCTCCGGGAGCCGCTGGACCCCGCGCGGCTGAACGGCTGCGGGCTGCTGGTCGTCAATCCACCCTACCAGTTCGAAGATCATGCCCGCGATATTCTGACCGCTCTGTTGGCGGCAATCGGAACCGGCGAACCCGGCCAGTGTGTGTCGGTGACGAGGCTGGCGGATGAGTGACATCGCCGTTATCGGCGCCGGCGCCTGGGGCACCGCGCTGGCGATTCACGCCGCGAACGCCGGGCGGCAGGTCGTGCTGTGGGCACGCGACGCCGCCACCGCCGCCTCGATCGAGCAAACGCGCCTGAACCCGCGGCTCCCCGGCCATCGGCTGCCCGGCGCCATCCGGGTTACCGCGAACCTGCCCGCGCAGGCCGAGGCGATTCTGCTGGCCGTTCCGCTCCAGCATCTGCGGGGCGTCGCGTCCCGTTTGCCACCATCCGACGCCCCGCTGGTCGTCTGCGCCAAAGGGGTCGAGGCCGGTACACTTCGCCTGCCGCTCGAAGTTCTGGCGGAGATCTGGCCGGACCGCCCGGCCGCCGTCCTGACCGGCCCCAATTTCGCGCATGAAGTCGCCGCCGGCATGCCCGCCGCCGCGACTTTGGCCAGCACCGATGCCGCCGTGCGGGATGCGGTCGCCGAGGCTTTGGCGACTCCGTCTTTCCGCCTCTACGGCAACGACGACACCGTCGGCGCCCAGATCGGCGGCGCGGCGAAGAACGTCATCGCCATTGCCGCCGGAGCGGTCATCGGCGCCGGACTCGGCGAGAATGCCCGTGCCGCGCTGATCACCCGCAGCCTCGCGGAACTCAGCCGCCTGACGATCGCGCTGGGCGGGCGGGCGGAGACGGTGATGGGTTTGTCGGGTCTGGGCGATCTGCTGCTCACCTGCACCGGCTCCTCCAGCCGCAATTTCAGCCTCGGTCTGGCGCTGGGGCGGGGGCAGGCGCTGGCGGATATTCTGGCGAGCCGGGAAACCGTGACCGAAGGCGTCGCCACCGCCCCCGCGCTGGTCGCGCGCGCCGGGGATGTGGAACTGCCGATCTGCGCCGCCGTCGCCGCGTTGCTGGGGGGCCGCGTCACGCTGACCGAGGCGATCACGGCCCTGCTGACACGCCCCCGGCGGGACGAATGACGATGAATCCAACCCGTCCCCTCCCCCCGTTATCCTTGGCGAAGGCCGAGGATCCACACCTTACTTTCGGCCGCGACAGCGAGGCGGGGGGCCTCGTGCCAAGCATGAGGATGACGGGTGGTATTGGGTTGGCACCCATTATCCTCGCGGCAGCGGGGGCGTCCCCATGCTGAAAGGCATCCTCACCGTCGGCGGCTGGACGATGGCCAGCCGTATCCTCGGTTTCGCCCGCGACATGCTGATCGCGGCGATCCTCGGCGCCGGCCCGGTCGCCGACGCCTTCTTCGTTGCGCTGAAACTGCCCAACCTGTTCCGCCGCCTGTTCGGCGAGGGTGCTTTCAACGCCGCCTTCGTGCCCGAATTCTCAGGCCTGCTCGCCACCGAAGGCCCCGACGCGGCCCGCCAGTTTGCCCGCGAATCCTTTGGGGTCATGACGTTCTGGCTGCTGTTCGTCACCGTTCTGGGCGAAATCTGCATGCCCGGTGTGATCCAGGTTCTCGCCCCCGGCTTCGCCGCCGATCCCGACAAATTCGCACTCGCCGTCTCCCTGACCCGGATCACCTTTCCCTATCTGATCCTGATCTGCCTCGCCGCTTTGGTGTCGGGCATCCTGAATGGGATGGAGCGCTACACCGCCGCCGCCGCGTCCTATGTGCTGTTCAACATCATCAGCATTATCTGCATGCTGTGGCTGACGCCGTACACGCCCACCGCCGGCCATGCTTTGTCCTGGGGCGTCACGATCTCCGGCGTCGCGCAACTCGGGTTGCTCATGTGGGCTGGCTACCGAGCGGGGATGGGCCTGGGCGTGCCGCGCCCGAGGCTGACGCCGCGGGTGCGGCTGCTGTTGAAGCGCATGGCGCCAGGGCTGGTGGGCGCGGGGGTGACGCAGCTGAACCTCGCGGTTGACGTGATCATCGCCAGCCTGCTGCCCGCCGGCACCGTGTCGCTGCTGTATTACGCCGACCGGGTCCAGCAACTGCCGCTCGGCGTCATCGGCACCGCCGTCGGGACCGCACTGCTGCCGTTGCTGTCGCGGCAGGTCCGCGCCGGGGAGGCCGAGGCGGCCAACGACACGCAAAACCGAGCAATTGAGTATACGCTGGTGCTGACCTTGCCGGCGGCGCTGGCGCTGATTGTGTCGGCGTTCCCGATCATGTTGGCGCTGTTCGGGCGCGGCGCCTTCGATGCCGAGAGTGCGCGGCTGTCGGCTCAGGCGCTGGCCGCGTATGGGCTGGGGCTGCCGGCGTTCGTGTTGGTGAAAGTGCTGGCGCCCGGCTTCTTCGCACGCGGCGATACGGCGACGCCGGTGAAGATCGGCATGATCGCGGTGGCGCTGAACCTGACGCTGAACGTGGCGCTGATGGTGCCGCTGCGCCATGTCGGTCCGGCGATGGCAACCAGTATCGCGGCTTTGTTCAATGTCGGGGGGCTCGCCGTCGTGCTGTACCGGCAGGGGCACCTGCGTCCCGATGCGGCGCTGCGGCGGCGGGTGGGGCGGATGGTCCTGTCGTCGCTGGCGATGGCGGGAACACTGTATCTGGTGCAGGCTTGGCTGTTTTCCGCGGCGCACGGCGACCTGACACGGT
This sequence comes from uncultured Acetobacteraceae bacterium, assembly GCA_903895595.1. GTDB lineage: Bacteria > Pseudomonadota > Alphaproteobacteria > Acetobacterales > Acetobacteraceae > Rhodopila. The sequence continues at coordinate 62,023 of CAITUP010000091.1, read as the reverse complement.
TGTTGTCGCTGGCGGCGCTGGTGGGTATCGGGTTGGCGGCCTACGTCGTCGCCATCCAGATGACGGGGGCGTACGATCTGCGGGAGATCCCGCGGATGCTGTCGCGGCGGAGGCGGTAGGTCCGCGGCCGGGAAGCGAAGGCCCCCGGTTCGGCGGCCCCACGGATGCCGCGTTAGCGGTGCTTTTTCCGGAGGCGCGGTTCGGGGACCGAGGCTTCTTCGATCGGCTCGTTGGCCTCGGCGCCAGTGCATGGGGCGAGCGAGAGAAACGGCCGGGGATCGACGGGGTGGCCGTTCAAACGGACCTCGAAATGCACATGCGGGCCGTGGGCGCGGCCGGTGGCGCCGACCTTGCCGATGACTTGGCCGGCCGACACGGGCGTGCCGAGGGTCAAGCCGGGGGCGAAGGCGGACATATGGGCGTAGCGGGTCACGACGCCATCGGCGTGGCGGATGTCGACGATGTTGCCGTAGGCGAAATACCACCCGGCATAGACAACGGTGCCGCCCGCGGCCGCTCGTATGGGGGAGCCGTGCGGGGCCATCATGTCCAGGCCGGTGTGGCCATGGCCGAAGCCGCGGGAGATGTATTTCAACTCGACTGCCGGGCTTCCCATCGCGCCGCAGAAGCCTTCCGCGCGGGCGGAGAGGGGGGAGAGGGCTAACAGCAGAAGGACGAGCATTCGCATACGATGCGGTTAACACCGGAGTAGCTATTGAACCACAGGTAGCAGCCGATTTTCCGGTGCAACGCAGCAATTTGCGTTTTGAGACATTGTCCGGGCCGCCGAATACGGGATTTCGTCCTAGAGCATGGTCGCGAGACAGGGATCGCACGACGCATGAATTCTGCGATCGACCAGAAGCCGTTTGACCGGAATGAGTCGATTTGACCCATCGCGGTCAAATTTGAGTCGTGATGGGAAAGCACGACGATATGGCGCAAGACGACACGGCGGATTGCGCCGGAGAGCGCAGACGGCGGTCCATTTTTGTCGGAAAATTTTACACTCCTCTCAAAATCAGGCCGGACGAGAACTTTTAACCAACTGATAAAACACCATTTTTGATATTGGCACGTGATTTGCTAATGTAGGATCAGGCAATTGATAAGGGCTACTCGGATGACCAAGTTAAAGACGCTTTTGTGCCTTTCGGCTGTCGCGGCGTTCGCGGCGGTCCCGGCGCGCGCTGCCGTGATTTCCTTCTCGCACACGTCAGCGATCAACCCCGCTCCGTTCACCGACAATTTCACGTTGTCGTCGTTCGACAGCAATCTCGGCACGCTTCAGTCGATCGAAATCATCGTGACGTCCTCGGCGACCGCCAACGTCGGCATCTTCAACGCTACGGCCGGGACGTTGGCGTTCACCAATGCGCAGGCGACGATTCCGGTCGCCATCACCACGCCTTTGAGTGTGGTCAATCAGACCCTGACCGCTGGGCCTTTCTCCGGAAACGCTGCGTCGGGAAACAACAACTTCCCTGGCATTACGGGTACATCGACGTACGATGCGTTCGTCGGTGCGGGCAATTTCTCGACGTTCGAGGTTCCGGGCGGTTCCAACCAAAGCTATAGCGTCGTCGTGGGCACCGGCAATTACAGTGGCACCTCGGCGGGTGGCCTGTTCTTTGGCGGTAGTGCTACTGCCGGCGGCACGACCCAAATCATCTACACCTATGACGCGCCGGAACCCATGAGCTTGGCGCTGCTCGGCCTCGGTTTGGCGGGGCTTGGGGCGGTTCGCCGTCGCCGCGGCTAACCTTCGGCCGCTCACACTGTCCATGCTTGTGCGTGGACAGTGGCGATCGCCCTAATTGTCTTGGCGCCTGACCGGGTTAATCAACCCGTCAGGCGTTTTTTTTGAGATGCGCGGGAGTGTAAAATTTTCCGACTCTTTGTGCGGAAAGGGCGAACGCGCGGTCCGACGACCGAAACTCTCCGCCGACGCAACCTCGGGTTCATCCGACAAGCCCGTGGACGAAGAGTGGTTCGGCAACCGTCGATGGTATTAATCCTGGAACCGCGCGATCGCCGCCGGGTCGAAGCTGAAGCCCCAGCCGGGGCGATCGGGGACGATGGCGTTGCCGTCGGCGTCCAACTCGATGTGTTCGCGATAGAGGGATTCGAACCAGGGCAGCAAACACCCGAGCGACCCCCGCCAGACTGTACGTGTTCCGACGATCATGCTGGTTTCTGAATACTGATACCAGCCGCCCTCACCATTGACACACCGGTCCGTGCCAATTCGTCATGCTGACGCAGGTCAGCATGACGACAGGGCACCGCTGACTATGAATCAAAGGTTCGGACGGCTAGTATGACTCGTCCGGGGCCGTCCGAAGGAGCGGCCCCAATCGGTGCGGAATTCAAGAAATTCACATAACCAACGATACCGAACCGTTATTATAGGCGCGATAACGTAATGTAACGGCAAGACCGTTATGAACTCAAACGCGGCGGCAGCAAATCATGAGGCCCGCCGGCGTGCGCGGCGGCGCATAACGCCCAGGCCCACTATGGAGGATCCCAGCAATATCGACGACGCGGGCTCGGGGATGGAATCCGATACGGCGAAGTTGTCGATAATGCCAATTTGGCCCGCGTTCGTCCCGCCGACAAACACGCTGGCATAGGGGTTGCCGGAAAAATAGTTGTGACCAGCCGAGGCGGTCACAAGGCTGGAAAAGTTGGCGGATATACCCTGAAGCGAAATCGCGCTCATAACGCCCGTACCGACATCGACATCGTAACTAAGATGGTAGGTGCTGCTATTGGACGTACCAACGAACACAGCGCCCAGATTGATTTGGTTCGATTGAAGCATCAAATAACCATCGGGCGTAAGTTTCAGGCCCGTAAATGTCGTCCAACCGCCGTTCGAAGTGGGCTGAAAACCCAAGCCGACGCCCCGATTATTCCCTCCGAGCGATCCCAATAGCGTGTCCAAGGAAACATCTGCCGACATATGGAGCAAGCCGGCGTCGTAGGCGCCAAGCGGCACATTCAGGGAGATGTCAGCGCCGATCTGAAGTTGATTGGCGTGGGTCTGCATCGGATAGAAGGTGGTGCTCACACTGAAGACGCCGCCCGGAAGATTGGCGAGATCAGGTGCGAGGCCGGTCATCGTGGTGTTGTTGGGGCGGTTGAAATCTTCCGAAATGATCGGCCTGGCATCGGCACGCCCGGCGCTTGTTCCGAAGATGATGGCACAGGCAACGGCAGTAAATCCATACAGCCATATTGCATTAGCTCTGGTTTTGCTCACAGGGGTCCCACTCCATTCATGGACGAAATCGTGCTTGAACCGGCCGATTTCGTCTAAAGGAGGGTTCGGGGAGAAGCCAAGCAATTCATGTGCCGCGCGACACCGCGTTGTAAAACATACCTTAATTATTCACGTTATTCAATTTTATCGAAATGTGTAAAATTTTCCGACAACCGATTGGGGTCTCATGCCGGATTACAAGCGAAATCGGCCCTACGAACCGATGGCCTGTCGCGCTCAATCGGTCAGACGCTGGCGTTCGTCTGGCGCGCCAGACCGGGGTCCTATTTTAAACGTGTTAGATCAAGCCATTGCAGCGCAAGACGCGCGCTTTCCCCGCAAGGGCAGTTCGGCCCATGCGGGACGCCAGGAAGGCACGACGATTCAAGGTGTAAAATTTTCCGACACTCGTCTTAACGTCTGGGCGTTCAATCCTTGAACCGCGCGATCGCCGCCGGGTCGAAGCTGAAGCCCCAGCCGGGCCGGTCGGGGACGATGGCATTGCCGTCGGCGTCCAGCTCGATGTGTTCGCGATACAGGGATTCGAACCACGGCATGTGTTCCAGATAGTACCCGCCGGGGAGCGATGCCAGCAGCGCGAGGCTCATTTCCGGGAACAGATGCGAGGCGCAGGGGATGTGATAGGCCTCGCACAAGTGCCCCGCTTTGAGGAACTCGGTCGGGCCGCCCATGCGTTGCAGGTCGGGCATCAGGATATCGGCGGACCGAGCCTCCAGCATTTGGTGGATGCCGCGGTGGGTGTAGACGGTTTCGCCGGACGCGATGGGGGTGTCCAACGCGGCGGCGATTTGGGCCTCGCCTTCATGGTCGTGGCAGATGACGGGTTCCTCGAACCAGGTCAGGTTGAGGTCTTCCATCATGCGGCCGATGCGGATGGCCTGTTTGACGGACATTTGCTGGTTGGCGTCGACCATGAGGCCGATGTCGGGGCCGATGGCTTCGCGCACGGCGGCGACGCGTTCGACCATTTTCTCGGGGGCGGTCGGGCCGACGCGGGTTTTCATGGCCTTGAAGCCGCGTTTGACGAAGCCGGCCGCTTCCTTTTGCAGCGCATCGATCGAGGAGGCGAGCCAAAGGCCGCCGGAGGCGTAGGTGGGTTGGGCGGTGCGGCAGGCGCCGATCAGATGGGCGACGTTCAGGCCGGCGGCTTTGCCGCGCAGGTCCCAAAGCGCGTTGTCGATGGCGGCGAGGCCGACGATCGACACGCCCTCATACCCAAGGAAATTCAGTTCCTTCCAGGCTTTGGCATTCAGGCTGCCGCCGATGCGCGGGTCCATCCCGACGACGAGGTCTCCGAGCTGGCGGATCATCTCGTGAATGACCGGCAGGCGACGGTTGTTGATGGAGAAGACCAGGCCCTCGCCGGTGATGCCCTCGTCGGTGTCGAGGAAGGTCAGGACGCAATCGGCGGAGCGGAGGGAGCCGAGGATGGCGGTCAGGATCGGCGGGTCGATGGGGAGGTGGACGACCTGGGTGCGGAGGCGGGTGATTTTCATGGGGGGTCTCCGTTGATTCAGGCGCGGTGGATGGTGACGTCGCCCTGGCGGTAGCGGGCGAGGATTTCCTGGTCGGGGTCGCGGCCGAGGCCGGGCGCGGTGGGGACGGTGGAGCGGCCGTTCTTCGCGACGACCATGTCGTGGTACGGGCTGGCTTCGAGATCGATGAATAAACGCTCGAACGGGGCATCCGGGGCGAAGGCGGTGTTCAGGTTCAGGGACGCGAGGTAGCCGGCGCCGAAATAGGCGTTGTGGGGGACGAAGCGGACTCCGTACGCCTTGGCCAAAGCCGCGATCTCCATCATCGCCGAAGGACCCCCGATCTTCGTGACGCTCGGCTGCGCGATATCCAGCGCGCCGTGGTCGAACTGGGATTTGAAATCGTGCAGGCCGCCGGCGTTTTCTCCGGCCGAGATGGGAATACCCTCCGCGCGGACCTGGGCGAGGCCGGCGTGATCCTCGGGCGGCCAGACGGGTTCCTCCAGCCAGGTCAGGTTCAGGTCGCGCAAGGCGACGGCCATGTCGGTGGCTTGGCGGACGGTCCAGGGGCAGTTGCAGTCGACCATGAGCCTGACGTCGGGGCCGATGGCCTCCCGAGCGGCGCGGATCATGGGGAGCTCGATTTCATGGAGCTTGATGTCGCGGTAGCCTTGGGCGACGGCGCGTTTGCAGGCGGCGGCGACCAGATCGGGGGCGCCGTAGCGCAGCAGGCTGGCGTAGGTGGGGAGCGATTCGGCCGGCGTGCCGCCCCAGAGGCGCCAGAGCGGCATGTTGGCGGCCTTCCCCGCGATGTCCCACAGCGCCATGTCCAGGCCGGACAGGCCGAAGATGTGCGGGCCGTTGCGGCCGAACAGATGCAGGGTTTTGGATAGGCGCTGGCGGATGCCGGCGATGTCGCGCGCGTCCTGGCCGAGGATCGCGGGGGCAATCTGGGTGTCGAACGCGGTTTTGGTGGCGGCGACACAGGCGTGGCCGAAGCCCTCGCCCCAGCCCTCGATCCCCTGGTCGGTGACGATGCGGATCCAGAGGGTGTGCATGTATTGCCAGCCGACGCCGCCGAAAGACACCGGCTTGGCGCCCATGTCGAAGGGGATGCGGGTGAGGCTGGTTTCGACGGCGGTGATTTTCATGGGGTTCCCTCTCTGGTTGGAGGGATTGTGGGGCATTGGGGGTGGTGTGACCAGATCGGGGTGGGTGACAAACCTGAGCGGTTGGGTTTCTATCGGCGCGGTTTCGAACGAGGATGCGGACGGTTGCTGCCACCACCCCGTCATGGTCGGGCTTGACCCGACCAACTCCGTCCAATGAGGCATCGATAAAATGCGGCGTTATTTCAATACCCTTCGGTCCCAGGAGATCGTCGGGTCGATGATGCCAACGGTTGGTAAGACTGCTCTGTGCGGCGGATGGGAGGCGATACATGGCGATTACTCAGGAAGACCGCTTCGCCGCCGAAGCACGGATGGACGAGGAAACCCGCCATCATCCGAAGGCTGTCGCCGCCCGTTACGACCGGCGTGTCGGGCGAATCGTGGTCAGTCTGGATAATGGATTGGAGTTGATGTTTCCGCCGCATATGGCGCAGGGGCTGGAAAACGGGAAGCCGAGCGAACTTTCGGTCATCGAGATCGGCGCTACCGGGTTAGGGTTGCATTGGCCGGCGTTGGACGCGGACCTTTATGTGCCCGGTCTGCTGGCCGGGGTGTTTGGGACCAAGCGGTGGATGGCGGCTCGGTTGGGTGCGGCTGGGGGGCGGGCATAAACCTCGGGACCGATATGGTACACGCCGGCGGCGGTCGATAGGTGCGACCAATCTGGACGATTCAAAATCGCCTGTTTGTGGCGGCATTACCTCAACGATGAGAGTATTTTGAAGGAAGGCGGCGATCGGCAGGCTGAGGGTGGTGCGCCGCATGCGCACTACCCGTGAGACAGATGAGTCTATCGCAACGCCAAACCAGCCACGGACCCTCAGCCCGCGATCACTTGGGTCGTGGCCATGTTTGCGACGTGTAACTGGACCTCGGCATAGAGCTCGGCTTCGACTTCATGCGCGTCGATCTCAATAATCAGCGCAAATCGGACACTCGGAAGCCCGTCGCGCAGCCGGGACTTGGCTTTCCACCAGCCGGCAACCGGGTGCACCGCCAGAAGGTTGCGGCGTGCGAGGTCAGACGCCCTGCACGTTAGTTGATCGATGTGAAGAGAGCCGACGTCACGGCGGCCGCTCCCGAAGTCCCAAAGATCGTCTTCATTGCTTTGAACGCCAACAGGTTCCGCCGTCTTGCTGATGCGGGCTATAAATTGCTGCTCATTCTCGTCCGCCCTGTTGAGCTTGAACCGGAGATTATGCGAAGCGTAGCGATACCTGGACCCGCGGGAGGCCTCGGACGGGTTGGGTGAGACAAACGAACTCAACGCCACCCTCAGCGTCACCTGCGCAGTGCCGAGTTTGCGTAGTTCCTCCACAGGCCAGGGCAGGGTAAATAGCCGCATCTCGTTGTATATGTCGCCGTCGGTTTTTTGAGATAGGCCATAGGGTGTAATCACGTCCTGAACGATCAATGTCAGTGCGTTTGAGGCACTCCGCCGCGCGCGCTCGAGATTAGGGACGCCGTATCCATAACGCCTGAACAATCGGACGAAATCCGCCTTTTGTGGTTTGACGGGTAGGTGGGACTTCATCTGATCCGTCCAGCGCGCCGAGGCGACATAGATGCCCCTGATCGTCTCGGGCCACAACGACGGATAATCCGACCAAAGCTCAGTTATTTGCTTGGCAGCAAGGGCCGTCGCCGCGCTTGTATCATGGCTGAAGCAGAAGGATCGTTGCGGATAGTTGTGATGGGTCGTCAAGAGCGACAGCCAGCCGTGGCGCAGTGGCGGAGGCACGACACCAGCCGCCCAGTTGCCGCCTTCCAGCACGACATCAGGCTTGAGGGGCCAATGCGACGACCATGATGCAGTGCGGGACGAGGGAGACAGGTCGCCCATCGGCGCAACCGGTGTCAACGCTTCGCGGGAGGGTAGCGTCGTTTTTTCTGTGAATGCACCAATGCAAAGCGGATTCCAGGCCTGGGCAGGGGATTGAATCTCATTGTCTTCATGGTCACAATGATCGAGATAGTTACCGCTGCCGAAGTTGAAATTGTCGGTGTTGCCAGCCGAAATCAAAAACAGGCGCTTGATCTTGACGTCACCCGACACACCCGCTGCAAGCTTATCCATTTCCGCCGACCAAGAGGTTGGCGCCCCATCGTGGGGTGTGTCATCGTCGGTAGTTGCCGCCATGGTAAACGTTCGCCGCCGATCCGTTACTTCTACCATATCGATCGCGCGGCGCGTGATCGCGCCGAGCATATCATGCGGATTAGTGCCAGCGTCCGGTAGCAGCTTCACGGACTCGAGGCGATTGCGGATCGCCACGGGCTGTATAATCTGTAGTGGGGTCGTGAGATCGCCGAATAATGCCAAGCCCGCCAGCTGCGTACCATGCCCCTTGGTATCCTCCACGCCCCAGGCGGGCTCCGCTGCATGGCGGTCTTCGGCGTTCAGTACGGGCATAATCAACGGGTGCGCACGGCTAACGCCTGTGTCGAGAAGCGTAACAAAGCCCGTGTCGGCCGCCGATGGATAGGTCGTGCGCTGCGCAAGCTCGGCGACCCAAGCGGCTTGCTCCTGTACGTCGAGGCTGTCGAAGAAGTCCGCGGTTACCGCTGGCGCTGCCAGGGCCCGGACACCGGCCAGCCGTCGCACGGCCAGTGCGAGATTATCGCGTGTGCCTTGGCCGAGCACGACCGTATCCTCCGGAAAAGTCAGGCGATCGCTTCCAATGTTTATGCCATAGGCCGCCGCCTGTTCGACGAATCGATTCACCTCCTCGGGCCGCAACCAAATTTCCCAATGCACAGGCCCGTCGTCATTCGGGAACTTGTCCTGCGGACCACGCCATAACGCTCGCAGGCCCGCTTCGGTGAGCGCGGCGAGACTTTGCACCAAGTCAGCATTCCTTGGCCTACCGGGAACAATTGCGCCATTTTTTTCGCGGTCACGATTGTCTTTGGTCTCAAACTCTGTAACCTTTTTGCGTAGGTTGGCGACACCTTTGGCAGTCGCGAATAATGTGGCAGAGTCTGTGGCGCCCCCGCTATCTATTCCAGATTCGTATCGCAACAACGTGATAGAGCTCGAATCCAGACTATCCCTCTTCAGCCGCTGGTTGGGCCGACTTTTGACTTCAAGATAGACGCCGGGCAGACCCTCGGTGCCTATGTTTGGAAGCGCATCGATAGCCTGGAGTAGGACCCGCGCATGCGCGGCACGGTCGGGAACATCACTTGGCGGCCTTCCGCCCCCGCCCTTTGCCTGAAACGGATACGGCTTGCCGAGTTCCATTAGCAGAAAATGCAGTAGATCCCGTGGCATGGACGCCCCTTCCCAACCCCTGTAGCGAGCGACGCCGCCCAAGCGAATTCAGCAAATCTATCGTTGTGATATTGTTGCGGTCCTCTAGCACGGCACGCCGACCCGCATCCTCCGCTGCCGCGACTATGTCTGCGGTCGAAAGGCCAACCGCGCAATCAGTCACATCCTTCCATGACAGGCTCGTGATGGAGAAACCAATTAGGCGGCGCTCGAGTGCCTTCTGGATCGAGCCAGCGTCAGGCAACTCATAGGAGAGAACGAGATCGAACCGACGCAGCACTGCACGGTCCAGGATCTCGGGCAGGTTAGTCGTCGCGATAACGATCGATGGGCCGGTATCCTCGTCGAGGAATTGCAGGAACGAGTTCAGTACGCGACGAGCTTCACCCACATCGTTGCCTTCTCCCCTTGCCGCCGCTAGTGCGTCGATCTCGTCGAACAGATAAACGCCGCGCGTGGACTTTACGGCGTCGAACAGGAGCTTCAGTTTTTGCGCAGTCTCGCCCATAAACTTCGTGATGAGACCATGGAGCATGACTGAGAACAGCGGGAACTGAAGCTCGCCGGCTAGGCCATGTGCGGTCAACGTCTTGCCCGTTCCTGGGGGGCCTGAAAGCAAAAGGCGACGCCTTGGCTTCAGGCCTTTCTCTTCGAGCTTCTCACGCATCCTAGTCTCGACGATGACATGCCTAAGCTCCTCTTCAATCGGTGCCGGCAGAATGACACTGTTCAGTCGCTCGATGGGATAGGTGGCTGCCAGAAATTGCGCCAAATCTCCGCGCGGAGCGATGATCGGTGTCAGTTTCGGCGTAGCCGCCGTTGGGGGCCGCTGTCCGGCGTGCGCCCATTGGCGCAACTGCTCGGCCAGTCGGATATGACCTTTTTGCTCCTCGGCCGACGAGATCTGCATGGCGAGATCGAAAAAACGATCAACATCGCCTTCTGCGTGGCTCTTAACGAGTCCGATAAGTTGTTGAGCGGATGCCATGGCTTATATGTCTCGCAAAACCCAGGCCAACACAACCCCACCCCTGTTGAAGCTGGCCAGTCAGGCGGCTGAGAGGGTGACCGAATTCGCATCACGGTTCCCCGTGCCGCCGGGGAAGCGGACGCAAGGGCGGAACCCGCCGCCCCTACCCCCGCCGCGCCGCCAGCATATCCTCCCGCGCCGCGGTCGCCAGTTCGTCCGCCCGTTCGTTCAATGCGATCCCCACATGCGATCGGACCCATTTCCACTCGATCTCATGCGCCTTCGCCGCATCCAGGATCCGCTGCCACAAATCCATATTCTTCACCGGATCGCCCGACGCGCTGCGCCAGTTCTTGCGGACCCAGCCGGTCATCCAGCGGGTGATGCCGTTCTTCAGATACTCGCTGTCGGTGTGCAGCTTCACCTTGCAGGGGCGCTTCAGAGTCTCCAGCGCGGCAGCGGCGGCGGTCAGTTCCATGCGGTTGTTGGTGGTTTCCATCTCGGCGCCGGACAGTTCCTTCTGCGTGCCCTTGAAGCACAAGATCGCGCCCCAGCCGCCGGCGCCGGGGTTGGGTTTGCAGCCGCCGTCGGTCCAGATTTCCACCGTGTCGTCGTCGGTCATTCTTCGATCTCGATCCCTAGGGCGTCGTTGAATTTGTTGAAGAAGCCGCAGAGCGTCAGGCGCAGGGTCAGCTCCACGATCTGCGACTCGGAGAAATGGTCCCGCAGCTTGTCGAACATGCGGTCGCGCAGGCGGTGCGGATCGGTCCAGGCGGCGATGGTGTATTCGATCACCAGCTTGTCCACATCCGTCAGTTCCGGGTGGTTCTTGTATTCCATCACGGCGTCGATGCCGCTGGACGAAAGACCCTCGACCTCCAGGAACGGTTTGTGGTGGGCGACGCAGTAGTCGCATTCGTTCAACCGGGACACGACGACGATGGCGAGTTCCAGATACCGCTTGGGCAGCGTCGCGGCGTCCCGCAGTTCCATCAGCATGGACATCAGATGCCGCAGCGCCGCCGGGACGTGGGCGAACACCGCGGCCTGATTGGCGAAGGGGCCGTAGGACCCGGCGAAGCGGTCGTAAATGGCGGCGAGGTCGGCGGGGAGTTCCGACGACGGGATGGAGCGGACGCGAGCCATGGGATAACCTTCAGATGCCGTAAGCGTGTTCGTCGCGGGCGCCGAGGTGGAACCGCAGGCGGCGGAGGTATTCCAGCGGGTCCTTGCGGGTGACCAAAGCGCCGTCGGGGGTGTTCAGCCAGTCGTACAACCGGGTCAGCAGGAAGCGGATCGCCGCGCCCTGGCACAGCACCGGCAGCGCCGCTTTCTCGGCCGGCGACAACGGCCTTATCGCCTCATACGCCGTCAGCAGCGCTCGGCCTTTGGTGATATTGTAGGAGAAATCCGCTTCGAAACACCACGCGTTCAGGCAGACGGCGACGTCGTAGGCGAGCGTGTCGGTGGCGGCGAAATAGAAATCGATCAGGCCGGACAGGGTTTCGCCCAGGAAGAACACGTTGTCGGGGAACATGTCGGCGTGGATGTGCCCGACCGGCAGGCCCTTCGGCCAGGCGCTCAGGATGCCGGACAGCGCCCCATCCAATTCGGCCGCCAAACCCGGCTGCACCTCATCCGCTCGGCTGCGCGCTTTGTCGAGCAGCGGCGACCAGCCGGCGGGGCCGAGGGCGTTGGGGCGGGTGGGCGCGTAATCGGCGCCGGCTTTGTGCAGGGCAGCCAAAGCGGCGCCGACCGGCCCGCAATGCTCGATCCGGACGCGGCGGGGCCAGACGCCCGGCAGGAAGGTGGTGATCGCGGCGTGGCGCCCGGCGAGTTGGCGCAATGCTGCCCCATCCCGCCCATGCACCGGCTGCGGGCAGACGACGCCGCGGCCGGCCAGATGCTCCATCAGGCCGAGGAACCACGGCAGTTCGGTCGGATCGACCCGCTTTTCATACAGCGTGAGGATGAAATCGCCGGCGGTGGTGCGGAGCGAGTAGTTGGAGTTCTCCACACCCTCCGCGATTCCGCGGAACGCCACGGCGGTGCCGATGTCGTAGTCCGCCAGGAAGGCGGCCAGGGCGTCGTCGGTCACTTCGGTGTAAACCGCCATGTCCGGCGGCTCAGTGCGTCCAGTTTACCGTACGGGACCAGTGGAAGTTGTCGGCGTAGGCCTTGGGTTTGATGCGGCGGGCCTGTGCGATTTCAACGTCGTAGGCGATGGCGTGCTTCTGGGCGTAGGCCTCGGCGTCCGCCTGGCTGGGGAAGGTCAGCTTGACCTGCGCCTGAGTGTCGGCGCCGCCGATCCAGCCCATGAGGCCGTCGGCGTGTTTGCCGGTGGCGGACAGGAATTCGAGAATCCACTCATGCGTTTTGGCTCGGCCGGATTGCATGGCGTTCTTGGGGGGCAGGTAGATGCGGGCGCGCATGGGGTGGACTCCGAGCTAAGATGGTCGGGGCGGCGGGACTCGAACCCACGACCTCCTGTACCCAAAACAGGCGCGCTACCAGGCTGCGCCACGCCCCGACCGGACGTGGGGGGAACCTATGGGGGGCGGGGGCGCGGTGCAAGGGGAGAAACGGGGGTATGGTCCTTCTGGGTTGCCAGTACCCGGAATCGCTGAATCGCGACACAGGCTCGGCCAGCAATCCCGCTGGAAACCCGATCTTATCGACGGAACCGGTCGTGACTCGCGATTCACCGATGTCGGGTACTAGGGGATGGTCCGGAGGAGGGTCTCAGCCACGCGAACCCTCGGCAATGGCCTGATCGATCACCAGCTCAAACCGTGCGCGGTCGTAAGGCAAGACGCACATCCGTTCGAATTCGGCGCGGCCCGCATCAGTCTGAAATCTGTCCCAGCGCTTACTGAGATTCGATGCGGCTTTGATTCGGTCCTCTCGCTTTTCCGCGAACCGGGCTTTTGCACACGCGCTCAGCAACTGCGCCAGGAAACTTTCGTCCAGTGCGTCATTTTTGTGGCTTGCGTACGGATTCTCACGGTTGATCTCAAGCCACTGCCACGCGTTCTCACCGCGGTCGCGTGGCTGGTTCAAATCGAGCAGCGCAATCGCTAAGATATTCCGTGTTTGTCGGGTTGCAACACGCCATAGGCAATCCAGGCGATGTTTGACGATAGGAAGCATCTTGTCGCTGCTGGGATCATCGCCAAATTCAACTTCCAGTTTCTTTCGGCGGATTTCACATTCATCCCGCAGTTGGTGCATTTCTGAGACTGGTTCATCCAATGCGCGCAAAGTCGTATTCTTTTCTCCCTCTGTAGCTCTATGCCAAGCGAAAAATGTCGCCGAAACCTTCAGAGCCAAAAGCTCACCCTTGAAGCGCTCTTCTATCGGGTCGTGGTCTAAACGACTTACGTTAGGGCAAGCCATTTCCTGTGACGAAATATTTAATGCCTTTTCGAGGAGTTCTTTCAGACCGATCAGGTCTCGGGGCGAGCGGGCGCTATAGCGTTTGCAAAACGCTTCGAAGTAATAAGCTTCCCGGCCATTCGGACCCAGAGGATTCTTGACCTCGCGCATCGCCATTTCCCCCGCGCGCCGCGCCAACACCGCCGCGGTCGTCCATTGGCCCATCAAGGCGAAAAGGTGCGCATGTGCGAGGTAATCACCATAACCGGTGGGTTCGATCCTTTTTTCATCTGGGTCCCCCTCCAACTGGACCGCTACGCGTAAATCCTGATATTCCGTTAACAAAAAGGGGCGCGGGCGGCCTCCCTTTTCATTCCGCAGCCATCTGTGAGCCGCACTCATGAATGCGATGAGTGCAGGTCGAGCCTCGAAATACAACGGTACCACTTCCCTCGCCGGAAGGGGCTCAAACTCGCTGACCTGAAAAACAAATCTCGCTTGTATTGTAGCACGAATTACGTTCTCGAAATGTTCATTGAGTTCTTTGGCGAAATCCTTCCTGATTTTCTGTAAGCGATCGAAGAATCTAATCTCGCCTTCTTCGCACTCAATCGTCTTCAATGCTTTCTTTATCTGGTCCGACCAGATTTCAGGAATGTCGCGTATGGCAGCCGCTTCGAACTTATTCCACTCGTCGAGCAGATTCTTCTGAATTGCACCGATGTCCTCATCCGGTTCGGTATTTTTCAACTGAGCCGACGCATACCCATTTACCGCCTTCACCATATTTTCGGGCAGATTCATCTTTCCGTCGCGTGGCGCGGGTATCGGGCCGAAATCAACCAAGCGCCCGAGCAACACTGTTAACCAACCGCCGAGGCCTTGCGATCGCAGGTCGGCGTCGCTGGAGGGGCGGCTTTCGCGGTCTGGAAATTTATTTGTCACTGGCGGTCGTAGCACCGTCTCTTCATTTAGATAGGCACGCGGATGGCGCACGAAGAGGCCAGTGAAGCTGATCGGCGGGCGCCCGAACACGCCCGCGGGTTCGTCGGGAAGACTCCCCTGACGGGTTGCTTCCACATGAGGCCAAATATACGATTCGCCACTCTCGATGATTGAACTGTCGAGCGTGATATATACCAATCGCTCCCGAATTTTCGCGTCAGCGAGCCGCTTGTTACACATTTCAAGGCGTGCGAGGGCTTCGGCATCCCGTTCTGCTTGAACACTCTTGGGCCTTCCCGTTTCCATAAGGCGTTTTACCCAACTGCTGCGCATTTTACTGAATGCGACCACTTCATCCCTGTCACCCGCTCCGCGGAGCCCTTCTCGCACGGCCTGTGAGACGCCCGCACCGTACCCAAGCCTACCGCTGTTGACTATTTTTTGTTGTTCGAAAAGCATCCTCATGCGGCGTAGGGCGGGAAATTCACCTGGGTTCAAAAGCAGTAATTCGCGAATTTCCGCCACGTCTTGCGGCGTGAGTTCGTGACCCTCTTTTGCGACCTGCGCCAAAACTGCATTCAGAGTGTGGTTTTCAACCTCCGCGCCTTCATTGGGGACCTGGCCTCTGGCACCCTGGTAGGCATTGATGACCTGGTCGACTGCCCCCGCCACCTCACGGTCGATCGGCGGCAATACCAATAGAGGAACCGCTTTGCCGGCTAATTCGGTCCATATGAAATTGAGCAGGCTCGCAGCGATCTGATACTGGCGGTCGGCACTGTCGAATCGGAATATCCTGCCGGGCGGAATTTTCGCCGAACGATAGTCCCGCGTGGGGTTAACGAAAGCGTGGAATATATTTGTATCCACCGCATAGCTGAATTTCCACCCAAGTCCCTGATCGCCGGTCGATTGCTGCATTCGCACATCGTGTACTCTGGGTGCCATTAGCCACGCCTGCATCGCGGCGTCCTCAAAGCATTCGAGTAATGCGTGATCCACCGATATGGTCATGCCGCCACCCTTTCCTCGTCATGCTCGACGGGGCTCGCCCCATGCAGCTTGTCGTGGTACAGACACCGCTCATTCTCCAAATCCTCACTCGTTGGGACCTGATCCTGCTCCGAAGCAGCCACGGTGTTGGCCGGCATTAGGGGCAGAAATGCCGCAGCCCCACTGGACTCAGAGACGGGGACGATAGGCCTCTGTTCAGTCGCCATTTCGTCCCATGCGGCTTTTGCCTGCTCCCAAACTGTAGCCAAGTTAGGATTCTCCAACGTGTTGAGCCACCAGTTTCGGAACTCCTCATCTCGCCCAGCTTCGACTGGAAACCAAAGCAGCTCTTTGCGTTTAACGCGTCGGTCAAGGGCCAGGATTAACCGCTCGCGCCTGCCACGCAACTTCCATTCCGCCCCCTCGTCCTCCTTCCAGCCCAATTCAGCCTCCAGGTCGCCAGCGAGAAACAGTTAGTGTTTGTCGAGCCGGTCCGGGTCAGCTTCGCACATTGCGCGCAGTACCACATCCACACGCCTCCGCCGGTCATGTGCCACCAGGGGCAGCACTTGGTGCAGGCAGGGCATTGCATCGCGACCCCCGGCCCGCGCGAGGTCGAGCATCGTGTCGAAGGCGCGCTCGAAGAGCCGGCGGGGCGCAGGCCCGTCGGCCCGTATGCGGTAGGCCTTGTCGGTAAGTACGTCGAGCACCCTCGCGACCCGCAACCGTGCGCCGAGCCGCGTCACCAAGAAGGCGATCTCGCATTCCTTCACATCATTGATATCGAGCTGGCGCAGTGCTTCTGCCACCCCTGCACGAAAACTCTCTTTGTCGCGCACTGCCAACTGGTCGGCGACGCGCCCGAGTTCACCGACAATATCGCCACTATCGCGCCCGGGGCGGTCGATTGCGTCCTCCGCGCCTGGAAACGACTTAGCACCCTTGGCCTCATGAAAATGTTCGAACAAGCCCACTCGCAGCCATTGCGAGTAGAACGTCATATCCCTTCCGGCAATGCCATTCGCCTCAGGTCGCTGTGCGCCGATCATCTCCATATCCTTTTATAGCAGACTCCGGCGCGACCAGATATCGTCTAGTAGACGAGTCCTGGCTGCCGGGAGAACAGCCTCGCGCCGGGGCCGCCCCAAAAGGACAAGTTCTATTCGTGTATCGCCGAGCCGTTCGGCATGAAGTTCGTCAGCCACGCGTTCGGGCCCGCCGTCATACCAAGGCGCGGGAGCGCGATAGGTACGTTCGAGTGCGTCCAAATCGACTGTCTGTCCCCAATCCGCGTAAGGGGCCGGTCGCCGACTGCTGCCGGCCATAAACCATGGATGCCCAACGGCATCTAACGCTATCGGTCGATAATGCCCGCACGCCTGTAGGATGCGGCCCGGAATGCGCAAGGCACACATGTAGGGTGGTCTAACGGCCCAATCGCCCTCCCGACTTACAAGATGCCCCAGACCGAGCGTGCCAACCACATCATCGGCCAGCGCCGATCCCGGCCCGGTGTGACGCCTTAATATAGCTTCGTATTCAGATGCCCGACAGAACCAGAGCAGCCTTCTGCCAATCGCAAGCCCTGCATCGACATTGAAGCACCAACTGTCTGGGTCAGACCGGATGTACCAATTCGTTGTGCCGATGCCATCGGCAAAAAGCATCCTCTAATTCATTGTCCAGGATGTCCGCGTCAATTTCCGGGAGAACAAGGCCAGAGAAGCGAAATCTATCATTGCTGTCGATGAGCCTGATTGCATATTCCAGTGAAATGGTGTGGTACACATTTTCGTTCGAAAGATCCAGCGCGTCTGCGTACGCCCGAGTGAATGGGTCTCCTGCAAATACAAACCTTTCGGGTGAGAGCGGGTTGAAGCGGCGTTCATTTATCGCGCTAGCAAACGCTGTTCTCACCGCATCGCCACTATCCGAAACCCTGCCCGCGATTGCGTCAATCGCTTCATTCACTAAACGAATGATCGGCCGCGCAGTATAATATCCCTTCCGTGTTCCTGTTAACAGGTTTCCTAGGAATGCTCTACCGACGGGGTCTCGCAACAGGTGTCCCAGCACGTCCACTCTCGCCATCGATACCCCCATATGACCCTTGATAGGATTAATTTGCTAATTCGTCAAGCTTGCCTTTGTTGCCACACTCGCGCCCCGCGCGGCATTGGACTGTAAATCCAACGATGCACGTGTCAATGCCGTCCAGGCAAAATTTATCGATGTTGTTCCGGATGAAGGAGGTGCAGTCGCATTCTCGGCTGCGCTTGAGTTCTGAATTCAAGTACCCTTGGGATACCCAACACCCTTGCCGACGCCATTCGTCCACGAGACCGTCGGTGGCGAACAGCCTGCCGCCCGGAACACCTCGAAACCCTCCTGCGCGAGGGCCTCGAAGGCGAAGAAACCGCGCTCACGCCAGAAGATTGGTACTCCATCCGCCAGGAGGCCCGTGCCCAGTTGCGGAAACCGCCAACCCAGCGCCCCACCGGAAAGCCCCGGGCCCACGGGAGTCCAACGGTTGTTGTCCGCAGATTGCGCAGATTTTTACCGCACCCCCGGCCGCCGCTACGGTGGTTGGCCGCATGCCACGGCACCCGCTCGCGAGGCGACCCTCGGGTCTCGGTTTCGACACTCGGAAAAGCGGCCGTTTCCGGCACCGTGCCCTCCACCCCGCCTAGGTATTTTCCGGCTCTGCCTGTCGGACATTGCTGCCGGTTATAGACACCGTGACGGCACCGCGTGCCCAGGCCGGGCGTGTGCGCCTCGGGCACACGGCGCCCATGCGATGCCGCACCGCATTCGTTTGGCCCTCGCAGGATCGGCGGGGCCGGTCGTGCCGCTGACCGGCGACCTCGGCAGCCCGATGAAGGGGGAAGCAATGCTGACCGCCACCCAGGCCGAGGACCTCAAAGCCGGCAAGCGGTATTTCAACGTGCACACCGCCCCGCATGCGGGTGGGGAGCTGCGCGGGCAGGTTGTCGCGAAGTAACCTCCTACCCGGCTGACTGGACTGCCCGTGCGGCGACCAGCGCGGTCACCGCCGCGTAGTCCACCTTGCCCGTGCCCAGCAGGGGCACGGCGTCCACCGCGATCAGGGTGCGGGGCACCATGATCTCGGGGATGCCTTTTTCGCGGGCGTGGGCCAGCAGGTCCCGCGTGTCGGCCGCTTGCCGAGCGATGACCAGGACCAGGGATTCGCCTTTGCGGGGATCGGGGATGGCGATCACGGCCAGGGGTTCGCCGGGCCAGACGGCGGCGGCCAGGGCCTCGGCGGCGGTCATCGATACCATTTCGCCGCCGATCTTGGCGAACCGTTTCGCTCGGCCGAGGATGCCGACGAAACCTTCGTTGTCTACCGAAACGATATCGCCGGTGTCGTACCAGCCGCCTTCCGACGTTTCCAGCACGCCGGGGGCGGAATCGCGCAGGTAGCCGAGCATGACGTTGGGGCCTCGGACCAGAAGGCGGCCACCGGGGTCGACGCCGGGGACTCGGTCCAGGCGGTATTCGATGCCGGGGAGGAAACGGCCGACAGTGCCGGGGCGGCAGTGCATGGCGGTGTTGATGGCCAGTGCCGGGGCGGTTTCGGTGGCGCCGTAGCCCTCCAGAATGCGGACCCCGAAACGGTCGGCGAACAGGCGTTTGGTTTCTTCCCTCACTTTTCGGCGCCGGCGAAGATGTAGCGCATGGCATAGAAGTCGTAAGGGTGGGCGAAGCGTGCCCAGCCATTGAGGAACGTGTCGGTGCCGAAGCAGATGGTGGCGTCGGTGTCGTAGATCAGGCCGGGGACGATGCGGTAGTGCAAGGGGCTGGGGTAGTGGAAGGTGCGGACGCCGGACAACAGGGGGACGATGGTGCCTCCCGTCAGGCCGAAGCTGTGGAAAACGGGCATGGCATTGAACAGAATGTCGCCGCCGTGGAAGTCGATGACGGACGATAGCTGGGCGCAGTTGGACAGCAGCTGGCGGTGGCTGAGGACGACTCCCTTGGGGCGGCCTTCGGAGCCGGAGGTGAACAGCACGACGGCCGGGCGGTTGGGGTCGGCGACGGCGCCGGGCAGGCGACGGGCGCGCAGGCGGTCGAACCAGGCCCGCAGTTTGTCGCCGCGTCCGATGGCCGATCGGATGTCCTCCAACCAGACGAAGCGGACGGTTCCCTCCATCCGCGCGATCGTCGCGCCCAGCTTCCCCTTCTCCACGAAGGCTCGGCTGGAGATCACGGTTTTGACCCCGGCGGCGGCGCAGGCCGACAGCATGGCGTCGGCGCCGGCGGAGAAGTTCAGCATGCAGGGGACTTTGCCGAACGCCTGCAGCCCGAGGAACGCGACCACGGTCGCGGTGGCGTTGGGGAGCATCAGGCCGAGGTATTGGCCTTGACCCTCCAACTGCCGCCCCAGTGCGACCGATGCCAGGATCAGGCGGTCGTAGGGGATGGGCTGGCGCTGGATGTCCTCGGCGATAATCGTGTTGCCGCCGAAGGCATGGGCGGCATCCAGAACCGCGGTAAACAGGGTTCGGTCCACGTTCTTGCTGCGGAAGACCGCGTCCACCATTACGTCCTGCAGGGCTCGGCCGATGGCCTCGCGGCGCTTGCGGGGCGTTAAAGCCAAGGCGTTGGGCGGGGTCAGATCGACGGGGGGGAGAATGGAAAGCTTCAGGCGGGGGAACCAGCGCACCCGCTGCTTGGCGCCCATGCGGCTCAGGCGGGAGAATTGCAGGCCCTCCACCGCCACGGGCAAAATGCGTGCATGGGCCTTGTCGGCGACCAGACCGGCACCTTCGTAGACTTTCATCAGCGCGCCGGTTTTGGTCAGGCGGCCCTCGGGGAAGATCATTAGCTTGCGGCCGTGGTCGCGGACGGCCTCGACCATGCGCTTAAGGCTGTAGGGGGACTGGATGTCCACCGGGAACACGTCCACCGCGGCGATGAAAGGCTTGATCCACCATTTGGCGAGCTGCTGGGTGTTGACGGCGAAGGCGGGACTGTCCGGCAGGAAGGCGGCGATCAGGCAGGCGTCGGCGTAGGATTGGTGGTTGGACACGATGACCACGCGGTCTCCGGCGGCCTTGTAGTTCTCCAGCCCCACGACTTCGACGCCGTGGAAGGTGGTGAAATACCAGCGGAAGAGGGACCGGTAGACCTCCCGCGGCAGGATGCGCACGATCCAGCAGGCGACCAGGAGGTTGGCGAAGGCGGCGAATTTCAGGACCGATGGGGCGTGCCAGCCCAGTGCGGCGAGGCCGGCGGCGGCTCCGGCGCCCGCGACCATGAACAAGGCGTTCATGACGTTGTTGGCGGCGATCATGCGGGACCGCTCGTCCGGGGCCGCTGTCTCCTGGATGATGGCGTACAACGGCACCGAGAACATGCCGCCGCAGCCCGCCAGCAGCGCGAGGTCGCCGAGCATGCGCCAGCCGTGCGGCGATTCCAGCACCGCCCAGGCATCCGGCAACACCCCGGCGGACAGGGAAGCGTTGGCGAAATCCCAGCAAAAGAGGGAAATACCGAAGGCGGCGAAGGGGACGTGGCGGGGCGAGACCTCCCCATGCAGCAGCTTGGCGCAGCCGATGGAGCCGGCGCCGGTGCCGAGGGCGAAGACGGTCAGCAGCAAAGTGAGAACACTGCCGCCGGCATGCAGGGTGTCGCGGGCGACGATGGGGAACTCGGTCAGCAGCGTGGCGCCGACCGTCCAGAACCAGCTGATGGCGAGCAGCGACAGCCAGATCGGGCGCTGGGCCGCGGCGTGACGGAGGACGGTCCAAGTCGAGGCGGCGATGTTTATGCCGATCGTCAGCGACGGGTCGGCGGCGGGGACGGGCGGGATGCGGACGGCGCCGAACAGGCCGAGCAGGGACAGGGCGACGCCGAGGGCGCCGACGATGGCGGTGCCGGCCGGCAGCAGGATCAGCGCGCCGCCGATGACGGTGCCGATGACGATGGACAGGAAGGTCGTCGCCTCGACGATGCCGTTGCCGGCGATCAGTTCTTCTTCCGCCAATTGTTCGGGGAGGATGCCGTATTTGACGGGGCCGAACAAAGCAGCCTGCACGCCGAGGCCGACGAGGACGGTCAGCAGGCCCGTGACGCTCTCGGCCAGGAAGGCCGCGGCGGCGGCGACCATGAGGGCGACTTCGGCGGCTTTATACAGGCGGATGACCTGGGGTTTGGCATAGCGGTCGGCGATTTTGCCGGCGGTGGCGGAGACCAGGATGTAGGGGGCGATGAACAACGCTCCGGCAGCCGCCGACAGGCCGGCTCCTCCAGCGCCGAGCTTGAAGATCGCGAGGACAACCATGGCATTTTTGACGAGGTTGTCGTTCAGGGCGCCGCAGGATTGCGCCAGGACCAGCGGCCAGAGGCGGCGGGATTTCAAGAGCGAGAGCGGGTTCATGAGAGGGCCCTCCAGGCCATGGCGATGAGTTCGTCTTCGCGTTCGGTCAGGTCGCCGGTCAGGCGCCCATACAGGCGGCCAGTCGCGGGCTGGACCAGGATGCCGATAATGGCCAGCGCCATCAGGTCCGGGTCCCGGCGGGGAATTTCGCCGCTGTCCATGGCGGCGGCGACCGCTCGGCAGATGACCTCGACCGGGTTGCGGTCGTCGCGGGCAACGCTGGCGAGGTAGCCGTGCTGGGTCATCACCAGGAAGCGGAAACGGTCGGTGTCGGTGTCGTGCAGGCGGCAGATCTCCCGCATCATGCGGCCGAGCCGGACGCGGAACGGGTCGGGGCCGGCGGCGGCGTGGGCCAGAAGGGCGCCGTATTCGCCGTAGCCTTCGTGAAACAGGTCGTGAACCAAGGCCTCCTTCGACGCGAAGTGGGCGTAGAGGTTGGGTGCCTTCATGTCGCAGGCAGCGGCGATGTCGCGGACGGACACCGCGTCGACGCCGCGTTCGGCGAACAGGCGGATGGCCTGTTGTTTGATGGTTTCGCGTTTGCCGCCTTGTTCGCGCATGGGGCCTCGGTGATTAACGACTGTTCGTTAATAAAAAATACGGCACGGTGTGTCAACCGCAAAGCCTCTGGACGGAACGGCGCGCGGTCCCGTAACGTGCGAAACGTTCAAGACAACGCGCCCAAAGCGGCGACACCGGAGGGACAAATGAGTCAGACGGGGAAAACCGCCGACGGCGGATTTGGGTGGATGCGCGGCATCACCCGCTATCAATGGCAAATCTTTCTGGTCGCCTGGCTCGGCTGGTCGCTGGACAGCACGGATTTCGGCCTGTTCTCCCTGGTGCTGCGGCCGGCGTTGATCGAGCTGCTGGGCGGCAAACCGACGGTGGAGGATATCGGGCGCGTCGGCGGCATCCTCAGCATGACCGGGCTGCTGGGCTGGGCGCTGGGCGGCTTCTTCTTCGGCATAATCGCGGACTACATCGGCCGGGTCCGCACCCTGGCGATCAGCATCATCATGGTCGGGCTGTTCACCGGCCTGCAGGGCATTGCGCACGACACCACGACATTCGGCATCTACCGGTTCTTCACCGGCGTCGGGACGGGGGCGGAGATCGTGGTGGGCATTCCGCTGGTCGCCGAGGCCTTCGCCGAATCGAACCGCGCGAAAGTGCTGGGCTTCATGATGACCGGCGGCGCGGTGGGTAACCTGATCGGCGGGCAGATTTATGCCTATGTCGGTCCCTACGGCTGGCGTTACGTGATGCTGGCGGGCGTGTTGCCGGCCATCGCGCTGCTGGCACTGCGCCGCGGCATGGAGGAACCGGAACGTTTCCAAGCTGTTCAGGCTCGGCGGCAGGCGTTGCAGGCGTCCACCAATCGTACCGCGGAAGACGAGCGCTTCCTGAGTTTCGTACCCTGGCAGTTGTTCAGCCCGGGGATCCGGTTCAGCACCTTCGTCGGGCTGTTGTTCTGCCTGGGTACGTTGCTGTCGATCTGGACCAGCCAGATCTGGCTGCCGACCATTCAGGGGCAGGTGCTGGCGCGCGGCGGCATCACCGGCGCGGCGGCGGCGCCCTTCGTCGGGCACGGCACGACGTTGTGGGGGATCGGCGGCATCTTCGGCTACGCCGCGTTCGGCTTTATCGCCGATGCGTTCGGCCGGCGGCCGGCGATCGTGTTCTACAACGTCGGGGCTATCGCCAGCGGATTGTTCCTGTATCTGGGGCTGGATACTTACGAGTGGTATCCGACCGTGCTGCCGGTCTTCGGCTTCTTCGTGTTCGGCGTGTTCTCCGGCCATGCGGTCTATCTGCCGGAATTGTTTCCCACGCATGTCCGCGCCACGGCGGTGTCGTTCTGCAACGGGACGGGGCGGGTCATCACCAGCTTCGGCCCGTTGGTCGCCGGCCTGATGGTGGGCGCGTTCGGCGGGCAGTTCAGCCGAGCGGCGGCGGTCATGACGTGTTTCGCGTTGCTGTCGATCGTGGCGATGATGATCGGGCGGGAAACACGGGACGAGCAGTTGCCGCATTGAGCCGGCGGGCGGCGGGTTCTACAGTCGGGCGATGGTATATCTCGTCCGACTCCTGCCGCTTGGTTTTTTGTTTCTCGCCGCTGCCGGGGAGGCGCCGATTATGGCGCCGACCCGCGACGTGACCGTGACCTTTCATGTGGTGCGCGCACCGACTGCCGGGGGGCCGCGCAAGACAGTGGTGCGACAGACGGAAGCTGGCCTCAAACTGCGGGTGGACAGCTACATCTTCGACGATGCCAAGACGGCGTACGAGGGGATGATTGTCGACCGGATGGCGAACCGGGCGACCATACTGGTGTTCGCGAATGAGCTCGCGGTCGAGGCGCCGGCCGCCGGGGTGACGTTGCCGGGGGTCACGATGACCCCCGACATGGGTTTCCGGCGGCGTGGCGCCCGTACGGTGGCGGGGCTGTCCTGTACGGACTGGGATGTCGTGCCAGCGGGTTCGGCGGAACCTTGGACGGCCTGCGTGACCGCCGATGGCGTGGTGCTGCGGGCGGCCTCGGCGACGCGGGAGATCGAGGCGACGGCGGTGGCTTATGGCGCCGTGCCGGGGAGCATGTTCGAGGTTCCGGCCGGATTGAAGCGAGTGGCGGCTGAGCGGAAATAGGCGGTGTACGGCGTCATGGCCGGATCCAGCCCAACCATTTTTCATGGCCTTACGATCGCGGGCTGGGGCGACAGGGAGCATTTTCCTAAAATTTTTGCCGTTCGCGGCTTCCCCCCTTGAAACTGCGAGTGGCAGTTATATCTAACGTTCTCCGTTATATTTACACCCAATCGGAGAACTGCTTTCCATGTCCGACGACACCGCCGCACCGGACGATTTCACCCGCACGCGCGAGGGTTATGCCACGCTCGTCGAAATTCTCTGGGCCGAACTGCCGGAGCCGCTGAAGGAAACGCGGGAGATGCGCTATAAGCGCATAAAAGCCGCCATCGCGGCGATTGCGAGCCTGTGTCCCGTGACGCTGGCCGAGGCGCGTCTGGCGGCGCGGCATGTGTCAGCGGGGGAACACGCCACCGAATGCCGACGTCAGGTCAATCAGTTGCGGAGGGCGCCAACGGAGCAGGCCAAATGCCGAGCGCAGGCGGCGAGTATGGGACGGGATTCGGACAGTGCGCTGCGGAGTTTGCAGAAGCTTCAAGCGGTTCGGATCAAGCGGGATGCCGATCAAAAGAGCGCCGAGGCGGCGGTTTGGGCTGAGCATATCGCGTTGAAGTCGATGGACGCGGCGTTGGAACCGGAGGTCGTGGCCGAAGTGCCGGATGCCGGGGCCGCGGTCGCGGAGGACATGGCCAGCGCCGACACCGCGGTTCGTTCGGAGGTTCGGGTTCCGGCGCGCGTGCGGTTCGATGCGGAGACATTCGAGGATGTCGTGCTGGCCCGTATCGCAGAGGCGAACTTGGAGATGGTTTCTGAGACTGAATCTCGTGTTTTGTCTCTTTGAGACGATGATGGGATTGTGAAGCGGCGACCGGATTTCGGTGGGACACTGACATCGGTCCCCACCCACCCGGGGGATCGCATATGACGGATTTCCGACATTTTCCGTCATGGTCGGGTCACACCCGACCATGAAGAGCGGGGGCGCCGAAGTCAGGTCTCGAGCAGTTCGGCGGCCAACTGTTCCCACTCTACCGCCAGAGGGCCGGTTTCGGCCGGTCTGCCCGCTCGGTTGTACCAATAGCCGGCGTTGGACAGATCGCCCTCGACCCGGTGCAAATAGGCGTGGACGGCCGCACCGGTGGGGGTTTTTTCGTCCTGGGCGCAGCCGTGCGCCTTGGCCCAGTCGCCTTTCGCGTCCCACCACAGCGCTTGCAGCGGCAGCCCCAGGCCGGCCGGTGGGGCCGCGGCGGCGACGGAGGAGCGGAAAGAGGACAGGTCCACGGTCAGGCCGCCTTCTGCTGGAGCAACAGGCGTTGCAGCTTGCGCACCGCGCTGTCCGGCGTAGTCAGCACCGTCTTGCCGGTGGCCTCGGCCACGGCGGCGGCGGCGCGGGCGAGGCTGAACTGCGCCAGGGCGATCACGTCGCAGTCCTTCAGCGCCAGTGCCGATGCGGCGGCTTCCCGGTCATGGCCGGGGCCGTCGCCCTTGTTCAGCGCCGTCAGCGCGGCGGCGGCCAGGGCCGGCACGACCGTCGAACCCGGCGCCACGGCCGCGAACTCCGGCGGCATGGAGTCCAAGGTCGGCGCGAAGGTCGCCAACAGGCCGACGCGGGCTTTGGGGCCAGCAAGGGCGATGGCTTCCTCGATCATGGCTTCGTTCGGCTTCAGCACAGGGATGTCCGGCAGGTCGCGAGCGCAGGCCTCGATGCAGGGGCCGAAAGCGGAGCAGGTGAATAGAATCCCATCGGCGCCGGTCGAGCGGGCATAGCGGGCCAACGTGAGGAAGCGCTGGGTCATGGCCGGCGTCAGCGCCCCCTGTTCCGCCAGATCGGCGGAGAGGGAATCGTCCAGCAGGTTCATCAGCTTGGCTTCGGGCCACAGGCGGCCGAAGGATTCCTCGATCGCGGGGATGGAGACTTTCAACGCGTGGATCAGGGCGATGCGGGTCACAGCATTTGCTCCCCGGCATAGCGGCGCCAAGCGCTCATTTGGATGGCGGAGGTCAGGCAGTGCACGACAACCGGTTTGGTGCGCACGGCGAAGGCGGCGGCGATTCCGGGGGCAATGTCGGCTTCGTCGCGGATGGTGATGCCCTCGCACCCGAAGGCGCGGCCCCAGGCGGCGAAGTCGGGGTTCGTCAGCTTCATCGCGTCCATGAACTTCCGTTCCGGGTAACGCACGTAGGAGTGCATGCCGATCGTGCCATACATGGAATTGTCGGAGATGATCATGATCGGCGCACCGCCGTATTGGCAGGCGGTAGCGATCTCATTGCCCATCATCAACGCGCCGCCGTCGCCGATGAAGCACACGACCTGCTGGCCGGGGCGGCGGAGCGTCGCGGCAACGGCCATCGGCATGCCCGACCCCATGGCGCCGACGATGGACGACAGGAAGGTTTGCGTTTGTTTGAAGCCGATGTAGCGATGCACGTACGATCCGAAGTTGCCGGCATCCGTTGTGATCACGGCGTCGTCCGCCAGATGCTTGTCGACCTCGCAGACGATGGCAGCAAAATTGATCCCGTCCGGGGTCGGCTCCCACTTCTTCTCCAGCAAAGCACGATGGCGGGCATGCAATCCGGCGACCCAATCGGTGCGCTTGGCCGCGTCGGCGGGGGCGCCACGGGCGAGCAGGCCTTTGATGACCTCATGCGGGGAGCAGGAAATGCCCAGCGTGGGGCGGAAGACTCGGCCGATTTCGTTGGGGTCGGGCCAGACATGGACCAAAGGCAGCTGCGGCTGCGGCGCTTCCGGGAAGGTGTAGGACTGGCTGACGGAGTCGGTAATACGCTCCCCGATGGACACCATCAGGTCGGCCCGTTTCATCTCCGAGATCAGGGCGGGTGGGACGCGAATGCCCATGTAGCCGCCGTAGTTGGGGTGGCGGGCGTCGAACAGTTGGGGCCGGCGATGCGTCGGGTTGACCGGGAGCATCCAGGTTTCCGCCAATTTCGTCAGGTCGGACAGCGCCGACTTGTCGTAGACGCTGTCGGCCAGCAGCGCGCCGCCGACCACGATCAGCGGGCGTTCGGATTTGGCCAGCATATCCGCCAACCGATCCAGGTCCTGCGGCCGCGGGCCGGACAGTGCGCGGGGGCGCGGCTGGTTCAGTTCGGCGTCGGTTTCCTCGTCGAAGATGTCCTCCGGCAGGATCACCGCGACCGGGCCTTGGGTGCCGGATTCGGCGACATGGAAGGCGCGGGCGATCGCTTCGGAGGCCTGTTCGGGTTCGTTGACCTCGATCACCAGCTTGGTGATGTCGCTCAGCAGGCGGGAGTAGTTCTGCTCCTGCAAAGCGCCGCGGCCGAAATCCTTACGCTCGACCTGCCCGACCAGGATGATGAGCGGCGTGGCGTCGTGGAAGGCGGAGTGGATGGCGACCATCGCGTTCGAAAGGCCCGGCCCGCGGGAGACCATGCATACGCCCGAACGCGCGCGGAGGCGACCGTCGGCGACAGCGGAGAAGCCGGCTCCGGCCTCATGCCGGCAGACCACCATCTTGATGGTGTTGCGGGCGCTGAGCACGCTGGTCAGGCCGACATAGGATTCGCCGGGGACGCAGTAGATCTGGTCGACGTCGTGGGCTTCCAGGCTGTCGGCGAGCAAATGGGCAACGGTGGTCATCGGGGTCGTCTCCTCTGTTGGACGCAGAATAGGGGGGTGGGGCGCCGGTGGCCAGATGCCGGGCATATCGTGCTGGCGGCGGGCTGGAGGCTGGGGCATAGTCTTGCGGCCGGATACGGGCCGCGGACACGATCCGCTCAGCAGATGATGGGAAGAATGTTCCCGACCACAGAGGTGCGCGAGCCACGGGGTTGGCAGGAACTGGTTGGCCGCCTGCATGCCTGCGGGTTTTCCGAAGCGGCCTATCTCGCCGAACAGGACGATCTGCGGCGGGCCGGGTTGGAACCCGCGGCGGCGCTGAGCCATTTCCTGCGGCGCGGGGCCGATGAAGGCCGTTTCGTTCCCTGCGGTCCGTTCCCCGACGGTCTGCGGGCGCTGGCCGATCTCCGCCTGCCGAACCGGGACTACGCCCGCAAGCTGTTCCGCGCGATATGTGTCGGGCAATTGCGGCACGACGACACCCCCGGCCGGTTATGGCGGGGTGTTGGCGCGCCGGTCATCGGCATGATCCGCGAACAGGGCGGGCTGCCGTATTTCGCGATCGGCGACAGTCACGCGCTACATTATTTCCGAACCGCCTGGATCGGGGACAAATGGCTCGCCCCCATGGTCATGCCATGTCACGGAGCGATCGCCGCCAGCCTCGCGGATTTGGGAGGGAAAGCGCGCTTCGGCTTGAATATCCTGCGATGGGCGGAGGCGGAGGCGAAGCATCTGGACGTCCCCATCCTGCTGAAATTCGGCGGGATCGACGCCGAATTCGGCTGGATACGCCATATGCTCCGCAACGGTATGAAGCGCTCATGCTGGCTGGCGTTCGAAACCTACTGCCAGGATGCGTTGACCCAATACGGTCGGTTTCTCGCAATGCTCGCCGATATCGCAGGAGCCGAGCACCTTTGGATATGCTCGGCTTTCCCCTCGGCGCTGCGCGACGATGCCTGGATCGCGGGGTTTGTCGACGCCCATAGCGATACGCCCGAACGCAACCGGACGCTGGCGGAGAAGCTGGCGGGTCTGGAAATCCCGTCGCTTGCCGAACGAACCGCCATGCGGAAGCATTATAATGCCGGTCTTCAAGCGTTATGCGGCGCTCTGGGCCCGCGGTTTATCGACGATTTCTCGCCCTTCATGGGGAGCGACGGTTTGGTCGGCGCGCGGTTCCTCGGCGCGCATGGCGGCTCCGACCGGCACTTGGACATTTCCGCGTCCGAGGGCGTGTTGGTGACCATCATCGAAACGGTCTTTGCCGACGCAGGGGGCTGGCGCGGTAGCGAGCCTACCGGGTAAAGGGCCGCGCATGTTGCACCGTCTCTACGCGCGCACTTTGGCGCTGGCTTCCTCCCCTCGCGCGCCCTGGTGGCTGGCGGCGATCGCCTTCGCCGAGGCGAGTTTCTTTCCGATTCCGCCGGATGTGCTGCTGGTGCCGATGGCGCTGGCGCGGCCGGCGCGGGCGTGGCGGTTCGCTTTCATCTGCACGCTGGCGAGCGTCGCGGGCGGCGCGCTGGGGTACTACATCGGTTACGCCGTGTTCGATCAGTTCGCGCGGCCGGTCATCGCGTTTTACGGGTACGCGGCTCGGTTCGAGGCGTTTCAGGCGATGTATGCCCAGTACGGGCTGTGGATCATCCTGGTGAAGGGGCTGACGCCGATCCCCTACAAGATCGTGACCATCGCGTCCGGTGCCGCCCATTTCGACTTCGCCATCTTCATGGCGGCCAGCGTGGCAACCCGGGGTGCCCGGTTTTTCCTGGTGGCGACGCTGCTGCATTTTTTTGGGGAACGCGTGCGGGTGTTCATCGAACGGCGGCTGACGCTGGTGACGAGCTTGATCGCGGTTGGGGTGATCGGCGGGTTTCTGGTGCTGCGGTTTCTGTAGGTACAGCGCCGGTTGGCTTCCTGGCGAGGTCCGCGTGGGTGGAC
Organism: uncultured Acetobacteraceae bacterium; assembly: GCA_903895595.1. Lineage (GTDB taxonomy): Bacteria > Pseudomonadota > Alphaproteobacteria > Acetobacterales > Acetobacteraceae > Rhodopila. The sequence continues at coordinate 31,930 of CAITUP010000091.1, read as the reverse complement.
CGGTCCGTTGTTTCGCGCGGAGGACGCGGAGGCTATGGAGCGCTCGGCGGCTTCGGCGCGCAACAGCGGATATCGCATTATATGCTTGACGTAGCACTTCAGATGTACTAAAAAATATCCGCGGCCGTAAACGCTTTCTTAACCTTTTGGGGTCACACTCCCCGGGTGACAGGAGGCGCGTATGATCCGCTCGATCAAGGGCTCCGCGACGCGGCAGTTCGTCGAAACCGGCAAATCGAAGTTTTCCGGCCTGAATGTGCCGTTGGCGTACACGCGTCTGAACCAGCTCAATGCTGCCTCCAGCCTGTCGGCTTTATCCCCGTTGAACAGCCTGGGGCTGCACAAGCTGAAAGGCGATCTGGGGGATTTCTGGTCCATCGACGTGAACGCGGGGTGGCGCATTCTGTTCCGGTTCGACGAAGGCAACGCTTATGACGTCCACATTTTCGACCCGCACTGACAGGGACACAGAAGCAATGAACAGTCTCGCCCCCGCCTACCTCGCCGCGTCCGATGACGATGTTGTGTTTCACTTTCCCGACGGATTGTCGCTGCCGCCGGTGCATCCCGGCGTGACGCTTGCCGAGGAAATGGGGGCACGCGGACTGTCCGCCAATGCGCTGGCGTTGCGATTGCGGGTGCCGGCGAACCGGCTGAGCGATATCGTGCGCGGCCACCGGTCCATTTCAGCCGAAACCGCCCTGCGGCTCGGGCGGTATCTGGGAACCGGCGCGAAATTCTGGGTCGATCTGCAGGCGCATTACGATCTGGCGGTCGCGGAACGCGAACACGGCGCGACGATCGAACGCGATGTGGAACCGGCGCAGTCAGCCCCGTAGCGCTGCCGCGTAGGCCGCGACGGTTGGGCCGAAGCCGTTTTCCAGGGCGTCGGCGGTGAGTTCGTGGCCGATCGACGCTTCCGCCAGGAAAGGCACCGCTTCCATCAGCGCCGGGATGTTCCGCAGGTTCAGGTCGTGGCCAGCGTTCACCACCAGTCCGGCATCGGCGGCCGCCTGGGCGGTTGCGGCGATGACTGCCAGAAGCGCGCCGTGGGTGCCGGTATGGAAGGCGGCGGCGTAGGAACCGGTGTAGATTTCGACCCCGTCTGCCCCGGACTCGACCGCGCGCGGCACGACGTTGGGATCGGGGTCGGTGAACAGGATCACGCGGCAGCCCAGGGCCTTGATCGCCGCTATGGCGGGCTTGGCCAGGGCCATCTGCGCGGCGTCCAGCTTCCAGCCTTCCTCCGACGTGAAGGCCTCGGGCGCGTCCGGCACGAGGGTGCATTGTTCCGGGCGTGTGTCGCGAAGGAACGCCATCAGACGGTCGTCGGGATAGCCCTCGATATTGAACTCCATCCCTGGCCGCACGGGTTGCATCAGCGCGGCCAGTGCCGGGACATCGCTGCCCCGGATGTGGCGTTCGTCTGGGCGAGGGTGCACGGTGATGCCGCGCGCGCCGGAATCCAGCGCGATTTGGGCAAAACGCAGGACATCGGGGACACCGGTGCGGCGGGAATTCCGCAGCAGGGCGACCTTGTTCAGGTTGACGGACAGACGGGCCATGTCCAACGTTTAGCGCGAACCGGACGCGGAGGCACCATGGGATCGGTGGTGGCAGATATTCCGAATACGACAGCGATCATAGGAATGTTACCGAGGCCCGATTGACACGGTTCGGCACTGACCGTAACCAGCAAATGTCGTTAGCGTAGCCTTGGATTGGGGAGATTTTCGATGGGTATGTCACGAACCGGCCTCGCGGCCATCGGCGTTTGCGCGGGTTCGCTTTTCACCGCGGCTGTGCAGCCGGCGTACGCGGGCCTGTTCATCGTGCCACAGGCCTACGCGACCACCGAAGCCGGCTCGGCCCATTCGACGGCGTTCAACACCGGTAGCCGTACCGAGGTGATCGTGATCGATAATTCGGTTCTGGCCGCCGCCGGGATACTGCCGGGCACGGACCTGGAGGGCATCAGTTTCCGCGCCAACGGCGGCACCGGGCCGAGTCCCGCGATGTCGTTCAGTAACTACGACGTCAAACTCGGGGTCGCGGCGCTCTCGGCGGCGACGGCCAGCACGGTCTTCGCGAACAACGTCGTGGGCGGCGATCCCGGCTTCACGATCCTGCACACCGGCGCGTTGTCCCTGCCAGCCGGGTATTTCTCGGGCGGCGCCACGCCGAACGCCTTCGCGCTGCCGATCGCATTCAGCTCCAGCTACTACTACAGCGGCGCCGGCCAGGGATTGGTGCTGGAGATCACCCATACCGCCGGGACCAACTCGGAATTCCTGGACTCATTCAACATCACGGGCACCGGCAGCATTTCCGGGATCACGGGCTTCAGCGCCACATCGGATACCGCGACCAGCCAAACCGGCACGAACATCGCTTCGACGACCATCAGCGTCCTGGCGTTCGACGTGCCGGAACCGGCCACGTTCACGGTGCTCGGGTTGGGCGTCTTGGCCCTGGCGGGTGCGCGCCGCCGCCAGGGTGCCGCCCGGCCGCTACCGCTGTAGCACCACCCGCACTTCTTCCAGCGTCGCCGGGTCCTCGATGGTCGGCGGCACTGGCACGGTTTCCCCGTCGGCGATGCGGCGGATAACGGCGCGTAGGATTTTGCCGGACCGGGTCTTCGGCAGTCGCGGCACCACGCGGGCGTCGCGGAAGGATGCGACGGGGCCAATGCGTTCGCGGATCAGGGCGACCAGTTCGGCGGACACCTCGGCCTCCGGCCGGTTGACGCTGGATTTCAGCACCACGAGGCCGATGGGTGTCTGCCCCTTCAGCTCATCCTTGGCGCCGAACACCGCGCATTCCGCGACGTCGCGGTGGGAGGCGAGGACTTCCTCCATCGATCCCGTGGACAGGCGGTGGCCGGCGACGTTGATGATGTCGTCGGTGCGGCCCATGACCCAGACATCGCCGTTTTCGTCCACCATGCCGGCATCGCCGGTGCGGTACCAGCCGGGGAAGTCGGACAGATAGGCGGTGCGGTAGCCATCATCGTTCTCCCACAGGGTGGGGCCGCAGCCGGGAGGCAAGGGCAGGCGCACGGACAGGTTGCCGCTGGTGCCGCGCGGCAGCACATGGCCGTCGTCGTCCAGGGCGTGCAGGTCGTAGCCGGGACAGGGACGCCCACCCGAGCCGGGCAGGAAGGGGAAAAGGCCGAAGTCGCGAAAGCCGGAGGTAATGGCCCAGCCGGTTTCGGTCTGCCACCAATGATCGACCACGGGCTTGTCCAGGATTTCCTGCGCCCAGACGGCGGTCGGCGGATCGCAGCGCTCGCCCGCCAGATACAGGGCTTGGAGGTTCGACAGGTCGTACTGGCCGAGTAGCTTGGCGTCGGGGTCCTGCTGCTTGATCGCGCGCATCGCGGTTGGCGCTGTGAACAGGATTTTTACCTTATGCTGGGCACAGACGCGCCAGAAGGCGCCGGCATCGGGGGTGCCGACCGGCTTGCCCTCGTACATGATGGACGTGCAGCCGCGCAGCAGCGGAGCATAGACGATGTAGCTGTGGCCGACGACCCAGCCGACGTCGGAGGCGGCCCAGTAGGTGTCCCCGGCCTCCACGCCGTAGAGCATCTTCATAGAGTTCCACAGCGCCACCGCGTGCCCGCCATTGTCGCGCACCACGCCCTTGGGGCGGCCGGTCGTGCCGGAGGTGTACAGGATATACAGCGGGTCGGTGGCCTTCACCGGCACGCAGTCGTGCGGTGCGGCGGCGGCCTCGGCTTCCAGCAGATCATGGTCGCGGCCGGGCGTCATCGCGGCCTGTTCCTGCGGGCGTTGCAGGATCAGGCAGGCATCCGGCTTGTGCGGCGACATCGCGATCGCGGCATCCAGCAGCGGCTTGTATTTGACGACGCGGCCCGGTTCCAACCCGCAGGACGCGGAGACGATGACCTTGGGCTTGGCATCGGCGATGCGGGTCGCGAGTTCCGCCGCGGCGAAGCCGCCGAACACGACCGAGTGGATCGCGCCCAGACGGGCACAGGCGAGCATGCCGATCGCGGCCTCTGGCACCATGGGCATGTAAAGGATGACCCGGTCGCCGCGCCCGACGCCAAGTGCCGCCAGCGCGCCTGCCATTTTCGCGGTACGGGTTTGGAGGTCCTTGTAGGTGTGCGTGACTAACTGCCCGGTCATCGGGCTGTCCCAGATCAGCGCCGCCTGATCGCCTCGCCCCGCGTTGACGTGCCGGTCCACGCAGTTGAAGCAGGTATTCAGCTCGCCGCCCGCGAACCATTGGCCGTACGCGCCGAGGCTGGGGTCGAACACGGTGTCCCAACGTTTGGTCCAGTCGATGCCCTCGGCCGCCGCTTCCCACCAGGCCAAGGGGTCCTGCTGCCATGCGCCATAGGCACGATCGTAGGCCGTGGCTTCGGTCATTGGGGCGTCTCCGTTTTGTCGCACTCGGGCGCGAGTTGTCCCGCCGGTGGCCGAGCGGGTCAAGCGGTGTGTCAGCTGCCGGCGACGTCGTGCGATTCCTCGAAATACATGTCCTGCCAACGTGGGGCGGTGCGTTTGATGCGGCCGACCTTCTTCATGAATTCGGCGAATGCCATCGTCTTCAAAGGAACCGTTGTGTATTCCACGTCCGGGTCGCGGAGCCACTCGGCGAACTGGTCCGGGCCGACCTGCTTTTCCCCGGTCATGGACAAATAGATTTCCGCCGTCTTGCGCGGTTCGGCGGCGATGAAGGCATTCGCCTCCTTCTGCGCCGCCAGCACAGCCGAACAGAGTTTTGGGTTGGCGTCGTGGAATTTCCGGGTGGAGACCAGAACGCCATTGGTGTGTTTGCCACCCGTGACATCGTACGACTTCATCACCGACCGCATCCCGGGCATGGCGAGTTCGTAGTAGTAATAGGGCGAACTGGCCAGATGGCATGTAATTTCCGAAATCCCGCCGACCAGGGCCGCCATGGCGTCGGGATGCGCCAGGGTCACGGTAAAAGGGTCCAAGCGCGCGTATTGGTCGAACCCCCATTTTTGGGCGGCGGCCATTTCCAGCGACAAGGCATGGCCGGTGATCTTCACGCCCGGCAAAGCGATGCGGTCTTTCTCCGTCAGGTCGGCGATGGAGCGGATACGGTCGGTCTTTGTCACCATCACGAAGGGCATGCATTGCAAGGCCGACAGTGCCCGCACCTCCTGCGGGGTGCCGAAGGTCTTGTCCCACAGGGTGGCGAGCGTGGTGCCGCCCGGTCCGATGAAGTCTGCCTGGCCCGTGAGCAACGCATCGATTTGCGGGCCGGGACCGCCAAGTACGGACCATTCGACCTTCAGTCCCGACATGCCCATGCGATCGGCATGGCGCTCGATCAGGTTCTGGCGCTCCATCACCATCATCGACATGTATCCGAGCCCGTATTGCTTGGACATGCGTACGACCGGCGCCTCCGCTCGGGCGGGGCGGATCAGGGTGGGGGCGGCGAGCAGAGCCAGTCCGAGATCGCGGCGGCGCATGGGGGGAATCTCCCTGTTTATAAGACACCTTGCCACGCCGCTGCCCGCGCCACAAATTGAGGGGAACCAAGAGAAGGATGCCTCGGATGGACTTCGACCTGTTTGTAATCGGCGGTGGCTCGGGTGGCGTGCGGTGCGCCCGTATCGCGTCCGGCCATGGCGCGCGCGTGGGGGTGGCGGAGGAGCGGTTCTGGGGCGGCACCTGCGTCAATGTCGGTTGCGTGCCGAAGAAGCTGCTGGTGCAGGCGGGCGAATATGGCGCCTGGGCGGACGATGCCGCCGGGTTCGGCTGGTCGATCAAGAAAGGCCCGCACGATTGGGGCAAGCTGATCGCTGCCAAGGACAAGGAGATCAACCGGCTGAACGGCATCTACCGCCGCCTGCTGGACGGCGCCGGCTGCAAAATCTTCGATGCTCGGGCAACATTCATCGACGCGCACACGCTGGACGTGGGCGGGCAACGGATCACCGCAGAGAAGATCGTCATCGCCACGGGCGGACACCCCGAGCGGCCGAATATTCCGGGTGCGGATTTGGCGATCATTTCGGACGATACGTTCTATTTGCCGGTCATGCCGAAGAAAATCGCGATCGTTGGGTCGGGATTCATCGCGGTGGAATTCGCGGGGATTTTCCAGGCTCTGGGTGCGGAGGTGCATCTGATCTACCGCCAGCCGCTGCCGCTGCGCGGGTTCGACCAGGATTTGCGGGAAGGACTGGCCGAAGCGTTGGCTGCTCAGGGCGTTATCCTGCATCCGTCGTGCAGCCCGGAGAAGATCGAGGCGGCCGGCGCTGGCCGCGTTCTAACTTATGGCGGCGGGCAGACATTGGATGTGGATACCGTGTTCCTCGCCACGGGACGCCGGCCGATGACCGAAAAAATGGGGCTGGAAAAGGTCGGGGTCGCGGTCGATAAAAACGGCGCGGTGATTATCGACGCGAAACTACAGACCAGCCAAGCGGATATTTACGCCATCGGCGATGTGACGAACCGGATCAATCTGACGCCGTTCGCCATCGCCGAAGGTCATGCTTTGGCTGATTCGCTGTTCGGAAAGAACCCACGGTCGGTGTCTTTGGAAAACGTTGCCGCGGCGGTGTTCTCCACCCCGCCGATCGGGACTGTGGGGCTGACAGAAGAAGAGGCCGCGGCGAAGGGACCGGTCGATGTCTACGTCGCGAAGTTCACCCCGATGCGGCACACTTTGTCCGGCCGCGCTCGGAAGACGATGATGAAGCTGGTGGTGGATCAGGCGACGCAGAAGGTGCTGGGCGCGCATATGCTGGGCGAGGATGCGCCGGAGCTGGTGCAGGGTCTGGCGATCGCCTTGGTCATGGGCGCGACCAAGGGGGATTTCGATCGGACGATCGGGATTCATCCGACGGCCGCGGAGGAGTTCGTGACAATGCGGACACGGACGCGGGTCGCGGGGGTGGCGAAGGCAGCCGAATAAAGCAGCCATTTCGACAGGGAGGAAAAACCAATGAAAAGACGCACATTTCTGACCGCCGCGGCGGCCTCGACACTCGCGCGCCCGGCGATCTCGGCTGGCACGAAGCCGTTGATCTTCGTGCCGCAAACGAATCTGACCAGCCTCGACCCGGTGTGGACCACCGCGACCGTCACACGCAACTTCGCGATGATGGTCTACGAGAACCTCTACGGCCGCGATGAATCCTTCGTGCCGAAGCCGCAAATGGTGGCCGGCCACGTCATCGAAAACGACGGCCTGCGCTGGACCATGAAACTGCGGGACGGGCTGCTCTGGCACGACGGCACGCCGGTCCTGGCGCGCGACTGCCTTGCCTCGCTGCAACGCTGGCTCAAACGCGACGCGACCAGCGTGATTATCGATGCGCGTGTCGCGGCAATCGAGGCGCCGGACGACAAAACGCTCGTGTGGCGTTTGAAGAAGCCGTTCCCGCTGCTGGCGCATTTCCTGTCCAAGGTGCAGCCGCAACCTGTCATGATGCCGGAGCGGATTGCGTCCACGGTCGATCCGTTCAAGCAGGTGACGGAAATCGTCGGCTGCGGACCGTTCCGGTTCGTGCCGGACGAATACGTCTCGGGCTCGCGCGCCATCTTCGCGCGTTTCGATCGGTACTCGCCGCGCCAGGAGCCGGCGTCCTACACCGCCGGCGGGCACAAGGCGAACGTGGACCGGGTGGAATGGCGGGTCATTCCGGACTCGGCCACGGCCGCCAACGCCTTGATCGCGGGGGAGGTGGATTGGGTCGAGCTGCCGCAGCCCGATCTGATTCCGATGTTAAAGAAGCAGAATGGCGTGAAAACGGGACTTCTGGACCTGTATGGCACCGTCGGCATCCTGCGGCCCAACGCGTTGCATGCGCCCACCAACAACCCCGGCGTTCGGCGCGCGATGTTGGCCGCGATCGATCAGAGGGAATTGATGCTGGCCGCGATGGGCGAGGAACCCGACACGTGGCGCGCCCCGATGGGGTATTTCGTCCCCGGATCGCCCTTGGCCAACGATGCGGGCATGGAAAATGTGCGGGTGCGCAAGAGCATCGACGAAATCAAACGCATGCTGGATCAAGCCAAGTACGGCGGCGAAACGCTGACGATGATGCACCCGACCGATCAGATCGTCTACAATGCGTTCTGTACCGTGGCGGTCGATGCCTTCCGCAAAATCGGCATGACCGTGGACGATCAGCTCACGGATTGGGGCACGATCGTGCAGCGCCGGCCGTCGAAGGAACCACCGTCGAAAGGCGGCTGGTCGATGTTCCCCGCCGGCGCGCCGGGACCGGAGTTTTCCGACCCGCTGCTGGCCAACACCGTCCGCAGCAACGGCCCCAAGGCGTGGTTCGGCTGGCCGGAAGACGCTCGGATCGAAGCCGCCTACGAGGCCTGGATCGACGCCCCGACCGACGCCGAACGCCGCAAGCTGGAGGTCGATTACCAGCGTGCCGCCTTCGACTCGGTGCCGATCATCCCGTGCGGCCAGTACCTGCCGCACGCCGCTTGGCGGTCCAACATCGCCGGCCACGTCAAAGGATCGGCCCCGGTCTTCTGGGGCGTGGAAAAGGGGTAGACGCCATGCAAGCGGATTACGTCATCGTCGGCGCCGGGTCGGCCGGCTGCGTGCTCGCCAACCGGCTGACCGAGGACCCTCTGACACGGGTCATCCTCATCGAGGCCGGCGGGCGCGACACCAATCCGCTGATCCACATCCCAGCCGGCTACATGAAGCTGCTGGATCATCCCACGCTGACCTGGGGCTTCAAGACCGCGCCGGACGGGGGCGTGAACGGCCGCACCATCGCCTATCCTCGTGGCAAGGTGCTCGGCGGGTCGTCGTCGATCAACGGCATGATCTACATCCGCAGCCAGCCAGAGGATTTCGATTACTGGGCGCAATGCGGCAATCGCGGCTGGTCGTGGAACGACGTGCTGCCGTATTTCGACAAGGCGGAAAACTGGAATGGTCCCGCCGGGTATAAAGCGCATGCCAAGGGTGGGCCGCTGAACACCTCCGCCATCGCCGATCAGCCGGCCTTGTGTCAGGCGGCGATCGACGCGGGGCGGGAGATCGGGCTGGAATATCGCGACGATTTGAACGATCTACCGCATGGGTTGGGCGACCATATCGGTTGGGTGCAGCAAACACGCCGCGGCCGGCGGCGGTTCAGCGCTGCGGTGTCGTATCTGCATCCGGCGATGAAACGCCCGAACCTGCGCGTGATCACCGATGCGCTGGTGCATCGTGTTGTCTTCGATGGCACGCGAGCGACGGGCGTGGAATTCGCGGTTGGCGGGAAAATCGAAAGGGCCGATGCGGCACGAGAAGTCATTTTGTCCGGCGGAGCCATTGGGTCGCCGCATATTCTGCAACTTTCAGGTGTCGGCGATCCCGATCATCTCAATCGTGTGGGTATTCCGGTGCATCACGCAGTAAAAGGCGTGGGACGGAATTTTCAGGATCACTTTATCGTGAGGGTTTCCGCCGACGTAAAGAATGCTCGTTCGCTGAACGAACGTTCCCGCGGATTGGGCCTGGTCAATGAGGTCCTGCGCTACGTGCTGACCGGCCAGGGCATCCTGACCTATGGCGCCTCTCTGGTCGCGGCGTCGGTCAAAGTGCTGGCAGAATCTGCGACTCCGGATATTCAGGCGATGTTCGCGCCGGGCAGTTACGGACCCGGCCCCGTGCGGCAACTGGACACGAAGCCCGGTATGACCGGCGGAATCTGGCAAATGCGTCCGTTGAGTGCGGGCTATGTCGAAGCCAGATCGAACCGACCGGAGGATCGGCCAGCGATCAATCCCCGTTACCTCGACGATGAACGGGATCGGCGGGCGGTGGTTGGCGGTCTGAAGTTTCTGCGGAAATTGTTCGAGGCTCCTGCCTTGGCGCAATACGTCGTCGCCGAAACGGCACCCGGCGCCGGCATTCAATCCGATGACGAACTGCTTGAATATGCTCGGCAAAGCGGAACGACGGTGTTCCACGCGTCATGCTCCTGCCGGATGGGCCCGGACGCGATGTCGGTGGTGGACGAGCAATTGCGCGTGCACGGATTGCAGGGACTGCGGGTGATCGATGCATCGGTGATGCCGGCGGTCACGTCGACCAATACCAATGCGCCGACCATCATGATCGCCGAAAAAGGCGCGGCCATGCTGAAGGCATCCGCGCGTCTGGCAGCCTGAAAAATGTGGTAAGATGTTGAATTAGCGCCCCTTTCGGTCGCGGGCTTCGCGACGGAAAGGGGCGTTCGACAGTGTCGTCGCGATTTAAGCGGCCGTGGCACGCCGAGCGGCGGGAGCCGCTTTCTTTTCGCCGGAGGCAACTTTGCCCATGATCGTCTTGATATCGCGCAGGAAAGCGGAGCCTTTGGGGGTCTTCTGCACGAGGATGCTGCGACGATCGGCCGGATCGGTCTTGCGGCGGGCGAGATCGAATTCACCCAGACGGTCCAGGGCGCGAGTGATCGCCGGCTTGGAAACGTCGAGTTCAGCCGCCAGACCGCGCACGGTGTGGCCACCTTCGACCAGGTAGCACGTCAGGAACACGGCGAGCTGACGCGCGGTCAGATCGGGCCCGTCGCGCCGAACCAGAGAGACGACGGTGCCACGCAGCAGATCGACCTGCTGATCGGTGGCGGAGGGTGCTGTTGCCATTTATTATCCTTTCCCGGTTGGCTGCGAAATTGCGGCCGTAACGTAGGCGGGCTGCTAATACGATGACAGTTCCGGGTCAAGCAAATTGCGTATCGCTTCATGTAACATTATGTCGTCGGACAGAGCCGTTCCTGGACAGCTTGGAAGATCGCACGCAGGGTCTGGGCTTCCCCACCTTCGGGTCGGCCGGGCCGCAATTGATCGTTCCAGGCATAAAGATCGATATGCGCCCAGGGAATGCCGGCCGATACGAACCGCTTTAGGAACAGCGCCGCGACGATCGCGCCGGCTTGCGGGCGCGAAGAGACATTATTCAAGTCTGCAATTGGGCTTTTCAGCCAGTCGTCGTACCCGGACCATAGCGGCAGACGCCACATGGGGTCGTGTGCGGCGATACCGCAACGCAACAGATCGGCCGCCCAATCGTCGTCTGTGCAGAACAATGCCGGCAGGTCCGGGCCGACCGCGACACGGGCCGCGCCGGTCAGAGTGGCGCAGTCCACCAGCAGATCGGGCGATTCATCCGATGCATCGTGCAACAAATCGCATAGGACGAGACGCCCCTCGGCGTCGGTGTTGCCGATTTCCACGGTCAGCCCGCTGCGCGTGCGGATCACATCCAGCGGGCGCATCGCATTGCCGGAGACGGAATTCTCCACGCATCCGATTCGGGTAACCAACCGAATCGGCAAATCCGCCTCCATGACAATTCGGGACAAACCAAGAACCGTTGCCGCTCCGCCCATATCCTTCTTCATGCGGAGCATTCCGGATGAAGGTTTGAGATCGTAGCCGCCGGTATCGAAACACACACCCTTGCCGCAGAGCGACAGCAGCGGCGAATCGGCGGTCGCGGCCGATCCCTGCCAGCGAAACGTCACGACGCGCGCCCGACGGTCAGACCCGCGCCCGACAGCGGCAACGGTGGGGTATTCGCGATCGAGTTCGGCGCCCTCCACGACGGATGCCTCCACCCCGTAGCGGGCGGCGAGCCCGACGGCGATGTCGCCCAGCTCGACCGGGCCGAGGAGGTTCGCAGGCGTGTTGATCAGATCGCGCACCATGGCGATGGCACCGGCCTGCGATATCGCTTCCGCCTGACCGGGCGGTGCCACCAGACGCGCCGGAGCGCGATCCGCGGCCTTGAAAGCGGCGTAGCGATAGGTGCCGAGGCAGTAGCCCAAAGTCGCCGCGGCCGGGTCGTAGTCTCCGGGTTGCAGGTACCAAGCGGAACTCTCAGGCAGGCGGCTGGCGAGGCCTCCGAAGGCATAGGGGGTGCGGTCGGCACCCAGACCCAGAACGGCGCCCGCAACGCCCTCGGGGCCCGGCAGCAACACCAGTTCCTGTGCCTTGGCCGCGAAGCCGCTGGCTTTCAGGTAAGCGGCCTGGGCCACCGGCAGGGTTTCCAACATGGATGAAAGCCCGTCGGGGCGAACCGGGTGCAGCGGGCGCGCGTCCGCCGCCTCGGTCACCAGGCTGTCGAAGGGTTGGTCCAGCATGCGATTCATCCCCTGATCAATATGTCACGGAAGTGACTTTTGCCCGGCAACGGCGGTGGCCGCTAGACTGGTCGCCCGTCAATCGGAGCAACGAGCCATGGAACACGATACCGTCGATACAATTGTCGATCTGATCGGCGGCAAGGGGCAGCGCCAGTACGGCCTGTCCAGCGTCAACCAGCGGGCGCACGCATTGCAGGCCGCGCTGCTGGCCGAGCAGGCCGGGTGCGACGACGCCCTGATCGTCGCGGCGCTGGTCCACGATATCGGGCACATGGTGCACGATCTGGGGGAAGATCCGGCGGCGGACGGTATCGACGATCGTCATGAGGAATTGGGTGCCGTTTGGCTGGAAAACCGATTCGGGCCGGCGGTCACCGAACCCGTGCGGCTGCATGTGGCGGCGAAGCGGTATCTGTGCGGGACCGAGGCCGATTATTTCGGCCGTCTGTCCCCCGATTCCGTCCGCAGTCTGGCGTTGCAAGGCGGCCCAATGTCTCCGGCAGAAATCGCGGCGTTCGAGGCATTGCCGCACCATGAAGCCGCGGTGAAGCTGCGCCGCTTCGACGAAAGCGCGAAGGTCAAGGGGCTGGCGACCCCGGATGTGGAGCACTACGTGCCCCACATCCAGCGCTGCCTGGGGGCCTAACCCCCCAGACTTCCCGCCAGCAACGACGTAACCCGGCGCGCGAAGGCGCTGGAATCCGCCGGCAGTTCCCCTTCCTGCACCTTCGCGAGGTCCAGCAGCGTCGCCGCGGCGTCGCCGATCAGTGCCTTGTCCTCCAGCTTGGACGACAGGCTCTCGATCAGCTTGTGTTTTGGGTTCAGCTCCAGGATCGGCTTCGCGGGCATCATCGCCCGCCCGGCACGGCGCAGCAGGCGTTGCATCTGCAGGTCCGGCCCATGTTCCTCCGAAGCCAGCACCACGGCGCTGTCGGTCAGGCGGCCGGTGGCACGAACGTCGGACACCGCCTCCCCCAGGGCCTCCTTCAACGCCGCCAGCAACGGCGAAATATCGGGTTGATCGCCGTCGGCCGCGATGTCCGCCGTCGCCTGGGTGACGCTCTTCAGCTTTTTGTCCTCGAAACCATCCAGCCGCTCCGGCCAGAAAGCGTCGATGGAGTCCGCCATCAGGAGCACCTCGTAGCCCTTGGCGCGAAAACCTTCGAGCTGCGGGGACGATTTCAGCGCTTCCACGCTGTCGCCGGCCAGATAGTAGATGGTGTCCTGACCTTCCTTCATGCGCGCCACGTAGTCGGGCAAAGAAGTCCAGCCTTCCTCGGTCGAGGAATGGAACCGCAGCAGCGGCGCGATCTCGGTGCGATGCTCGCTGTCCTCCCAGATGCCTTCCTTCAGCATCGGGCCGAAATTCTCCCAGAATTTGGTGTAGTCCTCGGCCTCCTTGGCACGGGTTTTCAGCTCGCCCAGCACGCGCGAGATCAGCGCCTTGCGGATGCGGCCCAGGATCGGGGTGGTCTGCAGAATCTCGCGGGACACGTTCAGCGGCAGGTCTTCGGTGTCCACCACGCCCTTCACGAAGCGCAGCCAGTTCGGCAATAACTCCGCCTTTTCGGTGATGAACATGCGCCGGACATGCAGGCGGATATGCGCCTCGCGGTCGTCCTCCACCGGCATGAACGGCTTCATGCTGGGGATGAACAGGAGGCAGTAGTACTCGTAAGTACCCTCCGCCTTCCAGTGCAGCGTCGCCCAGGGGCTGTCGAACATGTGGCCGAGATGGCGGTAGAATTCCGCGTAGTTCTGTTCCGCGATGTCCGATTTGGACTTGCGCCAGAGGGCTGTGCCCTCATTCGCCGGTTCATCCTTGCCGTCGCGCGCCACCGTGATCGGCAGCGTGATGTGGTCCGCCCATTTGCGCACCACCGTCTCCAACCGCATCGGTTCAAGGTACTCCTCGGCGTCGTCCTTGATGTACAGGACGATGTCGGTCCCGGCGGTGTCCCGCGTGGCCGGCGCCAGCGTGAACTTGCCGGCGCCTTCGGACGCCCAGGTGAAGGCTTCCTCGCTGCCGGCTTTCCGAGAAGTCACTTCGACGCGGTCGGCGACCATGAACGCCGAGTAGAACCCGACGCCGAACTGCCCGATCAGGCTCGGACGGTCCTCGGGCTTGGAACTGGCCAGCTTCTCCCCGAACGCTTTGGTGCCGGAACGGGCGATCGTGCCCAGATTATCGATCAGCTCCTGCCGGCTCATGCCGATTCCGTCGTCGGAGATCAGGATCGTCTTGGCTGCCTTGTCCGGCACGAGGCGGATCTTGGCTTCGCTTGGCGGAGCGAGATTGGGGTCGGTCAGGGCTTCGAAGCGGCAGCGATCCACCGCGTCGGCGGCGTTGGCGACGAGTTCGCGGAGGAAAATCTCCCGTTCCGAGTAGAGAGAATGGACCACGAGGTCCAACAGGCGGCCGACTTCGGCGCCGAAATCGTGTTGCTCTAATGTTGTATCAGTCATGCGATACCTCCTTTGCAGGGGGCGATATGCGTGCGGCGCGGGGGGATTTCAACCTTTGGGGCGAACGGATGGTGTGGTAAGCTGCGATCATGGCTCAGGCATTCAACATTCCCCCGACGATGGATCTGGACGAGTTCCTCGCCTGGGACGCGCCCGGCGGCGGGCTGTGGCAGCTTGTGGATGGGGAGCCGCGCGCGATGGCGCCGGCCAGCCTGCCGCATAACGCGATATTGGGGGAGTTGACCAGGCTGATCGGCAATCATTTGGCGGAGCGCGGCGGCCCCTGCGTCGTGGTTCCAACTCCTGGCGTCATCCCCCGCATCCGATCCGATCGCAACATGCGCATTCCCGATCTGGGCGTCACCTGTTCGGAAACCCCGTTGGAAGGCTATGCGCTGCCCGACCCGGTCTTGCTGGTGGAGATTCTGTCCCCAAGCAACGCGGCGGAAACCTGGGCCAATGTTTGGACATACACGACGATCCCCAGCCTACGGGAGATTTTGATTTTGCGGAGCTCGTCTGTCCGTGCCGAGTTGTTGCGGCGGAGGCCGGATGGGTCCTGGCCGGAACAGCCGGAGACGATTTCCGCCGGGATGCTGGAACTGGACAGCATCGGGTTCAGCGGGGCGCTTACCTCGATTTACAGGACGACGAAATTCGCGGCTGGGTGACGGCCCGCCGGGTGTTGCAGGAAGGAGATCCCAACGATGCCCGCGAACACACCCTATGACCTGATCGTCATCGGCGGCGGCTTGGTTGGCGGTGCCATCGCCTGGGGCGCGGCGTCGCAAGGCGCTCGGGTCGCACTGTTGGATGAGGGCGATGTCGCCTTCCGAGCGGCGAGGGGCAATTTCGGGTTGGTGTGGGTGCAGAGCAAGGGGGCGGGGATGCCGCCTTACGCCCACTGGACGCGCCACTCGTCCGAACTCTGGCCCGGTCTGGCGGAACGGCTTGCGGGCACCGCAGGTATCGATGTGGCGTTGGAACAGCCGGGCGGCCTGACGTTCTGCCTGTCCGACGAAGAATTCGAACATCGCGCCGCTATGGTGCACCGGATGCATAACGAGAACGGCGATATCGGCACGCGGATGCTCGGCCGCGAGGAAGTCCGGTCGATGGTGTCCGGCCTGGGGGACCGCGTGGTCGGCGCGGCATTCTGCCCGATCGACGGACATGCCAGCCCGTTATATTTATTGCGTGCCCTGCACAGCGGATTGCAGGGAACCGGCGCGTCGTATCTGCCGGGCCGCAAGGTCGACCGGATCGATCCGGCACCAGGGAGTTTCACCGTCCATTGCGGTCCGGAAAAATTCGTCGGAGCGAAAATCGTCATCGCCGCCGGCCTCGGCAGCCGCGATCTGGCGCCGATGGTGGGACTGTCGATGCCGGTGACGCCGTTGCAGGGCCAGATCGTCGTGACGGAACGCCTGCCGCCGATGCTCCCCTACGTCACTCATGTCCTCCGCCAAACCGCCGAGGGCACCGTCATGCTCGGCGACAGTCAGGAGGATGTAGGGTTCGATACCTCCACCCGCGTATCCGTGCTGAAGGAGATCGCGGCCCGCAACACGGCGGTGTTTCCGGCGTTGAAGGACGTCACTATCGTCCGCATGTGGGCCGCGCTGCGCGTCATGTCGCCGGATGGTTATCCGATTTACGAGCAATCGGAACGGTATCCGGGCGCGTTCGCGGCGACGTGCCATAGCGGGGTGACGCTCGCGGGCGCGCATGCTCTGGCGCTGGCGCCAGCGATTTTAGCGGGGGTGTTGCCGGAAGCGCTGGCGCCATTTTCGTCAGCCCGATTTACCTGATCGCTATCGAGCACGCACGAACTGAAACAGCACCAGCGCGCCGATCATAATGGCGGCACCGACCAGTTGGACCGGAGTCAGAACCTCCCCCAGCAGGATCATGCTGAAAATCAGGGTCAGCAGCGGCTCCAGATTCATCACCAGCGCCGTGCGGAACGGACCGACGGTGTTGGTGGACATGTAGATCAGCAGCGTCGACAGCGTGGTCGTGACCGCCGCGCCGAAGAACGCGCCCCAGCCCCATAAAGCGCCGGGAAACCGCCAGTCGTCCGCGACCAGCGCCACGGCGACGAACAGGATCGCGGACGGCAGCATCGAATACCACGTCGTCACCCGCGCATCTGTGCCCGACAGCCACGCTCGGGTGCCCAGCAGCGAAATCACCCGGCAAATCGCTGCTGCAAAAGCGAAACCGAGGCCAACGAGCGAAAGGTGACCGATCTGCTGGCCGAGCATCAGCGCCAACCCGCAAAACGCCGCCAGCGCGGTCAACAACGCACGCCAGCCCAGCCGATCCACCCCGGTCAGCGCCCCGCCGATGCCGGTGAGCAACGGGTAGACGAAATAGGCCAGGATCGCGATCGAGACCGGCAGCAGCGAAATGGCTTTCAGCAGCCCGAACATCGTCATCGCGAACAGGATGCCCAGGCCGATCGCGACGACTCGCTCCCGGTTCGTGTGCCAGCGGGCCGGGCGGGACATCCGCAGCCACGTCCAGAAGAACGCCACCACCAGCAACCCGCGCAACGACAGCAGCGTCATGACGTTCATGCCGGAGGCGTAGATCAGCTTCAGCAGGATATCCGCGATGCTGAACGACACGGCGGCGGTCAAGGACGGCACCAGCGCGATCAGGCGTGCCGGAGCGGGAGGGGCGGCGGCGCTCATGCGGGCGTATTCCAATCGTGCAGAAAGGCTTCCAACACGGACAGGAAACCGGTGGGGTTGTCGGCATGCACCCAATGGCCAGCGTTTTTGATGCCGACGAAGCGGACCGCGGGGAACAT
The DNA here is from genome assembly GCA_903895595.1 of uncultured Acetobacteraceae bacterium. Taxonomy (GTDB): domain Bacteria; phylum Pseudomonadota; class Alphaproteobacteria; order Acetobacterales; family Acetobacteraceae; genus Rhodopila. The sequence goes on along the minus strand of CAITUP010000091.1, from coordinate 14,519 downwards.
GCCCCGGATCGCCGGCCGGTGTTCGGGAAGCACGTAATCGGAGTTGCCGCCGGTCGCGAACAACGTGAGGCCGGTGTAAGGGGGCCGGCCGGGGTCCTCCCACCCCTCCAAATCCGGTATCGCGGCGGCGATTTCATCCAAGCCGATGCGCCAGTGCGAGGTGGCGCCGAACACGAGGTTGCTCAGGAGGAAGGCGCGCACGGCAGGGTCGGGCACGGCCGTTTGCACGACGTCATCCGCCTGGGCTCGGGTCAGCGACGGGGCCAACGGGATCGCCCGCATCGCAGCGGCGACGCCTTTGTTGCCGTGTTGGTAGACGACCGGCGCGATGTCGGACACCAGCAGGCGGCCGACGGCGGACGGGTGGGTCAACGCCAACACCATCGCCGCCTTGCCGCCCATGGAGTGCCCGACGACCGCCGCAGGCAGCGCATCCAGCTTTCCCAGCGTCTCCAACACATCCTCGGCCAGTTCGGCGTAGCGCATGCCCGCTTCGTGGGGGCTGGCGCCGTGGTTGCGCATGTCCAGCGCGATCACGCGGAACCTCGGGGCCAGAGCGCGCTGCATCGTGCCCCAGTTGCGGGCGGCGCCGAACAGGCCGTGCAGCAGCACGACCGGAGGCCCCTCGCCGGCTTGGATGGCGTTCAGGATCATCCCAGGCTCAGGACGATCTTGCCGATGTGCTGGCTGGATTCCATCAGCGCGTGCGCCTCGGCGGCTTGGCCGAGCGGAAAGACGCTGTGGATGACCGGCGCGCAACGGCCGGCGTCGAGGATCGGCCACACCTTGGCACGCAAATCGGCCGCGATGGCAGCCTTCTGCGCGGTTGTGCGCGGGCGCATGGTCGATCCGGTGACGGTGACGCGTTTGGTCATAATCTGCAGGAAGTCGAATTTGTCGGCGACCGATCCGCCGAGGAACGCGATCAGCACCAGCCGCCCGTCCATCGCCAACGAACGGATATTCTTCTGCGCATAAGGCGCGCCGACCATGTCCAGGATCGCGTCCACGCCCTTGCCGCCGGTCAGGGTGCGGAGTTCGTTCGCAAAATCCTGGGTGCGGTAGTTGAACGCGGCGTCGGCCCCGTAGCGCAGGCAAGCCGCGACTTTGTCGTCCGATCCGGCGGTCGCGTAGACGGTCGCGCCGAACGCGTGGGCGAGTTGCAGGGCGGTCACGCCGATGCCGCTGGTGCCGCCGTGGATAAGAACTTTCTCGCCCTTTGCCAGCCGGCCCATCTGGAACAGGTTCGCCCAGACGGTGAAGAACGTCTCCGGCACCGCCGCCGCTTGGATTGCCGAGTAGCCTGCGGGCCAGGGCAGGCATTGGGTGACGGGCGCGGTGCAGTACTCCGCGTAGCCGCCGCCGTTGGTCAAAGCGCAGACCTTGTCGCCGATCTTTGCTCCGGTAACGGCGCTGCCGAGCGCCACGACCTCGCCGGCGACTTCCAGGCCCAGCAACGGGGAGGCGCCAGGGGGCGGCGGGTAGGAGCCTTGGCGTTGCGCGACATCGGGGCGGTTGACGCCGGCGGCCTCGACCCGGATCAGCACCTCGTCCGCGGCCGGCGTAGGCACCGGGCCGGTGGCGAGCTTCAACACCTCTGGCCCGCCGGCACCGTCGGCTTGGATATGGGTCATGGTCTGCGGGACGGTCATGGCGGCGTTCCTCTGGCGGTTTGCTTGGGTGGGGGTTAAACCCCGGCCGAGACGGCAACAAGAGGCCCCGCGATGCTTGACCCCGACGAACCAAACCCGGTCCGCGTGCTGCGGGAGGACGGGGCGTCCTCCATCTTCCTGACCGGGGACCACGCGGGTCGGGCGATTCCGCGGCGTCTACGGGGATTGGGGGTGCCGCTGGCGGAGATGGACCGGCATATCGCCTGGGATATCGGGATTGCCGGGGTGACGGAACGCCTGTCGGAGGCATTGGACGCGACGGCGGTGTTGCAGGCCTATTCCCGGCTGGCGATCGATTGCAACCGGGACCCGTCCTGGGCCTCGGCGATGCCGGTCGTGAGCGAATATACCCCGATCCCCGGAAACGAGGGGCTAACGGACGCCGATCGTGCCGCGCGGGTGGCCGCGATTTTCACGCCGTATCACGATCGTATCCGGGGCCTGCTGGACGCGCGTGCGGCGGCGGGGCGGCGGACGTTGTTCGTGGCGATGCATAGCTTCACGCCGTCGTTCAAAGGCGAGCGGCGGGACATGCAAGTCGGCGTGCTGTTCCACCGGGATGTCCGCATGGCGAATGTCATGCTCGATCTGCTGCGCGCCGAAGGCGATCTCATTGTTGGGGCGAACGAGCCTTACGCGATCACCGACGACAGCGATTACAGCGTGCCGACGCATGCCGAGGGACTCGGGTTGGTGCATGTGGAGATCGAGATTCGGCAAGACCTGATCGCCGATGCCGCTGGACAAACGGCCTGGGCGGATCGTTTTGCTCGGTTGTTGCGGGCGGCGGATGCGAGGATTGGTTAACCGCAAATGAACGGGAGTGAACGCAAATAGATTGTTGAATATGCGCTCATTCGCGGTTCGAATATTTCTGGCCAAGCGATCAGCTTATAGCAGCCGCCCTCACCATTGACACACCGGTCCGTGCCAACTCGTCATGCCGACGCAGGTCGGCATGACGAGTTATACCAACCGAACTAACCATTGACACATCGGAGTTCGCCACATCGTCATGCTGACGGAGGTCAGCATCCACGACTTTCTTGGTAGCGGCCAGCAAGTCGTGGATGCCGACCTGCGTCGGCATGACGACAGGGCACCGCTGACTATGAGTCAAAGGTTCGGACGCCTGGCACTAGAAATTCACGGCGACTTCCGCCATGAACCGAGACATCTCGTGCTTGACCATCCCGTGCGGCTTCAACCCGACATTGAAATACAAAATAACCTCATCGACCCCAGCAGCCTGAACCTTCTTCAAACTCTCGGTAATCCGCGCCGAATCCCCCAACAGCACCGAATTCTCTCCCAGATCCTGAGGCCGAACATTCCGCAACCGCTCGACCATCTCGATAAAATACCGGTAGCTCGGCGGGGCCGTCTCCGGGTCGCCGGGAAAAGCCGGAATGACGCATTCGCGATAATACCGGATCTGCCGAGCGCGGGCGGCGTCCTCCTCCGCGGGGGTGTCGGCGAAATGGATGAAATAGCTGCACATCAGACGACCGGGTTTCGTGCCGTGCTTCGCGCAGGTCTCCCGATAAAGGTCGCCGACCTGCTTCAACCCCCCGTAACTCATCGCCGCCGCGAACGGAGCGACAATCAAGCCACAACCCAAACGAGCCGCCAGTTCGATCGACGGACCGGAAAACGACGCGACATAGGCCGGCAACGGCCGCTGCAACGGTTGCGGCGTAATCGTAACGTCGTCGAATTTGTAATGCTTGCCATGGAACGTCAGCGGACCGTCCGAGTCCCACAAACGGCGCACGATCTCCATGCCCTCCTCGAACAGCGACTGATTATCGTCGAAATTCGCACCCAGCGGCTCGTATTCCCGCCGATCGTAACCACGCCCCGCGGCGAAATCGACGCGTCCGCCGCTCATCAAATCCAAACTTGCCCACTGCTCGGCCACCCGGATCGGATGATGCAACGGCAGCACCGTCACCGCCGGCGCCAGCCGGATACGTTCCGTACGCGCCGCGATATAGGCCAACGCCAGATCGGGGCAGGACAGCACGCCGAGGCCGTTGAAATGATGCTCGCCGATCCAGGCGGAATGCATGCCCAGGGTCTCGGCGTGAATGGCCTCGGCAACGATGTCGTTGACGAACTGGTTGGCCGAGCGGGTGTTGTCGGTGTAGGCGTTGTCGCTGAGGGTGAAATAGCCGAATTTCATATCTTACGACCCCAACAAGGAAAGCAGGCCACGGAGCAGTTGCTCGGGCGAGGGCGGGCAGCCGCGAATGACCAGATCGACCGGGATGACCGCGGAAACCCCGCCTACCACGGCGTAGCTCCCGGCGAAAACCCCTGCATCGGCCCCACAATCGCCGACCGCGACCACCCATTTCGGGTCCGGCGTGGCACGCCACGTGCGCTCCAAGGCTTCTTTCATGTTCTTCGTGACGGGCCCCGTGACCAGCAGCACGTCGGCGTGGCGCGGCGAGGCAACGAAGCGCAGGCCGAAACGTTCCAGGTCGTGGAACGCGTTGTTCAGCGCGTGAATTTCCAGTTCGCACCCGTTGCAGGACCCGGCGTCCACTTGGCGGATCGACAGGCTATGCCCGAGCCGCTTGCGCGCGGTCGCGTCGAGGTTCGCGGCTAAGGCCGCGAGTGCGGGATCGGGGGTCGGGGGCGCTTCCGTCAGGGGGCGGCGGAGGCCTTGGAGGAGGGTTTTCAGCATGATCCCCTCGTCATGGTCGGGCTTGACCCGACCATCTTAGGCCAATCGGAAAGAGGTGGTCGGGTCAAGCCCGACCATGACGGGTGTGATACCATCACAGATCGTGCCCCGAATACGAACAGTTGAAGCTTTTGTTGCACAACGGAAAATCGGCGACGATGTTGCCTTCGATGACCACTTCCAGCAGCGGCCACTGGAACCACGACGCGTCCCGCAGATGGCAACGATCCACGTGCCCATCGACGATCCGTAGCCACACCAGCAGATCGCCGCGGAACGCTTCCACCAGCGCCATGCCCTCGCCGGGGCCGGGGAACGCATTCTCCAGCGACGCCAGGACCGGGCCGTCCGGCAGACGCGTGAGCAGTTGTTCCAGCAATTTCAGGCTTTCGCGGATTTCCTCGATCCTGATCCACGCACGGGCGTTGACGTCGCCGTCCTCCCGCACCGGAACGGTGAAATTCAGCTGGTCGTATGGCGCATACCCCACCGACCGCCGCGCATCGAACCCACGCCCCGATGCTCGGCCGACATAACCCCCTGCCCCGAATTGCGCGGCAAGAGCAGGTTTCAATATCCCGGTGGTAACGGTGCGGTCCTGCAAGGACGCGGTTTTGTCGTAAAGCTCCGCCAGCGGCGCGAAAGCCTCCCCCAGCGATTCCACCAGCGTCAGCAGCATCCCAACCCCGGCCTCATCCAAATCCCGAGTCACACCACCCGGCACGATCCGGTCCATCATCAACCGGTGCCCGAAGCAGGCCATCGCCGCCCGCAGCACCCGTTCCCGCAGCACCGCGCAATGCGCCAGCATGATGGAGAACGAGGCATCGTTGCAGATCGCGCCGAAATCGCCGAAATGATTCGCCAGCCGCTCCATCTCCGCCATCACGGCCCGCAGCCAAACCGCCCGTTCCGGCACCGCGATGTCCAGTGCGGCCTCCACCGCTCGGGCGAACCCCAAACTGTAAGCAACCGTGCTGTCGCCGGACACCCGCGCGACAATCCGTTCCGCCCGCCCGATCTGGGCGCCGGCCAGCAGCGCGTCGACGCCTTTGTGGACATAGCCCAGGCGTTCCTCCAACCGAACGACCGTTTCGCCCTCGGCGGTGAAGCGGAAATGGCCGGGTTCGATGATGCCGGCGTGGACGGGGCCGACGGGGATTTGGTGCAATGCCTCGCCCTGCACCGGCAGGAAACGATAGGGCGGCGGGGTTTCCTCCCCCCAACGGCCGTGATCCAGCCAGGGCCGGACGTCCAACGCGCCCTCGGCTTCCAGCCCGAACAGGTCGCGGATGGCGCGTTCCAGCCGGATTGCCGGCGGATGCGAGGCCCCCACGGACGGATAGCGCAGCGACGGGCAATCCAGGCTCAACACGGCAATCGGGGGCGCTTCCTCGGCCGACAGCAGCGCCATATGCACCCGGCCGGTATCGCCCCACAGGCTGAGCAATGTGACGGCTCCCTCCGCCAGACAGGCGGTCGCCTGACGCCATACATCGGCGGTCACCGCGACGCAGGGCCAGGGGTAGTGGCCCCCCACGCGCGCACCCGCTGCCAGAAGGTCCGACAGAGCGCTCATCCCAGCATCTCCGCGACGTGCTGGAACCAGGCAACCACCATCGGCGGCAGCCAGATGCCCGCCGTCAGCACGATCCCCAGATGCACGAACAGCGGAATGGTGGACGCATCGACCGGCCCCGCCAGCCCTTTCACCGGCCCGAACGCGACATCGGTCAGGCGCAGCAGCAGCGCGCCGAACGACAGCAACAGGCCGAATACCAGCAGGCCAGCCAGGATAGGCTCTCGCGCGAAGGTGGAGGATACGACGAGGAACTCGCTCATGAACACGCCGAAGGGCGGCAACCCGGCAATGGCGGCGACACCGGCGACGAGGCCCCAGCCCAGCAACGGGTGGCTGGTGGTCAGGCCGCCCATTTCCGTCATCCACTGGGTGCGTTTGACCTGCACGATGTGCCCGACGGTGAAGAAGATCGCGGATTTGGTCAGGCTATGCATGGTCATTTGCATCAGGCCGGCGAAATTGCCGAGCGGGCCGGCCATGCCGAAGGCGAAGACGATGATGCCCATGTGCTCGATGGAGGAGTAGGCGAACATCCGTTTGATGTCACGGCGGCGGTAGAGCATGAACGCCGCGAAGATCAGCGACAGCAGGCCCAGCCCGACCATCAGCGGCCCCGGCGCGATGGACAACGGATTGCCGGCCAGCAGGATTTTGAAGCGTAGCAGCGCATACAGGGCGACATTCAGCAGCAGGCCCGACAGCACGGCGGAGATCGGTGTCGGTCCCTCGGCGTGCGCGTCCGGTAGCCACGCGTGCAACGGCGCCAACCCGACCTTGGTGCCGTAGCCCAGCAGCAGAAAGACAAACGCGATATTCAGCAAAGACGGGTCGAAGTCCTTCGCGTGTCCGGCCAAAGTAGTCCAGACCATGGCATCCATGCCCTCCCCGATCACCGGACGGGCGGCAAGATAGACCAATATGGTGCCGAACAGCGCCAGTGCAATGCCGACGGAGCCGAGGATGAAATATTTCCAGGCGGCTTCCAATGCCGCCGGCGTGCGGTAGAGGCCGACCATGACGACGGTGGTCAGCGTGGCAAGCTCCACCGCCACCCACATCAGGCCGATATTGTTGGCCGTCAGCGCGAGGTTCATGCCGAACAACATGAGCTGGTACATGGCGTGGTAGAACCGCAGATGGAACGGCGTCAGGCGGCCGATTTCCAGCTCATGCGCGATATAGCTGGCACTGAAGACGCTGGTGGTGAAGCCGACGAAGCTGTTCAGGACGATGAACACGATGTTCAGATCGTCCACGAACAGCAGGTTGCCGGGGCCGGGACGGTCGGCGACCAACAGCAGCAACGCGAAGGCCAGGGAGATCATGCTGGCGACCACGTTCAGGATGGCGGACAGGCGGTACGCCGGGATGGCCGCCAGGATCGCCGCGGCGATTAACGGCACGAACAACACCCCGGAAACGAGGTCGGGCATCATGCGCCACCCCCCCCTTCCGTCATGGTCGGGCCTGACCCGACCATCTCAGGCCAACGGGATAAAGATGGTCGGGTCAGGCCCAACCATGACGGTGCGGGGCAGAAAGCCATCACTGCCGCCCCCCGCGATGCAGGTCGATCGCACCGACATCCACGGAATCGAACCGTTCCCGTATCCGGAACAGGAAAATCCCCACCACGATGAAGGCGACCAGGACCGAGAACGCGACGCTGATCTCCACCACCAGCGGCATCCCCCGAGCACCCGTGGCGGCCAGAATGATGCCGTTTTCCAGCGACATGAAGCCGACGATCTGACTGACGGCGTTGCGCCGCGTCACCATCGTCAGCAGGCCGATCAGCACCACGGACAGGGCCAGAGCGATGTCTTCGCGTGCCACCGGATCGGTGTGGGCGGTGACCGGAAGCATGACCTCCAGCGACAGCGCCACCAATGCGATACCGGCGAGCATGGTCAGGCCGATGCCGCCCACGGCCTCTATTTCGCGGTGAATGCCGAGGCGGAACACGATTTTCCGTAATGCCCAGGGGATCAGCATCGCCTTGAATCCCAGGGCGATGATCGCGGTGATGAACAGATGCGGCGCGTGCTGGATATGCGCCTGCCATGCCACGGACAGCGCGAGAATAAACGCGTGCAGCGCCAGGACGTTCAGCAGCGCATACAGCCGGTCCTGGTACAACATGAGAAAACTCGCCAGCACCAGGAAGCCTGCCAGCATATGCGCGATATCGAAGGAGATCCCGCGCAGCATCACATCCCCCGCGACACGAACAGCAGCAGCACGCCCAGCAGGCTGAGCATCAGGGCCGCTCCAACGAAATTGGGCAGGCGGAAGACCCGCATTTTGGCGATCGACGTCTCGAACGTTCCCAGCGCCACGGCGCCGACAGCCAGCTTCGCGACGTAGGCGGCACCGCCGATCAGGAACGCTCCGATCCCGGCGTTCGCGCCTGCCAGACCGATGGGGGCGAAAATGCAGGCGATCATGGAGATATACAGCAGCAGTTTCAGCGCCACCCCCAGCTCGATCATCGCCAGATGGCGCCCGGAGTATTCCAGCACCATCGCCTCATGCACCATCGTCAGTTCCAGATGCGTCGCGGGGTTGTCCACGGGGATGCGGGCGTTCTCCGCCAGCGCCACGATCGTCAGCGCCACCAGCGCCAGGGCCAGCGACACCCGTAGCCCGACCTGACCGTTCAGCATGTGGTCGGCGACCACCGATAACTGCGTCGAACCGGCGATCAGCGCCACGGAAAGGACAATCAGGATCATCGCCGGTTCCGCCAGGGAGGCAATCATCACCTCCCGCGAGGCCCCAATGCCGCCGAAACTCGTGCCGATATCCAGCGCCGCCAACGCCTGGACGAAACGGGCGGTGCCGAGCAGGCCGGCGATGACGATAAGGTCTCCGGACCAGGAGAACATGAGGCCGGTGGCAAAGGTCGGGACCAGCGCCGCCGCCACCCAGGTGCAGGCGAAGATGGTGTAGGGTGCCACGCGGAACAGCCAGGACGCATTGTCCGCCAGCACCACGTCCTTGCCCATCAGCCGCCGCAGGTCGCGGTAGGGCTGGAACACCGAGGCGCCGATGCGGCGCTGGAAACGGGCCTTCACCTTGCGCACCACGCCGGTCAGCAGCGGCGCCAAGGCCAGCACCAGCAGCATCTGGGCGAACTGCACCAACAGGGAAACGATCACTGCCATAGCGCGAGCGCCATCAACAACAGGATCAACAGAATGAAGACGAACCCCAGATACCGGCGGATCGTCAGGAACTGCAGCACGTTCAGATACGTGGACACCCAGGTCACCGCCTGACCCAGCGGCACATACACCCCGTCCCAGATATAGTCGGTGCGGGTCACCGTGTGTGTCGCGGCACGGGTGTCGCCGGGCGCCGGCATGTCCACGACGTCGCGAGCATGGAACGCCAGCGCGCCGTAAACCCGCTTGATCGGCTGCCCCATGCTGGCACCGGTGTACTGCGTCATCGGGCTGGGGTCGGGAAACCCGCAATCCCAAGCAGGCGAGCGCCGCAACCCGCTCGATCCGAAGCGTTTGACCAATGCCGCCGCGATCCCGCCGGACCCCAAAACGAACACGAACAACAACAACGCATTATAGGAACTGCGGCTGGCCGCGACGGGGATGGTCGTCAGCCACGCATCGCCGGTTTGCCACGGCATCGCCGCCCCCACCAACGCATGGGCAACCGGCGCCAAAAGATCGATCGTCACACCCGGAAACAGTCCGGTCAGCAGACACAACCCGGCGAACCCCGCCATCGCGGCAACCGACCAGCGATCCGCCTCATGCGCGTTCCCCGCCGCCGCCGTCCGCGGCCGCCCGAGGAACCCGATCCCGAACGCCCGCACGAAGCACGCGGCGGCCAGAGCGGCAGCCAAAGCCAGCAACGCGCCATCGGCGGGAATGCTCAGTTTCAGGCCCCATTGCGGCAGTTCCGGGCGGAGCAAAATGGCCTGGAACGTCAGCCACTCCGACGCGAAACCGTTCATGGGCGGCAGAGCGGAGATGGCGAAGCAGCCGACCAATACGGCCGCACTCGTCAGCGGCATGCGTTGCAGCAGCCCGCCCAATTTCTCGATATCGCGCGTGCCGGTGGCGTGCAGGACCGCGCCTGCGCCGAAGAACAGCAGGCTTTTGAACAGCGTGTGGTTCAGGGCATGGAACAACGCCGCCGTCAGCGCCAACGCCGCGCCGGCCGGGAAGTTGTTGGCCTTGAACGCCAACGCCAGCCCGAGGCCCACGAACACGATGCCGATGTTTTCGACTGTCGAATAGGCAAGCAGGCGCTTCAGATCCCGCTCCATCAGCGCGTGCAGCACGCCCATGATGGCGGTGATGCCGCCCACCGCCAGCACGATGGTCGCCGCCCACCAGGGGGCACCGCCAAGCAGATCGAACACGACGCGGATGAAGCCGTACACCGCGATCTTCGTCATCACCCCGCTCATCAGCGCCGACACGTGGCTCGGCGCGGCCGGATGCGCCAGCGGCAGCCAGACATGCAGCGGGACGAGGCCGGCTTTCGATCCGGCACCCGCCAGCGCAAGGGCGAAGATCAGCGCCGTCAGCCCGGCGGACGGGTGAGCGGCGCGCATGGCGTCGAACGCGTAGCCTCCCGTGGGGCCGGCGAGAACGCCGAACGCCAGCAGCATCGTCAGGCCGCTGAACACCGCCATCAACAAATAGACGAAAGCGGCCTGAGCGTTGCCGGATTCCCGGTGTTGCGCCATGACCAAGGCCCAGGACGACAGCGACATCAGCTCCCACGCGAACAGGAACGAGAACGCGTCGTCGGCCAGCAGCACCAGAGTCATGCCGGCCAGGAACAGCGGGTAGAAGGGCAGCACCCGCTGCGGTTCCTCATCGTGGGCGCAGTAGCCGATGGCGAACAGGCTGGCGCCGGCCGACCCCAGGCCCAGCAGCAGTAAAAAGAACGAGGACAGCGCATCCAGACGCAGATGCACGCCCACCCAGGGGACGCCGAGCGGAAGCGCGATGCGTTGGGCGGGTTCGGCGATGGCGAGAAGGCCGGTGCCGAACAGGATGGCTCCGATCAGCAGACACCCGCCGTAGACAATGAAACGCCCGGCCGATGCTCGCCCCAGGCCCGCACCCGCGACCGCCAACAGGCAGAACAGGCCGATGCAGCTCAGGGCGATCTCGATCATGGCCGCGACACCAGCCTGACGCCGCGGCCGCCGCTTTGGCTGACGGCACCCTCATCGATCAGTTCGATCCCGGCCTCACGCAGCGCGCCGACGAGCTTCATGAGGGATTCGACATTGCCGCGCACCACCTCGGGGCTGGCTTCCATGCGCTGGATGGTCGGCACGGACAGGCCGGCGAGGCCCGCCAGCTCCCGCTGCTCGATCCGCAGCAGCGCTCGGGCGGCGCGCATTTGCGCCGATGTGATCATGCGGACGTTTCCACGGCATGACTCTCAGGTTGCTGGAGTCATATGTGACATATGCATGGGGATGGATCAAGCGTCAGGTGGCCATAGTCGGGTCAAGCCCGACCATGACGGGGGTGGAGGCTAGCGCGCCGCCCCCATCACCCAGGCCAGAACGCCCTTCTGCGCGTGCAGCCGGTTCTCCGCTTCATCGAACACCACCGACTGAGGCCCGTCGATGACTTCCGCCGTCACTTCCTCGCCGCGATGGGCCGGCAGGCAGTGCATGAAGATGGCATCGCCAGCCGCTTTCGCCATCAGCCCGCTGGTCACTCGGTAGGGTGCCAACAGGTTGTGGCGGCTTTCGTTGGGATCGTCGGACATCGACACCCAGGTATCCGCCACCACGCAGCGCGCACCGGCGACGGCGGCCTCGGGGTCGTCGGTCAGTTGGATATCGCCGCCTTGCGCCCGGGCCCATTCGATCAGGTCCGCCGGCGGACGCAGGGAGTCCGGGGTGGCCAAACGCAGCGTGAAGCCGAAGCGTACCGCGGCCTCGATCCAGCTGCGGGCGACGTTGTTGCCGTCGCCGCACCACGCCACGACTTGGCCGGCGATAGGGCCGCGATGCTCCTCGAACGTCATGATATCGGCCATGAGCTGGCAGGGGTGCGACGCTTCCGTCAGCCCGTTGATCACCGGCACGGTCGCGTATTCCGCCAGTTCCATCAGCTTGGACGACGCATCGGTCCGCAGCATGATCGCATCGACATAGCGCGACAGCACGCGCGCCGTGTCTGCGGCGGTTTCGCCTCGGCCCAGTTGCATGTCCTTCGCCGACAGGGTGATCACGTCGCCGCCGAGCTGGCGCATGCCGACTTCGAAGGACACGCGGGTGCGGGTCGATGGTTTCTCGAAGATCAGCGCCAGGGTCTTGCCGGCCAGCGGCCGGGACGACACGCCGTTGGCGCCCTTGAAGCCCGCCGCGATATCCAGCATCCGCCGCAGCGTGGCGGTGTCGAAATCCTTCAGATCGAGGAAGTGCCGGGGACCAGCCTCCTTTTCGGGAGACCGGCCACTGGGTGTTTTGACCCGACGCAGGCTCGAACTCACGGCTTACCCGCCTCGGCCGCGACCTTCGCCGCCGCGGCGCGGAGCATCGCGACACCCTGGTCGATATCGGAATCCGTCACCACCAATGGCGGCGCCAGACGCAGCACGTTTTCGCCAGCGGTGATCGCCATCAGGCCCTCGGCGGTGCAGGCGGCCTGCACAATGCCCTGCGGCACGACGCATTTCAGGCCGCGCAGCAGGCCCATCCCACGCGCGTCCACGAACACGGTCGGGAAATCCTTGGCGACCTGGGTCAGGGCATCGCCTAACTTGCGGCCTTTACGCTCCACGTCTTCAATGAAGCCGGGGGCGAGGATCACATCCAGCACCGCATTGCCGGCGGTGCAGGCCAGCGGGTTGCCGCCGTAGGTGGTGCCGTGCGTGCCGGGGACCAGCGCCTTGGCGAATTTTTCCTTGGCCAGCACGGCGCCGAGCGGGAAGCCGCCGCCGATGCCTTTGGCCGAGGACATGACGTCCGGCGTGATCCCGGCCCATTCATGCGCGAACAGCTTGCCAGTACGGCCCATGCCCGATTGGACCTCGTCCATACCGAGGATAATACCGTACTCGTCGCAGACGGCGCGCAGATCGCGCAGGAACTGCATGTCGGCGGCGCGGATACCGCCCTCGCCCTGGATCGGCTCGACGATGATGCCGCAGGTGTTGGGGCCGATGGCGTCGCGCACAGCGTTCATGTTGTTGAACGGCACGTGGTCGAACCCGTCCACGACCGGGCCGAAGCCGTGCAGATAATGCGGGTTGCCGGTGGCGGCGAGCGTCGCCAGCGTGCGGCCGTGGAACGCGCCTTCGAAGCATATGATGCGGTAGGCGTCTTCCTTGCCGGAATCGAACATCGCGCGGCGCATCATCTTGATCATGCCCTCGTTCGCCTCGGCGCCCGAGTTGCAGAAGAACACGCTGTCGGCGAAGGAATTGTCGACCAGCCGCTGCGCCAGCTTCTCGGCTTGCGGGATGCGGTAAAGGTTCGACACATGCATCACCTTGGCCGCCTGTTCGGCGATCGCCTTGGCGAGATGCGGGTGGCCATGGCCGATGGAGGCGGTGGCGATGCCGGACCCGAAATCGAGGAATCGTCGGCCATCCACCGTCCACAACCAGGCACCTTCGCCCCGCTCGAAAGCAAGGTCGGCACGAGCGTAGTTCGGCAGCAGCGCGGATATCATCTTGGGTACGGCCTTCGTGTTTGTCTGGTCCCAATGGATCGCCCGCCCGCGACCTTTCGGGGGCAGGTCCAAAGGAAGCGACGATCTTTGGCCAGGGACGGGGCCGGTGTCAAACGGGGATTCGTGCCGGCTGGCGTCCGTTGCCGGCTTGCCGTGCGCCGTGTAGCCTTCCGGTCAATGAAAGCGCAGGATGGAGGGGATATCCATGGCCGAACAATGCACGCTGTACATCAGCAACATCACTAAAGAGGCGATGGCGACCCAATCGGGTCCGACCCCGTATCAGATGGACGTATGGCAGTTCCCCTATGTCGATCCCTTCGCGACCGTCGGTGTCGACGTCGAGTTCTACAAAGGCTCCCACGACGAGGACGACGGTGCCGAGCAATATTACGGGTTCGGTTACAATGTCGCCTCCACGGCGCTGGATGTGTACGCGACCTCGACCGATCAGTCGGTGCATTGGCTGTCGGTTCGATCGATGGGTGGCACCGCGCCAGGCTATTGCGTTGTGGCGATCGCGTCCAACACGACCATCCCGGGGGCGACCGCCAGCACCCTGCAATGGTACCCGATCTCCGGTGTTACCACGGCGTCGCCGCAGGCGCACACACCGCCGGACTACAGGATCGGGTCGGTCTCCACCAATGGGATGGCCATGGCGTTCGCCGTGGTCGATCTCATCCAGATATTGGACGTGACCAACCGAGCAACCTACTTCGATGCGATCGTGCAGAACACGTTGACGTCCGATCAGCGCGACGTCCTTTACGTGGCATTACGCACCGCGATGGCGTTCGCCAACAAGGAATCGACCTGGATGACACAGTCCTGGGATACGATCGGTTCCCTGGCGCTGTCATCGGTTTGCATGCCCGCGACGCACGATTCCG
>CAITUP010000090.1 GCA_903895595.1 uncultured Acetobacteraceae bacterium | reverse complement strand
CTGATGTTACCTCAGGGCATCATGGCTCCTGTCGGCTCTGTGGTGATGCGCCACTCAGTGACCGCCGGCCGGCCGGCGCGCGCGTTCAGCAAATGGCTCGCACGCATGCCCGCACAGTCTCGCGAGTACGTCATGAATGACGCCACGCCGGCGCCGGCTTCGGTCGAGACCGATCCGAATTGTTTGGCCGTCCTGAAGGACTACCGATCCCTGATGCCCATGGCGCAGGAAGCCCGCAAACCCATGTTTAAACTAGTACCCAGAATCTCTAGACCGCGAAACACGGTTTCATCCTCTTTTGATGGACGACGCTCTTGGTCCACACGAAAGGTCGCGCCTCTTCGTTGTAGCTGGCGATGAAGCTGTCGATATGGTCCTTCAACTCGGGGACGCTGGCGAACGAACCGCCCTTGAGGGACTTCGCGGACAGGATCGAGAACCATATTTCGATCTGGTTCAGCCAGGAGGTATGGGTCGGCGTATAGTGAAAGTGGACGTTCGGATGCCGCGCCAGCCACATATCGCGCTTCGGTTTGTGCGTTGACAGGTTATCCAGGATCACGTGGAGTTCCTTGCCCGGGTGCTGTTTCACGATGCGGTTCATGAAATCGAGAAATTCCAACCGGCGCCGGCGCTTGTAATGGCGGCCCGAGACCTCGCCGGTGCCGACGTTGAGGGCCGCGAATAAGGTCGTGGTCCCGTTCCGCTTATAATCGTGCGATTGCCCGATCATGGCGCGCCCGCCAGGCAACTTCAGATAGCCTTGAGCCCGCTCCAACGCCTGGATCGAGGGCTTCTCGTCGACCGAAAGTACCACGGCGTTGTCCGGGGGGTTCATATAAAGGCCAACGATTTCAGCAGCCTTCGGCACAAAGTCGGGGTCCGTGCTTTGACACCAGGATTTGCGGCCGGACAGGTCGATCTTCTGAGCGCGCAGGAAGCGCCAAATGTATTGCTCGTGGATGTCGCCCAGTTCGCGCGACAACAACGGTGCCGTCCAATTGGAATAGCCCGCTGGCGGCGCACGATCCAACATCCCCAGAATGCGCCGATCGTGCTCGGGGCCATATTTGGGCGCGGCCCCGCGGTCACCGGTCTCGCTCAGTCCGCCCAGCCGGTCGCGGGCGTAGCGCACACGCCATTTCGACGCGGTCCCAACGGTGCAACCGATCTCGCGTGCGATGGCCCGGGTACTCCGAGCGGATGCGGCGAGGAGAACGATCCGAGCACGATCGCGCATGCGCGCCTCGCTCTTGCGGGAACCAGCGAGCGCTTCGAGGGCCTTACGCTCCTCCACGCTCAGGACGATCACGGTCGCCAGGGGAATCGCTTTCATACCCCCTACGAATCATGACTCAGGTTCCAGCGATAGTGGGTACTAGTTGGGCCATTTGGGCCGGATCGACAGCCCGGCTCTTCGCGGCAGAGGCCGTCCTCTGCATCTGTCGTTCTTGCTCTGCGCGCTGCTGTGCAGCCTTCAATCGCTGCTGTTGCGCAAGGAATAATCTATGTTGTTCCTGCAACTGCTGCATTTGAAGGTCGTGCTGCGCCCGTATTTCCTGCATCTGGCGCTGATGCTGCTGCTCCATCTGTTGCCGCTGAATCTCCTGCTGCATAAGGGCGTTAGCAGTCCCCGACAGCGACGCTCCCATTCCTGAAAGACCGCCGCCCCAATCCAGGCCGAACGCCCTGTCGGATAGGGTGCCAACGAAAATCAGCAGCAAAATCGAGGCGTGCCGAGCCTTTCGCATCGCGTCCACCCGAGTTGCTTATTCATCGCGTGGGTGGGTAAGGGTTCACCGTCCCCGTAACCGGCGGGCTATATACAGGCGGCGGGCTGTAAGGCGACTGCGGCGGCGGCATGTATGGCGCCGGACGCCCCGTCACGGGCGCCGACCAGACAGGCTGTTGCGGAAGCGGCGGCGGAGAATAGACCGGCGCCGGACCCTGACCGATCGGGTACTGTGCTGATGCGGTGCCGATGGAAAAGACAGCAAGGGCAACTATCGACCCGGCGGCGATGATGCAAGGGCGGATAGCTGTTGCGGTGGCTCTGGTACCCATTGCGGCGCGCTCCGTCATCCTACTGGTTGAACACCCGTGATTGGTTCGTGCCAGCCTCAATAACAGCATCGATCAGGCCGCGCTAGACCGCCCCTGCTCGCCTATGGTCGCCGCCATGATGGGCATAAGGTCCGCCGAGCGCGCGCTGTTCACGGCGCGGCGGAAAGAGGCGTACGAGGCGCTGCACCCGGAGACGAAGCACGGCGCAATCGGCGACGGACATAACCAGAGTCGCCAAGTTGGCGACTCTGCTGAACGCTTTACTGCTGACACCGCGCGCAAGACAGGCCAATCGGAACGCAAGGTCCAGCGTGACGCGGAGCCATCCCGCCCCGTCCAAACCCGTCCCGTCCTGTCCGAAAACGAACGATTACGGACATATTCGCCCAATATGTCCAAAATATAGCTTGACGGTATTTCGGACATACTCCAATATACGGACATCGATTACGGACAGGAACCGCCCCGATGCCCCGCACCTTCGCCTACGTCAGAGTGTCCACCGCTGGCCAGACCACCGAGAACCAAGTCCGCGAGATTGAGGCCGCTGGCTTCAAGGTCGATCCCCGCCGCGTGGTGGCGGAAACCGTCTCAGGCTCTTCGGCCATCGATCAACGTCCGGGGTTCCTTCGCCTGCTTGACCGGCTGGAAGCCGACGACGTTCTGATCGTGACGAAGATGGACCGCCTGGGTCGCAACGCAATCGACGTGGCGACAACGGTTGAACGGCTGGCCGCGATCGGAGTCCGCGTCCACTGCCTCGCGCTGGGCGGGGTTGACCTGACAAGCCCGGCGGGCCGGATGACGATGGGCGTGATCAACGCGGTTGCCCAATTCGAACGCGACCTGTTGATCGAAAGGACGCATGCCGGGCTGGCGCGGGCGAAGGCGGAGGGGGCTACCCTTGGGCGCCCCGGCACTCTGGACGACGCCCAGCGGCAAGCGGTGCGGGATGCCCTGGCATCGGGCGCCACAGTCTCTGCACTGGCAAAGGAGTATGGCACGTCACGCCAGACCATAATGCGCGCCCGCGATGCGCTGGCCGCGTAGCATGGGGAGCCGATGCCCGCCGGGTCGGAGCCAATCTATCCGGTTCCGTCCGGTATTATAGGGGCTTCAGCGAAGCCCCATTGAAGCCCCGATCACGTAAATTCATTCTCGATCCGGACGATACTCTAGCCTAACTCTTTGAAAATCCGTGGTGAGCCCGTTGGGATTCGAACCCAAGGCCCCAAGATTAAAAGTCTCGTGCTCTACCAACTGAGCTACGGGCTCTCACCGCGCGGAGGCGTCTGGAACGCCACCCCGCGCCGCCGGTCAAGGGGAACCAGCGGCCGGGGTACGCAACTCTGCTATTTCGCCGCCGAGGCGAGATGCATTT
>CAITUP010000089.1 GCA_903895595.1 uncultured Acetobacteraceae bacterium | reverse complement strand
GGAAGGTCGTTCCCAGGATGTGCGAACCTGGTAGAGCTTGTCCCCGAGACCAATACGGGCAGGAAATCGCGAATTTGTGCCCGTGTTGGTCCTCGGCACAAGGCCGAGGATGACGGGTTGGTTAGGCCAATTCCCCAATTCTGTGTTCCGGGTACCTTCAAGCGATTGCGCTGGCCGTAGTAGCGGTAAATCTTGACTGGTGTTGTCAAATATGACAATATCTTGGGCGTGCTGAGGAACACCCGCCCCATCAGCTGGCTCAAAGGGGCCAGAAAGGATTTCGAGGACTTCCCTCCGGGAGCCCAACTCGACATGGCGCGTGCACTCACGATCTTGGCAGAGGGGCGCATGCCGGACATTGCCAAGCCTTTGACCGGGTTCGGTTCCGGCGTGATGGAGCTAGCGCTGAAGCATCGGGGCGACGCATTTCGGGTCGTTTATGCCTTACAGATCGGCACGGACGTCTGGGTGGTCCACGCCTTCCAAAAGAAATCGGAATCCGGGATCAAGACGCCGAAGCAGGACACGGACCTGATTCACGAGCGCCTCAAGCGGCTGCGGGAGCTACTGGCATGAACGACGATAACGCCCTGCTTCGGGGCAGCGGCAATATTTTCCGGGACCTCGGACATCCCGACGCTGATCGAGAGCAGTTGAGGGCGCTACTTGCGGCGCGGATCGTCGGGGTGTTGGACGACCGTAAGCTGACGGTACGTGCGGCACATGAGATCACTGGCGTCGCGGCGGCCGATTTTTCCCGGATACGAAATGCTCGGCTCGGGCGGTTTACCGTTGATCGGTTAATGGCGATTTTGGCTGGGCTTGGACAGGAGGTGGAGGTGACTGTTCGTGTTCAGCCTCGCCGGTGGGTGGAAGCGGCTGGGATTGAGGCCCGGGTTTGAGGCGGTGCTTTCAGGAGCGACGTGAGCTGCCCCCCAGTTTGAACTGGCCGACAGTCTAGTCGTCGTCAGGCCACCTCACTTGATACCGTTGAAAGAAACGCTTGAGTGTTCATAGAGTTTGTTCAACGTAGCAAGTTACCATGGTTACGCCACGACCGTTGCTTGCTAAATTGCCCGGCGCGCCCGCGTCCCAGGTCAAGCCGCTTTCAACCTTTGCGGTCTACCGTGCTGGCTTCGGAAGCGAAGCGTATCCTCGCGGAATTTCCGATCGGACAAAGTGCCAGCCTGAAAGCGCTGAATCCCCCCATCGCCACGGTCAACCGAAAAGCCAAGCTTGGCGAAACACTTTCGCCCAAGGAAAGCGAACGCCTTGTCGGTTTCGGGCGGCTGTTGGGCCAGTTGGAAGCGATGGTTCACGACTCCGGCGATCCCACGGCGTTCGCGCAAATGCAAAGCAGCGCCTACGCTTGAACGCGACCGGGGATGCCTTAACCACTGACTCTCGACCCGACCGTCACCTGCGACCGGGGACACCAACGCAATCGCGAGGTGGCACATCGGCGTCCTATTGGCCTGAGATGGTCGGGGCAAGCCCGACCATGACGGATGTGGGTCGAAGGTTTCGGCTCCAGGTGTTAGGCTGCGCGGCCTTTGAACCGCGCGTATTCCCGCACGCGATTGCGGTACTTCGTCCAAGCCGACGTCCCCTCATAACGCGCGAAGGCCGGCACCTTGGCGCGGGCGGTGCCGATCAGGGCGTTGGGGGAGGCCGCAACGGCCGCCTGGGCGGTGGCGAGCCATTCGGCCGACAGCGACGCCGTCGCGCCGAGTTTCGCCGGCGCCGGGATGCGGCCCGCACGGATCGCTCGGCGCAGCACGCGCAGAGGAACGCCAAAACGGCTGGCAGCTTCGGGAAGGCCGATGGTGGTGGTGTCGTTCATGGTGGAGAGTCGTCCTGTTTGAATTCGGGGGCTTTGACCACCGGCGGGGTCCGGATGCAAGAGGGGAACGCCCGCCGGTTACCGTTCGGTGAAAGCCGGCATCACATCGCGGGCGAACCAGCGGAGTTGGGCCTCGAACTCATCGGCCGACAGGCCCTCGGCCCAGTGGATCATGAAATCCTCCAGGCCGGGGTATTTGGCTTCGATCGACTTGATGCCGTCGATGACCTGTCCGGGCGTGCCGCAGAACCATGCTTTCTGGGCCACGCCGTCGCGGAGGGAGGGTGTGCGGGACGGGGCGCCGTGGCTGCCCCACATGCGGCCTTGTTCGTCGGCATAGCGCACGAAGCCGAAAGGGCCGAACCACTTGTAACGCTCGTCATGCGCGGGTTCGAGTTTGCGCATCGCTTCTTCCTGGCTGTCGGCGATGTAGAGGCCGGCTCCCCAGATCATGTCCTGGCCCAGCTGGAGATGCCGCCCGTAGCGGGCGCAGGTTTCCTGCCAGGCTTTCATGACGTCATCGAGGATTTTCTCGCCGTTCAGCGCCACCATCGCCTTCATGCCGTATTTCGCGATCATGTCGATGCTGCTGCCGCTGGCGACGGGCATGTACATTTCCACCGGCAGATGTTTGGGGCGCGGCACCGCCGTGACTTCCTTCAGCTCGTAGCCGCGATAGGGGACGGCGGGCGGCACGGTGAAGTGTTTGCCCTCGTGGTGGAACGATTCCTCGTTGAAGCATTTCAGCAGAAGCTGCAGCTGTTCCTCGAAATACTCGCGGTTGGCGTCGCGATCGAGCATCGGGGCGCCGAAGCTTTCCACTTCGCGCGCGTGATAGCCGCGGCCGACGCCCATGATGACGCGGCCGTCGGTGACGATGTCGGCCATGGCGTAGTCCTCGGCGAGGCGGACCGGATGCCACATCGGCAGGATGTTGAAGCCGCAGCCGAATTTCAGCCGCGTGGTTTGCGTCGCCAGCCACAGGCTGAGCTGCACGAGGTTGGGGAGGCACTCGTACCCCTCATGCTGGAAGTGGTGTTCGGCGGTCCAGAGCGCGTGGAAACCGAGCTCGTCCATGACTTTCGCGATGCGGCGGGCCATGAAAAACGCCTCCCCGAAGCGTTCGCGGGGGTAGCGGCGGTCGTTGGCGGGCGTGCCGTCTTTGCCGATATTGTCGAGCTCGATGTGGCCGACATAGAGGGAATGGAAGCGTTTGATCATGGCGGTGTCCTCGGTCTTTCCGGGAGGCTGAGAGACAAGGCGGGCGGCGTCAAGCGGTTCGGGGGAGCAGATTCTGGTTGACGCGGGGATATTGTTTGTTCATGTTATGTTCATGAACGCCGCACACCACCCCGAACCGGCCGATTTTGCCGATCCCTCGCAGGAGGAACGGGTGGAACGGCATACGCGGCTGCTGTCGGTCGTGCGGGCGCTGATCGCGTTTGGGCGGCATTTGACCGAGGCATTGCGGCAGCGCGATCCCGCGGAAAACCCGATCCGGTTGATCCGGCATTTCGGCGTTCCTACCGTGGCGGAAATTGTCGCGCGCGTTACCTATGCCCTGCGATTGGCTTTGGCGCTGGAGGTTCGGCTTGCGCCGCTTGTGGCCAAGCCGGCGGCCGCGCGTGTCGCCTCCTTGGCGCCCGTTCGTCAGCGCGCGCAAGGCGCGCCGCGGGTGCGGCCGGACCCGGATGCCGATGAGCCTCCGCCGGACCCGCTGCCGAGCGTGGAGGAGATTGCCCAGTTGATCCGGCGGCGGCCTTTGGGGGATGTGATCGTCGATATCTGCAGGGATTTCGGCATCGCGGCGAACCATCCGCTCTGGCAGGAGGTTTACGACGCGCTGCTGTTTTGTCAGGGCGGCGTGACCCGGCTGGTGCGGCGGATCGTCAACCGGCATCACGCGGGGTGGTGTCTGGCGCCGCTGGTGGATGACGAGCCGGCGGAGGCGTTCTACTGGACGCCGGCCCTGATGTTGGGCACCGGGCCGCCCTAAGTTTTTTGCGAATTTAGAACGACATGCACGGGGCCGGACGACGGCTGGCCCCGCCGTCGCGATTCCCGGAGGGCGATAAAGCCCTCCGGTATTTCGCGGTTACGCCGCCGCGAAGGCGCCGCGGCCGAACATTTTATCCAGGTTCGGGGCCGTCGCCTTGTCGAACTGGGTGGTTTCCGCCCGCACCCGATCGACCTTGGCCAGTGCGGCCTTCACGGCCGAACGCTCGTCGATCTGTTTGACCCAGCGGGTGACGTTGGGGAATTTCGCGGCGGCCTCGGCGCCCATCAGGGCGGGGATGTTGCGCAGCCAGGGGTAGGTGGCGATGTCCGCGACCCCGTATTCGCCGCCGGCGAGGTAGGCGTTGGATGCGAGGCGTTGGTCGATGACCTCCGACACGCGGGTCGCCTGGGTGATGTAGCGGCTTTTGGAGTAGTCGTTGCCGGCTGGGGCGAAGCGGATGTAATGCACCATCTGGCCGAACATCGGGCCGACGGTGGACATCTGGGTCATCAGCCACTGGATCGCGTCGTATTTGCCGGCCTGATCGGACGGCAGCAGCTTGCCGGTTTTTTCCGCGAGATACAGCAGGATCGCGCCGGACTCGAAGCAGGTGTAGGGCTTGCCGCCGGGACCGTTGGGATCGACGATCACGGGGACTTTCGCGTTCGGGTTCAGCTTCAGGAAATCGGCGTCGAACTGTTTGCCGGTGAAGACGTCCACTGGGGCGACTTCGTAGGGAAGGCCGACTTCCTCCAGCGCGATGTAGACTTTCACGACGTTCGGGCTGCCCATGCCGTAGAGTTTAATCATTGGAATCTCCTGGCGTTACCGGGTCTTCGGCATTTCGAAGCCGGCGTTGTTTTCGATGAAACGCACGACCGTCGAGATATCGGCGTTGGCCGAATGCGCGAAGATCGTGTGCTTGTAGATCAGCCGCGCAGTCTGGCACAGCCACATGGGCACGCCGAGTTCCTCGCCTTGCTCCATCGCGAGGTCGATGTCCTTCATCAGGATGTGCAGCGCGGCGCCGAAGTTGAACTCGCGGGTCATGATGTTTCGTGGGAACATCGTCTGCAGCACCTGGTTGTTGCCGGTGCCGGCGCCGATGGCTTTCAGCATGACTTCCGGATCGACGCCGCCTTTGGCGCCCATGGTGAAGGCCTCGGCGGACACGACCATGGAAACGGCGAACATGATGTTGTTCGTGAGTTTCAGGATTTGCGCCGCGCCGGGCTTGTCGCCGGCGACGGTCAGGGTTGGGCCGAGCAGGGAGAGGAGGGGGCGGACTTGCTCGACGGCGGCGGGGTCGCCGGACACCATGACCGAGAGTTTGCCCGCCCAGGCGCCGGCCGGGCCGCCGGAGATCGGGCTGTCCACGATGGTGACGCCTTTGGCTGCCATCGCGGCTTCGATCTCACGGACGAATTTCACGCCGACGGTGCAGGTGTTGACCAGGATTTTCATTTTCCCGCCCTGCAGCAGGCCGTTTTCGTCGAAGACGACGCCGCGGAAGGCGTTCAGGGTGGGCAGGGAGACGAACACGACCTCGCATCGGTCGGCGAGGTCCTTGGGGCTGGTGGCCTGGCCGGCTTGGCGTTCCAGCAGCGGGCGCATGGCGTCCGGGTTGAGGTCGAGGACGGTGAGCTGGTGGCCCCCGTCCAACAGTTTGGTGGCCATCGGCTGCCCCATGGCGCCGACGCCGAGGAATCCTGCTTCCATTTTTGTGCTCCGGTTGGGTGGTGTGGGAGGGGAGGAAGCACAAATTTATCGACAGCGCGAGGTTGGGGGGGGTAGGTTGCATGTAACCTAAGCAGAGGTTTCCCATGGATACCGCCGTCAAGCCCAAGTCATCCAGTGAAAAGGTGCGCGCTTACAGAGCACGCCTGCGAGCGAAGGGCTTGCGGCCCATTCAGTACTGGGTGCCGGACGTGCGCTCTCCGGAGTTTTTGGCGGAAGCGCGGCGGCAGTGCTTGGCGGTAAACGCCAGCCCGCATGCGAAAGAGGATCAGGCATTCGTCGATGCGATTTCAATCGATTGGGACGATGCGTGAGACGGGGCGAGGTTTGGACGGTATCGGGCGGAGCGGATTATGCCGGGAAACCCCGGCCGGTCGTGGTCGTGCAGGATGACGGCTTCGAACCCATCGATTCGATAACCCTTTGTCCCTTTACGACTGACACGACGATCGCCCAGTTGTTCAGGGTCCCGGTCGATCCGAACCCTCGCAACGGATTGCGTCAACCAAGCCATGTGATGGTCGACAAGGTAACAACCGTCCCGAAGACCAAGATTGGGACACGCATCGGCCGGTTGGACGACGCGGACATCCTGCGCCTAAACGACGCGATCCTGGTGTTTCTGGGGCTGGCTGTTTCTCCGCGGCTTCCGCGCTAACCTCGCACCCAACAACACGAGGAAACCCCAAAATGCGCCGCCTCCTTCTCGCCCTGCTTCTGCTCGCCGCGCTTCCGGCCGGCGCCGCCGAACCGACCAAGATCACCTTCGTCCAGAGCAGCTTCGGCTTCAATTTCGTCCCCCTCGCGGTCGCGCGGGCCGAGGGCTACTTCGCCGACGAGGGCTTGCTGATCGACGTCGTCCTCACTGGCGGAGGCCCCAAAGCCATGACCGCGCTGCTTGGCGGCGGCGGGCAGTTCAGTGCCTCGGTCCTGCTGGACGGGATCATGGCGCATCGCAAAGACCTCGACGATGTGCGGGTACTGGCGAAACTGTCCGGGTTTTTCAATTCGCTGGTGATCCGCAAATCCGTCGCCAAGGAACGCGGCATCACGCTGGAGATGTCGTTGAAGGAGCGTGTCGCCCGGATGAAGGGCCTGCGCATGGCGATCACCACCCCAGGCGCGAGTTCCGATCTGGTGATCCGCTATCTCGCCGTCACCAACGGCCTTTCCCCCGACCGCGACCTGCAAATCGTTCCGCTGGGCGGTATCGCAACGTCCATCGCGGGATTCCGAGCGGAACAGGTGGACGGGTGCGCGTGCATTCCGGGGGCGGAGATCGTGTTGAAGCGGGAAGGAATTGCCATGGACCTCGCGCGTCCTGGGGAAATGGCCGATATGGAAGGGATCACTTACGGCGTGCTGTACGGCCTCGCGTCCTACAACAAAGCTCACCCGGAGGTGGTTCGCGGGGTCGCCCGCGCCGTGGCACGCGCGGAGATATTGATCGGTAAGGATCCGGATCGTGCCGCCCGCGATGCTCGGCCGTCGATGAAGGAATTGGACGACGAAACCTTCGCCGAGGCCTGGCGTTCGTATTTGGCGTATATTCCGACCAATCCCGATATTCCGGAGGCCGATTTCGTTCGCGAACTCGCGTTCGAGAAGGCGGTGCTGCCGGCGAATGTTTACAAGCCGGTGGCGTACGACGCGCTGGTTGATGCGAGCTTCGTGCGGGCGGCTATGAAGGAGCTGCGCTGACATGCGCCAGAAACGCGCGTAACGCGCTGGACAAATACGCCTCCCGCCGGTGGATGAAGACTGTTGCGACTTGCGATTCCTCGGGCGGCAGCGTGTGCAGGCTGACCCGGCCGGCTTGCCACACCGGCCCGATCAGCGCGCGCGGCAGCAACGAAATCCCCAGGCCGGCGGCGACGCAGCCGAAGATCGCCTCCAGCGTGCCGAACTCCATGACCCTGGGCACCGCGATGCCGCGCCGGGCGAGCAACCCTTCCAACCGTTGGCGATACGAACAGCCGACGCGCAGCACGACGATGCGGGCAATGCCGCCTTGGGTCGCGGCCTCGATGGATGAAATACCGGGGGCGGCGAGGATCGCCAGTTCCTCATCGAACATCGGGCGCTCTGTTAGCGAGGGATGTGCGACGGGGCCGCAGACGAAGGCGCCTTCCAGTTTCCGTTCCAGCACCAGGTCGATCAGTTCCGCGGTGGTGCCCGGGCGGAGCGCGATATCGACCTCCGGGCACGCCGCGGCGTAGCTGGCCAGGAGCGGCGACAGGCGCAAGGCGGCGGAGGTTTCCAGAGAGCCGATGGTCAGCGGCCCGCCCGGCACCCCGATATCCTTTGCCGCTCGGGTTGCGTCGGCGAGCAGCCAAGCGACGCGGCGGGCGTACGGCAGGAGGCGTTCTCCGGCGTGGGTCAGGGCGACGCCGCGACTGTGGCGGTCGAACAGGGCGCAGCCGAGTTCGTCTTCCAGCGCCTTGATGCGGGCGGTGACGTTGGATTGAACGGTGTTCAGCGCGTCGGCGGCACGCTTCATGCCGCCGGTGCGGGCGACGGCCTCGAAAACGCGGAGTTCGGCGGAGTCCATGGTATCTGCCCGAGCGATAGGTTCGATCGTATCTAATCGTTTGTCGGGATGGCGGGCCAGTCCTATGGCGGCGTGCATGGACAACACAATATCTCTCCGCGCCGCGCTGGGCGGCATGATCGCGATGGGCGTCGCGGTCGGGATCGGGCGCTTCGTTTATACGCCGATCCTGCCGCCGATGATCGCCGCTTTGGGGTTGAGCAAAGCGACGGCCGGGCTGATCGCGTCGGCCAATTTCGCGGGGTATCTCGCGGGGGCGTTGGGTGCGGCGCGGGCGTCTTTGCCGGGGCCTCGGCGTTGGTGGTTGTTGGGGGCGCTGGCGATCAGCGCGGTCACGACGGCGGCGATGGGGTACGATGGCGGGCTGGGGTGGTTCCTGGCGGTGCGGTTCGCGGGCGGGGTCGCGAGCGCGTTGGTTCTGATCCTGGCGACCGCCTTGGTGCTGGAGACATTGGCGAAGGCGGGCCGGCCCGGCCTGGGCGCGGTGCATTTCGCGGGTGTCGGCGTGGGGATCGCGTTGTCGGCGGCGTTGGTTGCCGGACTGGCCGCATATGGCGCGGACTGGGCCGCGATGTGGGCCGGCAGCGGCGCGGTTTCCTGTGTGGGGCTGCTGGCTGTGGCGCTGTTGCTGCCGAACGGGCCGGAGGCAGCCGCGCACGCCGGCCCCGCCAAACCGGCGCAACGCGACGGACACCTGACCCGAATGACCATCGCCTACGGGTTGTTCGGCTTCGGCTATGTGATCACCGCGACGTTCCTGGTGGCGATCGTGCGTGCCACGCCCTCGGTGCGGGCGTTGGAGCCGGTGATTTGGATCCTCGTCGGCCTCGGCGCCGCGCCGTCCGTCTGGCTTTGGAGTCTGCTCGGGCGTCGCATCGGCACCGCCCGTGCCTTTGCCGCGGCGGCGCTGACCGAGGCCGTTGGCGTGCTGGCGAGCGTGGCCTCGACCGGTGCGCTGTCGGTTTGTCTGGGCGCGGTTTTGCTCGGCGGCACGTTCATGGGGCTGACGGCGTTGGGATTAACGCGCGCGCGGGAACTTGCGACGGGCGATCCCCGCCGAGCAATGGCGGCGATGACGGGGGCGTTCGGGGCGGGGCAGATCGTGGGGCCGGTGGTGGCTGGGCTGCTGTCGGACGCGCTGGGCGGGTTCGTGGTGCCGTCGGTGGCGGCGGCGGTGGGACTGGCGGTGGCGGCTTGGTTGGCGCGGCGGTGAGGGCTCCGCGCTAATTCGTCCGCCGCAACCGGTCCAATGCCGCGAAGGGATGCGGCTCGCCCTCTTGCTCGACCTCCGGCAGTTCCGCGTCAGGCATGCGGGGATAAGGGTCCAAGGCCAGCCCGAGTTGTTCCGCCGCCGCTTCGCCCAGATCGATCGTGCCGTTCTCGTAGGGGATTTCGTCCTCGGTCTCGGGGTCCATGTCGTCGGTCTCGGTGCCCGAGGGCACGAAGCGGACGGCGAACGATTCCTCGACGACGGCCGGGAAGTCCTCCAGCGAGATGACGCAGGTCTGCACGATATGCGCCTGCAAGAAGCCTGTCGCATGCACGCGCGTGGTGGATTCCCGGGTCAGGCGGAAGCGGCACCGCAGGTCGGAGACCTCCGGCAACCCCATGCGCAACGCCAGTGCCGAACATTCGGCGGGCGTGGCCTCCACCAGGACCATAGTTCCAGCGGGGGGCACTTGGCCCACGAGGAACGGACGGTGCAGTTCGACGCTCATGCGCAGGCCTCCGTCGCGGTCAGAAAGCTGATTTCGCCGGCGGAGAGCGCGTCCATGGTTTGGGTGGCCAAGCACGCCTCCTGTGCCAGAACCAAGCGCACCAATGCGGCCCCGGCCCCTTCCGACGGCGGTTCGGCGCCGCGCCAGATATTGCGGATCAACGCGGCCTCCAACGCTGGCAAGTCCTCGGCTTCCATTGCTTGGGAATAGGCCAGCGCCCGGCCGTGGAACGCTTCCCACATCGCGCGGACGCGCTTGCCGATGGACATGTCGCTGACGCCGAGTTCCCGCAGGTTGATATCCATGTCGGAGAACATGGCATCGAACACCGCCTGGGCCAGCGCCGGGCCGGGTTCGGGTTCCCGCTTCAGGCGTTGGATCGCCAGGAAGGCGTAGATACCGACGACGTCGAACCGCCCGTCCAGCGTGTCCGGCACGCCGACGACGGTGAACAGATACGGGTCGCGGGCGGCGGCGACCGACGCGGTGTAGAGGGTGAAACCCAAGCGTTCCCGCCGAGCGCCTCGGCCGAAACCCAGAAAACCAGCCACTGGCATAAAACTTTCACGATGGAACAGGCCCCATCATAAAGTACCGGCACCCGCTTTGGAACCGGCTTATTGGAGAGCGTTGATCTGCATGGCCAACTCGACCGAGCGATCCTGGTAGCTGGCGAGGTAGTCGACAAGCAGGAAATTGGGTTTCTTCGTCGCGGTTATGGTTTTGTCAGCGATCCAGGTGTCCAGATTTGCCGCAAGAGCCTGGTCGGCCTCATTCGCCAGTTGGCTGATGCATGGCGACCCGTTGATTTGATCGGAAATCCCCATGGTCAACGTCCATGACAGCAGAAAGGACCGGTTCGCCTGCGGCTGCCAGTTCTCGAACTTGGTTTTCTGGTCGGCGATCATCTTGTCCAGGTTGTCCGAATTGGCGTACTGGTCGAACACCACGATATTCGGCGTAATCCCTGCGGGGGGATTGGTCATGTAATCCTGATAGCCGAAGATACCATTGGCGGTATCCACCTTCGAAGATGGGAAATCATTGCTGCCTTGCGTGCCCAGATCGAACACAGCCAGAACGGTGTTGGACGCGCCGCTGAGCGTTTGCATGGTCAGTTGGTTCAGGTTGATCGTGCTATCGCTGGATTTGAACAGATACGGACCCAATTTATTGGCGACCATGCCGACGATGTTGTCGTACGCGGTGTCGGTCAGGTCCGAGTATTTCCATATATGTTCCGAATCGAGCCCGATTTCCCCGAAATGGGAGAATTTCAGCACGATCAACTCGTGGGTGCCCTTCGTCTGCCCAAGGAAGGTAGCGACGTCGCTCAAAGCGCTGGCAAGCGGCCGTCCCGCGCTGCCGAAGGCACCGACCCCGGGTCCGTGCACATAATGCGAAAGGTAGAACTCGTTCGTTTTCGCATAAGGGTTGTTCCAGAGAGCCGGACGAAAATCGAAATACCGTGCGCCGCTTTGCAACTGCTGCAGAATGGTTTCGTATTGGGTCTGGGTGTTGCAAGCGTCGCTTCCAGACGTCGAAATCGAGAGCTGCGACATGACGGAATCGTGCGTCGCGGGCATGCAAACCGATGACAGCGCCAGGGAACCGATCGTATCCCAGGACTGTGTCATCCAGGTCGATTCCTTGTTGGCGAACGCCATCGCGGTGCGTAATGCCACGTAAAGGACGTCGCGCTGAT
>CAITUP010000088.1 GCA_903895595.1 uncultured Acetobacteraceae bacterium | reverse complement strand
GTGCCGCTCTCGCGGGCGCCGAGCGTTTGGAGCGCGTTGCCGAGCAGGTTTTGGTCATAGCCGATCTCATCCGGCGTGGCGGCCAGCCGGAGCGTGGCGCGGCGCACGGCGATTGCCGCGACCAGATGCACGTTGCTGCCCTTCAGGGTGCCGTATTCCACGAGGCTGTCGCCCTCGGCGATCAGCAGCGCCCGCCGGTCCGCGGTGCTGGCCCCGTGCAGGGTTTCCGCCATGGCCAGGATGGCGTCGGCCGCTGCCCCCCCATCGTACGCCGCCAACCCAATAGCGCGGCCACGCCCATACAGCACCTTCACCTGCTCGGTGTAGGACGCACGGCGTTCCTCCTCCTCTCGCTTCAGCGCCGCCGCCGTCTTGTTCAACCCCGCGAGCGCCAGCCGATACCGCCCCGCATCCGCCAGCCGCTTGGCGTTCGCCAGCGCCTGATCGACGATCTCCCCGAAGTTCGTCTCCGTCCGTCCGCCGGCCAGCTCGGCCTCGTAAATCTCGATGGCATTGCGGACCGCCTGCTTCATCCCCTCCAGATCGAGCGTGTCGTCCGCCGCGACCCGTCCCGCCATCTCCCGGATGAACCCCTCCGCCACGTCGCGCTGGCGGGCGGCCTCGCTGGCGTAGTCCTTCACCAGCAAATCCAGGATCGCCGTGTAAGCGATATGCCGCGCGAGATCGGCCGGCCCGTCGAACCGACATCCGGGATACCGCGACACCACCTCCAACCGCCCCAGATGCGCCGTCTGCGCCGCCCGAGACCCATCCGTCGGCGCGAACCCGGCCGCCCGAGGCGCCGTCGGCTCCGCCGTCGCGGTCAGCAGCAGCTTGCCGTGATACAGCGCCAGCCAAGCCTCCCACTGCGTGTAGGAAACCGCCGCGCCGTCCCGCAGCGCCTCGGCCAGCGGAGGCAGCTTGGCCGTCAGGTCCGGATACTTGCGCCGCAGCGCCGCGACCTCCCGCGCCGTCGGCGCCGAGCCGGTCATCTCCCCCACCAGATGCACCAGGGCGTCGCAATGGGCGATGTAGACGTCCAGCTTGTCCAGCGTATCGCCGCCGAGGTCGATGAAGTCTTCCTGCACTTTCACCGACACGTTGTGCCGCGTCAGATCGCCCGCCAACCGGTCGCGGTAGAGACGGAACTCATCGGAAACGGTGGACAGAAAGACGCTGATCGACATACCGGCAGTTCAGCATGGTTCCGAACGAAGGCAAAGGGGCCCGAAGCCCTCCTACTTAATCAACCCCGCGCTCCGCGGCAGCATCAGCGACAGCTCTGGAATGCAGATAATCAGCATCAACCCCACCAGCAGCGCGATCATATACGGCCAGTAAGTCCGAGCATGTTGCCATACGGTAACGTCGGCGAACCGCAGCGCCATCAGCAGCCCCACGCCCAAAGGCGGCGTGAACAGACCGATCCCCACCGCCGCCGTCTGCACGATATCGAAATGCACTGGATGCACCCCGATTTTCGTCGCGATCGGGAACACCACGGGAATCAGCACGACCGCCGCCGGCAACCCCTCCAGCAGCATGCCGAACACCAGAGTCATCAGCGCGACCCCGGTCAGGAACAGCCATTGATGCCCGGTCAGCGGCGCCAGCATGGCCCCCAGGAACTCCGGCATCCCCGAAAGGCCCATCAGATATTGAAATACCGTCGCCACGGCCAGCAGGAAAATCACCACGCCGGTCAGCACCCCGGCCTCGTACGCCAGCACCAGAATGTCCATCCAGGACACGTTACGATAGTAGAATTTCGCCGCCAGCAGCGAATACAGCGCCACGATCGCCCCGGCCTCGGTCGCGGTAAACGCCCCCATATAGAATCCGCCGAGGATCACGATCGGGATCACCATCGGCACCGCCGCGTTCTTCGCCGCCGTCATCAGCCGCGAAAAACTGGTGCGCGTATCTTTCGGCCAGCCCAAAACATGCGCCTGGATCATCACCAGCACGCACAGACAGGCCCCAATAACGGCCGCCGGAATAAACCCGGCCAGGAACAATGCCACCGCGGACTGATTCGTCACGGCTGCGATAACAATCATGAAAATCGCCGGCGGCACCAGCATCCCCATCGCCGTCCCGGCACAAATCAACGACGCGGCATCCGATGCTCGGTAACCCGCGCGCTTCAACGGCGGCACCAAAGCGGAGCCTAATGCGGACACCTCCGCCATTTTCGATCCGCAAATGTCGGAGAAGAAATACGATACCACGATCACCGACATCCCCAACCCGCCGCGCAGCCACCCGACCATCGCGCGCGCCAGTTCCACCAGCGAATTGGACATTCCGGCCCGTTCCATCAACGAACCCGCGAACACGAACGACGGAATCGCAAGTAAAACCCAGCTCTGCGACGACGCGATCATCGTGGAACCCAACTGTTGCAGCGGATACCCACCCACCAGCAGCCCCACGACGGCGGATGCCCCCAAACAGAACACCACCGGCAACGACAGCAGCAGCGTAACGAGGAAAACGATCAAACAAGCCGTTAAAACCACGATCTATTCCCCCGTACCGATCGGCGCTCGGCCCGATTTAATGGCATAAATCGCCATTAAAACCCCGCCGACCGCCGCCGGCGCATAAACCCACGCCAGACTGAATTCCAACGCCGGCGACGTCAGCCCGCCGTTCATGATCGCCAATTTCAACCCGAGCCAAGCGACCAGCAGGGCGAAGGCGAAGATGACGACGTGGTTGATATGGTGGACAGCCTTTTGCGCCCCCGGCGACAAACGATGCACCAGGATCGCCAACGAAAAATGGCTGCGTTCGGCGACGCCGATGGCGGCCCCGATCAACGTGATCCAGGCCAAAGCCGTTTCGCCCACTTCCTCCACCCAGAAGAAATTCACGGGGTCCACGTCCATCCAGTCGGTCAGCGGCAGCAGCACATAGCGCGCGAACACGCCGAACAGCATCGCACCGATCGCGCCCAGCACGAGGCCGCCGACCAGGATTTTCGGCAGCAGATCGAGTTTTTTCATCGTAACCGCCGATCCCCGCTCAAACCGCCGTCTTCGTAATCAAATCCCACATCTCGCCGAACTGCGCCTGATACGCCGGCCAAACCTTTTCGCGCGCGAGCTTCATAAACGGCTCCCGGTTCGGCACGTTGATCGTCATGCCCCGAGGCTCCAGCAATTCCTTGGCGCTTTTCTCGGAATCGATGCTTTCCGTCGCCTTCCGCACGATGCCCTGCGCTTCCCGTCCCGTGTCCAGCACCAACTTCTGCTGCGCCGACGTCAGGCTGTTGAAGATGCCCAAATTCATCGCCACGACCGTGGAGCCGTAATTGTGCCCGGTCATCGAGTAGTATTTCGACACCTCGTACGCCTTCAGCGGCACCATATTCACCACCGGCAAATCGGCGCCGTCGATCACGCCCTGCTGCGCGGCGGTAATCACCTCATTCCATCCCAGAGGCACCGCCACGGCGCCGATTCCGTTGACGGTATCGGTGAACACCTTGGACGGCTGCGTGCGGATTTTCAGCCCGCGCAAATCACGGGGCTCATTGATCGCGCGCTTGGAATTCCAGATGTGGCGGAACCCGTAATCGAAGAAGTAGCAGACCTTTACGCCGTACTTGTCCTGGAACACCTTATCCAGCTTGTCCCCGACAACGCCGTTCATCAGCTTGTAGGACTGCTCGTAAGACTGGATCAGGTAGGGCACGAGGAACACGCCCATCTCCGGAAAGATGGTCGCGGCCGCGCCCGACGGCGTGCCCATGAAGATGTTGCCGGATTTCACCCCGTTCAGAATGTCGATTTCCTTGGTCATCAGCGTGCCGCCGTGAAATTCGACGTTCAGCTCGCCCTTGGACCGTTCGGTGACCGTGCGCGCGAACCACTCCAGCGCCACGGCGCCGGATTCGGGCGGCGGCACGATATGCGCGATGATCAGCTTTTTCGGGGCGGCCTGGGCAAAGGCCGGCGCCTTGCCGGTGGCCAGAATGCCGGCCAAACCGGCGGCGGATTTCAGAACGCTACGGCGAATCATGATTTAGGTCTCCCTGGACGTTGCGGCGAACCCTAAACCAATGGCAGGCTAAGGCCAACAAGGGGATATCACCATGCCAAACGCGGTCCAGGAACACTTCCAATTCGGCCACTCCAAATGGGGCCCCGCCGATCAGCTCGGCGCCGGCAACCTCCTGACGGCCGAAAAGCGCCTCTCCGCGCTCGGATCCGTAAAGCAGGGCCGCGTCTACGACCTGAGTCATGAAATCGACATGAGCGCCCCCTATATGGCGCCCAACCAAACCCCCTATCTGATGTCCATCTGGGCATCCTGGAAGGACAGCATCAAACGCCGCCGCGCCGCCGGATTCCGCAACGACGCGGGCACCAATCTCGAACGTGTCGAGATGACCATGCACACCGGCACCCACATCGATGCGCTCGGGCATTTTTCGTCCGGCGATTTCCTGTTCAACGGCTTCTGCGCGCCGGAAGTCGTGACCGATTGGGGCCTGACCAAGCTCGGCATCGAAAACGCCCCGCCGATCATTACGCGCGGCCTGATCTTCGACGTCGCCGGCCTGGACGGCAACGAACACCTCAACCCCGGCCGCGTCGTCACGCCGGACGACCTCGCCCGCTGTGCCCATAAAGCCGGCTTCACCGTCGAACCCGGCGACGTGGCCCTGATTCGCACCGGCTGGAGCCGTTATTTCGCGGTGGACAACGCCAAATACCTCAGCGGCGAGCCGGGCATCGACGTCCCCGCCGCGAAATGGCTGATCGACCAGGGCATCGCCGCCATCGGTTGCGACAACATGGCGGTGGAGGTTCTGCCGAACCCCGACCACGGCCTGGGCCTGCCCGTGCACCAGTTCGCCCTGTCCAAGCACGGCGTTTATCTGATCGAGAACCTGTACCTGGAAGAAGCCGCCCGCGACGGCGTGTCCACGGTCTGCTTCGTCCTGCTGGCCACGAAATTCCGTGGCGCCACGGGTGTCCCGGTGCGGCCGGTGGGGATGGTCTGACCCTACCCGTGCTGCCCCAAATACGCCGCCCGCACCGCCGGATCGTCCCGTAACACCCCGGCCGGTCCGGACGCGGTCACGCGCCCGTTCTCCAGCACGTAGCCGAAGTCCGCGACCTCCAGCGCCGCCATGGCGAATTGTTCCACCAGCAGCATCGTCACCCGTTGCTGCTTCAGGCGGGCAATGGTCGCGAACACTTCCTCCACCAACCGGGGCGCCAGACCCATCGACGGCTCATCCAGCAGCAGCACCTTGGGGTTCAGCATCAGCGCCCGAGCCATGGCGAGCATCTGCTGCTCTCCGCCGGACAAGGTGCCGGCCAGCTGCGTCCGCCGTTCCGAAAGGCGCGGGAACAGCGCGTACATCCGCTCCAGATCGGCCGCGACATCGCCTTTCGGACGCGCCCCCGTCACCCGGGGAAACGCCCCCAGCAGCAGATTATCGGCGACGGAGAGGGTGGAGAAAACGCGCCGCCCCTCCGGTGAGTGCGCCATGCCGCGGCGCGTGATGGCATGCGTCGGCAGGCCCGCGATATCGGCGCCGTCCATGACGATCCGCCCGGACTGCGGCGCGATCATCCCCGACAGCGCCCGCAGCGTCGTGGTCTTGCCGGCACCGTTGCTGCCGATCAGCGTGACCAGCGTGCCCTCCGGCACCTCCAGCGACACGTCGTGCAGCACCTGGACCTTGCCGTAACCCGCGACCAGTTTTTCGACCTTGAGCATGATCCGCCCCCTCAGGCCGCTTCGGCGTGGCTGGAGCCGAGGTAGGCGGCGATGACTTTCGGATCGGACTGCACGTCGGCCGGCCGCCCCTCGGCGATTTTCTCCCCGAAATCCAGTACGGTGATCGTGTCGGACAAGGTCATCACGACATCCATATGATGCTCGATCAGCAGAACGGTGATGCCGTGATCGCGGATTTTGCGGATGATTTCGATCAGTTCCAGAATATCCGGCGCCGTCAGGCCCGCCGCCGGTTCGTCCAGCAGCAGCAGTTTCGGATCCAGCGCCAGCGCGCGCGCGATTTCCAGCAGGCGCTGCTTGCCGTAGGGCAGATTGCGCGCTTCCTCGTTCGCCAACGCCGACAGCCCGACGAACCGTAACAGGCTCGCCGCCCGAACGCGGGCCTCGGCTTCCTCCCGCCGCGCCCGCCTTGTCCCCAGGGCGACGTCGGCGACACTGCCGGTGTAGCTATGGTTCAGGCCGACCAGGATGTTTTCGATCAGCGAAAGCTCGCTGAACAGCTGCACATTCTGGAAGGTACGCGCCACGCCGGCCAGCGCGATCTCGGACGACGTCTTGCCGTTCAGCCCCTGCCCCGCGAATGCGATTTCGCCGGAGGTCGGCACGTAAATCCCCGTCAGCACGTTCATCATCGTGCTCTTGCCGGACCCGTTCGGCCCGATCAGCCCATGGATCGTGCCCGGCATCACGGTCAGATCGACCGTATCCAGCGCCCGCAGCCCGCCAAACTGCATCACCACCTGCTTGACCCGCAGCAAAGGCCCCTCCCCCACCGCTGCGCTGGCGGAGGCCCAGATGTGGCGGTCGTCCCCTTGGGCAACGATGGCGGCATGCGCCCCCGACCGTCCCAGCGCCTGCCGGACAAAGCCCCAGATCCCATCGGGGAGGTAATAGACCACGAACAGGATCATCAGCCCGAACACGGTCAGTTTGTAGTCGA
This sequence comes from uncultured Acetobacteraceae bacterium, assembly GCA_903895595.1. Taxonomy (GTDB): domain Bacteria; phylum Pseudomonadota; class Alphaproteobacteria; order Acetobacterales; family Acetobacteraceae; genus Rhodopila. The sequence goes on along the minus strand of CAITUP010000088.1, from coordinate 15,702 downwards.
CGATCTTTTCCAGCATCATCGAAAAGACGAAGAACCCGCAGCACAGCACTACCGGGATCGCGATGCGCAACCGTTCCTCCGGCCGCCGCACCATCATCGTGCCGCCGGCGACCACCGCGATGGCGGCGATCCCGCCCGCGACAATGCGGAACTGCCCGATATCGGCCAGCAAATTCGGCAAATACACCACGATTGCCGCGCCCAGGATCGGCCCCACGCGGGATTTCCGCCCGCCCATCGTCACCGCCAGCAAAAACTGCACCGACAGCTCGAAACTGAAATTATTCGGCGCGATATACTGCTCGGAATACGCGAACAAAGCCCCCGCGAACCCAGCGAAACCCGCGCTGAGGACGAAGGCCAGCACTTTATGTTTATAAACGCTGACCGCCATGCAGTCCGATGCGATCGGGCTGTCGCGCAACGCCTCGAACGCGCGGCCGTAACGGGATGCCAACAACCGGTTGATCGTCGCCAGCGCCGCCACCAGCGCGATGGCCACCAGATAGTAATATTCCACATCCCGCATGCGGGCGGCGGACATATCCAGGAACGGAATTGCCTCCCCCCAATCCCGCAGATCGAGGAAAAACGGCTTTTTCAGCGAAATCCCCAACGGACCGTTGGTCAGAAAGGTCATCTCGTTGATCAGAATGGCGACGATGGTGCCGAACGCCAACGTCACCATGGCCAGATACGGGCCGGTCACCCGCAAGGCCGGCAGCGCCAGCAATGCCCCGAACGCCATCGTCACGACCACCGCGATGGGAATGGAAGGCAGCAGCCCGATGCCCAGTTGAAACGCCAACACCCCGGCCGTGTAGCCCCCGATGCCGAACAGCGCCGCATGGCCGAGGGAAACCTCCCCCGTATAGCCGAACACGATGTCCAGACCGACCGTCACGATGGAGAAGATCGCGATGGTCAGCAGCAAATGCAGGTAGTACGGGCTGGCGACCACGAACGGAAACGCCGCCAGCGCGATCAGCCCGGCGATAACGCCCAGATGTTTCAGCGTCATCGCCGTCAGACCTTCTTGATCGTGGCGACGCCGAACAGTCCGGACGGCTTCAGCGACAGCACCAGCAGCAGCAGCACCAGACCGGGCACGTCCTTGTAGCCGGTGGAGACATAATAGCCCGTCAAAGTCTCGGTGATGCCGAGGATCAACCCGCCCACGACCACGCCCATGCCGCTGGACAGCCCGCCGATGATGGCGACGGCGAACGCTTTAAGACCCAAAGCCCCACCCATGTTGGCCCCGGTCAGCGTCACCGGCGCCACCAGCACCCCGGCGAACGCCGCCGTCATCGACGACAGCGCGTAGGAGAATGTGATGACCAGCGACGTGTTGATCCCCATCAACCCCGCCGCGTCGCGGTCGTTGGCCGTCGCCACTACCGCCTTGCCGTAAATCGACCGGCGGTTGAAGAACTCGACCGCCAGCATCAGCGCCAAGGCGCCCACGACGATCGCGATTTCCATCGGCAGCACGTTCACGCCCATGAAGCCGATCGGCGCTTCCGGCAGCGGCGAGGGAAATTTCAGCGCGTCGCGGCCCCAGATATTCTCCGCCATGTTCTTGAAAATGATCCCCAGCGCGATCGTCGCCATGATCCAGCCGGATTCGGATTTCGTCTTGATCGCCTGCCGCACGCCCAGCCGCTCGACCACGCTGCCTTGCAGCAGGCCGAACGCCAGAACGATCGGCAGCATGATCCAGTAGCCGGTGATGCTCACCACCGTCAGCCCGACCAGGGAGCCCAGCATCAGCGCCTCCCCCTGGCCGAAATTCAATGTTTTCGAAGTCGCGAACGTCAGCTGGTAGCCGAACGCGATGACCCCGTAGATCATCCCGACGGCGATCCCGCTGACGAGTAGCTGGGCGAGGATTTGCATGAAGCGGTGCCTTAGTGACGCGGTTTCACCCGCACGGCCTTGTCGCCCTGGATGTCTTCCTCGTGCGCCGCGACCACGCGGCCGCCTTTCACGATGCCGAACACCGGGATATTGGCCGAAATCGCCTCATGATCGGTCGCGCTGAACGGATGGTCGTAGACCGTGACCACGCCATCGACCTTCGTCTGCAGGTCTTCCAGCGCCGCGCGCACCTTCCGCCCGTCGGTGGACTTGGCCTGTTCCATGGCGGCTTTCAGCAGATACACGCTGTCGTAGCCCTGCGCGGCCGAAACCGGAGACGGGATGCGGTCCACCTTGTAGGCGGCCTGATAGGCCTCGATGAACGCCTTACGCTTCGGCGTGTTGGGGATTTGGATGAAGGTTTCCGGCATTTCCGCGCCGTCGCCGTTCGCGCCGGCGTTGTCGATGAACGTCGCCATCGACAGGGTCCAGGACCCGATCATCGGCAGTTTCCAGCCCAGCTTGGCCATGCCGTTGGCGATCTGCGCCAGCTCCGGCCCGATGCCGTAGGTCAGGATCACGTCCGCGTTCGCCTGCTTGGCACGCAGCAGCTGCGCGGTCATGTCGGTGTCGCCGATGTTGAATTTTTCTTCGGCAACCGTTTTCACGCCCTTGGCTTCCAGTGCCTTCACCAGATCGGCGCGCCCGAGTTGACCGTAATTGGTGGAATCCGCGAGGATGGCGGGCGCTTTGAAGCCGCGGCGGGTAATCGCCTCATCCACGATCATCGCCGACTGGATGGCGTCGTTGGCCGAGGTGCGGAAGACGTAGTTCGCCTTGTTGTCCGGCGGCAGGAACTGGCGGGCAATCAGCGTGCCGGTCGCGACGTTGTTGATGACCGGAATTTCCGCTTCCTGATAGAAACGCTGCGACGCCAGTGCGACACCGGTATTGATGTAGCCGAGGGTCGCGGCAACCTGTTCCTTGTTGATCAGCTCTTGCGCGATTTGCACGCCCAGCTCGTTGCGGGCTTCGTCGTCGCGCTCGACCAGTTGGATCTGCTTGCCCATGATGCCGCCGGCCTTGTTGATCTCGGCGACCGCGAGCTTCGCGCCATCGCGCATCGACACGCCCATGGAGGCGGAGCCGCCCGAGAACGGGCCGGACAGACCGATTTTCACCGTGTCGGCGAAGGCGCTGCCCGCCAGAATGGTGCTGGCCAGCAGCGCGGCGCATGTATGTTTTAACATTGAGTATATCCCTGCGTTCCGGCACCTGTGCGCCGTGTTGTATCGTCGCCGGCCAGTGCCGTAAGTTTTCAGCTTTGGCAATAGAAGTTTTCGGGTGCGGGGACTTGCCGAGCGGGAACGCGGCGGGCACGGTCGGTTTATGTCGTTGCGCCGCCTCCTGCCGCTGTTTTCGGTCGCCGCCGGTTTGGCGGTGTGGGAGGTCGTCGGCCGTTCGACCCCGCCCGTCGTGTTCGCCCCGGCCTCTGCCGCCGGGTGGTATCTGTTGCATACGGCTGCTTTGCCCGGCGCGATCGCGCAATCGCTGCTCACCCTCGTCACCGGATTCGTTTTATCCGCCGTCGTCGCGCTGCCGCTCGGCTTTGCCATGGGCCGCGTCTGGTGGGTGCGGGAGATGATGCATCCGCTGATGACCGGCATCTACGCGATCCCGCCGGTCGCTTTCATCCCCTTTCTGGTCGTCTGGTTCGGGCTGTTCGTCGAATCGCGCGTCGCCATCGTGGCGATCATGAGCTTCTTCGAGATGCTGACCATCGCCTCCGCCGGTGCCGCCGCGATCCCGCCGAAGCTGCTGGACGTGGCGCGATCCTTCTCCGCCCCCCGCTGGCGCATGGTCGCCGCCGTCCTGATCCCCGCCAGCCTGCCCTTCCTGTTCACCGCGATCCGCATCGGTTTGGTCCGAGCGGTCGCGGGGGTGATCACAGCCGAGTTGCTTCTGTCGCCGGCGAACCTTGGCAAACTGCTGCTGGACAGCGCCGCCCGCTTCAACACCGCCGGCATTCTGGCCATCGTCGCTACCGTCGCCCTGCTCGGCCTTGCCATCCAACAGGGCCTGCTGTGGCTGGAGCGGCACGTGCTGCGCTGGGAACGTCCATGATTCTTCTGCTCCGCCTGAGTGGCCTGAGCCTGTTTCTGTTGGCCTGGGAGGCCGCCGGACGGTCCCTGGGCGACGCGCTGCTGGCCCCGCCATCGTCGGTGGCCCTGGAAATGTGGGCGCTGGCCGGGGATGCCCAGACACTCCGCGTGATCTGGCAATCCCTGGCCCCCGCGCTGGTCGGCTTCGCCATATCCTGCGCCATCGGCATGCCTCTCGGCGCCATCATGGGCCGGTCGAAGCTGGCAGACGCCCTGCTCCACCCCTGGATGAGCCTGTTCGTCGTTACATCCGTCGCCGCCATCGTGCCGATCCTGATCCTGCTGCTGGGCACCGGCTGGTGGTTCGTGGTCGCGGTCGTGGTGCTGTCGTCGGTCTGGTACGTGGTGCTGACGACCTACCAGGGCGCGGTGCGGATCGAGCGCCGCCTGCTGGACGTCGGCCGGTCCTTCGGAGCCTCCCGCTTGCAGGCGTTCCGAACGATCATGCTGCCGGCCCTGTTCCCCTATCTGCTGGCCGGCGCCCGGATCGGGCTGGTGCACGCCGTGCGGTCGGTCGTGCTGGCGCAGCTGTTCATCCTGACCGGCATCGGCGGCCTGTTGCAGGAGGCCGGGATGGATATCTCCACGGCGCGTTTATTGTCGCTGCTGGTCGTGATCATGGGGATCGGGCTGGCGGCGAGCAGCGGGTTGGGCCGCGTCGCGGACTGGCTGGCGCCGTGGCAAAAGGTGGCTGAACGGTAGCGCGATTTTATCTTCGATCCATTGTGATATTGCAACAGTACCCCCTATGTTTCCCGCTAAATCGCGGTAGGGAGGCCCATTGCGCCATGCGTTCGGGCGCCACAGGACAACAATATGGCAGCGGAACGCCGATCGTGATCGGCTCCATGAAGAACCCTGTTCGAAGGAGACAGCGGGATCGCATATGGCGGACTTCCGACACCTCCCGTCATGGTCGGGCCTGACCCGACCATCTCACGCCAATGGGGCACCGTTCGAAAAACCCCGGCTTTTCCAGGGTGCGTAAAATCGCAGGACATGGTCGGGTCACGCCCGACCATGACGAGCGGGGGCGCCAAAGGTCAAATGCGATAGCCCTGTTCGACGCAGATCGCGGCGGTGGACGCCGCCCCCGGCGAATGCCAAAAAGCACCAACGCTTAAAGGGAGGGCACCGTGAACACACGCTACTGGACGCTTATCAAACGGCCGCCGCCGCCCTGGCCCGATGACGCCACCTTCGCGATGAAGGAAGCACCGATCCCGGCACCCGCCCCCGGACAGGCGCTCACGCGGACGATCTACGTCTCCCTCGATCCCTATCAGTGGGGCTACAAGCGCCGCGGCGAGGAGCCGGAGGGCACCCCCTGCCACGCCCGCACCGTGTCGCAGGTCCTGGAAAGCCGGATCGACGGAATCGCGCCAGGTGATTTCGTCTTCAACACCAACGGCTGGGCCGAGTACGGCCTGATGGGGGAAGGCGTCCCTCGGCCGAGCTACATGGTCCCCCGCAAGCTCGATCCGGCCCGGGGCAAAATCAGCCACGCCGTTGGCGTTCTCGGCATGCTCGGCCTTACCGCCTATGCCGGCATGGCCCTGCAATGCGAGCCGAAGCCCGGCGAAACTGCGGTCGTATCGGCGGCGTCCGGCGGCGTGGGGCAGATCGCCGGCCAAATCGCGCGGTTGCGGGGCTGCCGCGTGGTGGGTATCGCCGGGCGCGAGGAGAAGTGCCGTTATGTGACGGAGGAGCTCGGCTTCGACGCCTGCGTCTCCCATTTGTCGCCCAGTTTCGCCCAGGATCTGAAATCTGCCTGCCCAGACGGCATCGACCTGTATTTCGAGAATGTCGGCGGGGCGGTGTTCGACGCGGTGCTGCCGCTGTTCAATCCGGCCGCGCGGATGACGATTTGCGGGATGATCGCGCATTACGGCGATACCTCCGGGGAGGATGCCAAAGCGCTGGAACGCGGCCGCGCCGAAGCCCGTGGCGTGCGCGTGCGGGACCTGTCGGTCGGCGCATACGTGGCAGACTGGCACGACACGTTCCTGGCCGAGATGGCCCCCTGGGTCGCGTCCGGCGAAGTCCGTTACCGCGAATATATCCGCGAGGGTTTCGAGGCGATCCCCACCGCTTTCGCCGAGATGCTGCGCGGCGAAAACTTCGGCAAGACCTTGGTGCGCGTGGCGCCGGATCCCACGCTCACGGCATGACGGCTGGCAATACGGCGGCGGTTGTGGCCCAATAGCGCGAACATCGGGAGGAAAAATCGTGCGCCGCAGAACCTTGCTCGCCTCAGCACCCTTGCTGGCCGCGCCCGCCATCGCGGCCGGGACGCGGCCCTTGCGCTACATCCCGCAGTCGAACCTGATGTCGCTCGATCCCGTGTGGACGTCGTCGATCATCGTCTACATCCATTCCTACATGGTCTACGACACGCTGTTCGGGATCGACGAAAACCACGACATTCAGCCGCAGATGTGCGCGGGTTACGAGCTGTCCGACGACAAGCTGACCTGGACGTTCCATTTACGCGACGGGCTGGTGTTCCACGACGGCGAAAAGGTGCTCGCCCGCGACTGCGTTAAATCCGTCCAGCGGTGGGCCGTGCGCGACACGTTCGGCCAGAAAATCCTGTCGCAGACCGATGAGATCGCGGTGATCGACGATCGGTCGTTCCGTATCCGCCTGAAAAAACCGTTCGGCCCGATGCTCTACGGTCTCGGCGCTCGGCAGTGTTTCATGATGCCCGAGCGGGTTGCGAGTACGCCGGCGTCGGAGCAGATCAAGGATCCGACCGGTTCCGGCCCCTATCGCTTTCTGCCCCAGGACTGGGTGGCCGGTGTCGGGGCGGCCTATGCAAGGTTCGACAAATACATGCCGCGCCAAGGTCGGCCGACCGTTTACGCCGGCGGAAAAATCGCGAATTTCGAGCGGGTCGAATGGATCGTGCAGCCCGATCCCGCGACCGCCGCCGCGGCCTTGCAAAAAGGGGAGGTCGATTGGATCGAACAACCGATGATCGACTTGTGCCCCATGCTGAAGAAATCGCCGGGCGTGACCGTCAAAGTCAACGATCCGAACGGCGTGACCTTTTTCCTCGCGCTCAATCACTTGCAACCGCCGTTCAACAATCCGGGCGTGCGGCGGGCGCTGCTGCCGGTATTGGACCAGAAGGCGTTCATCGAATCCGTCGTTGGCGAGCAGGCCGAATACGGCAAGTATCCGACGGGTTATTTCACCTCGACGATGCCGATGGCGAACGATGCGGGTCTGGAAGTCCTAACCTCCAAACGCGACCCCGCCCTCGCCCGCCGTCTTTTGGCCGAAGCGGGTTACAAGGGCGAGCCGGTCGTGCTGATGGCGCCCAGCGATCAGGCGGCCTACGCGCAAATGAGCCAAATCGCTCGGCAGATGTTCGAAAACGCCGGTCTGGTCGTGGATTACCAGATCATGGACTGGAGCTCGATGACGCAAAAGCGCGCCAATCAGGGTCCGCCGGATAAAGGCGGCTGGAGCGCGTTCGTCTCGATGGCCAGCGGTTTCACCGCCTCGGGTCCCGGCAGCTATCTGCCGATGCGCGCGACCGGCACGAAAGCCTGGTTCGGCTGGCCCACCGACGCGCGGTTGGAGGAATTGCGCGACGCCTGGTTCGACGCCCCGACCGTCGAGGCACAGAAACAGATCGCGCGCCAAGTCCAGGCCCGTGCGCTGGAGGTCGTAACGTTCCTGCCGGTGGGCCAGATGTTCCAGCCGGCCGCTATGCGGTCCGACATTCGCGACATCGTGTCGGCATCGTTTCCGGTCTTCTGGAATGTGCGACGTGCGTGAAATGCCGGGGAGTGTCCACCGTTGAGCAAGAGCATCGGATTGACTGTCAATGGCATGCTGCATGAAGTCGCGGCGACCTCGGACACGCCACTGATCTACGTTCTCCGCAACGATTTGAACCTGAAAGGGAACCGGTTCGGCTGCGGCGAGGGCGTGTGCGGCTGCTGCACCGTGCTGCTGGATGGGCATGCCGTTCAGTCCTGCTCCACCCCGCTCGCGGCGGCCGAAGGCAAGACCGTCACGACGATCGAGGGTATCGGCAGCGATGCCGCGCCGCACCCGTTGCAGCAGGCCTTCATCGAGGAACAGGCGGGCCAGTGCGGCTACTGCCTCCCAGGCTTCATCATGGGGGCAGTTGCGCTCCTGCAGCGGAACCCGGCACCCTCCGACGCCGAAATCGCCACTGAACTGGACCTCCATCTCTGCCGCTGCGGGGCCTACGATCGCATTCGGCGCGCGATCCGGCGCGCGAGCCAACAGATGGCCGAAACCCGGGAGCGCATGGCATGACTCTCCCCCCAAGTCTCGCGAACAACCGCCGCCTCGACCGCTGGGTCGCGATCGGTCCCAACGGCACGCTGGACGTGCGCACCGGCAAGGTCGAGATCGGCCAGGGCATCGTCTCCGCGCTGGCGCAAATCGCGGCGGAAGAACTGGATGTCGATTACGCGCGCATCCGCATGATCGCCGCCGACACCGTTCGCAGTCCGAATGAGGGCGTCACGGCCGGCAGCACCTCGACATCCCAAAGCGGCGGTGCCTTGCGGCAGGCCTGCGCCGAGGTCCGTCTCGCCTTTCTGGAAGCCGCCGCCCAACGGCTCGGCGCGAACCTGGACGAACTCACCGTCCGCGATGGCACCATTTCCCGGCGCGCGAGCAATGAGAGCCTGACGTATTGGGAACTCCGCGACGACGTCGATCTCACGCGCGAGGCCGACGGACGGGCGAGCCCGAAGCGGCCGGACCAACTGACGCTCGTGGGCAAACCGCTGCCGCGCCTGGATCTGCCGGACAAGGTCATGGGCAAGGGCGTCTATGTGCACGACCTCGACCTGCCGGGCATGTTGCATGGACGGGTTGTCCGGCCGCCGTCCTATCGCGCGGAGATCGAGACGTTCGACGCCACGAAGGCCCAGGCAATGCCCGGTGTGCGTGCCGTGGTGCGCAATGGACGCTTCATCGGCGTCGTCGCCGGTCGGGAGGAACAGGCGGTCGCCGCCGCGGCGGTGCTCGCCAAGTCGGTGACGTGGCGCGAAGCCGCGGACCTGCCGGATGTCGAGACCATGCCGGAATATCTGCGCGCGCTGCCGTCGCGCACGCAGGTGTTGAGCGAGACCGGCGACATGACCCATCCTTCCGCTGGGACCGTCCAGGCCGTCTATTCGCGGCCCTTCCTGGCCCATGCGTCGGTCGGGCCGCCCTGTGCGGTCGCGCGCGCGCGGGATGGCACGATCGAAGTGTGGAGCCAAAGCCAGTCCATCCACCCGACCCGCAAAGATATCGCCGCGACGCTCGGCATCGCGCCCGATGCGGTCGTCATCCATCACGTGCAGGGCGCGGGATGCTACGGCCACAACGGCGCGGACGATGCCGCCCTCGACGCCGTGCTGTTGGCGCGGGAAGTCGAGGGGCATCCCGTCCGGCTACAGTGGTCGCACGAGGACAATCTGAGCTGGTCGCCCTACGGACCCGCCATGGTGGTCGCGATGGAAGGCGCCACCGACGAATCCGGGCGCATCGCGGCGTGGCGGCATGAGCTGTGGAGCAATCCCCACATCGCCCGGCCGGGCCTGCAGGACAGCCCGTCGCTGCTGGCGGCCTGGCACATCGACCCGCCGTTCGCGCAGCCGCCGGGCATCGATGCACTGCCGGGCGGCAAACCGGCCAGTCAGCGCAACGCTCTGCCGCTCTATAATTTCGTCAACCAAAGCGTCGTGCATCATGTGCTGGACCGGCTGCCCATCCGAACCGGGACATTGCGCGCCATCGGCGCCTTCCTGAACACCTTCGCGATCGAATGTTTCATGGACGAGTTGGCCAATTCAGCGAGCCTCGATCCGGTCGAACTCAGGCTCCGGCATTTGTCCGACGCACGAGCCATCGCGGTGATAAAAGCGGCCCGCGATCGGGCCGGGCTGCACGCGGGCCGGGTGCGGGACGGGTCGCGCGGCATGGGTATAGGGTTCGCGCGTTACAGCAACGAGGCCAGCTATGCGGCCGTGGTCGCCGAGGTGGAAGCTGGGGAAACGATCCGGGTCGTGCGGGTCGTCGCGGCCGTCGATTGCGGCCGCGCGATCAATCCGGATGGCGTCGCCAATCAGGTGGAAGGCGGCGTCGTTCAGGCGATGAGCTTCGCGATGAAGGAAATGGTGCAATTCGACCGGACCCGCATCGCGTCGCGATCCTGGGACACCTATCCGATCCTGCGCTTCGGCGAGGCCCCCGCCGTGGAGACGATCGTCATCGACCGGCCGGACCAACCGTCGCTCGGCGTGGGCGAGGCCGCCGCCGGCCCAACGGCCGCCGCGATCGCCAATGCCGTGTTCGACGCGCTCGGTGTCCGTGTCCGGGATCTTCCCATGACCCCGGATCGGGTGCTGGCGGCGATCCATCGCCTGTGAACGCGGCGGCGGCGTTGGGTGCCGACGGTCCCCCGGACCGGCGCTCCCAGGGTGATCGCATATGCGGTTTCCCGCGTTTCCCGTCATGGTCGGGCTTGACCCGACCATCTCAGGCCAATGGGGCACCGTTCGAAAAACCGCGCCTTTTCAATGGTGCGTAAAATCGCAGGAGATGGTCGGGTCACGCCCGACCATGACGAGTTACCATACGCCGATGTGTCAATGGTAAGTTCGGCTGGTATTAGTTCAAACGCAGATCCAAAATATGCTTCGGATCGGCCTTCAGCTCGCCCTTCTCCACCCGCTTCACGATATCCACCAGCGCCGCGTTCGCCGGAGTAGCCAGACCGATCTCCTCGCCCTTGCGGACGATCAGACCGTTCAGGAACTCGATTTCCGTGCGGCGGCCTTTGACCATATCCTGGCCCATCGACGGGCGATGCTCGCCGCCGCCGGCCTTCAGAACCTCGGCCAGACGGTGTTCGTCGTATTCCTTGGTCGCCGCGGCATCGCCTTCGCCGGCGCGCGCGATGATTTCCGGGTCGATGTGGTGGACTTCTTCCAGCTGATACCCCAACGCCTGCCCGACGCGGATGGCTTCCGACCCCAGACGGGCCCCGAACCGCCGCAGCGCGTCGTTCGTCAGGATGTTCTTGCTGACCAAACCGGTGCTGGCCGACATGCCATTCGCCATTGCGTTGGTCACCAGCTTGGACCAGCGCTCACCCCAGATGTTGGACGTCGCCAACGCGGAATCGGCCAGCGACACCAGCCGCGTCACTTCCTGCAGCCGGTCCGTAATACGGCCGTGCACTTCGCCCGCGCGGAACACGGTGTGCTTATCGCCGCTCTTGCCCGCGGCGCGGCGGACATGGCCGGGTTCGCACAGATCGACGGTGATGGACGACGCGATGCAGCCCAGGACTTTGCCCCAGCCGACGACGCCGGCGATGGTTTCTTCATTCATGCAATTCTGCAGCGACACAACGAAACCGGCCGGCGCCAGGTACTGAGCGATCATCGTCGTCGCCCATTCGGTGTCGTAGGACTTCATGCAAACGAACGCCATGTCGAACGGCTTTTCCTTCGCCGCCGTCTGCAACTCGGTCAGGTGCAGCGCACGCACGGGGGTGGACCATTCCGGCACTTCGCGGATGTGGCTGACCTTGAGGCCCTTGGCCTTCATGGTTTCCACGTTTTCGGGCCACGGATCGATAAAGGTGATGTCCTCCCCGGCCCGAGCCATGTGGGCGCCCGCGTAGGCGCCGACAGCGCCCGTGCCCATAACGGCGATTTTGTAACCCATTTGATTTCCTCCTGATGTGCGACGGTGTTGGCGCACAGTGTGACGCGTTCCGCGCCCTACGCCAAGTCGGTTGGCGGCAGCCACAGCACTTGCCCGATCCGGTCGGCGCCCGAGGCCAGCATCGCCAGCCGGTCGAAACCCAAAGCGATCCCGGCGGACGGCGGCATGCCGTATTCCAATGCCGCCAGGAAATCCTCGTCCAGCGGCCAATCCGCCCCGTACATCGCGTGCCGCCGCGTCCTGTCCTCGATGAACCGAGCACGCTGTTCCACGGGATCGGTCAGTTCCACGAACGCATTCGCCAGCTCGATCCCGCCCACGAACAGCTCGAACCGCTCGGCGACGCGGGGATCGTCCGGACACCGGCGAGCCAAGGCCGCCTGCGCCGCCGGCCAGTGGGTCAGGAAAGTGGGGTGCGCGCGGCCCAACCGAGGCTCGATCCGCTCCAGCAGCAGGCGGAAGAACAGGTCTTCCCAGGTTTCCCCCTCGCGCAGCCGAGCGCCTGAAGATGCCGCCAGAGCCGCCGCGTCGCCCGCCGTGCCCAGCACGTCGGCGCCGGCATAGCGTTGGAACGCCTCCGCCACCGTCAACCGTTCGAACCGCGACAGATCGGTGGTTACGCCCGCCGACGACACGACCGGCGGCAAGACCGCACGCAGAAACGCCGTCGTCTCCGCGATCAGTGCGTCCATGTCGGCGCTCGGAAAATACCATTCCAGCATGGTGAACTCGGGTGCATGCCGGGCACTGCCCTCATTGTTCCGCCAGACGCGCGCCAACTGGAAGATCGGCCCGGCCCCGGCGACCAGCAGCCGCTTCATCGCGAATTCCGGACTGGTGTGGAGCCATAGCGGCTCCGTCCGCCCGTCGGTGTGGACACGTTCGGTGCGGAAGGCGGACAGATGCACTTCCTCCCCTGGCGCCCGAACGCCGTAGGGGGTTTCCACCTCGGTATAGCCACGATCCGTGAAAAACCGGCGGGTGGCGGTGGTCAGTTCGGCACGCCGCCGCAGGAACGGCAGGCGTGCGGCGAGGCTTTCGGGGTGCCAGACGGGGAAAGTCATATGCAATCCTTACCCCAACCGGCGATGCGTGCTAACCTGCTGTCATGGTCGCGCTCCGCAAACGCCCCCCCGAACCGATGACCCTGACCGAGTTCCTCGCCTGGGAACCGAAGGATAGAAGCGGTCGCACATGGCAACTCATCGACGGGGAGCCGTTGGCCATGGCGCCCGGCAACGAAACGCACGGGGCTATTCAGAACGAAATCGCTGCTCTGCTGCGTAACCATTTGCTGGAGCGCGACAGCCCGTGCCGTTCCATTACGGAGCCGGGCATCGTGCCCCAGACAGGCGCCAGCCGGAACTACCGTGTACCGGATATCGGCGTGACCTGCGCCCCGCCGTCCGATGGCCACGCGCTGCCGGAGCCTGTCCTGCTGGTGGAGATACTCTCGCCCTCGAACGCGAAAGCCACGCGCGCCAACGTTTGGCCCTACACGACCATCCCGAGCGTTCGCGAAATAACGGTCGTTCACAGCACAAGGATCGAGGCCGAACTGTTGCGCCGGCACCCGGACGGGAACTGGCCGGACGGACCGCAAATCTTCGGTCCCGGCGATACGCTGACACTCTCCAGCATCGATTTCGTCGCGCCACTCTCGCTGCTCTATCGCACCACGATCTTCGCGACCCGCTAATGGACGCCCTCACCTACCCCACGTTGCGCGACGCCGCGTCGCTGGCCGATGCCGGCCTGATCGACCCCGCCGACCAGCACGCCATCGCCGCGGTCGAAGCCCGCTACGCCGTCGCCATCACCCCCGCCATCCAAGCCCTGATCGAGACCCCCGACGACCCGATCGGCCGCCAGTTCGTCCCCTCGCCCGCCGAACTGATCACCGCCCCATACGAAAGCCTGGACCCCATCGCCGACGACGCGCTGTCCCCGGTCAAAGGCGTCGTCCACCGCTACCCGGACCGAGCGCTGCTGAAACCGCTGCTGGTTTGCCCGGTTTATTGCCGGTTCTGCTTCCGGCGTGAGCATGTCGGCCCCTCCGGCGGGCTGCTGACGGAAGCGGAGCTGGAAGCCGCCTACGCCTGGTTCGCCGAACACCCCGCCGTGACCGAGGTCATCCTCACCGGCGGCGACCCCCTGATGCTGTCCGCGCGCCGCCTGTCCGACATCCTGCGCCGCCTGTCCGCGATCCCGCACATCCAAACCCTGCGCATCCACAGCAGAGTCCCCGTCGCCGACCCGGATCGCGTGACCGACGCGCTGGCCGACGCCCTGGAAACCGACACGCCGCTATGGATCGCCGTCCACGCCAACCACGCCCGGGAATTCTCCCCGGCCGCCCGCGCCGCCCTCGACCGTCTCCGCCGCCGAGGCATCCCGCTGCTCGGCCAATCCGTCCTGCTGCGGGGAGTCAACGATACCGCACAAGCCCTTGAATCCCTGTTCCGCGCCATGCTCGCCGCACGGGTAAAACCCTATTACCTGCACCAACTCGACGCCGCCCCCGGCACCGCGCGCTTCCACGTCCCCATCGAAGAAGGCCGCAAACTGCTGGAATCATTAAGGGGCCGCGTCACCGGCCTCGCCTGGCCCACCTACGTCCTGGACATCCCCGGCGGCCACGGCAAAGTCCCCATCGGTCCCGACTATCTGCCGGAAACCGGCGGCGTCCGAGACCCCAACGGCACCCTGCGGAGCAGATGACCGATGAACATCTACAACATCTGGTGCGACCTGAAGCCGGGCGTCGGAGACCTTGATTTTCAACGAAAAATCGCCGCCTACCTTGGGCATCTCCAGGACGAAAAACTCATAATTTCCTGGCGTCTGACCCGCCGCAAACTCGGCCTCGGGCCATCGGCCATCGGTGAGTTCCACATCGCGATCGAAGTCCGCGACCTCGCGCAATTGGACGCCGCGTTCGGCCGCGTTGCCTCCCGCGCCGAACCGGTGGAAGGCATGCATTTCGGGGTCAATTCCCTGGTGCAGAACGCGACCTTCGCGCTGTACCGCGACTTCCCCGACCCCGAGCGAACAACCTAGCACCCGTCATGGTCGGGCCTGACCCGACCATCTCAGGCCAATAGGGCACCGCCATCCGACACCGGGATTTCCAGCCACTCCGGTCGCAGGAGATGGTCGGGTCAGGCCCGACCATGACGGGGGTAAAACCGCGCTACTCCGGCTCCTCCTTATACCCGTACTCCGGAATCCCCTGCTCGGCCCCGTAATACCGGTACGGCAGAAACTTCCCGGACATCGTGATCCGCACCCGATCCCCCCGAGGGTTGGGCTCCCGTTCGAACGCCATGTCGAAATCGATCGCCGACATGATCCCGTCGCCGAATTCCTCCTCGATCAACGCCTTCCAGGCTGGACCGTTCACCATCACCAGCTCGAAAAACCGGTAGATCAGCGGGTCCGTCGGCGGCATCGCCGTGCCGCGCATCGGGACCTCGTTCAGCATCCGCTCCTCGGTCGCGGACAGTTCGAACAGCGCCGCCGCCTTGGCCGCCAGAGGCCGTACCAACTTCATCTGTCCCAGCAGCGCACCGACCACCAGCACCGGCGACATACCGCCGATGGAGTCGGTAATATGCTTCCAGCTCCAGTTCTTCTCGCGTTTGATATCGAGGATTTTCTCGGTCAGTTCGGCACGGTTCATCGGTGGAATCCTTATGGCAGTCGCACGGTGCCCCCTGACGCAAGCACACACCATGCCAAAGGCCCAGGACCCAGCGCAATCGCGTGAAGGTCCCCGGAACACTGTATGGGGGAATTGGCCGATCCAATCCGGCATCCTCGGCCTCGTGCAGAGGACCAATACGGGCACAAATTCGCGATTTTCTGCCCGGATTGGTCCCGGGGACAAGCCCTACCAGGTTCACACACAGGGGGATCGCATATGGCGGATTTCCGATACGTTCCGTCATGGTCGGGCCTAGCC
>CAITUP010000087.1 GCA_903895595.1 uncultured Acetobacteraceae bacterium | reverse complement strand
GTCGCCTTGGTTGGCCAAAATGCTGTTGGATCCGCCCACGCGGCCGGCGCGATTACGAAAGTTGCGATCTGCGATGCGCAGAATGACAATTGCGCCAATGTTGGGAACGATAGTCCTGTGGTTTGGCCTAGTAGGTAAATAGCAAATCGCCGTTGCCCTTCTCTGCGTCAGCGGTAGTGACTCCTTACCAATAACCGGCGCTTTGTCCTCGGTGCCATGCTGATGGCCATGATCGCGACGGGGCTGTTCGTCGCGATCTCCATGACCTCCGACGGTGGCGCTTGGGATAATGCGAAGAAGTACATCGAAGAAGGCAACCATGGCGGCAAAGGCTCCGACGCGCACAAAGCGGCGGTGACCGGCGATACCGTGGGCGACCCCTACAAAGACACCGCCGGCCCGGCGGTGAACCCGATGATCAAGATCGCCAACATCGTGGCGCTGCTGCTGCTGGCGATTTTGGCGGGGATGTTGAAGTAAGGGCTTCGGCCTGGACGAACGAGGAAGCCCCCCACCCTTGCACGCCGCCCCCTCCCCCGCGATAACTCCCACCATGAGCGACACCGCGACCCCAGCGGCCGAAGGGCCGCGTTACGATTTCCGGGCTGCCGAACCGAAGTGGCAGCAGGCCTGGGCCGACCGAGGCTGCTTTCACGTGGACGACGTGCCCACGGACGGCAAGCCGAAATACTACGTGCTGGAGATGTTCCCTTACCCCTCCGGGAAGATCCACATGGGGCACGTGCGGAACTACACGCTCGGCGACGTGGTGGCGCGCTACAAGCGGGCGCGCGGGCACTCCGTCCTGCACCCGATGGGCTGGGACGCGTTCGGCCTGCCGGCGGAAAACGCGGCGCGCGAACGCGGCGTGCACCCGGCCAAATGGACCTACGACAATATCGCCGCCATGCGCACCGAGCTCAAACGCATGGGGCTGTCGCTGGATTGGGAGCGGGAGTTCGCGACCTGCCAGCCGGAATACTACCGCCATCAGCAGAAGCTGTTCCTCGATTTCCTGGCGAAAGGCCTCGTCGAGCGTAAGGAGAGCTGGGTCAATTGGGATCCGGTGGACGGCACGGTGCTGGCGAACGAGCAGGTGATCGACGGCCGCGGCTGGCGCTCCGGCGCGCTGGTGGAGAAGAAGCAGCTCAGCCAGTGGTTCTTCAGCATCACCAAGTTCGCCCCCGATCTGCTGGCGGCGCTGGACACGCTGGACCGCTGGCCCGAACGCGTCCGCCTGATGCAAGCCAACTGGATCGGCCGGTCCGAGGGTGCCCGTCTGCGCTTCGATCTGGCCGAAAGTGCCGAATCGGTCGAGGTTTACACCACCCGCCCCGACACGCTGTACGGCATGTCGTTCCTGGCCATCGCGCCGGAACACCCCCTGGCGGCGCAGGTCAGCGCCACGGACCCCAAGGCGGCGGCGTTCGTGGCCGAATGCCGCAGCAAAGGCACCTCGGAAGCCGTGATCGAAACCGGCGAGAAGCTGGGCTACGACACTGGCCTGCGGGTGAAGCATCCGTTTATCGAAGGCGCCACCTACCCGGTCTGGATCGCCAATTTCGTGCTGATGGAATACGGCACCGGCGCCATCTTCGGCTGCCCGGCGCACGACCAGCGCGACCTGGATTTCGCTCGGAAATATCAACTGGACGTCACGCCTGTGGTATTGCCGCCGGGCGCGGACGCAAAAACCTTCGCCGTCGGCAAGGAAGCCTACACCGGCCCCGGCACCGCCTATAACTCCGGCTTCCTGGACGGGCTGGAAGTCGATGCCGCCAAGCGCGGCGCGATCGACGCGCTGGCAAAGCAGAACCAGGGCGAGGGCGTCACCAACTGGCGCCTGCGCGACTGGGGCGTGTCCCGCCAGCGCTACTGGGGCTGCCCCATCCCCATCGTCCACTGCGATTCCTGCGGCGCCGTCCCGGTCCCCGACAGCGAACTGCCGGTGAAACTGCCGGAAGACGTCACCTTCGACCGCCCTGGCAACCCGCTGGACCATCACCCCACCTGGAAGCATGTCGCCTGCCCGTCCTGCGGCAAACCCGCTCGGCGGGAAACCGACACGTTCGACACGTTCGTCGACAGCTCCTGGTATTTCGCGCGGTACTGTTGCGCCTCCGACACCACGCAGCCGACGGCGCGCGCCGCCGTCGATCATTGGATGCCGGTCGATCAGTATATTGGCGGCATCGAGCACGCGATTTTGCACCTGCTGTATTCCCGCTTCTTCACCCGCGCGATGAAGGAAACCGGGCATATCGCGGTGGATGAGCCGTTCGCCGGCCTGTTCACGCAGGGCATGGTGAACCACGAATCCTACAAATCCGCCGAAGGCACCTGGCTGTATCCCGAGGAAATCGAAAAACGCCCCGACGGCACCGCCATACACAAGGAAACCGGTGCCCCGGTTACGGTCGGGCGCATCGAGGCGATGAGCAAGTCCAAGCGCAACACCATCGACCCCGGCGAAATCATCGCCCGCTACGGCGCCGACACCGCGCGCTGGTTCATCCTGTCCGACAATCCGCCGGAACGGGACATGGAATGGACGGAATCCGGCGCCGCCGGCGCCTTCCGCTTCACCCAGCGCATTTTCCGTCTGGCCGAAAACCTGCCCGCCGCCAGCGACAAGCCGGCAGATTTCGGTGCAGCCGGCCGGACCCTGCGCCGCGCCACGCATAAGGCCATCGCGGCGGTGACCGAGGCCTGGGAAGGCTTTGCGTTCAACGTCGCCGTCGCGCGCATGTACGAACTCGCCAACGCCGTCACCGACGCCGAACGCGCGGCCGACGAACCCGGCCTCGGCTGGGCTCGGCGGGAAGCGATTGAAGCGATGGCGCGCCTGTGCGCCCCCGCGATGCCGCATCTGGCCGAAGAGATCTACGCACTGCTGCACCCCGCCGCCGGCACCTTGGTCGCCGATCTGCCGTGGCCGGAGGCCGAACCCGCCCTACTGATCGCCGAGAGCGTCAAAATCGCGGTTCAGGTCATGGGCAAGCTGCGCGGATCGGTGGAAGTCCCGCCCAACGCGCCGGCCGACAGCGTGATCGCCGCAGCCGAGGCGGAACCAAACGTCGCCCGCGCGCTGGAGGGCAAGCGGATCGTCAAGCGCATCCATGTCCCCAATCGCATCGTCAACTTCGTGATATCGGGATGAACCGCCGCGCGCTCCTCACGCTGGGTCTGACCGGCACCGCGCTGGCGGGCTGCGGCTTTCAGCCGGTCTACATGCCCACCGCGTCGGGCAAACCCGGGGTGGCGGAGCGCGAACTGGCCTCGATCGACGTCGCCATCATTCCCGACCGGCCCGGCCAATTGCTGCGCCAAGCCCTGCAGGATCACTTCGCGAGCGACGGCGGCGGGTCCCATCGCTACCGTTTGGTCACGACTTTCTATATCACGGGCGAATCGGTGAACGTCCAGACCGACAACAACGCATCCCGCGTGCGTCTGATCGGGATCGCGAACTGGCAACTCCTGGCACGCGATCCGTCTGCCGCGAAACTCACTTTCGGCAGCGCCCGGGTGGTCGATGGATACAACGTTTTCAGCGGACAGTTCGCCGCCGCCATCATGGAAAACGAGGCCATGCAAAGGCGCATCGCCGAGAGCACGGCCGACCAAATAACTCTGCAGCTCGCCACCTGGTTCCGCGCCCGCGGCAACGCGACCCCGGGCTAACGCCGTGAAACTGGCCGCCGTTCAGGTCGCGGGATTTTTGCGGGACCCCGGCACCTGCCGGGTGGTGCTCCTCTACGGCGACGACGCCGGCATGATCCGCGACCGCGCGGAAATGCTGGTGCGGGCTATCGCCGGCTCCCTCGACGACCCGTTCCTGGTGGCCGAACTCGCACGCGAGGATATCGGCGCGCTGCCGGATGAGGCAGCGTCGTTGCCATTGACCGGCGGACGTCGGGTCGTGCGGGTGCGCGACGCCACCGATGCCGCGACGGACGCGGTACGCACCGTCCTGAAGAGCAAGGCGCCGGCGTTGATCGTGCTCGAAGCCCCCGGCATCGCCGCGCGGTCCCGGCTGCGCACCGCCCTGGAAGATGCCCCGGACGGCACCGCCATCGGCTGCTATCCCGAGGAAGGCCGCGCCTTGGAAACCACCATCCGCGGCACCCTGACGGCCGCCGGCGCGCGCGTCGACCCCGACGCCCTGTCCTGGCTGACCGCGCAGTTGGGCGCCGACCGAGCCTCGACGCGGGCCGAGCTTGAAAAGCTGGCATTGTATGTGGGGCCGAACGGGCGGATCGATCTGGACGCGGCCATGGCTTGCGTCGGCGATTTGGCCGGCCTGTCGCTGGACGACGCCTTGTTCGCGGCCACGACCGGGGACGTCGGGACGGCCGACCGAGCGCTGGAGGTGGCGATGGCCGAGGGCGCGGCGCCGGTGCAGGTGCTGCGGGTCAGCCTGTCGCACATCCAGAAACTCCATCGCGCCCGCTTGGCGATGGACGAGCAGGGCCTAACCGCGGCCGATGCCACCAAGACGGTGCGGCCCCCGATCTTCTACCGGCGGACCGGCGCGTTCACCCGATCTTTGACGCTCTGGCCGGCCCCGGCCCTGACGGCGGCTCTGGCGGGCCTGACGGAGGCTGAGCGCGGGTGCAAGCGCACCGGCTGGCCGGATGAAGCGCTGTGCCGCAACATCGTCCTGGCGATGGCGCGCCGCGCGGCCGTGGCCGCTCGGGGACGAGGTTAGACATAAAAAGACCTCGCTCGGCGGATCTATGTGATGCCCTTCACAGTTTCGTGAGCCAATATCCCCTAATCGACAGGCATCGGTTTACCACAAGGTAATTACCCACCCCCTTGCCATGGACTCCAATCTCTGAATCCATGGGGCATGGATCGCATTGATTTGCAGCGCCTGAGCCGGGAAGAACTGATCGAGCTTGTGCTCGCGCTTCAGGGTCCCGCTAAAACGTCGCGCACCT
>CAITUP010000086.1 GCA_903895595.1 uncultured Acetobacteraceae bacterium | reverse complement strand
GCCACCGGCACGTCCATGCGGATTTTTCCGGGACGCGCGCGCCGCGCAGACGATCGGGAATTCGTTCGCGGGATGTGTGAATCCGGTAGGGACAAGCCCTGGGATGACGGATGGGGCGAATGACGGCGTTCAAGCGATTGCTCTGGCACCCCGCCGCACACACTTGCCGTCCATCTCTCATCGGCGCAACCTTCCCGGTAGGTGCCAAAGGGGGAATAAATGGACGCTATCGCCGACACCGCCCGTCTGCCCGCCGACATCGATGCACAGCCAGTCGTGCAGGCGGCTCAGGCCCTGCGGCCGAAACTCCGAACGTATAAGGAGGCGATCGAGCGCGACCAGCGGCTGCCGGATGAACTCGTTGGGCTGATGCACGACGCCGGGTTCTACCGGATGGTCATTCCGCGCGCCCTCGGCGGACTCGAGGCCGATCCGCTGACATATCAGCGTGTAGTCGAGGTCATGGCGCAGGGGTTGGGTTCCGTCGGCTGGAATATTGCGAACAACGGCATCGGGCAGTTGGTCACGATCGGGCTGCCGGACGACGGGGTGCAGGAGGTGCACGGCAAGGGACCGTCCGTGATCGCCGGTACCGCGGTGCAGGGCGGCGGGACGGCAGTGCCGGTGCCGGGTGGTTATCGTGTCACCGGCCGGTGGTCCTTCGGCTCGGGGTGCCAGGAATCGACCTGGATGCTCGGCAGTTTCCAAATTCTGGACGACGGGAAGCCGCGGCGGCGGGACGATGGCGGCATGTTCTGGCGCGGCGTGTTCCCCAAGCACGAGACCACCATCGTCGCCGACAGTTGGGATGTCGCGGGCATGCGCGGCACCGGCAGTTTCGACTGGACGGTGGACGATGTGTTCCTGCCCGAGCACCGCTCGATGATCCATGCCGGGGCGCCGCTGGACAATCAGTGGTCGAAATGGCCGGGCCTTACGTATCAGCTTCCGGCGCAATGCTGGGTCGGGCCGCACCACAGCTCGGTGATTACGGGAATCGCCCGGGCCGGGATCGAAGCATTGATCGCGCTGGCGGTGGAGAAAACCCCGCGCGGGCGCACCGGGATGCTGTGCGAGAACCCGCAAGTACAGGATGCCGTCGGGCGGGCGGACGCGATCTTGAACGCGGGCCGGGTGTATCGCGCGGCCATGATCGCCGAGCTTTGGAATACGATCGCGGGGGGCGGCCAAACCACACTGGTCCAACGGGCGCGGTGCCGTCTGGCATCCACCTATGCCGCCGATTGCGCGCGGGAGGCGATGGACATGGCCTACCGGCACGGCGGCAGCACGTCGTTCAAGCGGGACAGCCGTTTGGCAGAGTGCTGGCGAGACCTGCATGTCGTCGGTCAGACCGTGACGATCGCGCCGGAATGGTACCCCATGGGCGGGCGTGCCTTCATGGGCATGGACCCGGGATCGCGGATGCGATAGCGCGGGGAAAAGAGAGGAAACGATGGATATCATAACAGAAAATACCGCGCTGGCGGCGGATATCGACGACCAGCCCCTGACCCGCGCCGCCGCCGCCATGCGGCCCTCGCTTCGGCAGTTTCGCGATGCGCTGGAAACGGAGCAGCGGTTTCCGCCGGCGTTGGTGGCCCAACTGACGGAGGCCGGGTTTTACCGCATGACGATTCCGCGGGTGCTCGGCGGGTTGCAGACGGATACACCGACGTTTCTGCGAGTTGTGGAGTTAATGGCGGAAGGGCTTGGCTCCGTCGGCTGGAACTTGGTCAACAACGGCGTCATCCAGCTCATCACGCTCGGGTTGCCGGACGACGGGGTGCATGAAATCTATGGGAGCGGGAAAGGGACGGTCGTCGCCGGCACCGCGATCCAGGGCGGCGGCATCGGGGTTCCGGTGCCGGGCGGCTACCGCGTCACCGGGCGTTGGAGCTTTGGGAGCGGGTGTCAGGAGGCCGGGTGGATGCTCGCCAGCTTCCAGATCCAGGACGGCGAGGGGCTGCGCACACGGTCGTCGGAGGACGGCGGCACCTACTGGCGTGGGGTGTTCCGCCGCGATGAGGTGACCGTCATCCCCGGCACCTGGGATGTGACCGGCATGCGCGGCACCGGCAGCTTCGACTGGACGGTCACCGATATGTTCCTGCCGGAACGCCGGACGATGACCCATGCCGGGGCGCCTTTGGACAACCAATGGTCCCGTTGGCCGGGCGTGTCTTATGCTCTGCCGGCCGGGGCGTGGATCGGGCCGCACCATAGTTCGGTGATCACGGGGATTACGCGCGCCGCCATCGACGCGCTGATCGGACTGGCGGTGGAGAAGACCCCGCGCGGCCGCAGCGGCATGCTGTGCGAGAACCCGCAGGTGCAGGACGCCGTCGGCCGGGCGGACGCGATCCTGTCGGCGGGGCAGGTGTACCGGCGGTCGATGGTGGCGGAGTTGTGGAACACCGTCGCCTCCGGTGGGGAAACGACGCTGATGCAGCGGGCGCGGACCCGGCTCGCGGCCGTGCACGCGGCGGATTGCGCGCGGGAGGCGTTGGATTTGGTTTACCGTTACGGTGGCAGCACGTCGTTCAAGCGGGAGACCCGGCTGGCCGAGTGCTGGCGGGACGCGCAGGTGGTTGGGCAGTCGCAGACCGTGGGGCCGGAGTGGTACCCGCAGGGTGGGCGGGCCTATATGGGCATGGATCCGGGGGTGCGGCTGCGTTGAATCAGGTTATGAAAGCAGGGCTTCCAGGCCGCCAACAAAGGCTTGGAAGCTTCGCGACTTGTTCCGCTCAGGCAGCATATACCGAGTAACCCGTCGCGCGACGTCGATTTTCGGCAAATGGCCGGATGCGGCGTAATGACCGCTGGCTTTCAGGACGCGATGCAGTGCCTCCCACGTTCCACCCTTGATGGCATCTGGGTCGCGGTACGTCTTGCGATGACCGAGGGTTGCGGGAACCCGAGGATATGCGGAACGTAATGCCGAAATATCCCCAAGGAACCATGACTCCAGTTCTTCGATCACGATCCGGTTCACGACACGAAACCGGCCATCAGGCCCAGGTGTGGACTTCGATGGCAGGCCGGCTGCCTGTGCCAAATGCTCCAAACGCGCCTTCAACGCGGTACAGTCGTCATCGTCCCTGTCGATTGTCACCAGGATGCGAATACGTGGGTCGGGCCATTGGGCGTAGCCGCGCAGCCGCGCCGGAAGATTTGTTAGCAACGCTTGTTTGGACCCATGGTCGATAACGCGGAAATTGGCCTGACGGTCACGCAACAGCCGGGGAAGGAGTATCTCCATTGCCTCCTTCATGGACGGTTCTTCCACATGGACAAAGAGCTTCACGGCCTGTGAATCGCTCATGGATTACCGAACTCCAAATAATTTTCCATCCACAATTGGCCCAAAGTTGCCCCGGCGTTGAGCATTGGCAAAACATTCTCCATATCGAACAACCGTTTGGCGGTCGTGTACCCGTTCCCGTCGCGCCGCATAGCCCATACCTGTTTAGGATTTAGCGCATCGATAAAAAACGGCGAATGCGTCGTGACGACCAATTGGGTGGCGGATGCCGCTTGATCGCACTCTTCCGCCAGTTCGCGCAGGAGCTTGGGATGCAGGAAATTTTCCGGCTCTTCGATGCCAATGAGCGGCGGAGGAGCAGGATCGTGCAGTTGCACGAGATAGGCCAGAAGCTTCATAGTGCCATCCGAAGCATACCTGGCCTGGACGGCGTCGGAGAACGGCGCATCCTTGATCATTAACAGCAGATGGCCGCTCGGAAGCGTCGTTGGATCGACACGTTCGATTTGAGGGACCCGCCGCCGCAACGATTCGAAAATGGTTTCGAGACGCGCTGGAGCATTTTCTTGAATATATTGTATTACATTGACCAGATTATCACCGGATCGCGACAGATGTTCTTGGGGACCCGCCGTCGGTATTTGGCGCATTTCTTTCGCCGACAGGTGAGACAGGTGCCAACCGGTGACAAAATCGCGAAGCGCCTTTATTCGCGGGTTCTCGGCAAGTTGCCCCAATGTCGAAACAGCGAGTACGTCGGCACCGGTGAGCGCCCTGTCGGTCCTGGTGTCTCGGTCTTCCGGCATGTCGCCGGTTATGACCGACCCAATTCCGGAAGCGTAGTCGAGAAAGCGAAATGGCGCACCATAGCTGCGTCGTTTCCAATGCATCCACTCCCGTGCCACGATGGGCCGGCCTTTGGATTCCTCGTCTATTTCAATATGATAAGTAATAGATGGTGGCTTATGTTGAGGGTGCGTAAAGCCTTCCCGATAGGTCAACTCGATGCCGATAGGGCCAATAGTGTTGCGGGAACGAAGATCGCGCAAACTGCCGTCGCCGCGGCTTCCGACCGCACGGCGCAACCCATCGGTAAAGCATTCCGCGAGGAAGGCAAAAACGTCGAAAAATGTCGATTTCCCGCTACCGTTTGGGCCGAGCAAAACCGATAACGAGGTGATATCTCTAAACTCCACGTCACGCAGAGCACGAAAATTTTTCACCCTGATGCGCTCAATCCGTGGCGGGGTTCGGCGAGGGGAAGTCATGATCTGTGTTCCTCATCCACTGTCATCAGAGCGGGCCGCCTGGATGCGTCCGGCTCCGAGATTGGGGAGTACGCGTGGAATTGTCCACCATATCATCCCGCGAACCGCCCCAGCAGCAACCGCACGTCCGGCAGCGCCTCCAATCCCGCGATATCGGCCAGAGTCGCATCGACGTCGGCCGGCGCCAGCGGCCTAATGGCATTGGCGGCGCAGTCGCGGAATTTGGCGGCGAATTGTGCCGTGGACAGCGGCTTTTGCGGGGAACCGACCGGGCTGGTGGCCTCGATCCGGACGGACCGGCCGTCGGTGCGGCGCACCGCGATGGCGAGCTTGCCGGTGGTTCCCACGACGCGGTCGGACAGCGCCAGGACGGCGTCGTTGCCGAGGCCGTCCACTTCAGCGATGCCGACCTTACCGTGCACCAGGGCCGTCGCGACCAGGAAGGGTAGCGCGAATTGGGCCTCCACGACCTGGGTGGGGCGGCGCTTGGCGGGCGTGTCCTCGAACACCGGGGTTTCGATCGTCACGGACTCGATCTCCTCCGCCCGTTCGATCCCCAGGGCAGCGCGGGCGGCCATGGCGGCGTCGATGGCGGAGTGCAGCGGGCGGCCGCAGGGGTAGGGTTTGTAGCTGAGTTCCTCGCCCTGGAATTTCGCGCCGAGGTCTTCGGTCAACAGCGACGCGTCGTGGCCGTTCGGCTGATACAGCTCCAGAAATCCGAACTTGCCGTTGAAGATGTTGTGCGCGCCGGTGAAGCCGGTTTTGGCGAGCACGGCCGAGAACACGCCGGCGCTCGCGGCCTGGCCGGCCTGCATGCGCTTGGTCAGGGCGCCGTCCAGGATGCACTGGCGGTTGCCGGCGGCATGGCTGTAGGCGATGCCGAAGGCATGGCGCATCTGCTCGCTGTCCAGGCCCAGCAGCTTGCCGACGGCGGCGGTGGCGCCGAAAACGCCGATCATGGCGGTGCGGTGCCAGCCCCTGTCGACGGTGGAGGCGAAGGCGATCCGGCACGACACGTCCAACCCGAGCGCCACGGCCAGCAGCATGTCTTTGCCGGCGATGCCGTTGAGCATGTCGGCCGCCGCCAGGACGGAACCGAGGACGGAGACGCCGGGATGGATGGAGCCGCCGGTGTCCAGCGTGTCGTCGAAATCCAGCGCGTGGCCCATGCTGGCGTTCAGCAGCGCCGCCTGCGGGGCGGGGAGATTCATGCCGCGCAGCAGGACTCGGGATTCCTCGCGGCCGCCCCAATGGGCGATGACGGTGCAGAGCTCGTCGATCCCCGGGGAGCCGCTGCCGCCGAGCATGCAGCCGAATGTGTCGAGGATGTCGCGGCGGGCGGATTCGACGGTGCTGGCGGGCAGGTCGGCGAATCCGGTGCGGCAGACGTGTTCGGCCAGGGCGAAGGCTGGGTCTTGGGTCATGGTCGTCTCCTTGGTGGGGCGGCGGGGGAGCATTGTTTCAAAAGGCGCCGCCGTCCAGAGGCCCGTCGCGACCCGAATTATCGGTCAGTTCGTAGATGCCGCCTCCTCGGAACAGGAGGTACCCTCTATCCCGTAGGAATTGCAATTGCTGGCGTATTTTCGGCCTGACGTGGCGGTTGCCTGGATATTCCTTCGCCAACTCTTCTTCGAACCGATAGATGTCGGCGAGCGTGAATGTCTTGCGCTGCACGCGATCAATGCACTTCATAACCGATAGCAGCCATTTTCTAGCCGAGAGGTCCACCTGTTCGCGCAGGAACAGGGATTTTCGCCATTGCGCCGTCACTCTGCTCGCCGGCTCGACATGCCCGTCGCGGATCAAGGCGATCCTGCCGGCCACGGGAATGCCGTCCAGCCGAATATTGCAACCGATCCAACCGGCCCTTCGCGCGGCCGGGCCTAATGGCTTGCGTGCCTCGATAATATCGACGGTGAAAAAATGCTTCGGTATGACCAACATGCTGCGGACCGTCAGCCGTTCGACATCGTATCCAAGAAGGAACAGGTTCGGGTTGGTCGAGGATTGGAGGCGCTCCAACATGGTTCGGTACGATCCATCGACGATCCTCGAACCAAGCCGCTGACCGTGCCCCTTGAGTTCGTATTCTTCCCGGCACTCCGGACAGAAAAAATCCGCGACCGGCCGGTTGTTGGCATATTGCGACATTCCACCATGGCCGCAGCTGGGGCAATAGGCCTGTGTGGCGAGCCAGTCTTCTGTCATTACCCGGATTTTTTGCGGTGTGCTTTTATAGCCAGCCGCGATTCCGACATCGAATGGCAGCTTCATGTGCGGTCCCCTCTTCGGCGGAGCGCATGGCGCGCCAGGGAGGTCGCGGTGTTCGGTCGGCATGGCGTCAAACTATCGCATGAACCCGTAGCAGCGGAAGGGGCGCGGACGGGGTGCCCTCGGCCCCGGTTTCGGTATAGAACCCGAGACAGACTCCCGCCGAGGACATAGCATGAAACCCATCCTGACACTGCTGACCGCGCTTGTCTTCGCCACCTCGGCGGCCGCTCGGGTGACCGGCGTGCGGATCGACCGGGTGGAGCCGTTCGCGGGGGGGCAGGCGTTCGGCGCCTCGGGTGCATACGAACGTGTGATCGGGGTCGCCAAGGGGGAATTGGACCCTACCGATCCGCGCAATGCCGGCATTTGGGGGCTGAGCAAGGCGCCGCGCAACGCCGCGGGGAAGGTGGAATACGAGACCGATATTTTTCTCCTGCGCCCCGCCGATCCGGCCAAGGGGAACCACCATCTGCTGTTCGACGTCCTCAATCGCGGCAACAAGCTGATGACCGGGCGGTTGAATTTCACCGAACCGAAGGACGATACGAACGATCCGGCGACGATCGCGCATGCGGGGGACGGGTTTCTGTTCCGGCGCGGCTATACGCTGGCTTGGGCGGGGTGGGATGCCGATGCGCCGACCGGCAATCATGGCATGACAATGCGGGTGCCGGCGCTGGCGGATGTGGAGCAGGAGATTCGGGACGAATTCGTCCCCGGCACGCGCGGGGCGCCGATGACGCGGTTCCGGCTGAGTTACGCCGCTGCCTCCCAGGACCAGACGGGCGCGGTGCTGACGCGACGAGCGAAGCAGGCGGATGCGCCGGAGGTCGTGCCTTCGGCGCAATGGGCGTTCCAGGACGATCGCACCGTCGTGCTGCGGCCGGAGGGCGCGGTGCCGGCTTTCGGGTCGATTTACGAGCTGACCTACCGAGCGAAGGCGCCCTGGGTGGATGGGATCGGGTTCGCGGCGCAGCGGGATGTCGCGGCGTATTTGAAGGCGGACCGGACCGGCGGGCGGCGTATTTCGGCCGCGACGATGTTCGGGATTTCCCAAAGCGGACGGTTCATTCGCGATTTCGTTAAGTTCGGATTCAATCGGGATGAAAACGGCCGCAAGGTTTTCGACGGGGCACTGTCGCATATCTCGGGGATCGGCGGGGTGTTTTTGAATGCGCCGTTCGCGCAGCCGTTCCGGACTCGCACACAGCATGAGGACCATGCGATGCCGGAGAACGCGTTTCCGTTCTCCTCGGCCAGCGCCCGCGATCCTGTCACTGGCAAATCCGGAGCGTTGTTGCGTGGGGATCGTTTCGACCCACTGCTGATCGAGACCAACACCGACGCCGAATACTGGCAGAAGGGCGCCGCGCTGTTGGGCACCGACCCGACCGGGCGTTACGATCTGCCGCTGCCGGCGACGACGCGGCTGTTTTTGATCTCCGGTTCGCAACATACGGGCCGTTACGGTTCCACCGCCGCGCCCGGCCCTTGCGTGAACCTCCGTAACCCGCACGACCCCTATCCCGCGATACGCGCGTTGCTGGTGGCGTTGGACGATTGGATCGCGACCGGGCGGCCGGCGCCGGCCAGTCGCATCCCGGTCATCGCGGATGGCACGCTGGTCCCTGCCGCTCGCTTGCGGTTTCCGCCTCTGCCGGCGTTCGCGGTGGCGAAGGGGCCGAATGGGGTCGATCCGGTGGGGGATTGGGTGCATCCGGCCGCGGTGAAGTCGCCTTACGTGCCGTTGGTGCCCGCCGTGGATGCCGATGGTAACACGCGCGCGGGGCTGAAATTGCCGGATGTGGCGGTGCCGTTGGGGACTCACACCGGGTTCAATCTTTACAAGGCCCCTGCCCTGTCCGGCGAAATGTGCGATCGCGACGGCAGCTTCCTGCCGTTCCCGCGCGACAAAGCCTATGGCGATCCGCGGCTTTCGTTGACCGAACGCTATGGCACCCCAGCCCGTTACGCCGCCAAGGTCGCGGCGGCGGCGCGGGCGCTGGTGGCCGACCGGCTGCTGTTGCCGGAGGACGCGGACCGTTACGTGGCGGCGGCGAAAGGTGTCGCGGGGTTTTGAGCGCGGCCTCCCCCGACCTGTTCGGCCCGCCGGAAACGGTGGAAACCCCGGAAGCCCGCGCGGCCCGGCCGCTCGCGGACCGGTTGCGGCCGCGCGTGCTGGAGGAAGTGGTTGGGCAGGATCATCTGCTGGGGCCCGAGGGCACGCTAACGCGGATGCTGGCGCGGGGATCGTTGGCCTCGCTGATCCTGTGGGGCCCGCCCGGCGTCGGGAAAACCACCATCGCCCGGTTGTTGGCCGCGCGCTCCGGTCTTCATTTCACGCAGTTATCGGCAGTGTTTTCCGGCGTGGCGGATTTGAAGCGCGCGTTCGAGGAAGCGACGAAGCGCCGCCGCACCGGCCAGGGGACGTTGCTGTTCGTCGACGAAATCCACCGGTTCAATCGCGCCCAGCAGGACGGGTTTCTCCCGGTGGTGGAGGACGGGACGGTTATTTTGGTCGGCGCCACCACCGAAAATCCGTCTTTCGCGCTGAACGGGGCGCTGCTGTCGCGCTGTCAGGTGCTGGTGTTGCGGCGGCTGGACGACGCGGCGCTGGAATTGTTGCTGGAACGCGCGGAAGCCGAACTGGGCCATGCGTTTCCGTTGAACGAACAAGCCCGATTGTCGTTGCGGGCGATGGCCGATGGCGACGGGCGGTATATTCTGAACATGGCCGAACAGCTGGCGGCGCTGCCGGCTGGGACAGGGGAGATGGACCCGGCGGGGTTGTCGGAATTGTTGTCCAAGCGCGCGGCGTTGTACGACAAGGATCGGGAGGAACATTACAACCTTATCTCGGCGCTGCATAAATCGTTGCGCGGTTCCGATCCCGATGCGGCGTTGTATTGGTTCGCGCGCATGCTGCATGGCGGGGAGGACCCGCGTTATATCGCTCGGCGCCTGGTGCGGTTCGCGGCCGAGGATATCGGAATGGCCGACCCGAACGCTCTACCGCAAGCGATTGCGGGATGGGAAACCTACGAGCGGCTTGGCTCGCCCGAGGGGGAACTGGCGATTGCGCAGGTCGTTGTTTATTTGGGAACGGCCCCAAAATCGAACGCGGTTTACGCGGCGTACGGTGCCGCTCGGGCCGCGGCGAAGGCGACGGGGAGTTTGATGCCGCCGGCCCATATTCTGAACGCACCGACCAAGCTGATGAAGCAGCTGGGCTACGGCGACGGTTACGCGTACGACCATTCCACCGAGGATGCGTTTTCCGGCCAGAACTATTTCCCCGATGGCATGGCGCGGGAAGCGTTCTACCAGCCGAAAGATCGCGGGTTCGAGCGGGAGATCGGCAAGCGGCTGGATTATTGGGCGAAACTGCGGGCGGCGAAGGGCGGATAATCGAGGCCTCGCTCAGTGCAGCGCCATCCGGGCACAACCCATCAGCGACCGGCGGTCGTGGATCAGGATTTTCGTTCCGTTCGAGGAAATCGTCCCATCCTCCCGCAGATGTTTCAATTGCCGACAGACCGTTTCGATGGTCAGACCCAGATAGTCGGCGATGTCAGAACGGCTCATCGGCGGAACGATCCAAGTACCGTCTTCCAATTTTAGGCGGACGGCCAGGGCCAGGAGGAAACTCGCCAGCCGTTCCGTCGCGGTTTTACGCCCGAGCAGGATCATGTGGTCGCGCGATGCGCGGCCTTGCCGAGCGGACAATTCGCGCATACGGCGGCCGAAATTGCCGTGGGTGTCGGCAAATTCCTGCAGCTCGTCGCGGGGGAAACGGTGCAGCAGGGATGGCGTTACGGCCTCGATCCCATAGTCGTGGGTTTCCAGCACGTCCCAGCCGTAGACATCGCCGGCGAACAGAAATTCGCCGATCTGTCGCCTGCCGTCGGTCATCGTGCGGACGGTGCGAACGCAGCCGGTGACGATCAGGAAGCAATATTTGGCCTCATCGTCCTGTTCGACGATGGTTGCGTCCTTGGCGGCGGGCACGGCGACCGGGCGAGGCACGGGCGGCAGCCTGGTCATCGGCGGGAGCGACCAGGGCATGGAACGATCCAACACCATACCCATCCGAGGCATCGGGTCGCGTTCGATAGATTGGGCTAAGATGTGCATAGAACCCTCCATGTCATGCTGCATTGCAGTCTGCATAACCAGGGCGGGAGGGGATGAATACTTGGTACCTCTGCGCACGTACTTATACGCAAGACGGCTCCGACGATGCTTCGCACCACCGCCAGCAAAAATGCGCACGCGTGTCAGGTCCCCACCATAAGGGCAGCGCCGCGCGCGAAAACCCGCTATACGGCCCCCATGACAATCGCCCTCCAAACCGTCTCCCAGGACGAAGCCGATATCCGTCTGGACCGCTGGTTCCGCCGGCACTTCCCCGGCGTGCAGCAGAG
Source organism: uncultured Acetobacteraceae bacterium (assembly GCA_903895595.1). GTDB lineage: Bacteria > Pseudomonadota > Alphaproteobacteria > Acetobacterales > Acetobacteraceae > Rhodopila. Next base: position 21,324 of record CAITUP010000086.1, on the reverse strand, counting down.
CATGATCCAAAAATGGTGCCGCACGGGCCAGATCCGCGTGGACAGCAAGCGCGCGGACACCAACACGCGGCTCGAACCCGGTCAGGTTGTGCGCATTCCGCCGCTGCCCTCGGCGCCGGAACCGAAGCCGATCGCCTATGTCGATCCCGGCCTGACGCGGGATTTGCAGGAAATGGTGCTGTATCAGGACGAGCATCTGTTCGTGCTGAACAAGCCGCACGGCCTGCCGGTGCAGGGCGGGCCGGGGATCACGCGGCATCTGGATGGCGCGCTGGATGCGCTGCGGTTCGGCTCGCCGCACCGACCGCGGCTGGTGCACCGGCTGGATAAGGACACCTCCGGCGTGCTGCTGATTGCTCGGACTCCCGGTTCGGCGGCGAAGCTGGCCGCGTCCTTCCGGGGCCGCGATATGGAGAAGACCTATTGGGCCGTGGTCGCCGGCCGTCCGGTGCCGGTGGAAGGCCGGATCGACATGCCGCTGAAGCGCATCGGCGGCGACCGGGGCGAACGCACGGCACCGGCCGACCGCGACGACCCCGAAGGCGCGCGCGCCGTGACCGACTACCGGACGCTCGACCATGCCGCCCGCAAGCTGGCGTGGCTGGAGCTGCAGCCGATTACCGGCCGCACCCACCAACTGCGCGTGCATTGCGTGGCGATCAGGGCGCCGATCCTGGGCGACATCAAGTATCAGGAACCCGATCAGAACGACGCCTTCCTGGCCACCGTGGAAGGTCTGTCGCGCGATCTGCATCTGCACGCCCGCCGGCTGGTCCTGCCGCATCCCAACGGCGGGACACTGACGGTCGAGGCCGATCTGCCGCCGCATATGCGGGAGACGTTCGAAACGCTGGGGTTCCACGCGCCGCCGGCGCAGCCCCCCGTGAGGCACGGGAGATGACCGTGCGCTGGCGCCGGATCGGTATGATTGGCGGCGGCGTTCTCGCGCTCGCCGTCGTGGGTCTTGGCGTGTTCATCGCGACCTTCGACGCCGATGCGCAGAAGCCGCGAATCGCCGCGGCGGTGAAGCAGGCGACCGGGCGGGATTTGCGCCTGGGCGGACCGATCCGGCTGGGCTGGTCGCTGCGGCCGACCTTGGTATTGGGCGATGTCGCGTTTTCCAACCCGCCCGGCTTCTCCCGCCCCGACATGGCGACGGTGGAACGGGTCGAGGTCCAGCTCGGGTTGCTGCCGCTGCTGAACCACCGGATCGAGATCGACCGGCTGACCGTCGTCAAGCCGGACATCCGGTTGGAAACCGACGCGCAGGGGCAAGGGAATTGGGTTTTCACGCCGCAGGCCCCCGTTGCGGCACAACCGGCGACCGGCGGGGCGCCGGCCGGGACCAAAGCCGAACCGTTGACCGTCGTGGTGAACGCGGTCCGGCTGGATAACGGGGTGTTCGCTTGGCACGACGGCAAATCCGGACAGACGAGCACATTGTCGGTGAAGGAGATCGCATCGCTGACCGGGTCGCCCAACGCGCCCTTGCATGTGACCGCGTCGCTGGCGCTGGACGGAACCGATCTGGCGATCGCGATCGATACCGGCCCTCTGGCATCGCTGACGGGCGGGGCCGGCGGCGCACCGTTTCCGGTAAAGGTGTCGGTCAAGGCCGCCGGAGCGAGCATCGGAATCGAAGGCAGCATCGCGAAACCGGCGGCCGGCGAGGGCATCGAACTGGCCCTGACGGCCAATATTCCCGATCTGGCCGCGCTGTCGCCTCTGGCGCATCGGGACTTGCCCGGGGTGAAGGCACTGGTCGCCGGCGCCAAGCTGTCGGGAAACGCCAAGGAATGGACGCTGCACGATCTGAAGACGGCCAGTTCGCTGGGCGATCTTGCGGGTGAATTAACGATTGGATTGGCGCCTCGCACGCGAATCAGCGGGACCGTGACATCCAGGTCGTTCGACGCCGATGGGCTGATGGCGCCGGCTTCCGGCAAGACGGCAGCGCCGTCCGTGCCCGCCCTACCGGCCCCGGCCGCCGCGGGTAAAGGCCTGATCCCCGACACGCCATTGCCGTTCGGGCCGCTGCGGGCGTTGGACGCGGACGTTCATGTTTCGATCGGGGCGTTGCGGTTTGGCGGGACCGACTACAAGGGAATCGCGGGGCATGCGGTCCTGAAGGACGGCGTGCTGGACCTCGATCCGGCGCAGGCCGATCTGCCGGAGGGGCATGTGGCGCTCAGCCTTCGCGCCGATACCAGCAAGCAGGACCCGGTTGTGCACCTGAAATTGGAGGCGCCGGGAATCGCGCTGCAGCCGCTGCTGGTTACCCTGGGGCAACCGGCCTATGCGACCGGCACGCTGGAGGTGCGGGCCGATCTGCATGGCAGCGGTCTGTCGCCGCATGCGATCGCGGCATCCCTGGACGGGTATCTGGGAATGGCGATGCCGGGCGGGACGGTCGATCTCAAACGCCTGGGCGGCGCGGCGACGGTGGTGACGGAGGCGTTGAAGCCGGCGAACGGGGCCTCGGGCGCCAATGCCGTGCGGTGCTTCGCGTTGCGGCTGGACTTCGCGAAAGGTGTCGGGACGGTGAAGGCGCTGGCGCTGGGATCGGCGTTGTTGAACGCGGACGGCTCCGGTTCGGTCAATCTGGGGGATGAGACGCTGGCGCTGAACCTGCGGTCTCGGGCGGTCCTGGGCGGCACCGCGATCACGATGCCGGTTCGGGTGTCCGGCCCCATGGCGCGGCCGCAAACCAAGGTCGATGAAGTCGGCATCGCGCAGGCCAACGCCGCCACACTCGGCAGTCTGCTCGGCGGTCAGGCCGGTGCGGTTCTTGGAACCGCCAAGCAGCCGGCCGGCGGCGGAGACGTTTGTCCCGTGGCGATGGCGGTGGCCCGCGGTCAGGCGGCTCCGGCTGCCGCGGCCGAGGACACGCCGGCCGCCGCGGCCCCAGCGCCGGGTCCTCAACCGAAGCTGCCGAATGCCGGTCAGCTGTTGAAACAATTATTCCATTGATCCTGGAGACCTCGTGAAGCGCTTTTGGGACACCGTGACCCTGGTTCGGGTCGAGGCCGGCTACCATGTCCAACTGGACGGCAAGCCAATGAATCTGCCCACCGGCACGCGGCTGGTGGTGGGACCGCATGCCCTGGCGGAGGCGATCGCCACCGAATGGCGCGACGCCGGCGGCGGCAAGGGCGGGGAAATGTCCTACGCCGACACGCCGCTGACCCGTCTGGCCGGCACGGCGCAGGAGCGGATCGCGCCCAACCCTCTGCCCACCGTCGATGCCATCGCCCGGTATGGGGAGACAGATATGTTGTGCTACCGCGCCACTGCCCCTCGGCCGTTGGTGGAGCGGCAGATGCGGGAATGGCAGCCTTGGCTGGACTGGGCCACCGCGACCTACGACGCGCCGCTGCGGGTGGGCGAGGGCATCGCTTACGTCAACCAGCATAAGGACAGCATCGCGGCGTTGCGCCGAGCAGTGGCTTCGTACGATGCCTATGCGCTGGCGGGCCTGGGGATCGCGGTGCCGTCCTTGGGCAGTCTGGTCCTCGGGCTGGCGCTGGCCGAGGGCGCGCTGGACGCCGAGCGGGCGCACGCGCTGGGGGCGCTGGAGGAACTGTTCGAAGTCGAGCAGTGGGGCGAGGATTACGAAGGCGAGGCTCGGCGGCGGAACGTGGGGATCGATATCGCGCTGGCGGAGCGGTTTATTCGGTTGAGCCGGTAACAGCACCGGCCCGCACCCGATCAAAAGGCCAACCAAGCGAACAGCAGCAGTGTGTTGTTGGCACCGGCACTGCGCCCGTTGCCGTCGTAGTTGGAACGCCCGCCGTCGAACTGGGTGTATAGGATATATTGCGCGCCCAGCTTCAGGTTCGCCCACGGGGAACCGAACGACTCAGCCTTGCCGAACGGCACCCAATCGACCTCGGCGGTGAACCCGTTGGAATTGGGCTTCCCGTTGGCGGTGCCGTAGGCGGGGTTGAGCGATCCCCACGTGTTCTGCCAGCCCAGCGTCACGCCGTAGGTGTTCTGATACCAGTAGGCAATGTTGGCTCTGACCTGGTTCAGCGCGAAACTGCCGCCGGCGCCGGACGCGTTCAGTTGCTGATCTTCATGCACGTAGATGCCCTGCAGCGTGACAATGTGGGTGCCGTCACCCAGGAACTGATAGCCGGCGTCAAACGCGTAATCGGTGTAGCGATCCTGCCCGCCCACGCCGCTGGATTGGAACGGCACGCCGGTGGGTGGGTTGACATCGGCCCGCATGAACAAGGCACCGGCATGCACCGCCTGCCCATTCCATTGATACTCGTACGCGATGCGGGCATAGGGTGCCGCGCCAGCAATGGCCCCCGGCCCGCCCAGGTCGCTCCCGAACCGGGCGAGCGCCCAGGGGCTGGGCGTGGTGTAGGCACCGGCTTCCACATAGAGGGCGCGATCCAGCCACGCATAAGCGGTGTAGCCGAGGGAATTGCCGGCGAACGCGCCGACCAGCATCGGCTGGGCCGCCGGAGTCGGCGCCAGCGCCGAAGACATGAACGGGAAGCCCCAGGCGAAGGTGCTGTTGTAAGGGTCCTGCACCGTCGGGTTGTTGTTGATCGTGGTGCCGATACGGAGATCGTGGCTCCCCAGCGTGACGCTGGTGGTGAACGGGCGCAGGTCGGTGTTGTCCAGGCGCGACGTGTTCGTCACGCCGGACCAGGACATCTGCACGAATCCGCCGGTGTAATCGCTAACGCGCCCGGCCACGAACACGCTGATCTGGTCCAGCGACGGGTTGCTGTTGGTGTTGTAATGCTGCGGCGGCGGAGATTGCCCCTGCTGCGTGCTGGTGAACGACGACTGCACCATGGCGGAGAGCGGGATTTTCGACGCCCACCCGTCGCCGCCAGACTGCGTATATCCGCCGATCTTGAACGCTCGGCCGAATGGCGTGAGTTGAGGGCCGAAGCCGCCGACATGGCAGGTCGTGCAGGGTTGGCCGGTTTGTTCGCTGAAACTCGGCACCGCCCCCGCGCGGTCGGCGCCAAACGCGGCGAGCGCGACAAGCGCTGCCACCATGGTCGTAAGAATGCGCCGCATGATGTGTACTTTCCCGTTTCGGATTCGACACCTACGCGGGAAAGGGGCAGCGCACCTTGATTCAGGTCAACGCAATGTCGCCAAATAGGCGATCAGGTCGCCGCGCTTCCGATCGTCCTTCTGGCCGGCGTATGTCATGGTCGTACCGGGCACCACTGCCTTCGGATTGACCAAATAGCGGTCGAGCGTCGCCTGATCCCATGTCAGGGCCGAGTTCTTGTTCGCGGCCGTATAGTGGAAATTCGGGTCGGCCCCGGCGGCGCGCCCGACGATCCCGAACAGCGACGGGCCGATTCGAATCTTGGCTGGCACGATCTCGTGGCACGCGGCGCAATCGCGTTTGAACAGGGCCTGACCCGCCGTGGCGTCCTGCGCCCGAGCGAGCTGCGGCGTCGCGATACCGAGGAGAACGGCGACAGCGAAGGAAATTCGGATCATGACCACACCTCGAAGTTTTATCCGCCCGGATATTGGGCGCGGCGAACATGATTTACAGTGTGCATCGCAGCATCGCAGCCATGACCGGCGCGGGCGACCCGGCCTACCAGCCGTGGCGATGGTGCCCCCAGCCGCCATGACCGTACTCGACAACCGCGGGAGGGTAGTAGGCCACAGGCCGATAACCGTAGCCGGCGTCACCCGGATACACCACGCAACCGCCCAGCAGTGTCACCAGGCCAAGCGCCAGAAGCGGGAAACACGCGGACAGACGAAAGCGGAGCAAGCGGGTCATGCGGTGTCCCCCGATGGAGTTTCGATCGTGGCAACATGCGCCGGGATCGCGGCCCGATCGTGACACGCCGATGGCGAACCGATGGCAGCGCGGCCGTTGTTTCGCCATCATCCGATGGTGCAGTACGGGCGTGGGACAAGGACCCTCTGTCATGCGAACCGACACTACCCGTTTCCGCCTGACCAGCGGCCTTTGCGCCGCCGCGCTGCTGTTGGGTGGCGCCGCGTTCCCCGTATACGCACAGCCGGGCATGGCCACCGAGACCGGACCGGAAATGGCCGATCCTCCGATCCGCGTCGGTCGGCTCGCGCGAGCGAACGGGGCGGTTTCATTCCAGGCGGCGGGTGCGACCGAGTGGCAACCGGCGGCGGTCAATTTTCCGGTCGCGGCAGGCACCGGGTTGCGAACCGGGCCCGATGCCACAATGGAAGCCGATCTGGGCGGCAGCCGCATCGCGCTGGCCGGCGAGTCCGAACTCGCCATCGGCGCGCTGGATGCCGGCGGGTTACAGGCCGAACTCCTGCGAGGGGAGGTGTTCCTGGCCGCTGTCGGCCTCGGTCCTTCGGAAACCTGGTCGCTGCGCACCCCGCACGGAGTCGCGACGGCCTCTGCAGATGCGCGAATCGCCGTCATCGCCGGCAGCGACACGGCGCCAACGGTCGTGTCGGTGATGGCGGGGCAGGTCCATCTCGCGGGCCAGAGCCTGGACCGGGTGGTCCAGGCTGGCGAATCGGCCATTTTAAGTGGCGATACCGTTACCAGGATCGCCATTGGCCCCGCCGAACCGGACGCTTTCACGCGGGCGGAGGCCGGCCGGTTCGCCGCCCCGCTGCCGGCCGTGATGCAGCCGGACGGGGTTGGGCGGTTGCCGGGCGGAGCCGACCTCGCTGGCTACGGCAGTTGGCGTTCCACCCCCGATCGGGGCGAGGTCTGGTTCCCGGCCGTTGCCGCGGATTGGGAGCCTTACCGGATGGGTCGTTGGGCGTTTATTCAACCTTGGGGCTGGACCTGGATCGACGATGCGCCATGGGGTTTCGCGCCCTTCCATTACGGGCGGTGGCTACAGGTCGGGGGCCGCTGGGGTTGGCTGCCGTCGTTCGGAGCAACCGGTCGCGGCGCCTATCCGGCCTATGCACCGGCCTTGGTGGGTTTTGTCGGTCTCGGGGCCGGGGTCGCGCTGGCGGAGGCATTGCGTTCTCATACCGCGCAGTGGCGGCCGTTAGGCCCAGGCGAGGCATACCGGCCATGGTCCGGCGCTTCTCCCCGCTACCTCGGTCAGGTGAACCGGCCCGTCCCGCCGGCGCCCGCGTTCGTGGCGCCCAATCGCGGAGGTCCGGCCGGAGCGCGAACCGCGATGCCGCATGTGGAGCGGCCGGTCGCGCCGCCCGCCCCGTATGTGCAGCCCCATGTCGAGGCCGGATTCGCCCCCGCCGCGTCGCTACCGCATATCTTCGCGCCGACGATCCATACGGCGCCGCCTCCGCAGCACAACAGTGGGGGACAGAGAACCGAACATCGCTTGCCGGAGCGGCGTTAGGGCGCTTTCACGCGCGGCATGATCTCGGCGGCGAAGCGGCGCATTTCGGCCTCGAAGGGCTGGAATTGGAGCATAAACAGCTCGATCCCGGCGTCATGGAACGCGCGGATGCGGGCAGCGACCTGGTCGTAGGACCCGACCAACCCCGCCGCGGTACCCCCGTTGCTGCCGACTCGGGGGGTTTTGCGCATGGTCTGCGCCATGACGGACGCGGCGTCGGTGTTCGCGTGCTGCACCGCGCGGATCGGCGCGTCCTTCGCGGCCAGTTCGAACAGGTGGTCGAGGACCGCTTCGGCCTCGGCCTGGGTTTCCCGCGCGATGACGAAGGCCGAAAGGCCGTAGCGGAGCGGAGGCGTGCCCGGCGGCCGGGCGCGCGCGGACACGTCGGCGATCAGGGTGCGGACGTCGTCCAGCGGCTGGCCGTTGATGAACCAGACGTCGCCCTTGTCGGCCACCAGTTGCCGGGCCGGCATGGATTCGCCACCGACATAAATCAACGGACGCGGGCGGAACGGATCGGCGGGGCGGAGGGTGTAGTCCTGGACGTCGAAGCGTTCGCCTTCGAACGTCAGCGATTCGCCGCGCAGCAGGGGCTCGACGACGGAAATCCACTCGCGGCCGTATTCGTAGCGGGCATCGTGTTCGGGGAATCCGATGCCGGCCTTTTCCAGCTCCGGCCGGTTCCAGGCGTTCACGAGGTTGATGGCGAAGCGGCCGTGGCTGATGTGCTCGATGCCGAGCGCCATCTTGGCCAGCACGACGGGGTGGTAGAGGTAGGGTTTGATGGCCGCGATGATCTCGATTTTGGTCGTCAGCGCGGCGACGGCGGCGGCGGCAGTCCAGGCTTCAAGTTGGTCCTGCGGCGCGTGATGCGGGTTGACCGTGTGCTGCGCGATCAGCGTGCTGTCGAAGCCGAGGCGTTCGGCTTCGAGGATCAGGTTTTTGTTGCGGTCCCAGGAGGCGTCGTAGGGTTCGTCGGGGTCCTGCAACGCGGCCCGGCTGCCGTGGACGAGGGCCCAGATGCCGAAGCGGATCATACTGCCTCCGTGATGGTCTGGTTTGACCCGACCACCTTTATCCAATTGGCCTGAGTTGGTCGGGTCAGGCCCGACCATGACGATGGTGCGGAAATCATTCGCCGCTCAGGATCAGTTGGGTCAGTTCGTCCGGCATGCTCAGCATCGGGTAATGGCCGGTGTCCATCTCGTGGCACCGCACCTTCAAGCGAGCGGCGCAGCGGCGGACGTGGGCTTCGCCGGGGTTGGGGGCTTGGCGGCACCAGATCACCGTCGCCTTCCAGTCCATGTCCCAGAAATCGCCGAGCTTCACTGGAATTTCGGACGTCCCGATCGGGTGCGGCGTGTAGCGATCCAGCACCCAGGCGAGGGTTTCGGGGTCCAGCCCCTCGAACAGCGATTTCGCGGCCACGGCGCGCGGCGGCGCGGCCGCCATCGGGATGTAGCCGGTTAGGTCGCCGCGCTTGGTGATGTCGCGGCTGCGTTCCCCATTGAACAGCGCCAGAGCATCGACGAACACCAGACGAGCGATCCGGTGCCGCATGCGTTCGGCCGCGCCGCAGACGACCATGCCGCCGGAGCTGGTACCGACCAGGACGACATCGTGCAGATCCTCGAAATACAGCAGGTCGGCGATTTCATCGACATACGTGGACGTATCGATCCCCGCCCGCAGTTCATGCCGCCGCTCGGCACAACCCATCATGGTGGGGGCGTAGACGGTGTGGCCCGCGGCGCGGAGCCGGCTGGCGACTCGCTGCCAGATCCAACCGCCCTGGTAGGACCCGTGCACGAGAACGAAATTGGTCATGGCGTGTCTTCTCCCCAGCGTTGCAGCGCGGCGTGCCCGGATTCACTGAGCCGGTACAGGCCACGATCCACTTTTTCGAACCAGCCGTAGACGTTGCGGAGCAGGATACTGCCGGCGTCCGGGGCCACCGGCCGCAGATCGCGCGGCTGTTTCGGACCTTCCCGCATCGCGGCGGCGCAGTCCAGAGCCTGCTGGCGATAGGCGGTCATGATCGGCTGGCGGGTCGATCCCCCCCGCGTCGGGTCGCCGCGCCTTGCGCCGTGTTCTTTGAGGATGCGCTTGCGTTCCTTGGCGTTGCGCCGCGGCTGATACGGGGCCGGTTCCACCAGCATTTCGACCCGAGCCTTCGCCGGCGTCACCGCCAGCAGCCCGAACCCCAGCATCCGGCATAATCGGTGCGCTCGGCTGTCGCGGTCCCTGCCCTTTTTTGTCGCGGCGACCGCCAGCCAGACGTCGTCGGCGGCACGCATGCGGTCGAGGCCTTGCAGCACGAGTTCCAGGGTGAAGCCGAGCTTGAGCTCGCAGATGATCAGGACGGGCGGTTCGGCGTCACGGACGGCGACGATGTCGCAGCCTCGGACCTCCCCTTTGACGGTGAAGCCCTGGGCTTCGAGGAAGGTCTTCACAGCGGGGTAGAGGGAGGTTTCGGGGGCGCGAGTCGGCATGGGGGTATTTGAGCGGAGACTGGGGCGGGCGTCTGTACCAGTGGGTCCAGAGGTTGTGCGTTGGGGGGTGGACCACGGGGCGGCGTGTTGCGGCGCGGTTTCCTGTCCCGATTTCATGGACGCTGTTGCATGGGACTTATCCACTAGGAAAGACCAATGATTTCAAGGCTCCGGTTTTGGTGCAGAAGTCATAATTTTTCCACGGGACGAAGACCCCGAAAGAGTTTACCAAGTGCCTCCGTCGCCCAATGAACACCTCAACTCCTCGATGGTAAGACATGGGGTGCGGGAATGCACCATGCGATGACAGTTTGCGCAGAGAACCGTGACATCTTCGATGGTCGTCGGTTCATTCTGCTCACCACGACTTGAGAGTGGGTTAATGTGGTGACACTCGATGTAACCGGCACCAAGCTTGCCGTAATGGGATTCAAAATCAAAACGACATGCGCGACAGACTGAGCCTTAGTGTTTCTTCGCCTGAGCGACTAGATTCGGATTTCGGGCAAAGGTACTTACCTCCCGTCGAATGCGTTCTCCCTCGTCGAACTGCTCTGCTAGGAAATTTTCAATAAAATTATTAAACTTTAGATTTTCCGTTCCTTTTCGTGCCACGGCTGTACGAAATTCCTGCGTCTAGATAGGTGGAATGGGCGCGGCTGCCCAGACCGCTTTGAGCGAATAGGGCTTCTCATCGTGCCAAATATAATGGGCTTTGGACGGTCGCCCGCTTGAATATTTCGCTAAAAATTTAAGCTTCCCGATTCTGTCGTACTCTTTCATACTTTTGAGCACGGACGATTGCGTAGGCGTCATTAGATTTCTCCTTGAAGTTGGGAAGCCCCTTCGGGAACAGAAGGGGCAACCGCGAACGGAAACGGGAGCAGGCTCGCAATTATTGAATTATGCACCGCACATGAGCCGGCAATGAGGCCACGATCGACCGCAATGGCAGGCCCCAACATGAAGCTCGTGGCCGTTCTGCAAAGCCATACCACGGTGACCGCGAATTCCTCCGCCTAGCCGCGGCGCCCGATGATACTTGCCCACAATTCGTCGCACGATCACTCAGCGGCGATAGCTCCACCCTCGGCCTGAAGGCTTTCCCGGTCGAGGACATCCACCATCCAGGCATTCAGGCTTTTATGGGCTATAGCCGCCGCGACCGCGTAGCGACGCCGCTGCGCCTCTGTCGGACGAAGCGTGAGCTTCCCGGACCACGTCTTTTCCGGCTTCGTTCCAATTTTGTGGCAATACTCGACGTAGGACTCGATGCTGGTTTTGAATTCCTGCTTCAACTCCTCAATGTCCTTACCGTAGAAATCCACCACCGCATTGATGCCAATCACCCGGCCATGCAACAGCTCGGCATCGGCGTCGTAGCCGAATTCCGCGCGATAATCCTGATACGACAGCACATTGCTCAGCATTCGCAGCCCTCCGATTTTGGGTTGATACCGGCCTTCAACAGAAACTCCCGCGCGGATTCGACCGACCCTTTTTTCATTTCCGGCTGCGGGTGGGGGCGATGGAACACCGCGACCGCACCGTTCAGGTTCATGCGGCGTCTGGAGCCGTCACCGGGTTCCACATCGCCGCGGTCGGGACGCGGAAGATCGCGCAGAGAGTTCGGCAATGTCTCGAACTAAGGCTCATATGCCATGGTGTCACAAACCGACACCACGATCAAGCATCCCCATCAGCTGATCCACCATCGGCCCCGTCGCCGCCGCCAGATCGTGCGGACGGCGATACAGCAGCCACGTAATCAGCATATGCGTAATACTTCCCATCAGAATCGTCGCGGTGCGGTGCGGATCGAGATCCGCGGACCACTCGCCGCGCCGCGCCCCCTCGCGGATCATCGCCACGATGATGCGGCCGAAATCGTCCACCGACCGGCGGACGCGGGCTTCCTCGATCAGGACGCTCGGCCATATCTCCAGATACAGCAGCCGCGCCCAATCGGGGTTCTCCCGAGCATGATCGGCGGTCATGGTCAGGAACAGGGCCAGCCGGTCGCGCATCGTGGGCAGTGCCGCCGCCTGTTGCAAGAACGCATCGTAAAGCTGCGCCAGACGCTGGATCGGAATCTCATACGCCAGCGCCTCCTTGCTCGGGTAATAGTCGTAGATGGAGGACACCGCGATCCCGGCCTCCTTCGCGACATCCGCCATCTTCGCTTTGGCGATGCCGTCGCGGGCGAAAATGCGGGTGGCGGCGGCCAGCAACTCCTGCTTGCGCTGGCGGCTGCGCTGCTGCTTGGGGTCGGGGCTCGGGTCCGGGCTGGGGTTCGCGGCGCGGGTCAGCAAAGCGAGCCAGGGGTCATCTCGTGTCGGCATGCTTGACACTCTGCCATGGCCACCGATAAAAAGCGAATAATATTCGGAATTGGTGACCCGGAGCTTCGCCGCATGCTGCCTCCCTACAGCCGAAGCCTGTCGGACCTCGTGTTCGAGCAGGCGGAACGGTACGGATCGCACCCGGCGGTGATCGCTGGGGATCGCGTCCTGTCTTACGCCGCGTTGGCCGACCGAGCGGCTCGGGTCGCGGGGGCGCTGCGGGAACGGGGGATCGGGCGGGGCGATCGGGTCGGGCTGCTGATCAACAACCGGGCGGAATGGATCGAGGCGTTTTTCGGCGTCATGATCGCCGGGGCGGCGGTGGCGGCGTTTTCGACGTGGTCGACGGCGGATGAGCTGGATTGGCTGATCGGGGATTCCGGGATTTCGTTGCTGATCGCGGTGGACCGGTTCGCGGACAACGATTACGCAGATCATACGAAGGCGCTGGCAGGGAAGCATCCGGGGCTGCGGGAAACGTTGCTGCTGTCCGGGTTTTCCGCGTTGACCTCGGGGGCGCCGGCGGCGCGGTCGGATCCGGGGATCGGGTCGGGCGCGGCGGATGCGGCGATTTACATTTACACCTCCGGCAGCAGCAGCCGGCCGAAATCGGTGCCGCTGACGCATGTCGGGATTATCGAAAACGGGTTCAACATCGGGCAGCGGCAGGGCTACACGCCGGCCGACCGGGTGCTGCTGGCACCGCCGCTGTTCTGGTCTTACGGCAGCGCCAACGCGATGTCGGCGGCTCTGACCCATGGCGCCACGCTGGTGCTGCAAGGGAAGTTCGATCCGGGCGAGGCCATTGCGCTGATCGAACAACACGGCTGCACCGCGATGTATACGCTGCCGGCGATGACCAGCGCCGTCGTGTCGCACCCGTCGTTCGCGCCCGAGCGTGTGAGGACGCTGCGCACCGGTCTGACGATCGGGGCGCCGCAGGATGTGCTGACGGCGGCGCGGGTGCTGGGGGCTTATCAGATCTGCAACGTTTACGGGCAGACGGAAAGTTACGGCAATTGCGCGGTGACGCCTCATGACTGGCCGCTGGAGCAACGGGCCGCGTGCCAGGGTCCGCCTCTGCCGGGGGTGGAAATCCGGATCGTCGATGCCGATGGCGCCGTCATGCCGACCGACGAGGAAGGATTTATCGAGGTTCGGGGCTATGTGATGCATGGCTATACCGGTGCCTCGGCGGAACAGACTTCCGGCGTGATCGCCGAGGACGGGTTCTTCCGTACCGGCGATATGGGACGGTTGCTGGCGGACGGGTCGATATCGTTCAGTGGCCGCATCAGCGAGATGATCAAAAAGGGCGGTATCAATATTTCCCCGGCCGAGGTCGAGGATGTTTTGATGCGGCACGAGGGGGTCGCGCTGGCCGGCGTCGTGGGCGTGACGGATGCGCTGCAAGGGCAGTTGCTGGCGGCGTTCGTGGTGCCTCGCGCTGGGTTTTCGTTAAGCGGCGACGTTTTGGCGGCGCACTGCCGCGCGCTGGCGTCGCGCTACAAGGTGCCGGATTTTATCGAATTTCGGACGGAATTGCCGGTGACGGTGACGGGGAAACTGATGCGGCGCGAGCTGAAATCCATGGCGGAGGCGCTGCGGCGATGAGCCAGGATAATTGGAACCGCTGGGGGCCGGACGATGAACGAGGCGCCCTGAACCACATCGGTTTGGATCAGGTCCGGCATGCGGCCGGACTGGTGCGGTCGGGTCAGGTGTTGTCGTTGGCGCAACCGTTATCGCCACGGACCCCCGTGCCGGAACATCGCGCGGGCGTGCAGCATTTCATGGGGCGCGACGGCGGGGATTACGCGGCGGGTGCGCGCCGGCCCGGCGGGTTTCAGTTCGCCGAGGATACGGTAGTGCTGCCGTTGCATATCGGCACGCATATCGATGCTTTGTGCCATGCTTGGTACGACGACGCGCTGTACAACGGATTTCCCGGCGATGGGACGCGCAGCAATACCGGCGCATCGCGTTGCGGGATCGATAAGATGGGGCCGATCGCCGGGCGCGGCGTACTGCTGGACGTGGCGGCTTTGCGCGGGGCGCCTCTGGCGGACGGCGAGTCCATCGGGGCATCGGACCTGGAACAAGCCGCCGCGCGTGCGGGCGTGCGCGTGGGAAAAGGCGATATCGTGCTGATTCGCACCGGATGGGCAGAACGTGCCGGCGCTAAATCGTTCAACGCGGAACCCGGATTGAACGTGGAAGCCGGCCTTTGGCTGGCCGAACGCGATATCGCGGTGCTCGGCGCCGATAATTACGCGGTCGAGGTATTGCCGTTCCCGACCGGGTTCGTATTCCCCGTGCACCAGCGGTTGATCCGAGATTTCGGAATCCCGCTGTTGGAAGGCTTGGTTTTGGGCGGATTGGCGTCCACCGGCCGGCACGAATTCATGTTCGCCGCCAGCCCTCTGCCGGTTGTCGGCGGAACGGGTAGCCCGATCAGCCCGATGGCGGTACTGTGACATCCACGCCCCCGTCATGGTCGGGCTTGACCCGACCACCTGTATCCCGTTGGCCTGAGTTGGTCGGGTCAAGCCCGACCATGACGGTGTTTTTATGAAACCGGAGTTGGAACCATGGGTTTAAAAGTCCAGCCAGGGGTCATCGGCTGCGCGATCCGGCCGGTCATCGCCAGCCGCGATCGGTCGTTGGAGGAAATCATCTACGACACGGCGCAAATGGCGCTGAAAGACGCCGGCCTGACGATCGCCGACATCGACGGCATCGCCGTCGGGTCGAACGATCAGTTCGATGGACGCTCGATCTCGGTGATGATGGCATCCGGGTCGGTGGGCGGTGTCGATCGCGACATCATGTCCACGCCGTCAGGGTCCGAACACGCGTTCATTCTGGGCGCGTTGCGGGTCGCGACCGGACAGTTCCGCACGCAACTGGTCGTGTCCTGGAGCCCGACCGAGGTTTCGTCCATGCCGGAGGCGCAGCGCCTCGGCAACGATCCCTATTTCCACCGGGCGCTGCCGCAGGACGAATTGTCGGCGCATGCGTTGCAGGCATCTGCCATCGAAAACGCCGTGCCGGGCGCACGTTCGGCGGCCGAGGCCGTGGCCGCGAAAAACCGCGCTTTCGGTACTGCGGCCTGGGGCGATCAGGGTCCGTCGGGCAAAATGCGCTGGCCGTTGACACCCGGCATGACCTCCGAACCCGTCACGGGCGCGGTCGCGATGGTGCTGGCGTCGCCGGAATTTATCGCCGAGCGGTGGATTAAAAATGTTGCGTGGGTGCAGGGGATGGGTTGGGCGACGGAAGCCGCGTTCCTCGGCGACCGCGATCTGACCAAGGCGCCGGCGTTGGTGGCCGCGGCGCATCAGGCCTATAAAATGGCGGGAATCGCGAACCCCGACGGCGCGTTCGGCGTCGCCGAAATGACCGATGCCACGCCATATTCTGAGCTGCTGGCTTACGAGGCTCTGGGGCTTTGCCACCGGAACGATTGGACCGCGCGCGCCGCCGATGGCACGTTCGGTGCCGGCGGACGCCTGCCGGTTAATCCCTCCGGTGGCGTATTGACCTGGAATCCGGTGTTCTGCACTGGCATGATCCGCATCGCGGAAATCGCGCAGCAGGTGCGCGGCCTCGCCGGTAAACACCAAATTCCCGGCGTGAAACGCGGCTTGGCGCATGCCGGCAGCGGCTTCGCGATGCAGTATCAGGCAGCGGTTGTTTTAGGGCAGGAGGCACGCCCATGAGCGGCGATCGGGTCGGCATTATCGGCATCGGCCAGTCGGCGTTCCGCGCCCGGCGCGACGATGCCAATTATCCGGAACTGGTGCGCGAAGCCGTCGTCATGGCGATGGCGGATGCGAAAATGGATTTCGACGCCATCGAGGCGGTGGTCTACTCGCTGTCCCCCGACGCGATGGTGGGGATCGGCAACGCCGAACGCCTGGGCGTCGATGCGGTCGGTGGGCGGATGAAGCCGTTTTTGCGCATTAACACCGGCGGCTCCACCGGCATTTCCGCAACGGCGGCGGCGTATTATCATGTCGCTTCCGGTGCGTTCGACGTGGTGCTGACGGCAGGTGCCGATAAGGTCGGCGAGTGCGGCGACTCCCAGTCGGTTTTGAACAAGATCTGGGACCCCAGCTACGAGCGTCCGTTGCCGTTAGGCACCATCAACATGCTGGCGATGTCCGGCGTGCGCTATATGCAGCAATTCGGCATGACCGAAGTCGATATGGCGCGTGTCACGGTGAAAAATCGCCGGCATGCCTCGCTGAATCACAACGCGCATCTGCGGAAGCCGGTGACGATCGACGAGGTTCTGGAATCCCGCATCATCTCCTGGCCGATCAAGCTGCTGGATTGCTGCCCGCAATCGACTGGCGGCGCGGCCTTGGTGCTGGCGTCGGAGAAATACATCCGCGACAATCATCTCGATGCCGTCTGGATCACCGGCGTGGCGCATTGCGCCGAGACTTACTGGATGGGTGACCGGATGGGGAACAATCCCACCGCCGAACATTCCGGGGCGCACGCGCTGGGGCGGTCGTTCGAACGATCGTATAAAATGGCGGGGATCAAGGACCCGATGAAGCAAGTGCACATCGCAGAACTCTACGCGCCGTTCAGCAACACGGAATATCACGCCATCGACGCGGCGCGTTTGTGCTCCCGCCCCGGCGAGTCGATCCAGCGGCTGCGGGACGGGGAATACGAGCTGGGGGGCCGCATTCCGGTGAACCCCTCCGGCGGCACGTTGTGCACCAACGCCATCGCGGTCACCGCCATGGCGCGCGTGGCCGAGACCGCTTTGCAGGTCTGGGGCCGCGCCGGGGCGCACCAAGTGGAAGGCGCACGCGTGGGGATTGCCAGCGGCAACGGCGGCGATCACCAAATCTTCGGCACCATGGTCATAGAGGCATAAAATGGAACTGTTAGGACGCCAGGAAGTCTGGAGCATCACCTACGACCACGCGCTGGGTGAGACCGCGAGTTCGTTCTACACCCGCATCCGCGATGAGGCGGCGATCTACGGCCGCCGTTCGGCGGGTAGCGGAAAGGTGATGGTACCGCCTCGGTCCTTTTCGGATGAGACGCTGCTGCCGACCGAGGAATGGGTGAAGGTCGGGCCTGGGGGCAAGATCGAAGCGTTCACGATGGTGTACGAAGCGTTCAAGAACCTGCCGCCGCCGCCTTATGCGTTCGGGTATGTGCTGCTGGATGGCGCGGATACCGCTTTGGGCGGGTATTTCAAGGGCGTCGATCTGACCGATCCGGCTGCTGCCGCGGAGAAATTGAAGATCGGGACGCGGGTGACGACGAAATTCGCGGAAGAGCGGAAAGGCGAGATGCTGGATTTCTGGTTCGAGTTAGCTTGATACAACACCGTCATGGTCGGGTCAGGCCCGACCATGACGAGTACCCCTACTCGTCCGCCGCCAGACGCGCTGCCTGATCTTCGGCGGTGAGTTTGTCGACGAACTCGTCCAAATCCCCCATCATCACGCGATCGATCTTATACAAGGTCAGATTGATCCGATGATCCGAAACTCGCCCTTGCGGGAAGTTATACGTCCGTATCCGTTCCGAACGATCTCCCGTTCCAACCTGGTTCTTACGATCCGCCGCCCGCGTCGCCGACAACGACGCACGCTGCTGCTCGTACATCCGAGATCGTAATATCTTCATCGCCTTGGCGCGATTTTTATGTTGGCTCCGTTCTTCCTGCATCGCCACCACGATCCCGGTCGGAATATGCGTGATACGCACCGCACTTTCTGTCTTGTTCACGTGCTGCCCGCCGGCACCCGATGCTCGATAAACATCGATCCGCAAATCGCCTTCGTTCACCTCGACATCGACTTCCTCGGCCTCCGGCAGCACCGCCACCGTGACCGTGGACGTATGAATCCGCCCCTGGCTCTCCGTCGCCGGCACGCGCTGCACGCGATGCACGCCGGATTCGTATTTTAGGCGGGCAAACACGTTGCGCCCGGTGATTTCCGCGATGCCTTCCTTCAAGCCCCCGAGTTCGGTGTCGCCGTATTCCATCAGCTCGAATTTCCAGCCTTTGCCCTCGGCGTATTTTTGATACATCTGGAACAATTCGGCTGCGAACAGACCGGCCTCATCGCCGCCGGCGGCGGGGCGGACTTCCAGGATCGCGGAACGCGCATCGGCTTCGTCCTTCGGCAGCAGCGCGAGGCGGATTTCGTGTTCCAGTGCGGGGATGCGTTCTTTCAGTTCGAACAGTTCCGCTTCCGCCAAGCCGCGCATTTCGGGATCGGCCAACAGCGTTTCCGCTTCCTCCCGCGCCTGTTCAGCCGCGCGCAGATCGCCAATGCGGGCGACGACGGGCTCGATGTCGTTCAGTTCGCGGGATGCTTTGACGTAAGCCTCCCCGGAGATTCCCTCGCCCAGCAGAGCGCGAAGTTCATCCGCGCGGGCGGCGATCCGGTCCAGTTTCAGCGCGAGGTTCATGACAGGAAAGCGGCCACCGCATCCAGGGCCACCGCTTCCTGCGCGCCCGTGCCCAGGTTTTTCACCTGTGCGACGCCCTTGGCGATGTCGTCCTCCCCCATGATCACCGCTGCTCGGGCGCCGAGCTTGTTGGCGCGTTCCATGCGACGGCGGAGGTTGCCGCGGTAGGACATTTCGGCTCGCACGCCGGCGGCACGCAGCGATTGCAGCACTGTCAGAGCGGCAGCCTCGGCGGCGTCGCCGATCGGGACCACGGCGACCGGGGCGACCGGCGCGGGGGCGGCATCCATCAGCATGCTCAGGCGTTCGATCCCGGCGGCCCAGCCGACGGCGGGGGTGGATGGGCCGCCCATCTCGGCCACCAAGCCGTCGTAGCGGCCGCCGGCCATGACAGTGCCTTGGGCGCCGAGTTTCGACGTCACGAACTCGAAGGCGGTGTGGCCGTAGTAGTCCAGGCCGCGGACGATGCGGGGGTTCTCGCGGAACGGGACGCCGAGGTGTGTCAGATGCGCCTTCACCTTCGCGTAAAATCCAGCGGCGGCTTCGGTCAGATACGGGATAATTGTTGGCGCGTCCGCGACGATGCGGCGGTCGCCCTCGTCCTTGCTGTCCAGGATGCGCATGGGGTTGCGTTCCAGGCGCGTCAGGCTGTCCTTGGACAAGGCGCCTTGGTGCCCGGTGAAGTAGGCGATCAGCGCGTCACGGTAGGCGGCGTGGCTTTCCTTGTCGCCTAACGTATTGATTTCCAGGATCGTGTCAGCCGCGACGCCCAGGGCTTTCAGGATGTCCCAGCCGCAGGCGATGGCCTCGGCGTCGGCCAGAGGCTCCGACGGGCCGATCAGTTCCACGCCGATCTGGTGGAACTGGCGGTAGCGGCCTTTCTGCGGGCGCTCATACCGGAACATCGGGCCGGCATAAAAAACCTTCTGCGGCAGGCTCTGCGTCAGCCCGTTCGTCACCAGCGCTCGGCAGACGCCGGCGGTGCCCTCGGGGCGGAGCGTGACGGAATCGCCGCCGCGATCGTCGAACGTATACATTTCCTTCATCACGACGTCGGAGGTCTCGCCGAGCGTGCGGGAGAAGACGCGGGTGTCTTCGAAGATGGGGGTGATCCATTCGTCGAAGCCGTAGGTCGCGGCGATGCGGCGCGCGGTCTCGGCGACGTGATGGAAGCGGCGCTGGTCGTCCCCGATCAGGTCGTGGGTGCCGCGGGCTGGTTGGAGGTCGGTCACGGTGGTTTCCCTTCGCAGGGGCGGCAAAGTAGCGCCTGCGGACCGGGAGGCAAGCGTTTGCTTCAGGGAGGAGGGTTGCGCGCGACCCAATGCGTCAGGGCGTAGATGGCGGTGCCGTCTTCGCGGGTCGGATTGGCCTGCATGGCGGCGAGGTGTTCGGCCACGGCGTCGCGGAGGTTGCGGCCGGTGCGGCGGGCTTCGGCGAGCATCGGGAGGGAGCGGCCGTCCATGGCCCAGATCACGTATTCGTCATCGGTCATGCCGAGGAACTCCGGCAGGTCGCGTTGTTCTTCGTCGCCGGAATCGTGCCATGTTTCGATCCCGTCGCTTATCGCATCTTCGTCCACTCGGCCTTCGCAGTAGCGGTCGAAGAAGAGTGAGGTCGGGGCATCGACGTCAGACACGGATAGTTCTCCCTCTGCGCTTCGATTTGATAAACGCGCCGGTCACTGCGTCGAAGACACCGGCATGATTGCCACGCTTGTCGTACCCCTCGATCTCGCCATGCAGGCCATCCCAGGTGAATAAACGCTGGCCGTCAGGCGAACGCCATCGTCGTTCGCCATAGATGTAGCCGAGAGACTCGCATTTGTCCAGGAATCCTGGCCTGGGGATCGGAATATAAGGCAAGTGCATACTTTTGCATGTCGGCGAAGCTGACAGGCAAGTATGCGGCGGGAAGGATTAATTTTCCGTTAACGGCCGACGCAAAAAATCGCGTGTGGCGCCATAAATCACGATGATGAATGGCGCTCGACCCAATGCGTCAGGGCGTAGATGGCGGAGCGATCCTCGTAGGTCGGGTTGGCCTTCATGGCCGCGAGATATTCGGCGACGGCGGCGCGGAGGTCACGGCCGGTGCGGCGAATTTCCGCCAACAGTGGGAGAGAGCGGCCGTCCATACCCAGGATACAGAACTCCTCCTCCGTCATACCCAGGAATTCCGGCAGGTCGCGTTGTTCTTCGTCGCCGGAGTCGTGCCACGCTCCGGTGGCATCCAGCAGGTCGTCTTCGTCGGCTCGCCCCTCGCAATATAGGGCGAAGAACGGGGCGGTTATCACATCGGCATCAGACACGAATGCGTCTCCCTTTGCGCTTGGGTTTGGACGTTACACCGGTCACAGCGTCGGCCACATAAGAGTGGCGACCGCGCCGGTCGAACACCTCAATTTCGCCATGCAGTCCATCCCACGTATAAAGGTAGCGACCATCGGGAGAACGCCATCGTCGTTCGCCATAGATGTAGCCCAGAAACTCGCATGTGTCCAGGAATCCGGGCTTGGGGACAGCGCAATCGCTTGAAGGTACCCGGAACACTGTATTGGGGAATTGGCCGATCCAATCCGTCATCTTCGGTCTCGTGCCGAGGACCAATACGGGCAAAAATTCGCGATTTTCTGCCCGTATTGGTCCCGGGGACAAGCCCTACCAGGTTCACACACAGGGGGATCGCATATGGCGGATTTCCGATACTTTCCGTCATGGT
>CAITUP010000085.1 GCA_903895595.1 uncultured Acetobacteraceae bacterium | reverse complement strand
TCGGGGGCTAGGCCCGACCATGACGGAAAGTATCGGAAATCCGCCATATGCGATCCCCCTGTGTGTGAACCTGGTAGGGCTTGTCCCCGGGACCAATCCGGGCAGAAAATCGCGAATTTTTGCCCGTATTGGTCCTCGGCACGAGACCGAGGATGACGGATTGGATCGGCCAATTCCCCAATTCCCCAATACAGTGTTCCGGGTACGTTCAAGCGATTGCGCTGGCCTCGGCCTTTCGATATTGACGCGGCCGTTGGGTGAGAGCATATACGGTCGCATATGCGGCTCCGGGCAACTGGATGACCGTCGCCCGCAAGGGAGTCAACGCCAAGGGAGCCTCACGGCTCCCTTTGGATTTTCTGGCCTACCCCGCAAACGCCGCCTGCCCGCTGAAGACGCGGGGAGACTCCGGCCCCCCCACGCCCAAATGGATCAGGCGGCCTGTTCGGTCGTCGGATCGATCATCTTCCGCACTTCGGTGATCTTGGTGGCGGGGAATCCGCTGATTTCCGCGTGCTTGTGGATGATGGCCTCATCCTTGGCGAGGTAGACGCAGAAGGTCTTGTCCGCCGCGACGAAGCTCTCGACCCACTGGATGTCGGGACCGAGCTGGGTGAGGACCTCGTTGGACTTGGCGGCGGCGCCGCGGAGTTGGTCGCGCTCGAGCGAGCCGACGGCCGGGATGTCCCGCTCGATGATGAATTTGCGTAAAGCCAAGCTATCCTCCTGTCACGAAGCCGCGAAGGCGGCTTCCATTGCGCGGCGATATTGATACACGGCGTCGGCGGTGTCGATACGGACGTCGTCCCAGGTGACGGGTTGGCCGGCCTTCACGTCGCGCAGCAGCGGCACGCGGTTGGCCAAGCCGATCGGCAGGCCGCCGATGCGCAGGCTTTCGGATGCCGGGGTCAGCTTGCCCCAGACGCAGGCGCCGCCTTCGCCATCCAGCATCTCCCCGGCGCGCAGGTCGCGCTTGGCGGTGGAGACGACATCGCCTCGGAAACCGTTGGCGACGCCGGTCGGCTCGCCGCGCAGGGCGGCAGACAGGATGGATACGTTCAGTTCAAGTCCGATCAGGTGGAACGGGCGATACAGGGCGGTGATCCGGCCAGAGGGGTCCGTCACGACGCCGTACTCGCTGAAGCAGCGGGCGGCGTAGTCGTTCGGCGCCTCGAACGCGACGTAGACGCCCCAGCGGAGGTCGTTGGCCACCTGACTGCCGTCGCGGTGGACCGACGAAATCACTTCGACTTGGCCGCTGTGGTGCAGGGCACCGAGGTTGCCGGGCCGCAGCACGTCGGCGAGTTCGTGGGTGCCGCAGGGCGGGAAGGCCAGACCGTTCGGCGGCGGAGTCAGGCCGGTGGCATTGGCGACAGCGGCCATCTCGATCCCGGACTTCGTGCCATCCAGAAAGGAATTGAACATCTGCGGATTCATTCCGCCAACCCGAGCCTGCTCGGGGGTCAGGCCGTAGTAGCCCCAGACGGTGTCGGGGGTGGAGGCATGGTATTCCGGCATGTATTTCGTGCCCTTGCCGGCGGCGATGACGTTGAAGCCGCAGGCGCGTGCCCAGTCCACCAGCTCGCAGATCAGGGCCGGTTGGTCGCCGTAGGCCATGGTGTAGACGACGCCCGCGGCCTCGGCCTGGCGCGCCAGCAAGGGGCCGGCGAGGACGTCGGCCTCGACGTTGACCATGACGATGTGCTTGCCCTCGGCGATCGCTTTGCGGGCGTGGCCGATGCCGGCGGGGGCGTGGCCGGTGGCTTCGACGACCACCTCCACGTCCGGCGACGTCATCATCGCCATGGCATCGTCGGTGAAGCGCGTGGCGGCGATGCGGGCTTCATCCCAGCCGACATTGCGGCAGGCGGCGCGAGCACGGTCCGGCGACAGATCGGCGATGACGGCCACTTCCAAGCCCTTGGTGGAGGGGACCTGCGACAGAAACATGGACCCGAACTTGCCGGCGCCGATCAGCCCAACGCGCACCGGACGTCCGGCCTCGGCCCTCTTTTGCAGCAAGCTGTACAGGTTCATGTTGATGGTCCTTTCATGACGATGGGCGCGTGGCTACGCCAAACAGGGGAAAAAATCGATGGCCGAGATCGAATGGCGCAACCTGCGCGCCGACCAACTGCGCGAGAAGGCTCGCGACAATGCCATCGTGATCCTGCCGGTGGCGTCGCTGGAGCAGCACGGCCCGCATCTGCCGGTCGAGGTCGATTCCCGGTTAGGCGAGGAAATCGTCGCCCGCACCGGCGCCAAGATCGCCGCGCGGGGGGAGCCGGTGGTGCTGCTGCCGGTGCTGTGGACGGGGCTATCGGAGCATCACATGAGCTTTGGGGGCACGATCACGCTGGATTTCCCGGCGTTCAGCGCGGTGATCGAGGGTGTGGTGCGATCGGTCGTGCGGCACGGATTCAAGCGGATCGTGCTGCTGAACGCGCATGGCGGGAACGAGAATGCGCTGCGCACCATTGTCGATGAGCTGACACCGAAGCTGGGCGTGCCGCTGGTCCAATTCACCTATTGGTACCCGGCGGCGGCGGCGATCGCGAAAATCCTGGAGACTCAGGGTGGTCTGACCCACGCCTGCGAGGCGGAGACGTCGATGATGCTCGCCGCCCGGCCCGATCTGGTGGCGCGGGATCGTATTCCGCTGGCGAAGTCCAATGCTGCGTCGCACGAGATGTCGGGCGGGATATATCGCTGGCGCAGCATCGGCAGCCGGTCGGAGTCCGGTGCGATGGGCAATCCGGAGGCCGCGACGGCGGAAAAGGGGGAACGGCTGTACGAGGCAATCTCCGACGTGCTGGCGGCGAAATTGTGCGACCGGGATATGTGGGATTTGCCTTGGGATTCAACGCGGTTGGGTTAGGCGGCCTTTGCCGGGAAGCGGGAGTCGAAGGCGTAGGGTTCCACCGACACGATCCGGGCTCGCGCGCTGGATCGGTGCCGGGGGTTGAGCAGGAAGTTGTGGCTGTGCGGCACCAGGACCGAAGGCACCCGCAGCAGCGGCGTTTCGCCGCCGCGCAGCCAGTCGTTGCCCAGCTCCGTGGGGTGCGTATCGGCCTCAATCGCCGCGTCTGTCGCACGAAACGGCAACTCGGCGCGCAGCAGGACGTAGTCGCTGGGGACCAGTTCCGGGGGCAGGTCCAGGTGGACCAGCACTTCCAACGCCGCCAAGGCCGGGTGCTCGGCGAGATAGACGACCGGCAATCCGCGCCGGTTCCAGCGGCCGCCGTATAGCCGAGCGCCCTCGCCAGAGAGGTCGGCGAAGGGGCGGCGGCAGAGCCGCCAAGCGTCCATTAAGCGGCGATGCCCTGGGCGATGCGGCCCAACAGGGTTTCGATCTGGCGGGTGCCAAGGTCGGTGTCGAGGCGGTCCAGCGGTGCGTCTCCGCCCAGCAATTTGTTGGGGCGACGGAGCCAAGTGTGGGCTTTGGCGGCATCGTCGAAGGTGTACTCGGCTTCCTCGATCATGCGCAGCAGGCGGCGGACGCGGTCGGATTGTTCCATAGTCAGGGTGCCGAGGATACGGCGGTGCGCCAGGGTTTTACGCGGGAGAACGAGGCGGTCGAGTTCCGCCAGGGACAACCGGCCGCTTTCGACGATGCGATCCACGGCATCGGTGGACATGCCGTCCCGCATCGGCGGATGCAGCTGGGCCTGGGCTTCTGCCAGACCGGGACCGGGGTATGGTACGGACATGAGAATGTTCCTTGGCGATATGCCGGTTTATGTGGTGCATATCGCCTGTTTGGGGTGTTTAGTCAAGTGGGACTTGAGCGGCGGGCGCCGGGCACGCACACTGGGGGAGACACAAGGGGGACTCCATGACCATCGCATTGTCCGTCAACGGGCGCAGCGTCAGCACCTCGGCCGATCCGGCCACGCCGCTGATCGACGTGCTGCGCAACCACCTCGATCTGCGCGGCACCCGCTATGGCTGCGGGCTGGAGCAATGCGGCAGTTGCATGGTCGTCATCGACGGCAAGGCGGATTACGCCTGCTCCCGCGAAGTCGGATCGGTCGCGGGGCGGTCGGTGACCACGGTCGAGGGGCTGACGGTCGATGGCAAGATGCATCCGTTGCAGACAGCGTTCCTGGAGGAACAGGCGGGGCAGTGCGGCTACTGCCTTTCGGGTATTCTCATGAGCGCGAAGGCGTTGCTGGACCGTAACCCCTCCCCCACCCGCGCCGACATCGTCACGGCGCTGGACGGCAATCTCTGTCGCTGCGGTGCGCATCCGCGCATTCTGCGGGCCGTCGAGAAAGCCGCTGCCATGATCCGGGAAGGAGCAGGTCAATGAGCGACACGCTGCCGCTGAGCATCGTCAACAACCGCCGGCTGGAGAAATGGCTGCGGTTCGAGGCCGACCGTTCGTTACATCTTGGCGTCGGCAAGGTGGAGATCGGACAGGGCGTGCTGATCGCGCTGTCGCAGATCGCCGCCGAGGAGCTGGATGTCGATGTGTCCCGCGTGAACATCCTGTCCGGCGATACGGCGGATGCGCCGGATGAGGGTTCGACCAGTTCGTCGCAGTCGATCGAGGTGTCGGGCCGATCCGTCCGGCTGGTGTCGGCGGAACTGCGGCAACGGGTACTGACGCGGCTGGCTCAGCGGCTGAACTGCAGCCCCTCCGACATTACGGTGGAGGACGGGGCGTTCCATTTGGACGATCAACCCACCGGCCACGACTACTGGAACTTTGTCGGTCCCGCCGATTATGAGGCCGACATTACCGGTGCGGCGCAGCCCAAGGCGCCATCGTCGTACAGGGTTGTCGGCCAGCCCGTGCCCCGTAAGGACTTGATTGCGAAAGTGTCGGGCGCGGCCTTCATCCACGACATGGTGCGACCGGACATGCTGCATGCTCGTATGCTGCGCCAACCCGGACGCGGGGCCACGCTGGTCGGGTTGGATGAGGCCGCGATCCGGCGCGCCGCCAAGGGCGCGTTCCGGGTGGTGCGCTTGGGGAATTTCGTGGCGTTCGTGGGGGCTGACGAAACCGTGGTGCAGCGCGCCGCCGTCGCCGCGGTGACTCATGCCAAGTGGGAAGGCGCGCGCGTGCTGACCCCCGAACATGGGGAGGCCGCTTGGTTCGTGGATCAACCCGCCGACGACCGGCTGGTCGGCGATGCGCCGACGACGCCCACGGGGGAAGTGGTCAGCGCCGTCTATGCGCGTCCCTTCGTTGCCCATGCCGCGATGGCGCCGTCGTGCGGGCTGGCGGAGTTCCGCGACGGGCACATGGAGGTTTGGTCGCACACCCAGGGCGTCTATCCGTTGCGTAACAGCATCGCGGACATTCTCGGCCTGCCGCAGGATCGTGTGATCGTCCGGCACGCTCATGGCGCCGGCTGCTACGGCCATAACGGGGCCGACGATGCCGCTTTGGACGCCGCCGTGATTGCCCAGCAACTGCCGGGTCATTGCATCCGCGTGCAGTGGCGGCGGGAGGAGGAATTCGGGTACGAACCTGTCTCCACCGCCCATCGCACGCGCATTGCCGTCGAACTGGATGCGGCTGGTCGCCCGGTGGACTGGACGACCGAGGTCTGGGCCGGGTCGCACGTCCAGCGCCCGATCTACGGCGGGTTGTTCCTGGCGCAGGAGGCACTGCCGAACCCGCCGCCCCCCGCCAAACCCGGCGATCCGCCGGAGGCCAATGGCGGCGGCGGCACCCGCAACGGCACGCCGCTGTACGACTTCGCCGCCAAACGCATCGTTCACCATCTGGCGCTGAAGACGCCGGTTCGGACCTCGTCTTTGCGTGGATTGGGCGCGCTGCCGAACGTGTTCGCGATGGAATGTTTCATGGATGAGCTGGCCGAGCGCGCGGGAAAGGACCCGGTCGCTTACCGGCTAGCGGTGCTGTCCGATCCTCGGGCGCGCTATCTGGTGGAGAACGTGGCGGCGCGCTGCGACTGGTCCAATCGCGGGCCCGTTGGCACTGGGCGGGGTCTCGGGTTGGCCTGGGCGCGCTACAAGAACAAAGCCGCCTATGCCTGCGTGGCGGTGGAGCTGGACGTGGACGAAGACATTCGCCTCCGCCGCGTCTGGTGCTGCGCCGATGCTGGACTGGTGATCAACCCGGATGGGGCGAAGAACCAGCTGGAGGGCGGTATCATCCACGCCGCCAGCATGACGTTGAAAGAGCAGGTGATGCTCGATGGCGACGGCATTACGTCGCTGGATTGGGCGAGCTATCCGATCATGACGTTCTCGGAAGTGCCGGAAATCTCGACCGAGATCGTGCATGCGCCAGACCTGCCGACGCTGGGGATGGGGGAGTGCACGTTCGGGCCGACGGCCGCCGCGATCGGCAACGCGGTGGCGCATGCGCTGGGGGTGCGGATACGGGAGATGCCGTTGACGCGGGAACGGATCGCGGGGGTTTTGGCTCGGGGGTAGGTGGGGGAGAGTAATACCAGCAGACCTAACCATTGACACATCGGCGCGTGGTAAATCGTCATGCCGACGCAGGTCGGCATGACGATGTGGCGAATTCCGGTGCGTCAGTGGTTGGTTCGGTTGGTATAAGTGCCCGATCGATTATGTAACGGCGATCGGGCACCTCTCAATGCATGCATTGATATAATGACATTGCTACAGTCAGGCGATTAGGCCGCGTCCAGGAGCGATCCCGGACAAACTCTAAGCCGCCTCCGCCAACTGCCGAGGCCGATAAATCGCGATATGCGTCACCCGAGCAACGGCGGTCGCTTCATTGGCGACCACAAGTGCATCGATCTCCACCCATTTGTGCCCTTTGTGCTCGTAATTCTTCGTCACCCGTGCCCGCACGTTCAGCGTATCCCCAACCCGAGCCAGCCCCAGATTCTGCACCGTGGAACCCATATGCATCCATGCCGGCAGAATCACGTTATGCGTCAGCGCCCAGTTGCAGCAGCGCAGAATGGTGCCGGGATGCACGATGCCCTCATTCAGGTACAACGGCAGGGTTTCCCGCGTGTCGCCGATATCCTGCGTCTGGTACTCCGGCGTTACCAACAGCGGGGTCATTCCCAGCCAGTCGCCGATTGCCATCGTTTTCTCATCGGCCGGTGCGCGATCGGTGCGCGGCGCCACCGCTTTGAAATCCGCCAGCGACGGTATGGCGATGGCACCGGATGGCATGCCGGCTCGGCCCGTCGCGCACAGCACGCCGTCGCTGTTCACTTGCAGTTCCAGGCCGTTGGCGTCTTCCACAGCGGAGACTTCGGCGATGTCGCCCTCATAGACCGGCTTGCCAAACTTGGCCTCTCCGGTGCCGCGTTCCAGCCAGGCCCGGCCCCATTTCTCCGTGGGCATGTGGGACATGTAGGCATAGACGTGTACGCCCCCGACCAGCCCGCCCTTGAAGCCGAACCGCTGCGCGGTGGCGTCGTCGTGGATTTTGTTCTCGGACGCTTTCGCGGTGTTGAAGGCGGAGACCTGGTAGGGGGAGAGGGTCATGGGGGCCGTTCCTTATCGGTGCCTCAAATCAACGAGGTGGTCGGGTCAAGCCCGACCATGACGTGTGGGACGAAAGGCGCTCAGTTAAGCGCCCACAAACCGACCTCGTATCCCGGCACGAAGTTGCGGTTGGTCATATCCGGGTTCCGGTTGACGAACACCCGGTTGAACATCGGATGCCGCATCGAGCGCGTCTCATGCTCGATCGTGAAGATGTGCTTGTTCGTGTCCACATCGACGATATCCAGGAACCGGTACTGGTGCTGGTCGCTTTCTTCGGTGATCAGCCCCCGCTCCAGCAGTTTCTTGTGCGGGCCGGAGAAGTCGGCGAGCGTGATCTGGATGTGGTGCCCGTCGTATTCGCCGTGCTTCACCGACGATTCACGGTAAGTCACCCGGCTCTCGGCCGAGGTGCTGGCCCAGGCGTAAGCGCCCCGTTCATCGGAGGAAACGCCTGCGATCCCGCCCAGAATCTCCACATAGAACTTGGCGATCGCCGCCAGATCGGTGCCAACGGGGACATCGAACTCCACATACGGCATGCCGACCCGCATCGGGCCGAACAGCGACGGCGTCGGTGCATGGCAACGGATGCGGTTGCCCCAGGGGCAAGTCGTTTCCACGACGTCGCCGGCGATGCGGTAGGAGAACTGCGTGCCCTCCAGGAACTTCTTGGCGTATTCCAGCCGCTTCAGCAGCGCCTCCAGATCCGGCAGCACCAGCCCGGTCGTGCCGCGCACCACCTGGGTGCCGCGCGTCGGCAGGTGGAACTGCCCACGGCCGACGTTCACCCACATATTCTCCAGCCCCGCCATCAGGTACGGGTCGCGGGTCAGGCCGAGGCCCATCAGGTAGAACGCCGTCGCCTTGCTCTGATCGGGGACCAGCACGTTCACATGGCCGAGCTCGACAATGTTTCCAAGGTCTTCTGCGGCGCGGTCGAACTTCGGTGCGGCTGCCATGTCGTCCATCGGTCTTCTCCCAAGATGTGATTCTGCTAGGTAGATCGCATGATAACCACGGCAACCCCGACCGGTCCAGGCACGCCCAACAACGGGCTGCGCGCGCTGCTGGCAGCGCCGTCGTTCCTGCGCCTGTGGGCCATCGGCGGCTGCGTCAACACGATGCGATGGTTCGAGCTTCTGTCGGCCGCTTTGTTCACGCTGGACGTGACCGGTTCCGGCCTCGACGTCGCCATCGTCTCCTCCGCCCGCACCATGCCCATGCTCCTGCTCGGCGCCTTCTCCGGCGTGCTGAGTGAGGCCGTGAACCGCAAATACGTGCTTCTCACAGGCCAGATCATGGCGTGCCTGTCGTCGGGCTCGGTCGCGATCCTGGCCCTGCTGCACATCGCCCGTCCCTGGCATCTGGCCGTCGCCGCGGCGGTGACCGGCGTTGTCTGGTCCACCGAAATGGCCACACGCCGCCGCATGGTGGGTGAGTGCGTCGACTCGCCGCTTGTATCGCGCGCCCTGGCGCTGGACACGATGTCGAATTCGTTCACGCGGTTGATCGGGCCGGTCGCGGCGGGCGCACTCTACCAAACCACCGGTTTGGCTGGCACCTATGTGGCTTCCACCACCGTGTTCGCCCTGGCGGCCGTTCTGGTCTCCGGCCTGAGCTACCGCCAGGAAACCCGCCGTCTGCGCCTCGCCCAAGTCCCCCGCGACCTGGCGGAGGGCATTAGCTACGCCAAAGGCAACGTCACCATCGCCGGCGTGTTGGCGGTGACCATCGCGATGAACTTGCTGGGCTTTCCCTACTCGGCCCTGGTCGCACCGATCGGCAAGATGGTTTTCCAGGTGTCCCCCACACTTGTCGGAGTCCTCGCGGCGTCCGAATCCTTCGGCGCCTTCGTCGGTGGGATTTGGCTCACGTCCGGCGGACCCAACCTGAGCGGCCGGACGCTGATGGTCGGCGGATCCATCCTGTTCCTATGCTGCGTCATCCTGATGCCCCTGATGCCGTTCTTCCCCCTGGCCTGCGCGATCCTGGCCGTGGGAGGCTTCGGATCGTCGGCCTTCGCCAACATGCAAACGTCTTTGATCGTGCTGCACACGCCCGCCCACATCAGATCGCGCCTGATGGGGCTGCTGACGGTCTGCATTGGCATGGGGCCGCTGGGTATACTGCTGTTCGGTGCCATGGCCGATATCTTCGGCCCGATGCTGGCAATCGATCTGGTGGAGGCCGTGGGCCTGGTTTCGGTCGTCGTCATGGGCGTCTGGTGGCAACGCCGGGACCGGTAACCGCTATTTCAACACGCAGACCGGCTCCTTGGTGGATGCCCAGTCGGATGTGCAATGCACCAGCGTCTTCCCATCGGTCCCTTTCAGTTTCGCGGTCCATGCACCCTTCTTCCCCAGATCGATCCGCATCAGGCTGAACGCTTTCAGCCCCAACCCGGTCGCGGTCTGGCCATCGACCTTCATGGAAAACGGGTTCTCCTTCGGGAAGCTCTTCGATTGCGCGACACCGCCCGTCCCCACGATGAACTGCGGCGGGCGCCCCTTATCGAAGGCCATCGCTTGGAACCGGTGCATATGCCCGGACACGACCAGCGTCACGCTGGCGGGAAACGCCTGCTTCTTCGTCGCGGCCAACGCGCTCTGCAATGTCGCATTGATGAAGCTCGGCCCCTTCATGATGCCCCAGAACGGCCGGTGCGTGACCACCCAATTCGGCTTGCCCGCCACCACGGTTTCCAATTGCGCGTTATAACGAGCACGGTACGACACGCCGGTATCGTCGGCATTCGCGGTATCCACCACCGCCATCGATAAATTACCCATCGCCACCTGGATCGGAGGCAGAAACAACAGCGCCGCCGGCGTTTGCTGGTCCTGATTGGGGCACGCGTTCTGCACCCCGCTCGCGCCCGGCAACGACGATCCCTGATCCAGGAAATACAGGAAACCCGGTCCCGCTCGGCTGCAAAGCTCATGATTGCCGCGTGCGAACACCCAGGGTGCGGCCGATAGAGCGGCCCCGGCCGGGGCGAAGAAATCCGCCTGCCACGGCGCCCAACTGTCGGGCACCGAACTGCCGGTCATATTCTGGGAGTAATAGGGGCCGGGCGGCGTGACCCCGTCCTCCTCGTCCTCATCGTCGGCATCTCCGGCGTCATAGACCTTCACGGGCTGCCCGTTGACCACGATCGAGCTCGGCGTGCCGCGGTAGTTGTAATCCCCGACATGGACCAGCAGGTTCGGCTTCTCGGCCGCGGCGGTCGCCAGCACAGACGCGAACGGCCACGATGCGGGGTCGCAGGGCTGCTTGTCGCTGTTCTTGCATCCGCTGTCGCCCACCACGACAACGCGATCGGGTGTCGCCGTGAGATCCACCTTCGGCAGCGCGATGCCGCCGACGCTATACGATTTGCCTGCCGGATAGATTGCCTCGCAGACCGTCACCGGGAAGGTCGCGGGATTGGGGTTGGATCGCAGGGTCATCGCCACCGGCTTCTGGCCGGAGGCAGTCAGACTCGGGCACGCGCGATTAGGCGCGGCGATCACCGCCCGCGCCATCGCCACGGTCCCTTTGGTCCCCTGCCCCAACAGAACATACGCATAGGTGGCGGGGTCGGCGGCATGGAGCGCGGCGAGCGGCATCGCCACACACCCCACGAATATCAAGATAAACAATGGCTTAATGAACCGCATGGCCATTTCCCCCGTTACCGCCCCACGCACCGTGAACCAATCTGCCACCCGCGCCAAGAGAATTGCCGAAAGCGCCTTGCCGAGGTGCGCGGCGCCCGCTATATGCCCGCCTCCGACGCGCGATCACCCGCGCGCCGTTGGTCCGGAGTGTAGCTCAGCCTGGTAGAGCACTGTGTTCGGGACGCAGGGGCCGGAGGTTCGAATCCTCTCACTCCGACCAGTTTGGTCACCCGAGGCGGTCAAGCCGCCTTTGTTACCGCCCCGTCATCCTCGATCGGCAGCGGATACCAGTTCCGCGATACCACCCAATCCGGCCGCGGATTTTCCCCCAACACCGGCTTGTTCGCCACCGCGTTGCACGACACGTAAATGTGCCAGCGATCCTCGCCCGACAGGTTATGGCCGGAGGCGTGCAGCACATTGCAGTGGAACAGCACCCCGGTCCCCGCCTTGCCGGTCACCGCGACGGGCGGTGGGGAGGCCCGCAGCACCTCGATCATTTTCTGCTTCGGGATCGACCACAGCTTGTAGGATGTGGCGGTATCCTGCACGGATTCCAGCAACCCGAGCTTATGGCTGCCGGGCAGGATATACAGGCCGCCGCTGAACTCGGAGGTGTCGTTCAGCATGACATTGAACGTTGCCATGTTGGATGTCGGACAGCCGTCCTTGCTCCATGAATTGTAGTCCTGGTGCCACATCCAATGCGTGCCCTCGATCGCCGGCTTGGCGTTGATCTTGGTGTGGTAGACGTATGTTTCATCGGTCCCGAGCACCTGTTGGACGGGACGCAGGACACGGGGTGTGCGGACCAAAGCGCGGAAGGGGGTCGAGGCGGTGGGGCCGTCGTCCTCATGCACCCGGAACAGGCTTTTCACCCCGCCGGTGTGTTCGCGCACCACTTCGGGGGCCTGGATGTCGCACAGACGCTCGACCTCCCGCCGCATGACGGCGACCTCGGCCGAGGAGAAGAGGTTGGGGAAGATCAGAAAGCCATCGCGCTCGAACTGGGCGCGCTGTGCGGCGGTAAGTTCCATGGGGTGCCTCGCTTTTTGGACGTTCGCACGAATGCTACATCGTCCGCGTCGTGAAAGCGATTGACCCCACGCAAACTCTCGACACAGGCCGCCCAGAGGCTCGGGGTGTTTAGCCCGCCTGTCCAACAATCGGCTTTGCCCGGCGACGCGCCCGCACCAACCCCAAGCCCACCGATATGCCCAATAAAGCGAGTGAGGACGGTTCCGGCACCGACGAAGAATCAGTCTCATACGAGACTTTAATATCCGCGAAATAGGCGCCGAACAAAGCGTCCAGGTCGAGTGACTGCGCGTTCACGAAGGTTGTGCCGAAATCGATGGTCTGCGGCGTTCCATTGGTCAATCCGCTGAGATCGTAATTGACATTATTTCCATTCATGTCGGTGCCGCCGATGGCTTGCCCGTTCGACCCGGTCGTGCCGATCACGACCGATACCAAATTGTAGGCCCCCCCACCGGTCCGCGTCAGAAGCGTATCGTCGCCGAAGGTCCAATCGCTTCCCTGGATTGCGCTGTAGCCTCCGATTGCGACAATCCGCGGCGCAACGGAAAGACCTCCGGACGGTGTTAACGTGAAGCCGTCAACCGTGACGGCGGAACTGAAAGGTCCAAGAGCAAGAGAGCTCAAGTTGAGCGTCTGGGTCACGGTCACAGGAGAGGCTTGGACAATTCCATAACCGGAAATAAAAATCGCCGCGGCGGCGGCAATATTTTTAAACATATTCGCGATATTCCCACATATATAGACGGAAACCGGCTTCTAGAAGTCCCGTTCCTGTTGGTCAATGGCGATTCGCTGGAGCTTCGGAATTATATGGTTGTTATCCCCCGCTGCCATCTGCGGCCGGGACGAAAGCAATTTGGGCCCTGCCTCGGTTTCCTACGCAATCGCCGAACCGTATCCGCAGCCGACCGCCTCTCGCCCCCGCAACATGAGTCGCTGGATTTTCCGCGATGCGGTCTTTCACCGACCGGCACCACCGTTCACGACTCCCGTCGTGGCCGGGCCTGACCCGACCCTCATGGAAGACGAACAGAGGCTCCGCCTTTCGATATTGGATGGTCGTTCACACCGGATAAGCCCAACAAACCCCCGGCGGCAGCGCCACCGTCACCGCGCTGCCCTCCGCGTGACGGGCCGCGCTGCCGACCTCCAACGCCTCGATCGTCGCACCCAGCACCGTCACCTGATACACCGTCTGCGTCCCCTGATAATGCCGCGTCGTCACCCGCCCGAGGAACTGGTTCGGCCCCTCGACCGCCGGTGCCAGCCCCACATTATCGGGCCGAGACGCCACCCGCACCGCCGCACCGACCGCCACACCGTCGCCCATGCGAGCAATCAGATGCTCCCCGGACGCCACAGCGACCGTGCCGCCCCCCCCGTCGCGCGCAACGACCCGCCCATCCAGCACGTTGGTTGCTCCGGTAAATCCGGCCACGAACAAATCCGCCGGCTGGTTGTAGATTTCGCTGGGCGTGTCGAGTTGCAGCAGTTTCCCATCCCGCATGACACCGATACGATCGCCCAGCACAACCGCCTCGGTCTGATCGTGCGTCACGTATAAAGCCGTCAGCCCCACCCGCTTAATGATACGCCTCAGATCGTCCCGTAACCGCAACCGCAACTGCGCGTCCAGATTCGACAGCGGTTCATCCAGCAACAGAATCTGCGGCTGATAGACCATGCTGCGGGCCAGAGCGACGCGCTGCATCTGCCCACCGGAGAGCTGCGTCACCGGGCGATCGGCGTAATCCGCCAGTTCCACCAGTTCCAACGCCTCCTTCACGCCCTTATCGAGCGCCGCGCCAGATACTTTCCGGGATTTCAACGGATACGCCACGTTCTGCCGCACTGTCATATGCGGCCACACCGCGTAGGACTGAAACACCATCCCGAGGTTACGGTTGCGCGGCGGCACCAAAACGCCGGCCTGAGGATCGGTGTAAACCGTCCCCCCGATCACGATTTTCCCGGACGTCGGATGCTCCAGCCCCGCGACGCAGCGTAACGTCGTGGTTTTGCCACAGCCTGACGGGCCGAGCAGCACCACGATTTCGCCGGCCGCGATGGTGAAGCTGACATCGTCCACCGCCGCCTTGTTGGTGGTGGGGAAGACTTTTCGCAGTTGCTCGACGCGCAGTTCCGAGGACATGTTATTGCCTGTATCCGTATGTCTTGTTCCAATCTTCCAGCCACGCATCGTGCAACGACTGGAACTGCTGGAAATAGGGCGTCCAAATCTTGTGGACCGCCGGATCGAAACCCGCCGGCAACACAGGCGGATTTTTCAGCGATGTCA
The DNA here is from genome assembly GCA_903895595.1 of uncultured Acetobacteraceae bacterium. Taxonomy (GTDB): domain Bacteria; phylum Pseudomonadota; class Alphaproteobacteria; order Acetobacterales; family Acetobacteraceae; genus Rhodopila. Next base: position 6,537 of record CAITUP010000085.1, on the reverse strand, counting down.
GATTGCCCTGATCGCGGATCGACTCGATTTGCCCCTCATCGGACAGGCACCAGTCCATCCATAGGCGAGCAGCGGCCTGATGCTTGCCGGATTTCAGAATACCGCTGCCATAGGGGCAGATCGGCACGCCATCGGTGGGATAAACGCCGTCGATCGGCGCACCGGCCTGCTTCTTCGGGTGGACGATGTTGAAAATCAACGGCGCGATGCCGATTTCACCGCGCACGACCGCATCGGACAACGGCGCGCCAGAGGGGAACAGTTTCGGCTTTACCGCCGCCTGCCGCACCCAATAATCCTCGCCGAGAACCTGACGTTCGAACATGATACGGGTCCAGGTCGTTCCGCCGGACGGCCCGATGACCTGACCGATCTGGCCGTTGCCGTATTTCGGATCGCATAACGCCGCCCAACTGCGCGGCGGGTCCTTCACGATCTCGGGGTTCCAGGCGATGGACCATGCCGGCGTGATGGTCGGCCATAATTTCGGCGATACCAAAGCCGATGGCATGTAATCGTCGGCGTTGGGCGGCGCATAATCGGCGAACAGAGTCTCGATGCCCTTGGTCTGACCGCGATCGGAATGATCCAGCACGTCGGCTTCCAGCTTGCCGGCTGCGGCCTCGCTCTGCACCCGGGTGATCAGTTGTCCGCCGGACGCGCGCACCATGTTCACCTTCACGAACGGAAAGCGCTTGTTGAACGTGGCGATCTGATCCTGCATGACCTCGGGGAAAGCGGCGGTGTACAGCACCAGTCCGCCGTCCTTTTTCGCCGCTTCCAGCAAGGCGCCCGGCGGGTCGTACGGTTTCGCCGCACGCGCGGGGCCGTAGGCGGTCAGGGCACCCAAAGCAGCGGCCGAACCAAGCACATGACGGCGGGATATCGACAAACGGGACATGCAAACTCCTGTTGTGACAATTGTTGTCTATGATCGTGGGTTTACGCCTTACCCCGACCGCGCGATGCCGCCGGTCTGCGCGGCGGCGGTTGGCGCTGCCGCACTGCGCGTCAGCCAGTTGGTGAAGGTGATCAGCCCGCCCAGCAGAACCATCTGCACCAGACTGAACGCCGCCGTGATGCCGACATTGCCGCCCTCATAATATCCCAACAGCTGTACCGCCATGACCATGGTGCCTGAGGAATACAGGAACAGCGACGACCCCAATTCCCGGATCGAGAGAATGAACAGCAGCGTCATCGCCGCCACCACGCCGGGGCGAGCCAAAGGCAGGACGATCGAGGCGATGGTACTCAACGTACCTCGCCCGCAAATCCAGGCGGCTTCCTCCAGCTCCCTATGTATCTGCATCAGCGATGTGGACAGCGCCTTCACCGTGTCCGGAATAAACCGAGCGACGAACGCCAAAGCCAAAATCCACAGCGTGCCGTAAAGCCCGCCCGGCAGCCCGATCCACGCCCACAGATAGGCGACACCGATCACCAACCCCGGAATGGCCACCGGGATCGTCGTGATCACATCGATAATCCGCTTACCCGGCACCCGCGCTCGGGTGATCGTATAACCGATGGCAAACGACAAAATACCGCCGACCACGGCGGTGATGATTCCGACCTTCATGGAGTTGATAATCGAGGTAATCGTCAGCGGGTTGTCGAACATCTTGGTGAAATGCTGCCAGCCATACTGCTTGGTCTCGAACAGCGACGGGATGTCCCGGATGAACAGGAATTTCCGGAATGCCGCGATGAACAAGGCAATGGAAGGCAACACCACGACCACGAACAGATAGACGATCGCCAGCGCCAGCGTCATGAATCGCCACGGCCCCAGGTTCAGCGAACGCGGCCGGAATGCCTTACCGGCCACCGTGGTGTAGCTGCGGCGCGCCACGACTTTCTGCTGCAAGAACACCAGCAATCCGGTCACGATCATCAGCAGCACCGCGACTGCCGCCGCCGTGTTGTACCGCGGGGGAGACCAAGCGGTCAGCGCGAAGATATATGTCGTCAGAACCGACAAATTGGCCGGCGCACCCAGCACGGCGGGGATGCCGTAAATACCCAGCATGACGATAAAGGACAAAAGCATGCCGGACAGAATGGCCGGCATAATCAGCGGAAATGTCACCGTCGCCATGGTGCGGAGCGCGCTGGCGCCAGAGATTTCGGCGGCTTCCTCAAGCGCCGGGTCCATGTTTCGCAGCGCCGCCGCGGTAAACATGTAGACATAGGGGGCGTAGTAAATCCCAAACACGAAAATCATGCCGGGCATGGAGTACAGGTCCAGGTGCAATGGGATTCCGGTCTTGGCGAACACCAGATTGAGAAGCCCGGTCTTCGGAGACCCCAAAATCGACCACGCCACCCCCGCGACCAAAGGCGGCACGAACAGCGGCAGCATTCCCGCGCTGGCGATCAGCCCCTTGCAAGGTGTGTTGGTCCGCACGACGACCCAGGCGAACCCCAACCCGATGGCCACCGCGACAATGGTCCCGCCGCCGCACGCGATCAGCGAATTAACCAGCGCTCCGGCCACGTTCGGGTTCATCGCGACCGTGAGAAAATTGCCGATGGACAAATCGGCGAGCTTATACCCCTCGACCACGGGATTGGTGGTCGTCAGCGCCCCGATCAGCAGCATCGACGTAGGGTACAGCACCAGGAACGCCAGCACCGCGATCAGAAATCCCGACCACGCCCATGGCACCCAGGCGCGTGTCACGCCGATTGTGTCGCTCGCCGCCAACCTGAAATCCTCCCTGCACCGCTTGTGCGGCGTGTAACACGCCCGACGACGATTGCCATCATACCAAAACCCAATCTAGGCTTCCGATATCCGGCAAGGATCGGAAGTAATAGGGGGAGTAAACGATGTCAGTCACCGAGATGGGGCCGCTCGAACAGCGGCACATGGCGGCCGCGAATTTTCGGGCGGCAGCCGATAACACCAAGGTCACATCGACGCATTGGCATATCGCCATGGCCAACGGCCTCGGCTGGGGCTTCGACGGCATGGATGGGGTGATCTTCGCCGTCGTGGCGCCACAAGTGATCAAGGAGTTCAACGTCGATCTCGGCACCTACCGGTCCGGCGTGCAGATCGCGATGCTGATCGGCATCGTGGGCCTGTATTTCTGGCCCTGGCTCGCCGACAAGTTCGGGCGCCGGACGCTGCTGGCGATCAACATCGCCATGTTCTCGGTATGCATGCCGCTGGTGGCGCTGTCGAACAGCTTCTGGTTCTACGTCGGAGCTTACGCTTTGGTTAGATTCTCCCTGAACGGAGAATGGGCGATCGGCTCCATGCTGGTCGCGGAAACCTGGCCGGCTCGGCTTCGAGGCCTCGTCATCAGCGCCGACCGTTCGGCCTGGGGCGTCGGCGCGGCGCTGGCCGGCGGCATCGCCGCTTACATCGTGGCGCAGTACGGCTGGCGCATGGCCTTCATCCCTCCGGCCTTCATCGCCCTGATCGCGATTTATGTGCGTGTGCTGTGCCCGGAGTCGCCCTATTGGGTGCGGATGCAGGACCGGCGCAACCGCATCCAGGCGCGCGTCGCCGCAAAGCAGATTGTCAGCCAGGAAGATCGGGATTGGATGAGCAAGGCCGGCAAGGTCGGCATTCGCCAGCTGTTCCTGCCCGATCTGATCAAGGCGACGCTCCTGTCCACCTTTGTCGCCAGCTCATCGGTCGTCGCGTTCAGCACGGTCGGGCTATGGATGCCCCTGTTCCTGAAGGAAGCGCACGGCTTCACCCCGGCGGAATACGGCAATTTCTACATCTGGTGGGGCTTGGTCGGCGTCACCGGCATCTGCTTCGCGGGATGGCTGATCGACAAAATGGGGCGGCGCCTGGGCTTCGCCTTCATGCTGTTGCAGGCGACGGTCTTCATGACCTGGTGGATTTTCGCCACCGATAAATCCACCCTGTTCTGGGTGGGCATCGTCTGGGGCTGGGGTTTTCTGGGGGTTTGGGGTCCGATCACGACCTATACGGCGGAAATGTTTCCCACCCGCATCCGCGGTGTGGGCAACGGCTTCTCCTGGACCATCGGCATGTTCTGCGGCTACGTGCTGTGGCCGTTCGTATCGGTCTATCTGCGCGAAAGCACGGGATCGTTCCAGGCCGCCTTCCTGCTGATCCCCGTGATCATGATCGGCCAGGCCCTGATCGTCTGGTTCTACAGCCCGGAACACGCGGGCAAGGAACTGGACGAAATCTCCGTCTGAAAACGGAAAAGGGGTCCGCGCGGTTATCGCGCGGACCCCATCCTTCACGCCGGCCGGCGCTGCCTTGGGGGGAGGAACGGCGCGCCGGCCAAGCGCGGAGCCGGTGGTTTAGCCGCCCACCTTCGCCGGGGTGGAGCCGGTCGCGGGTTTCACGGCGCTGGTCTTCGTATCGGCGGGCTTCACGACCGCCGCGCCCTTCGCGGCATCCTTCGCCGGCATCGCGCCCTTGGCATCGTGCCCGGCAACCGGAGCGGCGGCCTTCGTGTCGTGCGCCACCGGCGCCGCGGTCGTTTTAACGTCATGCCCAGCCACCGGAGCGGTCACGGCGGGTTTGGTTTCGGTGCCCGTGGCAGCGTTCGGCTGCGCGAAGACGCTCACGGGGAAGATCGCGAGACCGGCAGCGAAAAGGCCGGTGGAAGCGAGCGTCAGAAGGCGAGTCATGGTGTGTTTCCTTTCCGCCGGGGGAGTGATTGGTGGCTCCCGGCTGAGAAGGATTAAGCCCCAGCATTGTGTCTTCCGCTTGCCGCGCTTGCGGCGGGATCGTGGCAACCGGTGCCGATCCGCATTAATGTTCCGTAACCCCTTCCCTCGGTGCCGCGTCCGTGGTGCTTGCGGGCGGCGATATCCGAAGGAGACGACGATGCCATTGTCCGGAGTGCGGGTCCTGGACCTCACGCGCGTTCTGTCAGGCCCATTCTGCACCGCGCTGCTGGGCGATCTGGGCGCGGATGTGCTGAAGGTGGAGGCGCCGGAGGGCGATTCCATTCGCGGCCAGGGCGCGATCAAGGACGGGCTGTCCGGTTATTTCGCGCAGTTCAACCGCAACAAGCGGTCGATCCGGCTCGACCTGCGCAAGGCCGAGGGGCGGGAGATTCTGGCCAAGTTGATCGCTGAATCCGACGTGCTGGTCGAGAATTTCCGCCCCGGCGTGCTGGCGCGTTTGGGTTTCGGCGCCGACCGGCTGAAGGAATTGCGCCCCAGCCTCGTGACCTGCGCGATCAACGGCTTCGGCTCGACCGGACCTTATAAGGACCGGCCGGCGTTCGATTTCATCGCGCAGGCGCTCAGCGGGTTCATGAGCGTGAACGGCCGAGCGGACGATCCGCCGCTGCGGTCGGGTCTGCCGATCAGCGATCTGGTGGCGGGGTTGTACGCGGCGCTGTCGATTACCGCCGCGATCGTGCGCGCCCGGGAAACCGGCAAGGGGCAACAGACAGAAGTGTCGCTGACCAACGGCATGGTCAGCATGCTGTCCTTCATCGCCACCAACTACTTCGCCAGCGGCATTGTCCCCCCGCGCAGCGGCAACGACCACCCGATCGCCGCGCCGTACGGGCTTTACCCCACACGCGACGGAGAGATCGCCATCGCCCCACCGGACGATGTGTTCTTCGGGCGGCTGATGGATGTGCTGGGGATGCCGGACCTGAAAACCGATCCGCTTTACAAGACGCAACGCGATCGTGTCGCGAATCGCACGCGGATCAACGCCATTGTCGGCGGCAAGTTCGCGACCGAGACCACAGCGTACTGGGTCGAAACCCTGAACGCCGCCGGAGTCCCCTGCGGCCCCGTCAACACCGTCGAGCAGGTATTCCAGGACCCGCAGGTCCTGGAGCAGCAAATGGTCATGGATGTCCCACACCCCGGCCACGGTATCGTCCGGATGCTCGGCTTTCCGATGAAACTGTCGGAGACGCCCTGCACCGTGCGGCTGCCCGCGCCGGCGCTGGGGCAGCATACCGACGCGGTGCTGGGCGGCTTGGGCTACACGCCAGACGCCATCGCCGCGTTACGGGCGGCGATGGTCATCTAACGGGTTATTTGCAGGCGGTGACCATGATTTCGACCAGCACCTTCGGCGCGGCCATCTCGGCCTGCACGCAGGCGCGGACCGGCGGGCCTTCGGCGGGGATCCAGGGCGTCCAGACCTCGTTCATCGCGCCGCGCTCGGCGATGTCCTTCACCCAGATAATCGCCTGCAACAGGCGCGTCTTGTCGGTGCCGTGATGTTCGAGCATCGCGTCGATCTGCTCCAGCACATCCGCCGTTTGGCCTTTGATGTCCTTGTTCAGGTCGCGGGCGGTGATGCCCGGCAGGTAGACGAAACCGTGATATTCGACGGCTTTGGAAAGGATCGGACCGGGTTCGGTGCGGATGATCTTGGCCATGGACTGCTCCCTGTGAGGCTGCGTGTCCGAGGGTTTTACGGGATGTCGGGGTTTGGGGCCAGAGCGGTAACAACGCCAGGGCAATCGCTTGAAGGTCCCCGGACCACTGCATTGGGGCATTGGCCTACCCAACCCGTCATCCCGGGCTTGTCCCGGGCTTGTCCCGGGGACCAGG
>CAITUP010000084.1 GCA_903895595.1 uncultured Acetobacteraceae bacterium | reverse complement strand
GGAGGGAGGATTGGGAGCGGCTGAGCTAGCGGCCCGCCTGGAGGTGCTGACGACGGAAGCTAGCGATAGCTACGACGCCAAGGAACACGCGACGCGTGCCCACAGGCGAGCGTTAGTCCGTGCCTACCTGCTATGGCGCGACTGCCAAACTGACCCCGACTTCCTGGTCAGCCAATACGCCCAACACGGCATACGCGGCTATGACCTGGCCAACGGCAACAAGCCGAACTTCAACCCGTTGCTCCGTTTGGTTTTCCGCAGGAGCCTAGAGCTGCGCAACAACAGCAGCAGGATTGGCCAACGGGCCGCCGCGCTGTCTGCCATGCATGCCGAGCAAGAGGATAACCCCAAGCGCTACCGCAAGGAAGCCGAAGCAAAGTTGCTTGAGTTCATGAACCGCAATGGCGGCATCTTCGGGCTTATCAAGCTGGACCAAGATGCACGTGCTGTCCGTGAAGGCCGTCCCGGCCCAGGTGGGGTGACGGGAACAACAACGCGCAAGCCCGACGACGAGTTTGGCGTTGAGCGCTTGGCAGAATGGCGCAAGGCCGCCCTGGCCAGCGCGATCTCATCCGCAGGCATCGCGCGCTTTAAGCCCTCCCTTCCCATTCGCGTTGGCAAGGACGGCATGCTGGTACTGCTGGGCAAGCGCGAAGCAGACGGCACGGTTATCGTTGTGGGCAGTTCAAACGACCGTGACCTGCTGGCCAGCACGGCATTGCATGCGACGAATTACACGCTGGCCAACCTGCCTGAGCCATTCCGCGTGCTCGTTGAGGCCGTGCGCACGCAGATGTATCCTGCAATCGCAATGTCAGACGACCTTGCGCAGCGCAGGCTTTGGGAAGAAAAGCACGCCGATCGTTCACACATAACAACCAAGCAGCTGCCGACATGGGACGGCACGGGCAAAGCGCAGAAAGTCCGTGCGGCCAAGAAGCTGGTGGTTAGGGCTGCCGATCAGTCCATTATTCTCAGCTCATCGGCGCTGGCAGCATCAGTGGTAACGCTCTGCAAGCCCACAAAGGGTGCTTTCCCATATCTCGCCACCAAGCCCGAGCCATTGCACCGTGCGACAGCCATGCGCATCCGGGCACAACTGGAAGCTGATCCAACACTGGATGAGGATGCGTTGGTCATCGCCTCCGGCGATTATCACCATGAACCAATGCGCAATGCGGAGGCGGCGCTAGAAGGCGTTGGCCTGCGTCTTGTTGAACGCATGATTGAGACGACGGAGATTTTCAGCATTGGCTTGAAGGACGTCGTCGCTAACTACCCCGGCTATCGTAGCAGCAAGAACGACAGCACGCGGGTTGGTGTCCGCGAACTGCCGATCAATACGCGCGATAGATGGCTGATCGCATTGCAGCGCCAACATGAGCCGGAGCCTCGCCTTTTGTCCTTCTATGACACGTGGCGCGATGCCGGTGCCGTAATCGGCTTCCAGCCTGCCTTTGATTTCGCCGGGTGGCAGCCTGAATGGCAGGTGGACCTTGAGCCCGTGTGGTTTGGCCAACTGCGAGAAGCCCTGCTTGACGACTGGTTCGTTAGCTTTGGCAACGGCAGCCAGGTCGCGCGCGCCAGTAACCAAGCGATGCGGCTGACGTTGGACGCTAACATGCTGACGTTTGAGTTTAATTTTGATCCAGCGGGCGATGCGCAGGGTGCTCCCGTGCGCATGCCGATCCCAACCCAGCACAAGGCCAGTTGGCTACATCTCAGCCGCGATATCGCCACGACGCTATACAACGTCGCCGACGCGGAAGTCGTGGGTAAGGTCACGATGTCGGGCAACGCAAACGCGCTGGTCCTCGCCTATTCAACGGCGGTGGCAGCGTTCAGCATCGCCGTTCCAACAGCTCATGCCACCCGCAGCGGCGTATCTCGCAACATAGCCGCATTTTCCGAGTTGCGTTATGGCTGAGGACCTCACCCAACAAACCCACGGCTACGCAGTCTACTTGCCCGCGATACAGGCAGGATCAGCGATTGAGGTGGCTAGTGAAATGCCGATGCGAACCTCCGGCCGTTCGCCAACCCCCTTGCAAATGTCCGCGCTGAACTGGCTCGAGCCTCACAATGCGCATTGGCATTATAAATGGGGCCTCGCCAGCGCTGCCCACTTCATGGACGAGCGGCAGGACAACGCGATCAACACGGCGCACCCCAACACGATCATTTTCGGCGACAGTGCCGGGTTTCAGATAGGAACCGGCAAGCTAGCGGAGATCAAACCTTGGCTGGCATTCCGCGATAAGCCGCAGGAGATCATTGATGCATGGTCCACCAGCGATCTGCCGGTGCGGATCATGCGCTGGCTGGAGACCTACTGCGACTATGGCATGACCATAGACATGCCGCTTTGGGCGCAGATGCCGACGCGCGCAGATACACCTTTCCACCATCTTTCTGAGCAGCAACTCATCGCGCTCACCGTCGCCAATCTTGAGCTGATTTCCAAGCGGCGTGATCGGCAATCGCGCTGCAAATTTCTGAACGTCCTGCAAGCCTACACGCCACCGGGTTCCGACGACGACTACCTTGCCAGCGAGGAGCGCTGGTTTGCGGCGGTGAAGGACTATGAATTTGAAGGTTGGGCGCTGGGAGGCGAAGTCGGTGCGCGTGGCGGCCTCAAGCGCGTCCTCCGCCGCCTGCTCATCCTACGCGACAAAGGCCTGCTTGCAGCGCCGCGTAACTGGTGCCACGTGCTGGGCGTCAGCACCACCATTTGGGCCGTTTGCTTGACGGCCATGCAGCGCGCCATCCGCCGTACAGTGAACCCGGATTTCACCATCAGTTTTGATAGTGCAAGCGCGTATCTGCTGGCCGGCCGCCTTAATCAGTACGTAACCCTGCCCGCGTTTGGTGACAGCATGGAAGACTGGATCATCCGCGCGACCAAGCTGCCTACGGGCTACGCCACGGCCAACAACACGGTGTCGCAGCCCTTTCCTACTTCCAGTCCGATCGCGGGCCTTTTTACGCTGCAAGACCTCAACCCGCGTGTGGGTGCATTTGAGACTAAGACGACGGACGTGCTGGGGGATCAGGTGCTGATCAATCACAACGTCTACGTCTACGTGAAGGCCATGATTGAGGCGAACAACGCGGTGTTTGTGAAGCGTGCTGCGCCGAAGGCATTGCTGGAAGCTGTTGCGATCATAGACGAGCTGTTTGACGCGCCGGACTGGCAAGCCAAACTGGAAAAACATGCGTGGCGGCTGAGTGGCATAACAGCACGGACGAAGGATGCAGCGGCAAACGACGCGGATAGCCTGCGCTAGCCAGCTGACGCGCAAAGCCGCTCCAACCGACAATCCCGCGTACGTTCACTCCTCGATGGGAACGACGAGGCCATCGTCGCTGAGTTCATATCCGGCGAGTGCGTGCGTCATGCGCGCTGCATCGTTTAGGTGGTAATAGGTGCGTTCGATTTGCGTGGCGCTGGTGCCGCACATCTCTGCCACCTGCTGATAGTTCAGCCCTGCCATGATGCGTTCAGTGATGAAGTAGTGGCGAAAGCTGTATGGTACAAGGTTGCGATTGGTTTGGTCTATGCCAGCAAGTGTAAGCATTCGTTCAAAGTGGTAATGCAGGGCGCGCTTGCTGAAAGGCTCCTTGCCGTCTAAGGAAAAAACAAGCTTTCCATGTTCGTTTGTATCCTCCCACAATGGTCTTACCCGGTGCTTCCATGTGGGAATGTTGTCATCATCTCTATATAATAAAATTCGGCTCTTACGTACTTTGCTGGTTTCAGCACGAACCATAACTTGCATAATGCGTATGTATTTTTTCTTCTTTTTTGCAAAATAATTCTTGGGCACCACGTCGTTCCATCGCAGCTGCATCAGCTCTCCGATGCGCAGCCCGGACATGAATGCCATCCGGAAGAAATATCCGGCCATCATGCGCATGTACCATTCAAGCTCGTCCAGCTTGTTCAGATCGCGGTCCCAGTATTTTTCAATGGCTGCGTTGATCTCAGTGATCTCGTCCCGCGTAAAAGTTGAACGCCTAATGCTGTCGTCACGCGTGTCAATGCGTGGCAGCCTGCGGAAATCAAAGCCGTCAATGGATGCCTCTCCCTTCTTGAAGAGAAAGTCCATCATGGCGTTGATTGTGCTCTGCTCGTTTTGAATGGTGACTTGCCGGGCGGCTATGCCAGCAACTCCTTTGATCCGCGCATGATAGTAGTTCTCGCAATCCGTGCGCTGCATCTCTTTTAGCTTGGTGTCGCGCCCTATGAAATCCAACCAATTGTTGAGATGGGACCTAATGGTGCTTAGCCGGCCCTTTACGATCAGCCCAGCATCAACATCCTTCTGCCGGTGGGCGAGATACAGTTCGACGCCTTTCTTGGCGTCTATGGAAAAGTAGGTCTTGCCCTGCTTGATGTTGGAGTAGAGCTCAAGGTAGCTCTCCTTGCCTTTTTCAATGGCGGTGGAGCGGTTGGTGGTTTTGAGGCTCTTCCGGGCGTACTTGTTTTCCTTGGGCAGCCACAGGCGGAACTGCCAGTAATCGCCGCGCTTGTAGATCACGGCCTCATCAAAAATCAGGATCTCGTCGTCGCCGAAGTCTTGCTTCTTGATGACCATGCGCGCTTGCCCGGGTGACTACGATTTTCAGCAGCTGCAAAAATGTGCAACTTCCTGTGCAAGCATGCGCGCATGGCCCTTGAAAAGCAAGGGAGAAGTTTTCGGAGTGAAAGTTTTGTGTAAGGTTTTTATTTAATAAATTCAGCGACTTAGCTGAACATATGCTACTCCCACTCAATCGTCCCGGGCGGCTTCGACGTAATATCGTAGGTCACCCGGTTGATCCCCCGCACCTCGTTCACGATCCGCCCGGCAACCCGCGTCAGAAACTCCATGGAGAACGGATAGACATCCGCCGTCATCCCGTCCGTGCTGGTCACCGCCCGCAGCGCGCAGGCGTAATCGTAGGTCCGTCCGTCGCCCATCACGCCCACCGTCCGCACCGGCAGCAGTACCGCGAACGCCTGCCAGATCGCGTCGTAGAGCCCAGCGTTACGAATTTCTTCCAGATAAACCGCATCGGCCTTGCGCAGAATATCCGCCCGTTCCCGCGTGATCGCGCCAGGAATGCGGATCGCCAAGCCTGGCCCGGGGAACGGGTGCCGCCCGACGATGATCTCGGGAATGCCCAGCTCGCGCCCGAGCGCGCGGACCTCGTCCTTGAAGAGTTCGCGGAGGGGTTCGACGAGTTGCATCCGCATCCGCTCCGGCAGTCCGCCGACATTGTGATGCGATTTGATCGTCACGCTCGGCCCGCCGGTAAAGCTGACGCTTTCGATCACGTCCGGGTACAGCGTGCCCTGCGCCAGAAAATCGGCACCTCCGATTTTGGCGGCCTCTTCCTCGAATACCTCGATAAACAACCGGCCGATGGTTTTGCGCTTGATCTCGGGGTCGGTGACGCCCTCCAGCGCCCCGAGGAACAGGTCGGACGCGTCGCGGTGCACCAACTTGATGTTGAACCGGTCGCGGAAGGTGGCGACGACGTCGTCGGCTTCGCCATGCCGCAGCAGCCCGTGATCGACGAAGATGCAGGTCAGCTGGTCGCCGATGGCTTCATGGATCAACACCGCGGCAACCGAGGAATCGACGCCCCCGGACAGGCCGCAAATCACCCTCCCCTGCCCCACCTGCGCCCGGATCTTCGCGATCTCCGCCGCTCGGAAACCGGCCATAGTCCAGTCGCCGGACAGGCCCGCGACCTTGTGGGTGAAATTGCGCAACAGCTGGGCGCCGTGCGGGGTGTGCACGACCTCCGGGTGGAACATCGCACCGTAGAATTTGCGTTCGTCGTCGGCGAACAGCGCGAACGGCGCGCCCTCGGACGACGCCACCACGCGGAACCCCGGCGGCAGCTTGGTCACCCGGTCGCCGTGGCTCATCCACACCTGCTCGCGCGCACCCTTGTGCCAGACGCCGTCCAGCAATTCGCAATCGCCGGTGACATCGACGAAGGCGCGGCCGAATTCGCGGTGGTCGGAGCCTTGGGTCTCCCCGCCCAATTGCGCGCACATCGCCATCTGGCCGTAGCAGATGCCCAGCACTGGCACGCCCTGTTCGAACACCATCTGCGGGGCGCGGGGCGAGTCGCCCTCATGCACGCTGGCCGGTCCGCCGGATAGAATGAAGGCGCGCGGGGCGAAGGCCTTGATGCGTTCGGGATCGACGTTGAACGGCCAGATTTCGCAATAGACGCCGGACTCGCGCAGTCGGCGGGCGATCAACTGAGTGACCTGACTGCCGAAATCGAGGATCAGAACGCGTTCGTGGCTGTCGGCGGAGGCTTGCATGGCGGGATTCCCCAAGCGGCGTGATCCGCCGGCTTGGACCATGTCACGGGGCCGCTTGGCAAGCGGCCCCGCGCCCGGATCAGGCCGCGGTGATGCCGCCGTCGACGATCAGCCCTGCGCCGTTCATGTAGCCGGCGTCGTCGGAGGCCAGGAACACGATCCCCTTGGCGATATCCATCGGCACGCCGAGACGGCCCCAGGGCACGGTGTCCGTTACGGCCTGCCGCACCGGCGCGGTGTCGTTTGTGCCGACGCGACGCGCGCGGGCTTGGAACACCTGCTCGCCCATGTCGGTCTGGATCACGCCGGGATGGATCGAATTGACACGGATGCGGTAGCCCTTCCGCCCGAACTCCAGCGCCGCCGATTTGGTGAACAGGGTCACGCCGCCCTTGGTCATCGAATAGAGCGGGTCCATCTGCGACCCGACAATCCCGGCGATCGAGGCCAGATTGACGATGGCGCTGCCGTGTTCGGAGGATTTCGCGGCTTCCCGCAACGCCGGGATCGCCATGCGGGTGCCAAGGAACACGCCGGTCATGTTCACCGCGACCAGCCGGTTCCAGTCTTCCATCGTGACTTCCTCGATCCCCTTACCGGTGAAGACGCCGGCGTTGTTCACGAGGATATCGAGCTTGCCGAACTGGCTGGTGGCAGTTTCGATGGCGCCGGTCCAGTCGGACTCGCTGGTCACGTCGAGGTGCACGTAGCGGGCGCTGCCGCCGGCGGCTTCGATCTCGGCCACGGTTTGCCGGCCGCGTTCGTCGAGCAGATCGCCGATCACGATTTTCGCGCCGGCCTGCGCCATAAGCTTCGCGGTCTCCCCGCCGATGCCGCGCGCGGCGCCCGACAGCAGAGCCGTTTTTCCGTCCAATCTGTTCATCGTTTCTCTCCGTTTTTTAGGTCAAAAACAGCCCGCCGTTTACGTGCAGCGTTTGGCCGGTGACATAGCGCCCGTCAGGCCCCGCCAGATAGCGGACTGCGGCGGCGATATCGTCCACCGAGGCCTTGCGCCCGAGCGGGATGCTGCGGTCGATGAGGGCGCTGGGTAGGGCGCCGCCGGCCGAGGCACCGCGCACGGTATCGACGGCCCCTGGCGCCACGCTGTTGCATGTAATGCCGACCGGCGCCAGCTCGATGGCGAGCGCCCGCATCAACCCCTCCAGACCGGCCTTGGAGGCCGATACGTGGCACCGGTTCGGGGTGCCGACATGGGTGGAGATGCCGGACAGCGACACGATGGCTCCACCGCCGCGCGGGATCATATGCGGCACGGCTGCACGCGCGAGGATGAAGGCGCCGTCGAGCGCGACCGACAGAATTTCCCGCCACTCCTTCAGGGACATTTCCAGAAACCTGGTTTGGCGGCGCAGGCCGGCGTTGCTGACCACGACGTCGATGCCGCCGAAGGCCGCGACGGTGTCGGCGATCATACGGTTTGTCGCGGCTTCGTCGGAGACATCGGCCATACAACCGAGAGCCTGCCCGCCCGCGGCGTTGATCTCCCCGACCACGGCATCCACCGAGGCGCGGTCCGACCGGCCGTTGACGACGACGGACGCGCCGCGTTGCGCGAGGTCGAGGGCGATGGTGCGGCCGATGTTCTTGCCGGCGCCCGTGACGAGGGCGACTTTGCCGGCGAATGTCTGTTCCATGGTGGGGTCCTTGAGGTGTAGGGTGACGTTGTCGGCGTTGCAGTCATACTGCTGTATGTATTTGAAAAAGACCGAAAAAACTGCTTCCCCGTTTACCTTTTATTAACCATTAAGGGGCACATTCCCTTCCGGACGAAGGACCCACCCCCAACCGAAAGGGCACACCGATGAGCAGAAACATGGTCATGGAATTCGCATCGCGCAAGCCGCTCCGCGCCTCGGATCGGCGGAACTACCGTCGGATACGGTCGGGTTCGGATACCGTCAATCAGGTCTGGATGGGCGCGACCACGGTGGCGTTCGTCTCGATGATGGTCGTCGGTGCCGGTATCAGCTTGGCCGGCGTGCCATTTTCCGATGGCATCCAGGCGATGACCGGCGCGGCCGGGGCCGTACTGGGCGCCTATGCCGGGTGGGCAGGCTTTGCTCGGGGTTGATCCCGGCTCCTTCGTCCCCCCACTGCCTACCCCGGATGCACGCGTCGTCTGGTGGACACTCTGCCTAATGCTGCTGTTCGCAGCGGCCCGAGACGTTTGGCTGCGCCATCGCGGCCAGACCGACCTTCGGCTGCCGTTGCTCACGCTGGGCCTTGCCGGGTTGCGATCCTCCTGGCGTTCCGTCGTCCGGGCTTAGGCCGCCGTGCGCAGGATCAGATCGGCCCCCTTCTCCGCGATCATGATCACCGTGGCGTTGGTATTCCCCGACACCACCGTCGGCATGATCGAGGCATCGATCACCCGCAGCCCCTCCAGCCCCTTTACCTTCAGATCGGTATCCACGACCGCCATCGGGCCGGGGCCCATCATGCAGGTGCTGGTTTGGTGGAACGTCGTACCAGCGGTTTCGCGAACGTGATCCAGCAGTTGCTCGTCGGTTTCGGCGGCCGGACCGGGCAAGATTTCCTCCGACAGATATTTCTGCATCGCGGGAGTCGCGAAGATGTTCCGCGTCACCCGTAGCGCCGCGACAATCGTGTCCTTATCCCGCTGCGTGGACAGGTAATTCGGCTGCATCGCAGGCGCCTCATTCGGGTTTTGCGATTTGATCCGCAGCCAGCCACGGCTTTCCGGACGGCAGGGGATCGCGACCAGGGTGCAGGCCGGGAATTTGTGCAGGGGGTCGCCGGTCTTCGGCGCACTGCCCGCCAGGAACTGGTACTGCACATCCGGGCTGTCGAGCTCCGGCCGGGTCTTCACGAACAGCCCGATCGGGCCGGCGCCGGTCATCAGCGGGCCTTTGCGCGCGAGGATCCACTCGGCCCCCGCGTACAACCGGCGCAGCCAGTTGTGGTAGATTTCATTCATCGTGACCAAGCCATCGACGCAGCGATGGATGATGCGGCCGCCGATATGGTCCTGCAGGTTCTCGCCCACGCCCGGCAGATCGTGCAGCACGTCGATCCCCAGCGATTGCAGCAGCGCGCCCGGCCCGATGCCGGATAGCTGCAAGATTTGGGGCGAATTGATGGCGCCGCCGCACAGGATCACCTCCCGCTTCGCCGTCGCGCGGTGCAGCGTGCCTTTCTGACTATATTCGATGCCGACGGCGCGCTTGCCTTCCAGCAGCACGCGATGAGTCAGCGCATGGATTTCGATGGTCAGATTGGGCCGGGTTTTCGCCGGGTTCAGATACGCCACCGCCGCCGAACACCGCAGGCGGCCTTTCACCGTGAGTTGCAGCGGGCCGACGCCTTCCTGCTCGGCGCCGTTGAAGTCGGGGTTGAACGGGTAACCGGCCTGCTGCGCGCCCTCGATGAAGGCATCATGCAGAGGATGATCGGTTTTCAGGGACGACACGCCGAGCGGCCCGCCCTCGCCGTGGTATTCGTTGGCGCCGTCTTCCTGGTCCTCGGCCTTGCGGAAATACGGCAGCACGTCGTCGTAGGACCAGCCGGCGTTGCCCAGTTGCCGCCAGAGGTCGAAATCCTGCTTTTGGCCGCGGATGTAGATCAGCCCGTTGATCGAACTGGAGCCGCCGAGCACCTTGCCGCGCGGCCAGGAGATTCGGCGGTTGTGCATTTCGGGGACGGGTTCGGTTTCGAAATACCAAGCGACTTTGGGGTTGTAGATGTTGCGGTAGAATCCGGCGGGGATGTGGATCCAGGGATCGGTGTCGCGGCCGCCGGCTTCCAGCAGCAGCACACGGTTACGGGGGTCTTCCGACAGGCGGTTGGCCAGCACACAGCCGGCTGAGCCGGCGCCGACGATGATAAAATCGAATTCCCTGGCGGCTTCCATGGTGTGTTTCCCCTTTTAGGCGGCGGCGATGCGCAGCCGGTTGGCTGCACGGGCACGCCCGATCAGCGGCAGCAGTTTATCCAAAGACGGTCCGTGGTCCTCCCCGGTCAGAGCCAGACGGAGCGGGAGCAGCAGCGGCTCCCCTACCCTTCCGGTGGTCTGCGCCAGGGTCTCGGTCCAAGCGCGCCAGACGGCATCGTCCCAGGGTTCTGGCGGCAGCAGGTCCTCGGCTTGGTGCAGGAACGCGCTTTCGCCGTCGATGATGGGGGGCACGATGGTGCCGGACACGACGTCCCACCAACCCCGGACCTCGTTCAGCAGGTCGAGGCTACCACGGATGGCGAGCCAGAAGGCCTCGGTCGCGCCGCTGGGCAGTTTGTCGGCGATGTCGGAGAAATTCAGGCGCCCGAGCGCGCGACGGTTTAACGAAAGCAGGTGGGAGGCATCGAAGCCGGCGACGGTTTGCGCCAGACGGCCAAGGTCGAAATCCCGCGCCAGTTCGGCGAGAGAGGCCGGTTCGCCGCCGGCCTTCATGCCGATCCGGGCGAGGCAGGTCGCCAAGGCCAGCGGATCGATCCCATCGCCGCGCAGCACGCGGACGGACAGGCTGCCGACCTTGCGGGACAGGCGGATACGGCCGGTGTCGGCCAACGCCGGCAGATGCGCGAACTGGATGCGCGGGGCTTTTCCGGTCAGAGCCTCCCACAGGTCCAACTGCACACCCGTGTTGGCGGCGTTGTCCTCGGCGCGAACGATGTGCGTGATGCCGGTGTCGATGTCGTCAACCACGCTCGCGAACAGCGGCGTCGGCGTCCCATCTGCTCGGACCACCACGGGGTCGGACACGGCGGTCAGCTTGGCGTTGCGCGGGCCGGTGACGAGGTCGTGCCACTCCAGCGTGCGGGGGCTCAGCAGGAACCGCCAGTAGGGGCGCTTGCCGTTGGCTTCCGCCTTGGCGCGCTGTTCGGCGGTCATGCGCAACATGCCGCGGTCGTAGATCGGGGATTTGCCGCGCTTGATCTGCTGGTCGCGCTTGGCGCGGAGTTCGTCGTCGCCCTCGAAGCACGGATAGATGCGGTTGGCGTTCCGCAATTTGTCGGCGGCTTTGGCGTAGAGGTCGAGGCGATCAGACTGCTTGAACGTCTCATCCCAGGCGATGCCCAGCCAGGTGAGGTCGTGGGCGATGGCTTCGGCGAAGGCAGGTTTGGCGCGGTCGCGATCCACGTCGTCGAAGCGCAGCAGCATTTTGCCGCGTTGGCGTTGGGCGTGCAGGTAATTGGCGAGCGCCACGCGGGCGCCGCTGACGAACAGATGGCCGGTCGGGGTCGGCGCGAAGCGGACGCGGGTCATGCGTCGTCGTCTTCGTCGGAGTCATCCCGCCGCGGGTCCAGCGCCCGCCAATCCCGTTCCTCCGCCCCCGCCCTTGTGTCCACGAAATCCCCGAGTTCGGTGGCGCTGCGCCAGCCGCCTTCGTCCGCGTCCACCACCAAGGCGTCTTCGCCGAAGGCGAACCAGGTGTCCAAGACCTCCTTCGCGTTGGCGCCGGGGGCGCGGCACAGTTCCACCGAGTCGCGCACATACCGCCGGGCGAAGGCGTTCGCCTGCATCAGGGTCGGAAAACCGCCGATTTCCTCGACGATATTGTCTTCGGCGCCGCCGGACATGTCCATGATTCGGACACGCCAGCCGCCTTCGGGGGCAAACAGATCACTCATGGGGGGAGGATAGATGGTTTGGTGGGGCGGGGGAACAAGGGTTCCGACATAGGCCGATTTCGCCATTGACAGGCCCACAGCCCCTTCGCCATCTTGGGTGCAAGGGGTTGACCGCGATTGCCCCGTGAGGCTTTGGCCAAAGAATCGCGCCTGACTCCTATTCACAAGGAGATGGCGCCATGGCCCTGCCAGACGCAATCACTGTCGCACAGCTTTCCCGTCTCATCGGCACGCCCGATGCGCCTGTTATCGTCGATGTGCGCCTGGAAGAAGATGTCGCGGACGACCCGCGTATGCTTCCCACAAGCACCCGCCGGGATCACCGCACCGTCGCCGATTGGGGGCAAGCACTCGCCGGCCAGTCGGTCGCGATCGTCTGCAAACGCGGGGCGAAACTCTCCCAAGGGGCGGCCGCCTGGCTGCGCCACATGGGTGCGCGGGCGGAGTTCCTGGAAGGCGGTTTCGAAGCCTGGTCCGACGCCAAGGCGATGCTCGTTCAACCCAATACCGTGCTGGCGCGCGACAGCCAGGGCCGCACGCTTTGGGTCACACGGGCGCGGCCGAAGATCGATCGTGTCGCCTGCCCGTGGCTGATCCGGCGGTTCATCGACCGCGACGCCGTTTTCCTGTTCGTCGCGGCGGCCGAGGTCGAACAGGTGTCCGAACGGTTCGGCGCCATACCGTTCGATATCGAAGGCGCGTTCTTGAGCCACCGCGGCGAACGTTGCACCTTCGACGTCATGGCCGAGGTATTCGGGCTAAACTCCCCTGCCCTCGCCCGCCTTGCTACGATCGTGCGAGGCGCGGACACCGACCGGCTGGATTTGGCACCGCAATCGGCCGGCCTGCTCGCGGCATCGTTGGGGCTTTCGCGAATGTACCGCGACGACCTTGCCCAGTTGGACGCTTCCATGGGACTGTACGACGCCTTCTATCGCTGGAGCCGTGACGCGGTCGGCGAAACCCACAACTGGCCATCGCCGGGAGCGACGTCTTGAGCGAATCCAACAACCGGATGCCGTCCTTCGGGGCGGCATTCCGGGTATGGCTGAAAATCGGCCTGCTGTCCTTCGGCGGCCCTGCCGGCCAGATCGCGTTATTGCATAAGGAAGTCGTCGACGTCCGCAATTGGATCGGCGAGCGCCGGTTCCTGCACGCGCTGAGTTTCTGCAACCTGTTGCCGGGACCGGAGGCGCAGCAGTTGGCGACCTATCTCGGCTGGTTGATGCACGGGGTGAAGGGCGGGCTGGCGGCGGGGATCGTATTCGTGATCCCCGGTGCGATCGTCATGCTGGCGCTATCGCTGATCTACGCGCTGGCAGGGCATGTGCCGGTGATCGACGCGCTGTTCTTCGGCCTGAAAAGCGCGGTGCTGGTCTTTGTGATAGAGGCCGTGCTGCGCGTCGGGCGGCGGGCGTTGAAGGGAAGCGTGGCCTGGGCACTGGCGGCCACCGGGTTCGTCGCGCTGTTCTTCTTCCATGTGCCATTTCCGGCTGTGGTGCTCGCGTCGGGCCTGACTGGTTACTTTCTGCCGGATCATTTCAGCCATGCAGGGCATGGGCAGGCGAAACACGACCGTCCGGCACTGATCGACGCCGCCCTGCTCGCCGATCCCGGACGCCCGGCTCGGATGGCCGCGTCGGCGCGTCGGGCCAGCGCCGCGATCGCGGTGCTGTGGCTGGCGCCGGTGGCTTATCTGACGCTGGCGGTCGGCGGGACTTTCGCCGACGTGGCGTGGTTTTTCTCCAAGATGGCAGTCGTCACCATTGGCGGCGCCTACGCGGTATTGGCCTATGTCGCGCAGGACGCGGTGGAGGCTTACCACTGGTTGGCGCCGGCCGAGATGCTGGCGGGCCTCGGTCTGGCGGAAACCACGCCGGGTCCGCTGATTCTGGTGCTGCAATTCGTGGGGTTCCTCGCGGGATTCCGGGCGCCAGGGCCGGTGACAGGCGTGGCCGGCGGTATCCTGTCATCGGTGCTGACGCTGTGGGTGACGTTCGCGCCCTGCTTCGTGTTCGTATTCTTCGGTGCGCCTCTGGTCGAGCGGTTGCAGACCTACCGAGCGCTGTCGGGGGCGTTGGCGGCGGCGACTTCGGCGATGGTGGGGGTGATCGCGAATTTGGCGATCTGGTTCGCGCTGCATGTGTTGTTCCGGGATCATGTCCCGCTCCGAACGGGACCGATCGCGGTGGATGTGCCGGTTGTCGCAAGCCTCGACCTTGCCGCCCTGCTGCTGGCGGTGGTCGCGGCGGTGTGTTTGTTCCGGTTGAAGCTTGGGGTTTTGAAGACGCTGGGGGTCACGGCGGTGCTTGGGATCGCCGTGCGGATGTCGGGGGTCTTTTGATGGTTGGACGCTGGGCTAGCCGGTCCAGGTTACCTCATCCGTCACGACGGTGAAGCTGCGCAACGTGTTCGGGCCGAAGGTGGTGGTGATCGCCACGTCCACCGCGTCGCGCCCGCGAGCGATCAGCACGCGGCCGATGCGGGGAATATTGTTGCGGGCATCGAAGGTGTACCATTGACCGCCTAAATAAGCCTCGAACCAGCCGGCGAAATCCATCGTGCCGTAGGGCGGCGGCATGCCGATATCGCCGAGGTAGCCGGTGCAGTAGCGGGCCGGAATGTTCATGCAGCGGCACAGCGTGATCGCGAGGTGGGCGTAATCGCGGCAGACGCCGACACGTTCATTGTAAGCCTCCCACGCCGTGCGGGTAGGACGGGCTTTTTGGTAGTCGAACTCGATATGATGGTGCACGAAATCGCAGATCGCCTGCACCCGGCCCCAACCGGGAGCGGTGTCGTTGAACAGCGTACCGGCGATCTGGGTCAGCAGTTCCGTTTCGCAATAGCGGCTGGCGAGGAGAAACAGCAGCGCTTCCTCCGGCAGTTCCTCGATCGGGTGCTGACAGGCGTCGGGGACCACGACATCGGGGATGCCGGTGTCTCGGACAATGGCGGAGGTGTTGATGCGGGTCAGGCCGGCGGGGGCGACGATACGGCTGCACCAGTTGCCGAACAGGTCGCGGTAAGCGCGGACCGGCACCGACGGGCTGGTCACCAGATGATCCGGCATCACCAGATCCCCCGCTCGGCTGTAGTGGATATTCAGCATCAGCAGCATGGGAGTCGGTTGCGGGCAGTCGTAGATCAATTCGTAGCCGACTTTGATGTGCATGTGCGGGGGAGCTTTCGGACAAGGGATCAAGGGGGAGAGGGGCAGCCCGTGGTTGATCCACCGTCAGCCTCGGCGCCGCTTGGACATTCGCGCCGGTCGTCGTGTTCGTTGGTTGCTACTTGGATGGCGGCGGTGCTGGCTTCGGCACTGGTGCCTCGGCCTGCACCGCGCGGACGTGTTCAATCAGATTGGTCTGCCAGTTCGGCAGGTAAACAGTTACGAGAAGAAGGACGGTCAACGCCAGTGTTATCGCCCAGGCGGCCAGATTCGCACCGATCGCAGCGGCGAAACTTGTGCGTTGGTGGATTGCCCGAACGATATCGGACTTGGCCAGATCGATCGAGGCCCCTAGACCATTGGCAATGATCCCTGGGGCCGCTGCGACGGTAGCCGAAGCGGAGAAGAGTTCCAGTCGCCTTTCCGCGTCGCCACGATATGCGGCACGCTCCGTTGGTGCAGGCTGTCGATAGGCTCGTGGCAGGACGGTCTGGCCGCGCGAAACGGACTCTCATATCGTTTGCTTGTAGAGGGCGTAGGACAGCAGCCCGACCAAATCGTCGGGTGCCTCGACGAACGTGTCGAAAGCTTTGCTGTATTCCTGTTCGGGCGGTCGCCGGTCCCCAGACGGTTCCATCCGGGACCCCCGATCGGTCAACGGTTGGACTTGCCAGCGGCGGCAGCTAAAGCGGCGCGAAACACATCTTCCCGCATCGTGACAATTCTGCGGCCATTGGGCATCGCCAGAGTGCCGAAGACCGGCCTGTAATCCGGTATCGCCGCTGCGGTCGCCTTAACATCCGGCACCCCAGCCTTTGAGGCCGCGTTACCGCGAAACCACTTTGTCAACCTACCCAGAGTCATCGTCGCTTCGCCCTTGATCCCAGTCGGATGATATCAGGGGTTGGCCCGTTTCGCACCAAAAATCCCTACCCCACCGACCGAAACCGCGTCCGGAACCGCAGCGCCAAATCCCGGTAAACCCGAGCATTGCGGGCAAACTTCTCCAGCTCCGCATCGTCCATGACACGGCGGAGCTTGGCCGGCGAGCCCGTCCACAGCTCGTTCGGGCCGATCACCTTACCCGGCGTCAGCAGCCCGCCGGCGGCGAGCATGCCGCCTTCCTCGATCGTCGCCCCATCCAGCACGGTCGCCGAAATCCCCACGAAGGCGCGGTTTTTCAGCGTGCAGGCGTGGATTACCGCGTTGTGGCCGACGGTGACATCGTCGCCGATGAACGTGTCGCCGCCGCCGGTATCCACGTGGATGGACGTGCCGTCCTGGATGTTCGTGCGGTTGCCGATCCGGATCATCCCCAGATCGCCGCGCACCAGGCAATGGAACCAAATGCCCGTCTCCGACCCCACATGCACGTCGCCGATCACCGCCGCGGTCGGCGCGATGAACGCATCCGGGGCGATGGTCGGGACGATCCCGTCGAGTTCGAAGACCGGCCCGAAGCCGCCGTAGTTATGCATCGCCCAGACCGAGCATGAGGCCGATGTTCTGCACCGCCGCGCCGGACGCGCCTTTGCCCAGGTTGTCCAGGCGCGCGACCAGGATCGCCTGACGATACTTGTCGTTGGCGTGGACGTACAGCTCCAGACGGTCGGTGTCGTTCAGTGCCTCCGGCTCCAGCTTGCCATCCGCTTGAGGGTCCATGACCTGCACCAGCTTGCAGCCGGCGTAGCGTTCGGCCAGCACCGCGCGCAGATCGGCGCCGCTGGGCTTGCCGTTCAGCGTGTCCAGATGCAGCGGGATCGAAACCAGCATGCCCTGGCGGTAATGCCCGACGGACGGCACGAAGATCGGCCGCACCGACAGGCCGCCGTAATGCTGGATCTCCGGCACGTGCTTGTGTTCCAGCTTCAGGCCGTAAAGCTCGAACGCCGGGCCGTGGGTGGAGTCGTGATCGGCGATCATGGATTTGCCGCCGCCGGAGTAGCCGGACACGGCGTTAATCGTAATCGGATAGTCGGTCGGAATGATCCCGGCATCGACCAGCGGGCGGATCAGCCCGATGCCGCCCGTGGGGTAGCAGCCAGGATTCGCGACGTTCTTCGCGGCGGCGATACGCTGCGCCTGATCCGGTGCCATTTCCGCGAACCCATAGACCCAATCGGGGTCGACGCGGTGCGCGGTGCTGGCGTCCAGGACCTTGGGCGCGGCGTTGCCCAGGCTCGCTGCCATGGCGGAGGAATCCTTCGCGGCGTCGTCAGGCAGGCAGAGGACCACAAGGTCGACCTCCGCCATCAGGTCGCGCCGAGCGGCGGGGTCGCGGCGTCGTTCGGACGGGATGGATTTGAGCGCGACGTCCGGCATTGCCAGCAGCCGTTCCCTGATCCCGAGGCCGGTGGTGCCGGACTCGCCGTCGATGAATACCGTTCCCTTCGCCATGTGGCTCTCCTGTTGCGCCTGTTAGGCCGCGCCCATCGTATACGGTTTCAGCACCGCGTGCAGCACGGCATGCACCGGTGTCGGCACGCCGAGCTCCCGCCCGAGCGACACGACCTTGCCGGACAGCCACGGCAGCTCGATGCGGCCGCCGCGGATCAGGTCGTGCGCCATCGACGCCATCATGTCTGCCGGCATGGCGCGGGTGCCCTGCATGATCTTCGCCACGACATCGTCCGGCAGCTTCACGCCCTTGGCGCGGCCGACGGCGGCGACTTCGGCAAACCCGGCTTCGAACATCGGGGCGATATCGGGGTCGTCGCGGAGCTTGCCGAACGGCAGGCGGGTGGCGGCGGTCAGGGCGCTGTTGGTGGCGAGCAGGATGTATTTCAGCCAGAGGTCGGTCAGGATGTTGTCGCTGTGGGTCGCATCGAACCCGGCCGCCTTGCACTGCGCCAGGAATGCCTCGCCCCGCGCGCTGTGCCCACCGCCGCGTTCGCCGAACACCAGCCGCATGAAACTGCCGGTCTGGCGGATGACGCCGGGTTCGGCGATCGTGGCGCTGATCTGCGCCACGCCGCCCATGACGGCCTTCTCGCCGAGGATCGGCACCAGCCGGTCCGGGGCATCGACGCCGTTCTGGAGGGGGATCACGGCGGTGTTCGGTCCGACCAGCGGGCGAATCGCCTCCCCGGCGGATTCCACGTCCCATAGCTTGACGCAGAACAGTACGTAATCGACCGGCCCGATGGAGGCCGGGTCATCGGTCGCCTGGGTGGGGACGACATGCGTCTCCCCCCTGCCGCCAACGATCTTCAGACCGTTCTGCTTCATGGCCGCGAGATGCGCGCCGCGCGCGACGAACGTCACGTCCGCGCCCGATTTGGCCAGAGCGGCGCCGAAGGCTCCGCCGACGCCGCCGGCGCCGATGACTGCGATTTTCATCCTCTTATCCCTTCACCGGATCGTATTCCCGGTCCTTGCTCGGTATCAGATCGTAGGGCAACGCGAAGCCTTCCATCGCCTTCAGCCGGTTCGACCACGCCAGCACGTTCGGCCAGCGGTTAATGTCCAACCCGCCCTCGTGCATGAACACCATCCGGCCCCAGCAGCCGATATCGGCGATCGTCGGCGCGTCGCCGACCAGCCATTCCCGGCCTTCCAGCGATTTGTTCACAAACCCGATCGCGGCTTCGGCCAGCGGGCGGAAATAGTCCATGACCGCGGGATCGACCTGCCGGAACCGGCTGTAATGCCGGACTTTGGCGACATTGGTGATCTGGTCGGCTTCCCAATCCAGCCATTCCCGAGCGGTCCATCGGTCCTGTTCGGTCTTGCCCTCGAAGCAGCCGGTGGCGCCGGCGAGGTAGGACAGAATTACGTTCGACTGCACGATCGTCAGCCCCCGGTGCTGCAACACCGGCACCTTCCCGTACCGGTTGCGCGCCAAGTGCTCGGGTTCGTTCTGCTTGCCGATTTTCAAATTGACGGTGCGGAAGCTGAACGGCAACCGCGACAGCGACAGGAACAGCATCGGCTTGTAGCTGGAACTCGACGTGAAGCTGCCGAACAAAGTCAGCCGGTCGTGTGCGGTCATGACGAAACCCCTTCGATACCCCAGACAAAAAACAAGGGGGCCGCGGAAACCGCAACCCCCCTGTTCCGTAGGCCAGAAGTGCGGATCAGCGCTTGGAGAACTGGAAGCTGCGACGGGCCTTGGCCTTGCCGTACTTCTTACGTTCGACCGCACGCGAGTCGCGCGTCAGGAAGCCGGCGATCTTCAAGATGCCGCGCAGGTCCGGTTCGTAATACGTCAGCGCCCGGCTGATGCCGTGACGCACCGCGCCGGCCTGACCGGACAGTCCGCCACCGCTCACGGTGCAGATGACGTCGAACTGGTTGTGCCGGTCGGCCACCAGGAAGGGCTGCGCGATCAGCATGCGCAGCACGGGGCGAGCGAAATACTCGACCACCTTCTTGCCGTTCACTTCGATGTTGCCCTTGCCGGGCTTGATCCACACGCGCGCGGTGGATTCCTTGCGGCGACCGGTGGCGTAGGAACGGCCCTGCGCATCGCGCTTGGGTTCGGCCTTTACGCGGTCGGTCGGGAACGCGGCTTCCTGGGCGCCCGCGATGGCCTGACGCGCGTCGAGCGCTTCTTTCAGGTCGGCGAGGCTACGGGTCTGAGTGCCTGACATCTGGTTCAGCCCCTCTTGTTCTTGGGATTGAGCGCGGCAACGTCGAGCGCCGCGGGCTGCTGGCCGGCATGCGGGTGCTCGGCGCCGCCATAGATATGCAGGTGCTTCATTTGCAGCCGCTGCAGCGGGCCGCGCGTGATCATGCGCTCCACCGCCTTTTCCAGCACCCGTTCCGGATGCTTGGATTCCAGCCGGGACCGGATGGTGCGGCCCTTGATGCCGCCGGGATAGCCGGTGTGGTAGTAGAACACCGACTGGTCCAGCTTGTTGCCGGTGATCTTCACCTTGGCGGCGTTGATCACGACGACATTGTCCCCGCAATCGACATGCGGGGTGAACTGCGGCTTGTGCTTGCCACGCAGCCGGTTGGCGATGACAACGGCGAGACGACCCAGAACGATGCCTTCCGCATCGATCAAGATCCAGCCCTTGTTCACCTCCGACGGCTTGATGGAGGGGGTGGTTTTCAACATTGGTTTTTTGCGTCCGTGGGTTTGGAAGGCCGGCTTATGAGGGTGGGGCACGTTGGCGTCAAGGGATTTTGTTTGTGGTATTATAATACCGTATATCTCAGCAGATCCTACCAATGAGTTCGGTTCCCTACCCAGGGGTTGACAATCCTCGGCCGGACATTATCCGCTGCCATGAATACAAGGAGTTTACCATGCCAACACCGATCCCCTCTTCCGTGGACGCCCTGATTGTCGGAGCCGGCTTCGGCGGCATGTACATGCTCCACCGCCTCCGCCAGCAGGGCCTGACCTGCCACGTGGTCGAGGCCGGCACAGGCGTGGGCGGCACTTGGTATTGGAACCGCTACCCCGGTGCCCGCTGCGACGTGGAGTCCATGCAGTACTCTTACTCCTTCTCCCCCGAGCTTGAGCAAGATTGGCAGTGGTCGGAACTGTTCGCCTCGCAGCCGGAGATTCTGCGCTACGCCAACCATGTCGCCGTCCGGCTTGACCTGAAGCGCGACATGACCTTCGAAACCCGGGTTACCGCTGCGACGTTCGATGAGGCATCGCATCGCTGGACCGTCCGCACCGACACCGGCGCGACGGTGTCCGCCCGCTTCTGCATCATGGCGACGGGCTGCCTGTCCACTGCGCGGCAGCCGGATTTCCCCGGCGTCGACAGTTTCAAGGGCCAGACCTACCACACCGGCCATTGGCCGCATGAAGGGGTGGACCTGACCGGCCTGCGCGTCGGCGTGATCGGCACCGGGTCCTCGGCGATTCAGGCCATTCCGGTGATCGCCCAGCAGGCGGCACAGCTGACGGTGTTCCAGCGCACGCCGAATTTCTCCATCCCGTCGCGCAACGCGCCCATGACTGCCGCCTACGAGCAGAAGTGGAAATCGGTGTACCCCGAGCAGCGGGCGAAGGCGCGGATTTCTCGGAACGGGGTGCTGACGAACCCGAACGATTTCTCCGCGCTATCGGTGTCGGATGAAGAACGGACGCGCATTCTGGAAGAGCGTTGGGCCTCTGGCGGCACCGTGTTCATGGCCGCGTTCAACGATCTGGTGACCAACCAGGCGTCCAACGATTTCGCCTCCGAGTTCGTGCGGCAGAAGATCCTTGGCATGGTGAAGGACCCCTCCACCGCCGCGTTGCTGGCGCCGAAGGGTTACCCGATCGGCACCAAACGCATCTGCGTCGATACCGATTACTTCCTTACCTACAATCGCGACAATGTGAAGCTGGTCGATGTCAGCAAGGCGCCTATCGAGGCGCTGACGGAAAACGGCGTGCGCATCGGCGACACGGAATACGAGTTCGACGCCATCGTTTTCGCCACCGGCTTCGATGCCATGACCGGCACGCTGACCCGCATCGACATCCGTGGCCGCGACGGCGAAACCCTGGCGAACAAGTGGGAAGCCGGGCCGCGGACCTATCTGGGTCTGATGACCGCCGGGTTCCCGAACCTGTTCATGATCACCGGCCCTGGCAGCCCCTCGGTGCTATCCAACATGATCGTGTCGATCGAACAGCACGTGGATTGGATCGCGGACTGCATCGCACACCTCGTGTCGCGGCAGCTGGACAGCATCGAGGCCGACCGCGACGCGGAGAACAACTGGGTGCAGCACGTGAACGAAGTCGCGTTCAAGACGCTGTACCCGTCGGCGAACTCCTGGTACATGGGCGCGA
This sequence comes from uncultured Acetobacteraceae bacterium, assembly GCA_903895595.1. Taxonomy (GTDB): domain Bacteria; phylum Pseudomonadota; class Alphaproteobacteria; order Acetobacterales; family Acetobacteraceae; genus Rhodopila. The sequence goes on along the minus strand of CAITUP010000084.1, from coordinate 16,224 downwards.
ACATTCCGGGCAAGCCGCGCGTGTTCATGCCGTATATCGGCGGCGTCGGGAATTACCGGCAGACCTGCGACCGGATCGCGGCCGAGGGTTATACCGGGTTCCAACTGGCCGCCCCGGCGCGGGAGGCCGTGGCGGCGGAGTAGCCGGACTCCTCTCCCCCCGTCACGCCGGTGGGAGAGAGTGGCTTGTTACGCCGCCTTGCGAAACGTCGGCGGAATCCCCGCCTTCGGCAACTGCCCGCTCAGCGGCTCCGCCGGCAGGCCGGCGTGCAGCATGGCCCGAGCGGCGAAGAGTTTCTCGATGTCGATGCCGGTGGAGAAGCCCATGCTTTCCAGCATGAACACCAAATCCTCGGTCACGACATTGCCGGAAGCGCCGGGCGCGTAGGGGCAGCCGCCGAGGCCCGCCAAGCAGGAATCGAAGGCACGAATGCCGACTTCCAGCCCGGCCAGCGCGTTGGCGATCCCCAGGCCGCAGGTGTCGTGCAGATGCAGCCCGTGCAGCACCGGCCCGATCTCGTCACGGGTGGCCTTCACGACTTCCTTGATCTGCGCCGGATGCGCGTAGCCGACAGTGTCCGCCAGCATGATCTCGTCCACGCCGGCATCCGCCAGCCCCTTGCACAGCGCCACCGCCTGCTTCGTCGTCACCACGCCATCGATCGAGCAGCCGAACGCGGTGGAGGCCCCGGCGATCAGCGGCACCTTCCTCGGCTGCGCTTTCAGCCAGTCCATGATCTCGCGCATCATAACAATGGACTGCGCCGGGGTGCGGTTGAGGTTGGCCATCGAGTGGCCCTCGCTGACCGAGACCGGAATGGCGATCTTGTCCACGCCCGCGTTGTAGGCGTTCTGCACGCCGCGCAGGTTCGGCGCCAGCACCTGAACCGTCCATTTCGGCGGCTTGCCCATGAGCTGGGCCACGATGTCGGGCGTGTCAGCCAGCTGCGGAATGACGCGCGGGGGCACAAAGCTGCCGACCTCGATCTCGGGGATGCCGGCGGCAGCGAGGGAATAAATCCAGGCGACCTTGTCCTCGGTCGTCATGCGGGTCTTTGCGATTTGCAGCCCGTCGCGCGGGCCGACTTCGCAGATGGTGACGTGTTCGCTCATGGCTGGGGAATCTCCGCGGTCAGGATGTCGCCGGTTTCGGATTCGGTGATGAACAACGTGCGCCCGTCCGGTGCCAGCGCGCAGTTGGTGGTCATGTGCCCCGTCGGCGACTGCACGCGATACAGCGGGATGCCGGTCGGCCCGACGATCCAGATGCAGCCATGGCCGGGGTTGGAGATATACAGCCGGTCCCACGCGTCCATCGCCAGCCCGTCCGGCCCGACCAAACCGGGCGGCACGCGGGCAAAACACTGCGCCTTGCCGACGATGGCGTCGTCGCGCAGCGCGAACCGCCAGACCTCGCAGGACCGCGTCATCGCCACATAAAGATGCGTCTGCGCGGTATTCAGCACCAACCCGTTCGGGCTCGGCCCCGTGGAAATCAGGCGGTCCAGCCGCCCGTCCTTATGCAGCCGGTAAACCCGGCCGGAGGGATCCTGTAGCCCGGTTTGTCCCTGGTCGGTGAACAGGATCGACTCGTCGCGATGCAACGTCAGGTCGTTCAGGCCTTTGAACCCTTCGCTCATGACGGTCTGAATAACCGCTGCCGTCGCGCCCGTGTCCGGGTCGATGCGCACCAGTCCGTGCCGGTAGTCGGCAGCTATGAGAATGCCGTCCGGCTGGACTTTCAGGCCGTTCGGCCAGCCGGGATACTCGGTAATCAGCTCCCAGCTGTCGCCGTCGATGCGGAAGATGCGGCCGTAGGGGATGTCGACGACCAGCAGCCGACCCTCGGCATCGAAGCACGGGCCTTCCAGGAAACAATCCACGGGCGCACCGGCCCTGTTGGCATCGGCCCATTCCGAACGTTCGGGAGGGCGGCGAAAACGATCCGGCACGGTTGTCGCCACGCGCGCCACGATCTCTTGGGGAGGAGGAAACCACATGGCCGGGAGAGTGCCGCCGGGTTGGCCGCGAGGCAAGATGAGATCAGGAGGGATGAACGGCGCCTGAGAGCGGGCGCTGTTCGACGAGCCATAACAGCGATTTTTCGAAATGCCGGAACGAGCGGGAGGCGGCGCGGGTAAGATCAAGGTCGATGGCATCGGTAAACCGTGCCTGATCGCGAGTCGGTTTGTAAGCTCGATCAGCCGACATCATCTTGGAAATCGCGCCTTTCACGTCCCGGATCGTCTCCGGCTGCTGTGTCAGCATCATGTTGCTCCATTTGAAGTCCGGGTACGTGCCGGCGATCCGGGCGATGGAGGGTAGGAAGATCGATTCATACTCTCGATTAAATAGGCAAATGGAGACCGGCTTCCGAAGACCCGTGTTTCTTATCCTCGCCGCAAATTCGTGTCCAATCTCGACCGGGCAATAATCGTCGCTATCGATGGCCAGAACGATACTGTCGCCGGAGTCGCGATTGCAGAAATCGATGTAACGTTCCAGTTGACCGGGTTGACGGAGTTTCCCGATTTCCACGTTGGTTTTGGGCCGCGGTGCGGTTTGGACGTGGAAGATTTGGTGTTCGTAGAGGATCTTACGGATCAGCAGGGGGATCGCAGCCTCATCCCCCTTTCCCTCCACGATCAGTATCGGGTGCCGGCAGGTATCATCCACCGTGCAGTCCCTCGGAAACCAACAATTCTCCGAGTGAGAACAATCGGTCATGAACGACACCCATCTGCATGGGGCCGACAGGAGAGACCTGGGTATGGCCGTCGACCATATCGACGGCGCGTATTTGCTTGGGATCGAATTGGTCGAGCAGATGGGGACTATGAGTGGTCACGATAACTTGGCTTGTTTGGCTAACCTCTTTAATGGAATCAGCCAACACCTCCATGATCGCTGGATTGACGGTTTGTTCCGGCTCCTCCAGCACGATAATGCCGGGCTTCGGCTGCTGATAAAGCGCGGTCAGCAGACCCAGAACGCGCAAGGTACCATCGGACATTTGCGCGACATTGAATTTGTGGGTTTTCCCGCTCGCTTCCTTGATGTGAAACTGGGGCACCAAATAACCACCGACGCTAAGGATAGAAATCGTCTCAAGCGACGGTAAAATCGCTTTCAATGCGGTCGTGATTTGGTCGATGGCCTCTACCCCACGGGTGGTGCGGCGCATCGCTTTCAAAATCGATGTGAGATTTCGACCATCCTGAAGCAGAAAACGTTCATTGGATGGCTCTTGCGGCAGGCGCAATGTATTGGGGTATATCGAATAAGCCTGGAAGTTCGATAAATTCCGGAACAACCCGTGTGGACTGGACGCAAATGGATGAGTCAGGACCAACTCATCTGCTCGAACCGACAAAATATTGACCTCTCCGACCGGAGGAAGTGCGTCGAAGAATCGACTATCAGGCAGGAATGGTGTCGCGCCGAGGCGTGGCGCCTGCCAAGTCCGCTCATAAATTTTGCCATCGCCATCGCGATTCACGGTCTGGCGGCGAGCAATAGGAAAGGTGGCAGGATTTCCATCGTTTAGGGAAGCCTTCCAATCCCGCGCAAATTCCCGAATTTCGATATGCTCGTTCGAAACTTTATAGCCACCCTTGACCGTTTCGATCGCCAGCCTGTACGTTCCCCAAAACTCTCCATTTCGAAGTGAGATCTCGATCTGCATCCGGTAGGGACGTGTTGGCGACCACTGGCGAACGCTCTCGATCCCATGTCGATCGGTGAACGCCCGGTCCAACCCCTGTGTCGCCGCGTCTTTCAAAAACCGCAGCGAATCAACGATATTCGACTTTCCGCTGCCGTTATTCCCAACGAAGACAGTGACCGGATCGAAGGATACGTCCACATCCTCCACGCTCTTGAAGTGATGCAGCGACAGTGCCGTGATCATTGAAATAACCGCGTGGCGCGCAGGAGATCGTGCGCTGGCAAAACCGCGCGACACATAAGGCCGGCTAGGAGGCGTTGGAACCGCATGTCGGCAGAATGCGACGAACCCGACGCCCCGCGCAAGCCACCCCAAACCCTCGCACCCCCGCCCCGCCCCCAACGCATAACCACCCCTCTGGCGCCTATATCATAACGCAGCTTATAATCAGCCCCACACCACATCGGACTCCCCTTGCAAGACTTCCACCGCGACCTCCTGTTCCTTCTGCACGACGTCGCCCGTCTGATCCGGATCGATGCCGACAAGCGCGCCCGAGCGCATGGGATGACGCGGGCGCAGTGGGGCATTCTGATTTGGTTGGACCGGCAACCCGGCATCACCCAGAAGGAACTGTCGGAAATTCTGGAAGTCGAGCCGATCACCGTCGCCCGCCTGATCGACCGGCTGGAAGCTCGGTCCATGGTGGAACGGCGTCCCGATCCTCGCGACCGCCGCATTTGGCGCCTGCATCTGCTGCCGCCGGCACACCCGGTACTCCGCGAAATCAACATCCACCGCGCCGACATTACCCATCTGGTCACCGCCGGCATCGACCAACAAACTTTGGACACCATGACCGAGGCCCTGCTGCACATGAAAGCCACCCTCACCCACGACGCCCATCCCAATCGGCGTCCGCTCGATCTCGAACCGCGGGAGGCCGTTTGATGTCGCAATCCACCACCGCCGACACCGCCCCGCGCGTCAACGAAGCCGTCGTGCGCCGCCGCATCGGCCGCCGAGCGCTGCGCCCCGTTTTGATGCTGGGCGGCATTTTGGTCGTGATCGTCGGGGCCAGCTACTACTGGCTGACCGGTGGGCGGTACGTGTCCATCGATGACGCCTATGTGCGCGCGGCCAAGGAGGTCATCGCGACCGATGTCTCCGGCATCGTCCAGCAAGTCCCGGTCAAGGAAGGCCAGCGCGTCGCCCAGGGCGACATTTTGCTCCGCCTCGACCCGCGCCCGTTCGAAATCGCGGTCGCCGCGGCGAAGGCGAATGTCGGGGGGACGATTTCGGGCCTGAACGCGATGAAGCTCGAATACAAGCGCATGTTGCGCGATGTCGAAGTGAAGCAGGCGCAAGTCGAATCCGATCAGGCGAATTTCGACCGCTTCGCCGCCTTGGTGAAAAGCGGTGGCGTCACGCGGTCGGAATACGACAATGCGCGGTTTCAACTGGCGGCCAATCAGCAATCGGTCAACGCCCTGAAGACCGCCGCCGCCGTGCAACTCGCCCGCCTCGGCGGCGACCCGGAGGTCGATGTCCGCACCATGTCGGATTATCTGCAAGCGCAGGCGCGGCTGGACGAAGCGCAGCGGCAGCTGGACCATACGATCATTCACGCCCCGTTCGGCGGTGTCGTGACGCAGGTGGAAACCGTGCAGCCCGGCATGTATCTCGCGGCGGCGACGGCGGCGTTCGGTCTGGTATCCACCGACCGCATCTGGATCGAGGCCAATCCGAAAGAAACCGAACTGACGCACGTCAAGCTCGGCAATCCCGTGCATCTGACGGTCGACACCTATCCCGGCCGTTCCTGGAAAGCGGCGGTGGAAAGCATCGCGCCGAACAGCGGATCGGAATTCTCGATCCTGCCGGCACAGAATACCTCCGGCAACTGGGTGAAAGTGGTGCAGCGTATTCCCGTGCGCATCTCCATCGAGCGCAAGGACGGCGATCCGGAACTGCGGGCAGGCATGAGCGTGGAGGTGGAGATCGATACCGGGCACCGTCGCTCCTGGCACGATCTGTTCTGATCGCGATCCGTGGCCGTCCCTCCCGCCGATCAGGTTCCGCATCGCATGCTGATCACGTTGTGCACGGTGTGCGCGACATTGATGCAGGCTTTGGATCAGACGATCGCCAACGTGGCGTTGCCCTATATGCAGGGCAGCTTGTCGGCGAGTTACGATGAAATCACCTGGGTTTTGACGTCCTACATCACCGCCGCCGCGATCATGACGGCGCCGGTCGGATGGCTCGCGGCGCGTTTCGGTCGCAAGTATTTGTATATCACCTGCCTGATCGGTTTCACCGGCGCCTCGGTCCTGTGCGGCGCGGCGCAGTCGCTCTCGCAGGTGGTGATTTTCCGCATCGTGCAGGGCATGTTCGGCGCCGCGTTGGTGCCGCTGTCGCAATCGACCATGATGGATATCTATCCCATGGAAAAGCGCGGTCAGGCGATGGCGATCTGGGGTATGGGCGTGATGATCGGCCCCATCCTCGGCCCCACCCTCGGCGGCTATTTGACCGAGATGTACAACTGGCGCTTCGTTTTTTACATCAACATCCCGTTCGGCATCATGGCGACGCTGGGGCTGATTCTTTTCATGCCGCGCTCCCATCCCAACTTCAACATGAAGTTCGACTGGATCGGCTTCGGCGTGCTGTCGCTGGGCATCGGCGCGCTGCAAATGATGCTGGACCGCGGCCAGGACCAGGACTGGTTCTCCTCCCGCGAAATCATCATAGAAGGAGTGCTCGGCGGCCTGGGCGTCTATCTTTTCATCGTCCATATGCTGACCGGAGAAAAGCCCTTCATTCCGCCGGCGATTTTTCGGAACGGCAATTTCGCGAGCGGGCTGATGATGATGTTCGCGGCCGGTACGGTGCTGGTTTCCAGTTCGTCGCTCATGGCGCCATGGCTGCAAAACCTCGCGAACTACCCGGTGGAGACGGCGGGCCTGATCATGGCGCCGCGCGGTATGGGCACGATGTGCGCCATGATGATCGGCGGACGGCTGGCCGGCGCAGTCGATCCCAGAAAGCTGATGGGGTTCGGCATCACGCTGCTGATCGGCTCGATCTGGGAAATGACGAGCTGGACTCCCGATGTCGCGCAAAGCCGCATTGTCGGGACCATTATCGTGCAGGGCGCCGGCCTCGGGTTTTTGTTCATTCCGTTGCAGGTGATCGCCTTCGCGACGCTGCCCGCGCAGTACCGCACCGATGGGGCATCGTTGTTCAGCCTGTCCCGCAACATCGGTGCGGCGATCGGGGTCTCCGTGACGTCGTTCATGCTGGCGCATAATACCCAGGCGCTGCATGCGGAAATCGGCGCCTCGGTGACTCCGTTCAATCGTGCGCTGCAGAATGGCGGTGCGGCGGAGCATGCGTGGAACCCGGCGACGCATCATGGGGCGGCATTGTTGGATATGGTGATCAATCGACAGGCGCAGATCACGGCCTTCGCCGACGACTACAAAATGATGATTTTCACGACCATTCCGGCGTTGTTGTTGCTGTTTTTCATGCGGCGCCCGCGCACGGCGGTGGCGAAACCGGCGCCGGGCGAGGCGCATGCGGCGATGGATTAGAGCCGCATGACGATCGTGTTTATCGGCGACATCCACCAGCAGTGGAACATGGTGGAACGCGGCCTCGCGGCGCTGGACCGCCTGCCGGCCGCCGCCGTGATCCTGGGCGACGTGCAGTGCGACCGGCCGCTGGACGTGCTGGCCGCGCCGCTGCTGGATCGCGGCATCGCGGTGCACTGGATTTTCGGCAATCACGACAACGACGGCGGTCCCGACATGTGGACGTGCTTGACCGATCCATCGCGCAATCCCCGAACGGCACCCGGTGCACTGCACGGGCGCGTTACCGAAATCGAGGGTGTGCGCGTCGCCGGGCTCGGCGGCACGTTCCGGCCCCGGGTCTGGGAACCGCCTGCCGCCCCTCGCCTGCATGCACGTTCCGAACTACCCGCCGACGTCGCCGCGCTCGGGCAGGGCTGGCGCCCAGAACATATCGCGGCATTGACGCATTCGTTGAGCACGATGGCGATCTGGCCGGAGGATTTTCACCAGTTGGCCGCGCAGCGGGCGGATATTCTGGTCACGCATGAAGCTCCTGGCAGCTACCCCGCCGGTAACCCCGCTCTGGACGAATTGGCTCGTTCCATGGGCGTTCGGTTGGTGATCCATGGGCATTACCATACGGGCTACCAGGCCGTGGCGCCGGATGGGTTGCGGGTGCTGGGGGTCGGGGCGGCTTGGGGGGCGCTGGAGGACGGAACGGTACTCTGGGCCGGGGATAAGGAGCGGCATTTGGCGCCGCTGCCTCGGGGGTGGGTGCTGGTGGGGTGAATTTCCGAGGTCTAATTCGGCACGGCGCGAGCCCGTGCCGAAATCGAACAGCGACTATCCCAGGCCCCAAGGTCCCTACCCCGCGATCCGCACCGGCAAAGACCGGATCGCATGCAGAAAATTCGAATAAGCATAAACCGGCTTATCCAGAACCTCGATCCGCAGATCCTTCCGCAGCACTTCCTCCCACAGTATTTTCAGCTGCATTTCCGCGAGCCGGTTGCCCAGGCAACGGTGGATCCCGAACCCGAACGACATATGCTCCCGCGGCCTCCGCCGGTCGATGATGAAGCGGTTGGCGTCCTCGATCTGATCCTCATCCCGATTGCCGGAGATATACCAGAGCACGACCTTGTCGCCGGCCTTCACCGCCTTGCCGCCGATCTCGGCATCCGCGACCGCCGTCCGCCGCATATGGATCACCGGGGTCTGGAACCGCACGATTTCGGGGATCATGGAGTTCACCAGATCGGGGTTCGCCCGCAGCTTCGCGAACTCGGCCGGGAACTGGCTCAGCGCCACCATGCCGCCGGTCATCGAATTACGCGTCGTGTCGTTGCCACCGACCAGGAACAGGATCAGAATCCCCATCCGTTCCCGCAGCGTCATTTTACTGGTCGCCTCCCCGTGCGCGAGGATCGAAATCACGTCGAAACTCTTCGGCCTCTTCGCGCGGTCCTCCCAGTAATCGTTCATATGTTCGGCGAAGGCCATCTGCGACGCGAACCGTTCCTCCTCCGTCTTCACCGGCGCATCCGGTGCTTTCAGGTCGCAAATGAACGTGTCGGACCAGCGGATCAGCCGAGCCTTGTCCTCGATCGGGTAGTCGAACAGGGTGGCGAGCATCATCGACGTCAGCTCGATCGACACTTTCTCCACCCAGTTGAACGGCTCATTCCGCGGCAGCGCGTCCAGCACCATGTTGGTGCGCTCCCGGATCAAGCCTTCCATCTGCGCCAAGGTAATCGGGTTGACGGTGGAGCTGACCTCCCGCCGCTGGCTGTCGTGTTCGGGTGGGTCCATGCGGATGAAACTGGTGCGCTCCATCCCCTTGGGCGCGTCGTTGATCATGATGCCGCCGAGTTCGTCGGATGAGGAGAACACCTTGTGGTTCACCTCCACCTGCACGATGTCCTTGTATTTGGCGACCGACCAATAGGGGCCGTAGGGGCTGTCCTCGATGTAGTTGACCGGTGCTTCCTTGCGGTGGCGTTCGAAATACGGGTGCCAGACGTCGTCGTGGAACAGTTGCGGATCGGACAGATCGAACTTGTCGATCGGCATCGACCAGGCATGGGCACGGGGATCGAAGTTCACGGGCGCGTTCATGATCGTCCTCCTGGATTGTGTCCCCGCGCTCTTGACCGGTGCGGGTGTTGCCAGGGACGCTAGACCATTGGGGGTGCGCGGGTCACGTAAAACCGACCATGCTGGTATGGTTTTACCGTCCTGATACAATCGCGACAAACAACCGCACAGGTCCCGCCATGCAACCGTCCAGCACCCCGCCCGCTTTCCATCACGTCGCGCTGCGCGCCACCGATTTCGACCGGACGTTGAAGTTTTACACGGAAGGTCTTGGTTTCAAGCACCATTTCGGTTTCTCGGTCCCTGGCAGAATCGACAAGGCCGCGTTCCTGGACGCGGGCGATGGCCGGTATCTGGAGATTTTCGGGCCTGACTCCACCGTCCAATCCGAAGGTCGCAGGCGCAACCCCGGGGAGGACCGCACCGAGGGCGCGCTGCTGCACTTCTGCCTCCGTGTCGCCGATGCCGAAGCCGCTTATGCGCGTGCCCTGGCGGCAGGCGCCGAATCCCGCGTTGCCCCCCGCACCGGCGTGCTGCGGGAGGAGCCGCGGGTGGAGGTCAAAATCGCCTTCGTCACCGGGCCGGAAGGCGAGGTGATCGAGTTCCTCCAAAGCGAGCAGATGTAAAGGACAACCCGCCATGACCACCCCAACCGATGCCGGCCGCATCCACGACTACCACATCCACATCTACTACGACGCCGTCAGCCGCCCGCGTGCCGCGCAACTGCGCGCCTGGATCGAGGAACGCTTCACCGTCCGCATGGGCCGCTGGCACGACATCCCCGTCGGACCGCACCCCACCGCGATGTATCAGGTCGCCTTCGCGCCGGATCAGTTCCCGGCGCTGGTGCCGTTCACGATGATGAACCGCATGGGGCTGACCGTTCTGCTGCATCCCGAATCGGGCCGGCCGCGGGACGATCACACGGTCAACGCCACCTGGATGGGGCAGGTTCTGCCCTTGATCACTTCGATCCTGCCGGAGGAAGACCGGCACTGATTTGTTCCGCACGTCGGCGCGCGGCTTTATCGTCGGCGGACGTCAAGTCCTGGCAGGCGATCCGTTCCAGGGTTCGGGTCAAATCGTTCGCGGTCAGCGCGAGATGGACCCGCCTCCAGGCGCAGGATTCCACGGGAATCGTGGGTAAGCCCAGCCAGTCGAGCGACATCTCGCGTTCGCCGTGCGGCCCGAAATGATGTGCGGTTGTCTGGATCGCGCCCGGATCGCCGCGCATCGCCAGGGCATAGGTGTCCACGAAGCGTTGTTGGTTGTCGCGACAAAGTTGACGTTCGAATTCCCGTTGGAACATGCAGACGGGCAGGAACCCCCGAGCCTCGGCGGCGATGGGGTCGGGTTGAGCGGCGGAGGCGGCCAGCAGAACGGCATGGAGCAGCTTCATGCCACGGACTGTCCAACGGCCCGATTGGCTTGACAACTGCCCCCCCTGCCCCATCATCGGCGGGTTAAGGGAGACCGCGATGTCCAGGCTGGATGACTGCTACAATGTGTTCGACCTCCGGGATGCGGCCAAGCGCCGCTTGCCCAAGGGGATCTTCGAATTCGTCGACCGGTCGACGGAAGACGAAGTCGCGCTGTGCAACAATCGCGCGGGGTTCGAGCGGATCAAGCTGCGGCACCGGTCTTTGGTGGACGTATCGAACCGCACCACCAAAACCACCCTGTTCGGCAAGGAAATTTCCATGCCAATGGCGATCGCCCCCACCGGCGCGGCCGGCCTGTGCTGGCATGAAGGCGAGTTGGAACTGGCCAAGGCAGCCGCGAAAGCCAAAATCCCGTTCACATTGGCGACCGGCGCCATGACCTCTATGGAAAAAATCGCCAAGGAGGCGAATTTTCGCCTGTGGTTCCAGCTTTATGTCTGGAAGCAGCGCGACCTGTCCTACGGGTTGATCGAGCGCGCCAAGAACAACGGGTTCGAGGCGCTGATCGTCACCACCGACACCATCGTCCCGCCGAACCGCGAATATAATGCCAAGAACGGCTTCCAAATTCCGTTCAGCCCGAACCTGCGTTTCACCTGGGACATCATGAAACACCCGGAGTGGTTCGCGAACGTGCTGGTGAAATACCTTGCCACGATCGGCATGCCGCGGAACGAAAACTATCCGGAACCGTATCGCCGCGCGCTGCGCACCGATCCGAACATGCATGAGGTCATGCGTCAGGACAATCTGAACTGGGACGACGTGAAGATTTTTCGCGACAAATGGCCGGGCGTGCTGATGCTGAAAGGCATCAACCGCGTGGACGACGCGTTGAAGGCGATCAGCGCCGGGGTGGACGGGATCATCGTGTCCAACCACGGCGGGCGGAACATGGACAGTGCCGCCGCGACGATCGACATGCTGCCGGAAATCGCTCAGGCCGTCGGCGACAAGATCACGGTGCTGCTGGATTCCGGCGTGCGTCGCGGGTCGGACGTCGTGAAAGCCCTGGCGCTGGGCGCGAAATGCGTGCTGACCGGCCGAGCGACGCTGTACGGCACGGCTGTGGGCGGAGAGGCTGGGGCGTCCAAAGCGGTCGGTATCATCAAGACCGAAATGGACAAGACCATGGCCTACACCGGCTGCAACGGGGTCGACGAGATATCGACAGATATTTTCTTCGGCGACAGCCAGCGCAATTCCATGATGCAGGCCTGATCCGATGGCCGCGCTCGACGACTGCTACAACATTTTCGATTTGCGGGAGGCGGCGAAACGCCGGCTCCCCAAAGGGTTGTTCGAGTTCGTCGATCGCGCGTCCGAAGACCACTTGGCGCTGGCCGGCAACCGCTCGGCGTTCGAGGATGTGCGGCTGCGGCACCGCGCTTTGGTCGATGTGTCGGGCCGGTCCACCAAAACCACGTTGTTCGGCAAACCGGCGGCCATGCCGATGGCGATCGCGCCGACCGGAGCCGCCGGGCTGTGCTGGTATCGCGGCGAATTGGCGCTGGCGAAAGCTGCCGCGGCCGCCGGCATTCCGCTGACACTGTCCACCGCGTCGATGACCGCGATGGAAACCATCGCCGATCAGGCCGGCGGGCGGCTCTGGTTCCAGCTTTATGTCTGGAAGCAGCGGGAGCTGTCCTACCAGATCATCGAACGCGCCAAAGCGGCGGGGTACGAGGCGCTGATCGTAACGGTAGACTCCGCCGTTTCCGGCAACCGCGAGTACAATTCCCGCAACGGGTTCGCGCTGCCGTTCAACCCATCCGCGCGCTTTCTGATGGATGTCGCCCAACACCCGTCCTGGGCCTTGGGTGTGATCGGCCGCTACATGACCACCATCGGCATGCCGAAACATGAGAATTACCCGGCGCAATTCCAGGGCACCATCACGTCGGGGATGGCCGGGCGGCGGGACGAGATGCGGATCGATTCCCTGAACTGGGACGATATCGCGAAATTCCGCGACATGTGGCCGGGGATTTTGATGCTGAAAGGCGTCAACCGTGTCGATGACGCATTGAAAGCGCTGACCTACGGCGTGGACGGCATCATCGTGTCCAACCACGGTGGCCGCAACATGGACAGCGCCGCCGCCACCCTGGCCGTGCTGCCGGAAATCGCCGAGGCCGTGGGCGATAAATGCACCATCATCCTGGATTCCGGGATCCGCCGTGGATCGGACATCGTGAAAGCCATGGCCCTCGGCGCCAAAGCAGTGCTGACCGGACGTGCCACGCTGTACGGCACCGCCGTCGGCGGGCAGGAAGGCGCTGCAAAGGCCATCGGGATCGTCAAGACCGAGATGGACAAGACGATGGCGTATACCGGCATGAATACCGTGGACGAGATTTCCACGGATATTTTCTTCGGCGATTGGCGCCGCAACCGAGGCTAGATCCCCCTCCCCGCCGCGACCGACGACGGGGCGACGCCCATCGTCTTCCGAAACGCCTCGGTAAAGGCGCTGGCGCTGCGGTAGCCGTTACGAGCGGCGACGAGTGCGACGGGCTGGCCGGTCGCCAGGGCCTCGGTCGCGCTGTGTAGCCGGACCCGCTGGCGCCAGACGGCGAATCCCATGCCCAATTCCCGTTCGAACAACCGAGCGAGCGTGCGGGAGGAGGCGCCGGCGTGTTCCGCCCATTCCTCCAGGGTTCGATCCAAGGCCGGGTCATCCAGCAATGCGTCGCAGATACGCATCACTCTTGGATCCCTGGGCATCGGCAGCATGAACGGCAGCCGTCTTGCCCGCGCGATTTCGGAGAAGGTCAGCGCCGCGATGGCACCGCCGCGTCCAGCCTCATCGTAGAGCACGGGTTCGTCGACCAACGCCAAAACCAGCGCACGCAGCAGATCCGACACCTCCAGCACCACCGGCCGGTCCGGCAGCCTTGGGTCGGCGGCGGGCGCGATATACAAAGTGCGCATCCCGACCTCCCCCCGGATGTTGATCGCGTGTTCGGTTCGCGACGGCAGATAGACGGCGCGATCCGGCGGCACGATCCAGGTTTCGGCCTCCGTCCGCACCCGCATCGTGCCGGAGACCGACCACAGCAGCTGGTCGCGGTCGTGCTGGTGACGAGCGATGTGGAACCCGTGGGGAAACGGTTTCGCCATGGCCGCGACGGCGCGCGGCACGGTTTGATAGTCCAGCGGATCGGAACTGCGGTGCGCCAATGGCCGACTCCTGTCGGATTACCGACGATAATTGGCAGTACACCGGCAACCCGCCAAGCCTAATATCCCGTTAACGCCAATCGGAGGGACCAACGCATGAACCGCGACCGCATCCACTTCCTGTTGCTCAACATCGGCCATTTCATGGACCATTTGTTCACGCTGGTGTTCGCCACCGTCGCGGCGCTGGCGCTCACGCGGGAATGGGGTCTGCCGTATGCCGCGTTGTTGTCCTACGCGACGCCGGGCTTCCTGGCGTTCGGGCTGTTTTCGCTGCCGGCGGGGTGGCTGGCGGACAAATGGAACCGGGAGGGGATGATGGTGGTCTTTTTCACCGGCATCGGCGCAGCCTCCATCGCCACCGGACTGGCCGCGACACCTCTGCAAGTCGGGATTGGGCTGTTCGTCATCGGGATGTTCGCCGCCATCTACCATCCTGTCGGATTGGCGATCGTGACCGCGCGCTGGAAAAACACCGGCATGCGGATCGCGGTAAACGGCGTGTTCGGCAACCTGGGCGTGGCCTCGGCCGCGTTGCTGACCGGATTCCTGATCGACCATGGCGGCTGGAGGAGCGCCTTCGTCGTGCCCGGCGTGGTATCGATCGGGCTGGGCGCCGCCTATGCCGCGCTGCGCTGGCCGGAGGTCTCGGCGCCCCGCGCAACCACCGCCGCGTCTCAGGCGACCAGCGCCGCCCCGCTGTCCCCGGACTATCGCGCGCTCATGCGGCGTCTGTCGGTCATCGTGTTCGCGACCACGGCCCTGACCGGCGTCGTGTTCCAGGCAACGACCTTCTCGCTGCCGAAGATTTTCGACGAACGCCTGCGCGGCATCGCAGAATCTCTCGCCGGGTCCACGGAGCGTGGGCACGTCGCCGGCATGATCGGGATGTTCGCCTTCGCGGTGTTCACGATCGCATCGATGGCGCAACTCGTGGTCGGCAAAATGCTCGACCGGTACGGGCCGCGTCCGGTGTTCATGACACTGGCGGTGGTGCAGATCGTGTTTTTCGCTGCCATGCCGGGCCTGACCAACTACTGGGCCTTGGCCATCGCGCTCGGGTTCATGCTGGGCGCCTTCGGGCAAATCCCCATCAACGACTACATGATCGGACGCATGGCCAGCGGCGCGTTCCGAGCACGTGTTTATGGGGTACGCTATGTCGTGAGTTTCACGGTGTTGGCGGCGGCGCTGCCGCTGGTCGCCGTGGTCTACGGCAACTGGGGCTTCGACACGCTGTTCCGAATGCTGGCGATCGTCGCGGGCGGGACGCTGGCGGTCACCGCCTGCCTGCCGCGCCGCCTGCCGGTCGCCGCCTGACAAGCGGGTTGCACCGAAGCCTTCCGTAGATCACGATACCGCTTTAAATCCAAAGGAGATGTCGATGTCCGCCGCCCTGCAAACCCAAATGTCCGAGGCCGAATGGCTGGCACGCTGCGAACTCGCGGCCGTGTATCATGTGAACGAACACCTCGGCTGGACCGACACCATCAACACCCACATGTCGGTGCGCGTGCCAGGTGAGCCGAACCATTTTCTGATCAACAACTACGGCGACATGTTCGACGAGGTCACTGCGTCGTCTTTGGTGAAAATGGATATGGACGGCAACGTCCTGACCCCCGGCGGGCGGTTCAACAATGCCGGGTTCATCATCCACTCCGGCGTCTACAAGGCGCGTCCGGACGCCAACTGCGTGCTGCACACCCATACCCGCGCTGGCGCCGGCGTGTCGCTGCTGCGCAACGGTCTGCGCCCGATCAGCCAGGATGTGCTGGGCGTGTGGGACGAGATCGCCTACCACGAATACGGCGTTCCCGCGACGGTCGAGGAATGCGAGGAACTCGGCAAAACCTGCCAGCATGGCACCTGCGTGGTGCTGCTGAACCACGGGTTGCTCACCTGCGGCGAAACGGTGCACGGCGCGATGATGCGCATGTGGTCCCTGGAACGCGCCTGCGAGTTGGAACTGATCGCTCGTCAGATGGGCGAGCCGCCCGTCGTGATCAGCGATTACGTGATCGCCAAGGCCGGCGAGCGCATGAAGAAGCGCCGGACCACCGACGAATACGGTCTGAACGAATGGCGCGGCCTGGTGCGTCAGGTTGAACGGAAGGGTTTCGACTTCCGGGTTTGATGGATCTGGTATGCCCTTGCCTGTCTGGAGGCTGGTAAGGGCACTGTCTTTCACCCCCGTCATGGTCGGGCTTGACCCGACCACTCAGGCCAATGGGGAGCAGGTGGTCGGG
>CAITUP010000083.1 GCA_903895595.1 uncultured Acetobacteraceae bacterium | reverse complement strand
TGAACCTGGTAGGGCTTGTCCCCGGGACCAATCCGGGCAGAAAATCGCGAATTTGTGCCCGTATTGGTCCTCGGCACGAGACCGAGGATGACGGATTGGATCGGCCAATTCCCCAATTCCCCAATACAGTGTTCCGGGTACGTTCAAGCGATTGCGCTGCGATGGTCGATATGTCGGATTGACCACAACACGGTTATAGGGCGACTTGGGCAATTTGGCTGAGCCTTACGAATACATGCGCTTGAGCATGGTGGCATATCCAGATAGCGCCAATCTCTCGGCGATCTCGGGGTCTGGGGTATCGACCCAACCTAGCCAGCAATTTGTCACTATGGTCGGATCGTCCCCTGGTCCATCGTCTGGGCCATTGTCACATACTCGTGCGGCTTCATCGTATGCCTCATGCGCCTTTCGTCGCTGCCGAAAGGCCATGACGTCCCGTGTGATGCACTCAATCTCACGGATGACAACGTAGAACATTCAGAACTTCACCGCCCCAGTTTGGGCCCCAACACGCGCCCGAACGCCGCAATCAGGCGATTTTCCCAACCGCCGTTTCCAAAATCGAAAGCATACTTTGGTATGCGTCGAAGGTCGTCGTTCGTCAGAAGCAAATTATTGGTGGCGCGATTGACCCGGCGTTGTAAGCTTACCATGAGACTCTGGAACCCGCCGTCCGTCGCGGTGGCTGGATTTTGTCTGTCGAGTTCGGCGATTTCGGCATTCGTCAAAGAAATTTCCATCATATCCTCATACCTCTGATTTAATCTGAGCGAGACAGAACGTCGCAGCCATGTACGAGACGCATACCAGGGATTCGCGATTGTATCTGTACTCACCCCATTGACCACCCCAGATTACCGACTCGCTCACAAGGGAGGAAGCCGTGGATTGGGCTGATCGAATCGATAACTACGCTAAAGTGACCGGATTCCCCAAGTGTCTTTTTGTCGGACCAGACGGTCGGGCCGTTGGGACGTGGATCATGGGGAACGATTACCGGGTGAAGTCTACCTACTATGGGGGCTATCCTGCGGGTTATCTGCGACGAGTCAAAGCGTTGTTTCCAGACAAGCAAAGGGTGTTGCACCTCTTTAGTGGCCAGGTCGATCTTTCCGCATTCCCTGGCGATACCGTCGACATCAACCCCAAGCTCAAGCCGACCTACGTCGACGACGCACAAACGCTTCAGCGAGTCCCGCTCGAGAACTACGATCTAGTTCTGGCCGACCCGCCGTACAGCGTAGAAGATGCGGACCATTATCAGACGACCATGGTCAAACGGAATGTCGTTATGCGGGCACTTCAACGGCTCCCCATAGGCGCACATATAGTCTGGCTGGATCAGGTCCTACCTATGTATCGAAAGGATGCTTTTGAACAGGAAGCGGCAATCGGCATGTGGAAGTCCACAAATCATCGCTTCCGTGGAATCACCATCTTTCGTCGGCGCGATGCGAAGGTTTCCAATAACGTTGCGACGGCGACGAAGCGCCGGATGGTCAAACAGGAGGAATTAGCAGGGCTGTATGCGTCTGCCGACTAGTTTCGTCTCGTTTCCCGAACCGCCGACATCCTCCGCAGTGTCCCCGCTTGCCCAACCACCCCATTCCCGCGTACCAACCCATTCACCAAACAAGGAGAAAAACCATGCCCATCATGCGCGTGCGCGGGGTCGATCTGGTTTACGAGGTTCTGGGCGATCGCGGCGCCTGGGTCACCATCACCCCCGGCGGCCGCCGCGGCATGGCCGGGGAGCGTGCGCTCGGCCAGATGATCGCCGAGGCCGGCTACCGCGTCCTGCTGCACGACCGGCGCAACACCGGCGCCTCCGGCATCGCGCTGAACGGCTCATCCGAAAGCATGGAACAGGCCGAGGACCTGCTGGCCCTGATGCAGGGCCTCAAGACCGGCCCGGCCTTCGTGTCCGGAAGCTCCTCCGGCGCGCGCATGTCGCTGCTGCTGGCGCGGCACCATCCGGAGGCCGTGAAGGCTCTGCTGCTGTGGCGCGTCACCGGTGGCCCGTACGCGGCGAAACGGCTGGCGTTCAATTACTATGAGCAATATCTCGACGCCGTCGCCAAAGGCGGCATGGAGGCGGTCTGCGCCACCGACCATTTCGCGGCGATGATCGAGGCCAATCCCGCCAACCGGGAAACCCTGCAATCCATGGGCGCCGAGGCATTCACGGCCGCGATGCACCGCTGGCTGGAATCGTTCCGTCAAACCGCCGATTATCCGGTGGCCGGCATCAGCCCAGCGGAAATGCGGCAGATGACGCTGCCCTCGATCTGCATCCCCGGCAACGACCGCATCCACCCAGCCTCGGGCGCGCAGGCGGCGCATCGTCTGTTGCCGTACAGTATTTACCGAGAGGTTCTGACCAACACCGTCGATCTGGACGTCGATTTCGCGGGGTGGGAGGAAAAGACCGGGTCGCTGGCCTCGCATTTCATCGACTTCCTGCGGGCTTGCGATAGGGCGCTTTGATAACAGCGGCCTCTCTCCCCCCGTGTCATCTTCGGCGAAGGCGGACCATGACGCGAGGGGGAGAGGCCGTCGCATGACGACGGACCGTCGCGACGCATTTCTATCCGTGGCGGCGGTCGTCCCCGCCGTCATCTGGTATTTCGTCCTGGCGCGCCTGCTTCACCACCTTCCCATCGCATCCGACTTCTTCCACCCCACCTTGCTCGGGCAGGCCTTCAACTCGATGGCCGAGTACCTGTTGCAAGGGCGGTTCGATGTCGATCCGGCGGCGATCGAGGGGGAGGCGTTTCTCGTCGGCGACCGCACCGTCGCCTATTTCGGCATTTTCTGCGCGCTGCTGCGGCTGCCGTTTCTGGCGTTTCCGCAACTGGATATCGGTTGGCTATCCTGCCTCGCCGCGACGGGTCTCGGCCTTTGGTTTCAGCTTCGGGCGTTGCTGTTGGTGCGGGACTCGGTGCCGCCGAGCGGTAAACGGGATTGGCTGATCGTTGCGGTCGCGTTGTGCATGGTGTTCGGCGGGCAACAGGTCCAGTTCCTGCGCCCGAGCCTCTATCAGGAGGTCGTGAACTGGGCCGACGCGCTGGCAATGGGGTTCGTGTTCCTGGCGATCAAGGGTCTGTTGCGCGGGTTCGACACCAGGACACTCATCGGCATGGCACTGTTTGCCGGGTTCGCTCTGCTGGCGCGCGTGTCGTTCGGTCTGGGTCTCTACGCGGCGCTGGGCGGCGTTTTGCTGCTGCATTGGCGGCGCATGTTTTGGCCGGGGCTGGTGCTGGCGATGTTCATCGTGGCAACCGGCATCGTGAACCATGGCCGCTGGGGCAGCCCGTTCGTGTTCGCGGATTTCACCAAATACGCGCTGGATCAGGACGTTTTCCCGGATCGTCTCGTGCGTTTGGCGGCGTATGGGGAGTTCAATCCGCGACGGCTGGGGTTGGGGTTGAGCTATTACTTCGTCCCGATCTGGACCTGGGTGCGCACCGATGGCCAGCTGTTGTTCTCCGAAGCCCGAGAGCGGCTGATCGATGCGTTCGAGCTACCGGCGGGGAGTTTTCTGCTGTCGGATCCGTTGCTGTTGGGGTTGGCCTTCGCACTCCCGTCATGGTCGGGCTTGACCCGACCACCTCAGGCCCATTGGAAAGAGTTGGTCCGTTCAAGCCCGACCAGGACGGTCTGGGCGCTATTGATCGGCCTCGCCATCCCCCCATGCCTGATGCTCATCGCCATCAGCATGAACTACCGCTACCGCGTCGAATTCTACCCCTTCCTCATCCTCGCCGCCCTGCTCGGCGTTCGCCGCCTGTGCCTTGCCCCGGCTGCCCCGTTCCGCCGAGCCCCCCTTGTCGCCGCGGTCGTGCTGAGCATCGCGGTGTCCCACGGCATGGCCGCGATCTACGCCGTGTCCCCCTGGGGCGACGCCGACCAATACATCCGCAACGATGGCTGGATCGGCACCTACGCGCCGCGCCTGCACGCCGGGCATGACTAGGGGCGCGGGTTCCTCTATACGGCGCGCATGACCGACCAGACCCAAGAAATCGCCCGTCGCCGCACCTTCGCGATCATCTCCCACCCCGACGCCGGCAAGACCACGCTGACCGAACACCTGCTGCGGGCCGGCGGGGCGATTCAGCTCGCGGGGAACGTGCGCGCCAAGGGCGAACGCCGCCGCACCCGGTCCGACTGGATGGGGATCGAGCGCGATCGCGGCATCTCCGTCGTCACATCGGTGATGACGTTCGAGTATAAAGGCTGCGTCTTCAACCTGCTGGACACACCGGGCCACGAGGATTTTTCCGAGGACACCTACCGCACGTTAACCGCGGTAGATGCGGCGGTGATGGTCATCGACGCCGCCAAAGGGATCGAGGCTCGGACACGCAAACTGTTCGAAATCTGCCGCCTGCGCGATATCCCCATCATCACCTTCGTCAACAAAATGGACCGCGAGGCCCGCGACCCGATCGAGTTGCTGGATGAGGTGTCGAACGCGTTGGCGCTGGACACCTCCCCCGTCACTTGGCCGATCGGACGGGCGTCGGAGTTCGCCGGGACCTACGACCTGCGCAAGCGGGAGATGCGGCTGATCGCGGAACTGCCGCAGTCCGACCGCCGCTTGCAGGATGTGGCCGATGAGGTCGATCTGATCCGCGAGGCGCTGCCGGAGTTCGACCTGGAATCCTTCAACGCCGGGCATCTGACTCCAGTGTATTTCGGGAGCGCGATCAAGGATATCGGCGTGGGCGATCTGCTGGACGGGCTGGCGGACTACGGCCCGCCGCCTCGCGACCAACCCGCCGATAAGCGCATCGTGCACGCCGCCGATCCGGGTCTGACGGCTTTGGTGTTCAAAATCCAGGCGAACATGGACCCCAACCACCGCGACCGCATCGCCTTCGCTCGGGTTTGCTCCGGCCGGCTGGTGCGCGGCATGCGGCTGAAGCAGGTGCGCACCGGCAAATCCATTCCACTGCACGCGCCGCAATTCTTCTTCGCGCGCGAACGCGAAATTGCCGATGAGGCCTTCGCCGGCGACGTCGTCGGCATCCCCAACCACGGCACGCTGCGCATCGGCGATACCTTGACCGAGGGCGAGGACCTGAATTTTGTGGGTGTCCCCTATTTCGCCCCGGAAATTCTCCGCCGCGTGCGGCTGGACGACGCGATGAAGGCGAAGAAGCTGCGTCAGGCGCTGGTGGAATTGGCCGAGGAGGGGGTGGTGCAGCTGTTCCGTCCCCAAGACGGTTCGGCGCCACTGGTCGGCGTGGTCGGGACATTGCAGCTGGATGTTCTACAGTCGCGGCTGGCCGGCGAATACGGGGTCGCGGTCGGGTTCGAGGCGTGTCCGTTCCAATTGGCCCGATGGGTCGGCGCACCCGACAAAGCGGCGCTTGCCAAGTTTGTTGGCGACAACCGATCTGCGATGGCGGACGACGTGGACGGGGACCCGGTGTTCCTGGCGACGTCCGGCTTTATGATGCGGCGAGCCGAAGAACTGGCGCCGGGACTGACGTTCCGGGATATCAAGGACGTACGGGCGGAGAAGATGGCGGCTTAATACTGCGCCAATTCCTTCAATAATTCCGGATGCTTATCCAGCAGCCGGAACAGATTGGAGACTGCCGGCAACAGCACGGCCTCCCCGCGTTCGTAGCGGGAAAACGCGTTGTGCCCCCCGCCCGTCAGACGTGCCGCGGCCACCTGCGTCAGGCCCAGCTTGCGCCGGATACGGCGGAGTTCCTTGCGCTGTCGTTCCATGTCGCGCAGCACCAACGCATCGCCCGCCGCCGCGTAACGTTGCGCGCTGTCGGGATCGAACTCGACCTCGCCGCACGCGTCGCAGCGCCAGCCGGCGCGTTCGATCGTAAATGCCTCGTGTTCGAAACGGGACAATGCAGTCTCGGTATCGCAATTCATACAGTGTCGCGTCATCGTTGGAATTCACCCTGCAAGATGTGTTTCCCGATAGCCAATAGTAACCCTATACGGCTATAATGGGAGGGCGCAATGCGGAAATCCGTTGCGACCTGTCCCTGGTAAATGACATCATCCGCTATCATCCTCCCACAGGCCGTCCCCATGTCCGCCATCACAATCCGCAACCTCCCCGTCCACGACGCACTTCGCCGCATCGCCGCCGAACGCCACATATCGTTCGAAGGCATGGCGCGGCAAAAGCGCCGAGGCGACATCGACTTCGAGAAACTCGCGCGCAATAAAGCGGCTCTTGGTATCGAGGATGGCGGCCCGGTCTGGACGGAAGCAATGGACGACACCGCCCTGGGCCGCCGGGTTCTCGGGCTGGATCCGGCGTGAGCATGCTGCTCAATACCCACTATGTCTTCGCCCGCGCTGGAAGCGTCGGCAAATGACACGACGGGAACTTAATTTTCTCGCGATCTACCCGGACAGCTTCGTCGTTAGCGCGGTCTCCATCTGGGAAATGCCTCTGAAGTGGGACTCGCTGCATGTGTCAGGTGACCGCAAGGGACCGCTGGACCCCGCCCAAGCCCTGCGAGTTATGGCAGGCCAGGATATCGACTTCCTGCCGCTCAGTTCGATTCACGCCGCGACGCCGCTGCGTGTGCCATTCGCGCACATCGATCGATTCGATCTGCTGCTGGTGCAAGCCCAGGCCGAAGGGATCGAGCCGATCGGCCAACCATTGGCGATGAGAGCCACCTGACAGAAGAGAACCCCGCCCCATGACCTGGCAACTGGACGCAACCGCGCTCTCCGCCCTTCGGGCCTCCCGGCAAACCACCCCGCTGGAGCTGCTCGACCAGTCGTTAAAACGGCTCGACGCGCTGGAACCGACACTGAACGCGTTCACCCACATCGACCGAGACGGTGCCCTGGCCGCGGCCACAGCCGCCACCGAACGCCAAGCTTCCGGCAAACGGCTCGGCCCGCTGGATGGCATCCCCGTCTCCGTCAAAGACAACATCTACGTCAAAGGTCTGCCAGCCCAATGGGGCAGCCTGCTGTATCGCGACCATGTCCCCGACCGGGACGACATCTGCGTCGAGCGAATCAAGGCCGCCGGCGCCGTCATCGTCGGCAAGACCACCACGCCCGAATTCGCGCTGACGAACCGCACCTACAGCCGCTTGTCCGGCATCACCCGCAACCCCTGGGACCCAACGCTGACACCGGGAGGCTCTTCCGGCGGGGCGGTCGCATCGGTCGCCGCCGGGGTGACGACGTTGGCCATCGGTACCGACATGGGCGGCAGCACACGGGCGCCAGCGTCCTTGACCGGCATCCTCGGACTGCGCCCCTCGCTCGGGCGCATCGCGCGGCGGTACGGGTTTCTGCCGACGGCGCTGGACTTCCAATCCATCGGCCTGTTCAGCCGCACCATGCGGGACATGCGGCTGGTCTACGACACGCTCGCCGGACCCGATCCGCGCGACCCATATTCCCAGCGCTTCCCGTCCGCGCCGGACGCCAGCCCGGAACGACGGCTGAAAATCGGCTGGTTCACCGCCATCGGCAAAGAGGGAGCGATCCCGGAAACCGCCGCCACCATAGAAGCCGCGGCAACCCAGCTGTCCAACGCCAACTGCGCACTGACAAAAGTCCCGGCACCCTACGACCTCGACAAATTGCGCGCGATCATGGGCACCCTGACCGCCGCCTCCGCCGCCCGCATCGTCGCCAAATTTCCCGACCGGTGGCGGGACGACACCACGGACTCAGTCCGAGCAACGGCGGAACGGGGGATGGGAATCGGGGCGGCAGCGTATGTCGATACGCTGGACGCGCTGGCGGCATGGCGCGCCGACGTCACCGCCAACTGGGGCGACTACGACGCGCTGATTCTGCCCGCCGCCTCCGCCCCGGCTTGGCGAGCCGAGGACGAAGCACCCCCCGGCCTGACCGTCGCGACGCAAAGCATGTTCACCGCCTGGGTCAACGCGTCGGGCATGAGCGGCATCAGCGTCCCCGGCCAACCGCACCCGGACGGCCGGCCCATCGGTGTGCAGATCGTCGCCCCGTTCGGTCACGACGATATCGTGCTGGAGATCGCGCGCCGGCTGGAAACCATCGCTCCCTGGGCCAACCGCTGGCCAAACCTCGCAGGTTACGTATGAAACGCATCGGTATCGCCATTTCCGGCGGCCCCAACCCGGCCGAGATCGTCGACCTCGTCGTTCTGGCCGAAAGCCTCGGCTACGAATCCGTCTGGGTCGCAGAGGGCCATGGCGGCGACCAGTTCGCCATCCTCGCCGCCTGCGCCATGCGCACGTCCCGCATCCGGTTGGGCACCAGCATCAGCAGCGTGTTCGTGCGCACCGCACCGACGATCGCGATGGCGGCCTCCACCGTCGCGGATTTGTCCGGCGGGCGGTTCATTCTGGGACTGGGATCGAGCCACAAGGCGCAGGTCGAACCCGAACACGGCGTCGCCTACGGGAAACCCCTGACCCGCACCCGCGAAACGGTGGCGTTCGTGCGCGACCTGATCCGCGACGGGCAGGCGCGCATCGATGGGGATACGATCCGCATTAGCAATTTCGACCTCTGGTACGCGCCGAAGCATCGCGATATCCCGGTCTATCTGTCGGCCGTGTTCGCCAAAGGCATAGCCCTGTGCGGCGAGGTCGCCAACGGCATCATCCTCACCCGCAGCACGGTCCACACCGCGGCTCAGGTCAGAGCGCAGTTGACGGAAGCGGCGCAGCGCGTCGGGCGCGATCCGGCGAAGATCGAAATGACATCCTTGCTGCCGACCTCCGTTGGGGAAACGCGAGAGGGCGCGCTGGCGGCGTTGCGGCCGGGCATCGCGTTCTACATGGGGTTCTTCCCGCGGTACAACCGGATGATGGCCGAGCACGGGTTTCCAGCGGAGGCCGCCGATGTCGCGGAGGCCTGGGCGCGCGGCGACAAGGAAGCCGCCGAACGCGCGGTCAGCGACGCGCTGATCGATGCCACCACGGCGTCCGGCACGCCCGAACAATGCCGCGCCAGACTGGATGCTTACCGGCAATCGGGCATGGACCTGCCGATTATCAGCCCCTTCGCGCGCGGTCCGGACGCGAAAGCGCGCTTCGAAGCGTCCATACGCGCCTGCGCGCCCGGATTGTAGGGCGCGCCGAGGCCCCGTACGATGGGGGTATCGACAAGAGGAAACACACAATGGCCGGTCTCCACTACGAAGAATTCTCCGTCGGGCAGGAATTCGCCCACCCTTGGACGCGCACCGTCACGGAAATGGACAATGTCCTGTTCACCTCCATCACCATGAACGTCCAGCCGCTGCATCTGGACGCCGAGTTCGCGGCCAAGACGGAATTCGGCAAACCGCTGGTGAACTCCATCTTCACCCTCGGGCTGATGGTGGGCGTGACCGTCAACGACACCACATTGGGCACCACCGTCGGCAATCTGGGCTTCTCCGACGTCAAATTCCCCAAGCCGGTGTTTGCCGGGGACACGCTGCGGACCCGCACCAAGGTGCTGGCGATGCGGGAGAGCAAATCCCGCCCCGATGTCGGTATCGTGGAGTTCGAGCACACCTGCTGGAATCAGCGCGATGAGATGGTGGCGATTTGCCGGCGGCAGGCGATGATGCGGAAGAAACCGGCCGTCTGAATCAGGGCAATCGCTTGAACGCCGTCATTCGCCCCATCCGTCATCCAAGGGCTTGTCCCTACCGGATTCACGCATCCCGCGAACGAATTCCCGATCGTCTGCGCGGCGCGCGCGTCCCGAAAAATCCGCATGGACGTGCCGGT
>CAITUP010000082.1 GCA_903895595.1 uncultured Acetobacteraceae bacterium | reverse complement strand
TCCCCCAGGACACCCTGGTCGATCTGTGCCGTGTATGGCGACAGCGATTTGAAAGGCGATGGCATGGATGCGTTCCCAACCCTTACGGCTGATATCGGTTCTCATTCATGCCATGCGGGTGGCCATCTCACAAGAATATTTCGCAGCGGCATTTGTGAAGTTGTGTGTCGGAAGCCTCACTTTTTAGTGTGCAATTGCATGCGACCGCAACCCAGGATGGTCAGCCGACCCCCTCCGGCCGCATCCGCGGCGGCAGCGTGGCCAAGCTTTCGGTGGTGTCGAAATCGCGCAGAACCGCATCGTCGGCCATCTCCACCTCGACCACCGAGGCCGCGTGCTTACCCACCAGGAAGCGCGCGCCGGAGTCCCCGGTGATGCCCAAAATATCCGGGAAGAAGCGCCGGTCCCACAGCATCGGGTTGCCCTGCTTACCGCGGAAGGTCGGCTGCACGATCAGGCGGCCGGCCTCGGGGTTGTACATGGAAATCAGCCGGTCGATCATCCGCCCGGTCACCAGCGGCATGTCGCCGAGGCACACGATCGCGGCGGCACAATCCTCCGGCACCGCGGCAATGCCGGCCTTCAGGCTGGCGGACAGGCCTTCGGCGTAGTCCGTCGCATGCACATAACGCACCGGACGCCCGCCCAGCGCATGCTCCACCTGCTCCGCCTGATGACCGGTGACGACCATGATCGGGCGGGCGTTGGACGACAGTACGTTGTCGACGACCCGAGCGATCATGGGTTTGCCGGCCTTGTCGGTGACCAGCAGCTTGTTGTGCGGCGCCATCCGGCGGGACCGCCCCGCCGCCATCACCACTGCGGCGATGATCGGGGCGGCGGTCGGGGCGGTGCCGGACCGTTCGGTCGACGGCGCCTTTTCCCGCGGCAAGGGGCGGGTGTCGGTTTCCGTCAGCAACCCGCCAACGCCCATCTTCATGATGTCCCGCGGCGTCACCTTCAGGCCGGCGAACAGCCGGGTCAGCACGAAGTCGATCCCGTTCAGCACCGGGCTGCGGGCACATCCCGGCAGCACCAAGGCCGGCTTGTCGTGCAAGCGGCCCAGGCAGATCAGGTTGCCGGGATCGACCGGCATGCCGAAATGCAGGATCTCGCCGCCGGCCCGCACGATACCGGCCGGCCCGACATCGCGCCGGTCCACGACGGCCGAGGCGCCGATCACCAGCAGCAGATCGGCCCCCGCCGCCAGCAGCTTGTCCAGCGCTTTGGCGACGGATTCCTCATCGTGATGGCAGCGGACCGGCGGCAGCAACGTGCCGGTCAGCGCCGTGATCCTCTGGTCGGTCACCGCGATGGTCTTATCCGTCACGCTATCCTTCAGACCCGGCAGCTCCGTCACCACCAGCCCGACCTTCAGGTGCTGAAACGGGTGCAGCGTCAACGGGGAGCCGGCTTGGCGCACCAGCGCCTCGGCCACCGACAGCACCTTCCCCGGCACCGACAGCGGCACGATCTTGATCGTCGCCACCAGATCCTTGCGCGCCACCACCGCGTAATCGGGCAGCGTACCGATGGTCATGGCTTCGTCGATCGTGTTCAACCGGTCGATCATCGCCGCGTTCACCCGCAGCAGCCCCGGCACCTCGGCCGCGAGGTTCACCCGGCCCGTCGCCGCTCGGGATCGCATAATCAGCGGCGAGACACAGGGCGTCGCGAGCCGGTCGGCGGCCACATCCTCCGGCACGTCGCCGGGCTCCATCTGGGCACAGATCACCTCGGTCCGCCCCGCCGCGCGCATGGCCTCGATCATCTCGGCATCCAGCATCGAACCCTTGCGGATCATGCGGTCGCCGACCTTCTGGCTGTGCGCCAGGATCGCGCCGAGGGCTTCATCGAGCGGGGCAGGACCGAATTTCATGATTTTGCGACCCTGTCCCCAAGTGGCGAGCCGCGGCGGACGGCAACCAGTTCGGCGATGATGGACAGGGCGATTTCCGGGGCTGTCACCGCCTCGATATTCAGCCCGACCGGACCGCGGATGCGGGCCATCGCTTCGTCCGAGTGACCCAGCGCCTTCAGGCGGCCCAGACGGGCGGCATGGGTGCGGCGGGAACCGAGGGAGCCAATGTAGAAGGCGTCGGATTTTAGGGCGCGATCCAACGCCGGGTCGTCCAGCTTCGGGTCGTGCGTCAGGGTCACCACGGCGGTACGGGAATCCGGTTTGAACGCGTCGATGGCCTCGTCCGGCCAGAGGTTGGAGATCGTGATGCCGGGGAACCGCTCATCGGAGCCGAAGGACCGGCGTGGATCGACGACCGTGACCGCGAAGCCGCACGGCGCCGCGAAGGGGGCGAGCGCCTGGGCGATATGCACGGCGCCGACGACGATCAGCCGCAGCGGCGGGTTGTGCGCGTGCAGGAACCAATCGGTGTTGCCGATTTTGACGGTGCCGCTCTCGTCGGATTGCAGGACTTTGGCGGCGGCCTCGTTCAGTTCCGCCGATTGGGCTGAATCGGGCAGCAGGCACTGTTCGCCGTCCGGCAGGCGGGTGGCGAGGACGACGGGGCATTTCGCGGCTTTGGCGGCCTCGAGCGCAAGAAGGGTTTCGGGGGTCATGGGGCGTATTCCCGTTCTGCCGTCATGGTCGGGCCTGACCCGACCATCTCAGGCCAATTGGATGGAGACGGTCGGGTCAAGCCCAACCATGACGCGGAATGGATCAAGACAGCTTCTCCACGAACACCTTCACCTTGCCGCCGCAGGCGAGGCCCACTTCCCAGGCACGTTCGTGCGTGACGCCGAAATCAAGCAACTGCGGCGTGCCGGAGTCGATGGTCTTCATCGCGGCCTCCGCCACGGCACCCTCGATACAGCCACCGGACACCGACCCGGCCATCTTGCCGGACTTCGTCACCGCCAGCCGGCTGCCGGCCGGGCGGGGCGAACTGCCCCAGGTTTCCGTGACCGTCGCGACCGCCACCAGTTCCCCCGCGGCGCGCCAACCGGCGGCGGTGGCCAGAATGTCATCGGAATCGGTCGTGTTCATGGTCAGGTCCTTTGCATTGGCGCGGGTTTCGACAACAGCGTTATCAGGCCGCGCAGGCTTTCCAGGTTATGCACGGGGCGGAATTCGTCGACGTGCGGCAGCATCGCCTTGATGCCCTGCGATTTTGGCTCGAATCCGCTCCAACGCAACAGGGGGTTCAACCATATCAGTCTGCGGCAGGAGCGATGCAGCCGGTCCATATTGTCAGCCAGTCCGTGGGCGCCGTCGCGGTCGAGGCCGTCGGTGATCAGCAGGACGATGGCCCCCTGCCCCAGCACGCGCCGTGCCCAGAGCTGGTTGAAGCTGGCGAGAGCCTCGCCGATGCGGGTGCCGCCGGACCAGTCGGGCACGGCGTGGGCGACCATCTGGAAGGCGACCTCGGGATCGCGGGATTTCAGCTGGCGGGTGACGTTGGACAAGCGGGTGCCGAACAGGAAGCTGTGCACCCGTTCCCGCTGGTTGGTGACGGCGTGCAGGAAGTGCAGCAGGACCTGGGCGTAGCGGGACATCGACCCCGAGATATCGCACAACACGACCAGCGGCGGTGCTTTGGTCTGCCGGCGCTGGCGGGAGATGGCCAGGATTTCGCCGCCCTGGCGCATGCTGGTGCGGATGGTGCGCCGCAGATCGGTGATCGGGCCGTTCGGGTCGGGCCTCAGGCGCCGAGTCCGGCGGAGGTCGAGCGGCAGGGTCAGGCGGCGGATCTCGCGCTTGGCGGCCGCGATTTCCTCGGCGCTCATGGCCTCGAAATCCATGGTTTGCAGACGTTCCTGATCGGACACCGTCAGGACGGCGTCCTGCACCGGGGGTTCGTCCTCCTCCGGCGGCTTGCGTTCGGTCTTGGGGGCGAAGGCCTCCGCGATCCGGCGGGACGCCGGGGGCGGGCGGTCCAGCTTCTTTTCTTTCTGCGCTTCCAGCAACGCCATCGCCGCCGCCTGTTCGGCGGCCGAGGGGTCGCGCCAGAACAGCGCGAACGCCTGATCGAACACCTCCTGGTGGTCGTGGCGGTGGATCATCGACGTGCGCAGCGCGGTGCGTGCTTCGGTTTTCGACGCGAGGTCGATCTGCGTCAGGGCGTTTTGCGCGGCGATGGCCTCGGCCGGGCCGACGGGCAAGCCGGCCCGGCGCAGCAGGCGCGCGAAGTGCATGACGTTGGCGGCGAGGGTGGAGTCCATGGGATGGGGAGAGGACTGCTTTGGGGGTTTGGATGCAAGGGGGGTCGCTATCCGTCGCGTGGCGAATACACGCAGTCCCGGCTCCGGCAGCTCGATTGCTTGGCCGGCGCGCTTACCCCGCGACCCAGTGGGCCGGCTCCCACCGCCAGATGCCATCCACCCGGCTCCACCAGCCCGGCATCCAGGACCCGCCATGCCCGGCGGCCGGCACGTATTGACCCGGTGCCCACACGTAGCCGCTGCCGCTCCAATCCCAATGGCCGGGCTGCCACAGCAGTTGCTCCGCGGTGACCGGCGGCTTGGGCATGGGGTCGGCCCGCAATGCCGGCACGCTGGGATAGGGCGGCGTGGCGACGCAGGCGCCCAGGGACAGGACCAGCAACAAAGCAGCGATGCGCATCTTCGGCACTCCCTAATCCGGCAACAAAACGGTGGCGACGGCTTGGGCGGCGATGCCTTCACCGCGGCCGGTGAATCCCAACTTTTCCGTCGTGGTGGCCTTTACCGAGATGCGGCCGACCTCGACCCCCAGGATCGACGCCAGACGCGTCATCATCGCGGCGGCGTGCGGGGCGATCTTCGGGCGCTCGCAAATCAGCGTCACGTCGGCATTGGCCAGCCGCCCGCCCCGCGCCGCGATGCGTTCGGCCGCATGCGCCAGAAACCGAGCGGAGTCGGCGTTCTTCCACGTGGCCTCGCTGGGGGGGAAATGGCGGCCGATATCACCCTCGGCCAGCGCGCCGTAGATCGCGTCGCACAGCGCGTGAATGCCCACGTCGGCGTCGGAGTGGCCCGCCAATCCCTTATCGTGCGGCACCGTCACGCCGCACAGCACCATCGGCCGGTTCTCGGCCATGACATGCACGTCGAACCCGGTGCCGGTGCGGGGATACAGCGGGACGGTCATGATGCGCTCCAGACGAGCCAGATCCTCGGGGTAGGTCAGTTTAATGTTGTCGTCCGATCCCGCGACGATGGCGACCGCCTGACCCGCGGCCTCCAGCAACGACGCATCGTCTGTCGCCCCGACCAGCCCCGCTCGATGGGCCGCGAGCAACGCGGAAAAGCGGAACGCCTGAGGGGTCTGGGCGCGGTACAGCCCGTCGCGCGGCACAGTTTCGGCGATCGTGCCCTGGGCCACGCGCTTCAGCGTATCGGCCACGGGTTGCGCGGGGATGGCGCCGGGTGCGTTCTCCAATGCGGCCAGCAGGGCGGCAATGGTGCCAGCGGGAATGACCGGCCGGGCGGCGTCATGCACCAGAACCACGTCCGGCGCGTGCGGGGCCAATGCCTCCAGCCCGGCGCGCACGCTGTCCTGCCGTGTGGCACCGCCGGGGACCGTCGGCAAACACGCCAGATCGCCCAGCGCGGCCGATATGGCAGCGGCGTCTCCGACGGGTTGCAGCAGGCGAACATCCCGCGCCAGGGCCTCGGCGGCGTGACGGATCACCGGTTTGCCGGCTACGGACAAAAATTGCTTGGGGGTCTCGGCACCGAAGCGGCTTCCCGACCCGGCGGCGACCAGAATGGCAGCGATACGCATGCGCGGGGGTTTAGCCTAGTATTCCAGCGAGTCCAAAGCCGCGACGTCCAGCAGCCGCTCGATCACCTCCGGTTCCTGCGCGCCGGAGATCGCGTGCCGGTCGGCGATCACGAAACAGGGCACGCCATTGATGCCCAGCCGGTGGGCGCGGACGTTGTCGGTGTGCACGGTTTCCAGGTCCTCATCGCCGCGGAGGTAGTCGTGCACCGCCAGCGGATCCAATCCGCACGCCGCCGCCACGGCCACCAGAACGCCATGATCCCCGATGTCGTAGCCGTCGGAGAAATGGGCGGAGAATAAAGCCTCGACCATCGAATCCGCGCGGCCGAAACGGGATGCCAGCCTCACCAGCCGGTGCGCGTCGATCGACGACGGCGTCCGTTTGATCCGGTCGAACCGGAACGCGATCCCTTCCGCCCGTCCGACCTCCGAGATCGATCCATACAGCCGCCGCGCCCGTTCCTCTCCGCCGAATTTGCGGACGACGTAATCGGGGCGTGGCATCCCGATGCGGGGCATGTCGGGGTTCAGCAGGAACGGTCGCCACGTCAGATCGAACCTGAGGTCCGGACGGCGGCGCAGCGTACGCATCAGCCGGCGGACCCCGAGGTAACACCACGGGCACACGAGATCGAGCACGATCTCGATATGCAGGCGAGCCTTCGGGGGGGACAGGATGTTCACGTCGGGATTTTCGCGCGGGCGGGTTGGCTTGTCACGCGATTATCATGGCATCGGCGACTCTGGTAGGGTGGCCAGGTTGTTTACGGAGGAAGCACCATGAAATTCGGCATCGCGATTCCCACCGACTCCGATTCCTGGCGGCTGGTCCGCCGAGCGGAGGAGCTGGGGTTCCATCATGCGTGGTTCTACGACACGCAGATGCTGAGCGCGGATTGCTTCGTGGCCATGGCCGCCTGCGCGATGAAAACCACCCGCATCCGGCTCGGCACCGGGGTGCTGATCCCGTCCAACCGCATCGCGCCGGTGGCGGCGGCGGCGTTCGCGTCTTTGAACAAGCTGGCGCCGGGGCGGATCGATTTCGGGATTTCCACGGGGTTCACCGGCCGACGGGCGATGGGAATGCCGGCGGTGAAGCTGTCCGACATGGCGGAATACATCCGCGTGGTGCAGGCGCTGTGGGCCGGCGACACGGTGGAGACGGTGCTGGAGGGCCAGAAGCGCCTGATCGGGTTCCTGAACCCCGAGCTGGGGCTGATCAACGTGAAGGACGAGATGCCGCTGTATATCGCGGCGTCGGGACCTCGGGCGCGGGCGCTGACGGCGCGTCTTGGTGCGGGGTGGATCGACGGCGCGGCGTCGGTGGACCGGGCGATGGCATCCTTGGGGGTCATGCGGGAGGCTTGGGCTTCGGCCGGGCAGCCGGCCAATGACTTGAACGCGGTCGCCTGGGCCGGTGGCGCGGTACTGGCGGAGGGGGAGCCGGCGGACAGCCCCCGCGCGATCGCCCAAGCCGGCCCTCGAACGATGACGTTATTGCACCGTTCGGCGGATGCGGCCTTGGGCGGATATCCGGACCCGGCACCCTTGCCGGCGCAATTCATGCCGGCCGTGGAAGGGTATGTCGAACATGCGCGTTCGTTCCGGCCTCAGGGAGCGCATTATCTTCAGAACCACCGGGGGCATTTGATGTTCGTGCGGCCCGACGAAAGGCCGTTCCTTTCGGCGGATTTGATCGAGTGGGCGACCTGGACCGCGACGGAAAAGAAATTGAAGGCGCGGGTCGGGGCTTTGGCGGACGGGGGTTTTTCGCAAATCGTGTTTTCCATCCTGCCGGGACAGGAGCATGCGATCGAGGATTGGGGGAGAATTCGCGCGGCGTTCGACTGAAGTTTCCGTGGCGCGTGCCGGGCTTGGCCCTGATGCCGACGGCGTGCTCGGCACCCTCCCGTCGTTACCACTTATAGACCTTCTCCACCGTCCCGCCCATCAGCGCCGCCTTGTCGCTGGCGGAAAGCCGCGTCGTCTCCCGGAACGGCCGCACGCCCTGATCGTATGTCAGCATGCCGCTTGTCCGCGTCCAGTCCGTGCCCCACATGCAACGATCCACCCCGAAGGCGTCGATGATGCGCAGCACCGGCTCCCAGATATCGTTGTACGGGAATGCCTCCCGGGACAGCGTGCAGGCACCGCTGATCTTCACCCGCGCGTTCGGATACGCCGCCAGCGCCAGCAGCTTCGGCAGATCGGCCCATGGTTCGGCGAACGGCGGCGGTTCGTTCGGTTGCAGCAGGCCGAGGTGGTCGATGACGATGACCGTGTCCGGGTTCCGCCGCACCAGCTCCGTCCCATGATCCAGCCGGCCCCAGCAGAGGAAATTCACCGGCAGCCCCGCCTTCCCTGCCGCCGCGAAGCCGGCGTTGACGCGCGGGTCGGACGGGTCGGAGGCCAGTTCCTCCCGCAGCATGATCCGCACGCCGCGCGCGCCGGGGACCTTTGCCCAGTCGGCGACAACCTCATCGATCGCGGGGTCGGTCACGTCGATCGGCTTCACCACGCGGAACCGGTCGGGCCAGCGCTCGTAGACCGACAGCGCGTAGCTGGGGTCGAAGCGGTACAAATTAAACGTCGAAACGATCACCGCCGCGTCCACGCCGACTTCGTCCATCGCGGCGACCATTTCCTCCCCGTTCGCGGATTGAGGACCATGCAACTGGGCCGCCCAGGGGCGGCCGGGGTGGTTGTGCTCGTATGCGTGAACCTGGACGTCGATGGTGCGCATGGGGGGCCTCCTGCTTTGCCGGGATGCTATCCCGCGTTGGCGGGCTGGGAAAGCGGCCACAGGACGGCCCGCCACCGCCAGCCGACGAACAACGTCGTTGCAATCCCGATCGAGCAATACAGGATCGCCGTCGGCCCGAACCCGAGCCGGGGGATCAGCGCGCCGGTCAGCAGCAGCCCGACCGGCAGGCCGTAAATCGCCAGCATCCGCACCCCCATGATCCGGCCGCGGAACCGGGGGCCGGCGATGTGCAGCAGCATCACCGCCATCGGGATCATCGACAGGCTCTGCGCGAAACCGGCGACGATCAGCAGCGCGCAGGCGCTGGTCAGCGTCGGCATATGCGTGAACACCAGCAACAGCGCGTGCCAGGCCAGCGCACCCAGCAGCATAAACCGGGCCGGCAATATCCGCCGCCCGATCAGGCTGACGGTAAGCGAGCCCAGCAGCGCGCCGCCAGAGAAACTCGCGGCCAGCGCGCCCAGTCCCGGCTGTCCCGCCTGCAACACCGTCCGCGCCACATACGGCAGCAACCCGAGCGTCCAGGGCCAAGCGGTGAGGTTCACCAGGAACGCGAGCCACATGGCGGCCAGCAGCGGCGGGGTGTTCCACACATGCACCATCCCCTCCCGCATCTGCGCCCAAGGCGACGCTCGGCTGACCACAGCGCGCGCGGTCGGGGACGGCCCGACCAGGAAGGTGAACAGCGTGCCGGCGAGATAGAACGTCGCGAACACCGCGCAGGCCGGCGCCATGCCGATGGCGGCATAGACGGCGGCACCCGCCAAGGCACCGGCGACCCGAGCGGAGTCGGACGTGATGCGCGACAGGCCGATGCCGGCCATGAGGTGTTCCGCTGGCAAGATCTCCGCCGACAGCGCGTTGCGCACGCCGGTATCGGACGCTCGTATCAACCCCGACAAAGCCGCCAGCAGGAACACGAACAGCGGCTGCAGCGCGCCGAGGAAGGCCAGCGTCATCAGCACAATACCGGCGAACGCGTAGACAGATCGCATCGCCGTCAGCACGTTGCGCGCGCCGAACCGGTCGCTCGCCATGCCCATCGCCGGGGCGATCAGCGTGCCCAAATATTGCAGCGCGCCATACAGCGTCAGCAACAGCACCGAGTCGGTTTTGACCAGGATGAACCAGCCGAGGACGATGATCTCCATCTCCGTCCCCCAGGACGTGAACAGGTCCCCCGGGAACTGGAACCGGAACGCGCGTACCTGGAACGGCGACAGAAAGCCGAGGCGCCGGTTCAAATCAGCGCCTGATAAACCAACGCGTTGATCATCGGCCGGAAGCGGCGGCGGAGGTCGCCGGGCACCTGGCACATGAAGACCACCGCCAGATCCTCCTTCGGATCGGCCCACCAGAGGGTGCCGTAGGCGCCGTTCCAGTAGAACTCGCCCAGGCTGCCCATCATGGCGCTGGGGCGGGAGCGCACCGCGACCGACAGGCCGAAGCCGTAACCGTCGGAGTTCGGGTCCAGTGCGGCGATGCGGTTTTCGATCTCCGGCGGCATGCGGTCGGTGCGCATCGCCTCCACCGTCTTGCGGCCGAGGATGCGGGTGGCGCCGAGGCTGCCGCCCCCGAGCAGCATTTGGGCGAAACGGAGATAATCCAGCGCCGAGGCCGCCAACCCGCCGCCCCCGCACTCGAACATCAGCCGCTGCGCTCGGTCGGGCACCGATTGCGGGGCGCCGGTTTCCGGGTCGATGGGCAGTGGGCGGGCGAGGCGGTCGGCCTTGTCCGGCGTGACGTGGAAGGTGGTATCCGCCATGCCAAGCGGGTTGAAAAGGCGGTCTTGGAGGAAGGCACCGAGGGTTTGGCCGGTGAGTTTTTCGACCACCAACCCGATGACGTCGATCGACAAGCCGTAGTCCCAGACGGTGCCGGGTTGATACAGCAACGGCGCGGCGGCAAGACGTTCCAGAAATGACGCGCTGTCCAGCGTGGCGCCGGCGGCGTTCGACGATGCGGGGTAATACGGATGCACCGCCGTGGTGCCTCGCGCGCCGTAGGTCAGGCCAGAGGTGTGGCGCATCAGGTCCAGTATGGTGATGGAGCGGTTCGCCGGCACTGTCTGGATCGGCTCGCGCCCCGCCAGCGCGGCGCCGTTAAGCACCGCGACGCGACGGTTGCCGAGTTCGGGCAGATGCCGCTCGATGGGGTCGGACAGGCCGATGCGGCCTTCTTCCCACAACATCAGCCCCGCCACGCCGGTCACCGGCTTGGTCATGGACGCGATGGCGAACAACGCGTCCTTCGGCATCGGGGTGGATTTATCGGGGCCGAGGTGCCCGACGGCCTCATGGTAAACCAGATGCCCATGCCGAGCGACCGCCACCACCGCGCCCGGCATCCACCCAGCATCCACCGCTCGGTTCAGCGCCGTGGCAATGCGGCCGAGGCGCGCTGACGAAAAGCCGACCGCTTCGGGCTCGGCCGGTGTGAGTTGTCCGTATGGCATGACGTCCCTCCTGTATTCCCTGCCGCTTCGATGCCGGAGGGCACGGGGCCGGTCAACATCGAGTGCCGAGACCCCAACCGACGGCAAATTCCTGGATCTGGCGGTTGCTGGGCGGGCCGGCCCGATCCTGCCGGGGGACAAGGACCTTCTGGTCCTTCACCCTTTCCGCGGCATTCCCATCGTCGGCTCGGCTACGTTCGTGGAGACGCTGGTTCGCCGAATGCGGCCCACCTTACCCCACCGGAACGACCATCCCAGCCGCTTTCGCCCGTACCTCCTCCGGCCACTTGGCGGGACGGCGGGCGTCGAGGTCCAGGTTGACGCCGTACTGGCTCAACCGAGCGATTTCCTTCCCGTCGCGGGGGTTGGTCATGCGGTGGATCATGCGCAAGGACGAATTGCCCAGATGCCCGATGCCTGTTTCGATTAGATACGGTTCGTCCAGACGCAATGCGCCGGACACCCGCAATCCCATTTCGAAGGTGGAAAACCCGCGACGGTTGCGCTGCATGAAACCGGTATCCATCCCCAGCGCCGCGGCCGTCTGGCCGGACGCATTGGAGAACCGGTGCACCATCGCGGACAGGGAGAAATTCGCGGCGGCATCCAGATCGCCGGGCTTGGCGCGGCCCCGCGCGGTGGGGATGAAACCTTCGGTGGACAGCGGTTCCGGCCGCACTTCCGGTGCCGGACCATTCCAGGTGCCAAGTCGAATCGACTGCGCCTGTTCGGCAGACACGGCGATATCGCATTGCGTATCGAACCAGGTCACGACTTCCCCGCTGGAGGAATCGACAACCCGATGTCCAATCCGCAAACCGTTTTCCATGCCGAGCACAGCGCTTTCCACATGGAAACACGCGCCGGCCCGCAATTCCTTGGCATAGCGCGCATCGACGGTCGCGGAAGAGCCGCGCAAACCGAGCGTTTCCAGCAGATTGGCGGCTGCTTCCTCCAGCCGGTCGAAATAATACGCGACCGTGAAATGTTCGGTCACGTCGCATTGCCACGGCGGCACACCGCCCCGATAAGTCTCGATCCAATTCGTCATGCTCGGCGCACCCCCCAAAACATCGGGAACGAGGCCGAAACCACGTCCTTAATGTCGGACCGGAAAGCCATCGGCTGCAGCATGCGGCAAAGCGGCAGGAACGGCACGGATTCGAAATACTGGCGCTGGATTTGTTCGGCGACCGCTTTCTGCGCGGGCAGGTCGGGCGCGTCGAACCAGGATTCCCGCAGTTCCTCGATTTTCGGATCGGTCGGCCAGCCGAACCAGCCGGCGCGGCCGTTGCCGCGGAGCGAGAGCATACTGCCGGGATTTGCCGAGGTCAGCGGGCTCATGACCGTGATGAAAGCGCCCCAGCCGCCTTCGGCAATGGGTTTTTGACTGGCGCGACGGGTGATGACACTGCCCCAATCGGTCGTCTGCAGATCGACCTTCAGGCCGATGCTTTTGAAAAATTCAGCCGCGACATCCGACATTTGTTTCAGCGTCGGCTGATCGCTGGGCGACATGATCACGACGGGCTCGCCCTTGTAGCCGGACTCCTCGACCATTTTCTTGGCCTTGGCGACGTCGCGCGGGCTGGTCAGACGCTCCATCCCCGCCATGTTGGACATCGGCATCGTGGGCGCGAACAGGCCGGTCGGCACGATGGCCAGTGCCTGCTGATCGCCGACCGCGGATTCGACGAAGGTTTGCTGATCCATCGCCGCGATGATGGCTTGGCGGATTTTCGGGTTGTCGAAGGGCGGGTTCAAGTGGTTGATCACCATGAACATCAGCCATCCGCCGGGATCGACCACTTTCGTATAAACATTCGGCGATTTGTTCAGCATCGGGATCAGATCGATCAGCGGCTGCTCCACCCAATCGACCTCGCCTTTCTGCAACGCCGCCGCGGCGGTGGCGGGGTCGGGTTGAACGATCCACTCGACGCGGTTGAAATGCGCGACTTTGCCGCCGGCGAAAAAGACGGGCGGTTCGTTACGGGGGACGTAGCCGTCGAATTTGGCATAGGCGCTGCTGGCGCCGGACACCCATTCGTCCTTCAGGAACCGGAACGGACCCGAACCGATAGAATCCGTCACCTGCTCCGTGCCGGGTTTCAATGCATGGCGCTCCGGCATGATGAAGCTCTGACGGGCGCCGAGGCCGAACAGAAGCTGCGGGCAGCGCTTTTTCAGGCGGATGGCGAAGCGCTTGTCGTCCAGAACGACGATCTCATTGATATACCGCATCAGCACCTGGCCGAAGGAATCGCGCGATCCCCAGCGGCGGATGGATTGCGCGGCGTCCTTGGCCAGCACCGGTTCGTTGTCGTGGAATTTCAGCCCGTCGCGGAGGGTGAAGGTCCAGGTCAGCTCATCCTGCGATACCTCGTGCCCCGCCGCCATCTGCGGCTTCAGCTCCTTGCCGTCCCAGCCGTACAGCAGGTCGTAGACCATGTAGGCGTGGTTGTAGGTGATGACGGCGGTGGTCCAGATCGGATCCAGCGCGGTCAGATTGGCTTGGGGGATAAAGCGCAGCGGCTTTTGCGCCTGCGCCAAAGCCGGCGCGGCGAGGGGCATTGTGGCGGCGGCTTGCAAAAGGGTACGGCGGCGCATGAAAGGCATCCCGGTCGGTGGCGGCGCCGATTTGGACCGTCCCCGACCGGAATGCAACGCGTTATGCTTTCGGCGCGATCTTGTCCTGCGTGCGCAGGTCGAAGTCGCTGGCGTCGTGGCGTTCGTGCAGCTGCGCCGACGGCTCGCCTTGCAGGCGGTTGACGATGCGGCCGCGCTTCACCGCCGGACGGGCGCCGATCTTGTCGGCCCAGGCCTGGACGTTCTTGTATTCCTCGACCGCGAGGAACTCCTTCGCGCCGTACAGCAGGCCTTTGGCCAGACCGCCGTACCAGGGCCACACCGCGATGTCGGCGATCGTGTAGTCGTCGCCGCCCAGATACGGGGCTTCGGCCAGACGGCGTTCCAGCACGTCGAGCTGTCGCTTGGTCTCCATCGCGAAGCGGTCGATCGCGTATTCGATCTTCACCGGAGCGTAAGCGTAGAAATGGCCAAAGCCGCCGCCGAGGTAGGGGGCGCTGCCCATTTGCCAGAACAGCCAGGACAGGCATTCCGCGCGCTTGGCCGGATCGGTCGGCAGCAACGCGCCGAATTTCTCCGCCAGATGCATCAGGATGGCGCCGGATTCGAACACCCGGATCGGCGTCGGGCCGGAGCGGTCCTGCAAGGCCGGGATTTTGGAGTTCGGGTTGATGCCGACGAAACCGCTGCCGAACTGGTCGCCGTCGCCGATCTTGATCAGCCACGCATCGTATTCGGCACCTTTATGACCGAGGGCCAGCAGCTCCTCGAGCATGATGGTCACCTTCTGGCCGTTTGGCGTGCCGAGCGAATAGAGCTGCATGGGGTGCTTGCCGACGGGGAGTTCCTTGTCGTGCGTCGCGCCGGCGATGGGGCGGTTGATGTTGGCGAAGCGGCCGCCATTGCCCTTGTTCCAGGTCCAGACGGCGGGGGGGACATATTCGGTCATGGTGATCCTCGATGGGTTGAATGGCGGGAATTTGGGCTTGGGTCAGGGGCGGCGCAAGGTGGGCGATCAGGCCGGACGCGCGAGCGCGCGCCAGCCGATGTCGGTACGGCAGAAGCCTTCGGGCCAGTCGATGGCTTTGACGGCGGTGTAGGCGGACGCCCGAGCGGCTTCGATCGTTGGGCCGGTGGCGCAGATTGCGAGGACGCGGCCCCCGGCGGCGCGAATGGTGCCGTCGGCATCCGCCGTCGTGCCGGCATGGAAGACGGTCACGTCCGGGATGGCGGCGGCGCGGTCGAGCCCGCGGATGATGCTGCCGCTTTCGGGTGCCTCCGGATAGCCGCGCGCGGCCATGACCACGGCGACCGCGGCGGTTTCGTTCCAGCGGAGGTTGAAGTGGCGCAGTTCGCCGTCGCAGGCAGCTTGCAGAGCGGGCAGCAGGTCGGATTTCAGCTTCAGCAGCAGGACCTCGCATTCGGGGTCGCCGAAGCGGGTGTTGAACTCGATCAGCTTGGGACCTTCCTCCGTCAGCATCAGGCCGGCGAACAGGATGCCGCGGAAGGGCATGCCGCGCTTGGCCATTTCGGCCAGAGCGGGGCGGATCATGCGGTCGAAGGCCGCTTCCTCCAGCCCCGGCGGGAAGGCCGGCACGGGGGAGTAGCAGCCCATGCCGCCGGTGTTCGGGCCGGTATCGCCGTCGCCGACGCGTTTGTGGTCCTGGGCGGACCCGAGAGGCAGCGCGGTTTCCCCGTCGCACAACGCGAACAGGGAGACTTCTTCGCCAACCAGACACTCCTCGATCACGACCGAGGCACCGGAATCGCCGAAAATGCGGGCGTCCATCATGGAGTCGATGGCGGCGATGGCCTCGGCTTCCGTGGCCGCGACGACGACGCCTTTTCCGGCGGCGAGGCCGTCGGCTTTCACGACGATCGGGGCACCGCGGCGGCGGACGAATGCGCGGGCGGCTTCGGCGTCCTCGAACCGTTCCCAGCGCGCGGTGGGGATACCGGCGGCGTCGGCGATTTCCTTGGTGAAGGTTTTGCTGCCTTCCAGTTGTGCGGCGGCGGCGGTCGGGCCGCAGCAGGGGATGCTGGCGGCGTCCATCGCGTCGGTCAGGCCGGCGACGAGCGGGGCTTCCGGGCCGGGGACAACGAGATCGATTTGGTTGTCCTGCGCGAAGGCGACCAGCGCCTCGAAGTCCAGCACGCCGATATCGACGCATTCCGCCACGCCGGCGATGCCGGGGTTGCCGGGGGCGCACCACAGCTTGGTCAGCAGCGGGCTGGCGGCGATGGCCCAGCACAAGGCATGTTCACGAGCACCCGATCCGACCACAAGCACGCGCATGCCCCGACTCCCTCTGGTTCCGGCGCGGGCCTGTAGCATAGGTTGGGGCGATGGACGATCCGGGTGTGTTGCGAGGGATGGGCTGGTTCACCGCCGAACGGGGGCGGGTGTACGCGGTCGCGGCAGCGGCGGCGTGGCTGGGGGTGTTGGGCGGCCTTCTGGCGGCGTTGGATCGCGGCATCGACCGGTTCGGCCAGCCGTTCGGCATGGA
Organism: uncultured Acetobacteraceae bacterium; assembly: GCA_903895595.1. Taxonomy (GTDB): domain Bacteria; phylum Pseudomonadota; class Alphaproteobacteria; order Acetobacterales; family Acetobacteraceae; genus Rhodopila. The sequence goes on along the minus strand of CAITUP010000082.1, from coordinate 2,506 downwards.
TTTCGCCAGCTTCTGGGCGGCGTCACGGTTGGTTCTGAGCGGCATGGCGGCCGAGGTTTACGTGCCGGCGGTGCACCGGCTGGCGGAGGCACCCATCGTCCCGCCCGCGGTGTACGAGGCATTCTTTTACCCTCCCCCCTATCTGCTGCTGTGCGCGCCATTGGCATTGCTGCCGTTTTTCGGCGCTTTAGGGATGTTCCTGGGACTGAGCTGGGTCGGTTTCGCCGTGGCGTTACGGCGTGCGGCCGGGTCGCCGTGGGCGGTGTTGGCGGCGTTGGCCTACCCCGCGGGGTTGGTGAACGTCATCGCCGGGCAAAACGCGATGTTGACGGCGGGTCTGATCGGCGGCGGGCTGACGGTGATGGACCGGCGGCCTTGGCTCGCGGGGTTGCTGTTCGGGCTGATGGCGGTGAAGCCGCATCTGGCGCTTGCGATCCCGGTGGCGCTGGTGCTGTCCGGCCGGTGGACGGTTTTATGCGCGGCGGCCGTGTCGGGACTAGGCGTCGCGGCGGCCAGCGCAGCGGTCTTTGGCTGGGATGTCTGGGCCGGGTTTCTGCACGGGGCGCCGTTGAGCCGAGCGGCGTTGGAACAGGGGCTGGTGTCTTACGACCGGTTTCAGAGTGCTTTCGCGGTCGCTCGGGCGTTGCGGGCCGGCGTCGGGGCAGCTTACGCGGTGCAGGCGCTATCGGTTGTCCTCGCGGTAACCGCCATCGTCCGCGCTCGGGGCCGGCGCCATGAGTGCGCCGTCATCGTGCTGGCCGGACTGCTGATGACCCCGTTCGTGCTGGACTACGACTATCTGGTTCTGGCGTTTCCACTGGTCTGGCTGCTGCGGGACTGGTCGCAGCGCGGCTTCCCGCCCTGGGGACGCCTTATGCTGCTGGTGCAATATCTGCTGCCGGTGTCCCAGTTCGTTTATGCCCCAGCACACTTGCTCTGGGCCGGCGCCGCCGGGTTCCTGCTTTGGCTGTCGCGTGGCATAGAATAACGCCATGGACGCACCGGTTTCGAATGTTCCCGAATACACCGTCTCGGAAATCTCCGGCGCGGTGAAACGCACGCTGGAGGGCACCTTCGGCCGCATCCGCGTGCGCGGGGAAATCACCGAGTTCAAGCGGTATCCCTCGGGCCACATCTATTTTTCGCTGAAGGACGAAGGCGGGAAGATCGCTGGCGTGGTCTGGAAGTTCTCCGTCCCCCGGCTGGGGATGGTGCCGGAGAACGGGGTGGAGGTGATCGCCACCGGCAAGATTTCCTCCTACGGTGAACGGTCGTCTTACCAGTTGATCGTCGAACGCATGGAATACGCCGGCGCGGGGGCGCTGCTGGCGCGAATCGAGGCACTGCGGGTGCGCCTGGCAGGCGAGGGGCTGTTCGACGTGGCGCGCAAGCAGGCGCTGCCGGTGCTGCCTCGGGTGATCGGGGTGGTCAGCAGTGAGCGCGGGGCGGTGATCCAGGACATCCGCACCACCATCGCGCGTCGGTTTCCCCGGTCCATTTTGCTTTGGTCGGTGCCGGTGCAAGGGGACGGGGCGGCGGAGCAAATCGCCGCCGCCATCGCCGGATTCGATGCCATCGCGCCGGGCGGTCCGGTGCCTCGGCCGGACGTGCTGATCGTCGCGCGCGGCGGCGGCAGTCTGGAAGATTTGATGGCCTTCAATGACGAGGGCGTTTTGCGCGCGGCGGCGGCCTGCCGGATTCCGCTGATTTCCGCTGTCGGGCATGAGACGGATACGACTCTGATCGATTTCGTGTCGGATCGCCGCGCTCCCACGCCGACGGCGGCGGCGGAAATGGCCATTCCCGCGCTGGCCGATCTGCAGGCGGATATCGCGCAAAAGGCCGCGCGTCTTGGGGGCGCGTTGAACCGGCTGACCTCGGCGTGCCGGCTGCGGCTTTCGCGCGCGGAGCGGGGCTTGCCGGATTTGCCGGGGCTGCTCGGCGGCGCGCGGCAACGGTTGGACGACCGAGCGGAGCGGCTGGCGATGGCGCTGCCGCGGTTGGTGGAGCGGCGGAAGGTTGCGCTGGGGGTGGCTTCGGGGCGGTTGCCGGATTTGCCTTCGTTGATCGTCGCGGCGCGGGAGCGGGTGCGGGATCGCGGGGTGCGGCTGATCTTGGCGCTGCCGGGGCTGGTTTCGGTGCGGCGGTCGGGGTTGGAGCTGGCGTCGCAACGGCTGGTGTCGGGGTTGCGGCAGTCCGTGGGGTCTGTCGGTGTGCGGGCCGGACGGTTGTTGGGGCGTCTGAGCGACTCCCCGGTGCGGGCGTCGTTGCGGGAGGCTCGGGCGCGGCTGGAGGGGACGGCGGCGCGGTTGGAGTCGGTTTCGCCGCTGGCTGTGCTGGGGCGCGGGTATGTGCTGGTGACGGATCGGGCCGGGTTGCCGGTGACGAGTGTTTCCGCGGTGGCGCCGGGGGCGCGGCTGGGGTTGAAGTTCGGGGATGGTGACGTGAAGGTTACGGCGGATGGGGGGAAGGTGCCTTCCCGGCAGGGGAGCTTGGGGTTTTAGGG
>CAITUP010000081.1 GCA_903895595.1 uncultured Acetobacteraceae bacterium | reverse complement strand
CCTTGGCAACCAGTACATCATTGAAGGACTGCCGGTATTCGGCGACGACGACCGGCAGGACGTGTTCTACGTCCTGCCCGAGAAGCCGCGCTTCCGGATCGACCCGGACACCCAAAAGCCGGTGTTCAAAATGATCAAATACAAGCTCGATGCGTCCCGCGCCGATGGCAAAAAGGGCGGCGGCTTCGTCGTGTTCGACTGCGAATTTGTCGTCGCAAAGGATAAAATGGCTAAGATCCAGGCAGCCCTGGATACCAAGGTCCAAGAGAAGGGCATCAAAAACGCTCAGGGCCAGCCGGCGAGCGCGCAGATCGAACACATCACTTATACTGACGCGACGGCCAGTCTGACGCTGCTCGACAGCTCCGGCGTTCTGGTCGGAAAGATCGACAGCCCCGGCAAACCTTCGTTGTTCGGTTCGATGATTTGCCCCTTCACCGCGGAGCTTACCCCAGAGGGTGCGACGGTGCTGGAAGCCTGCCTGAAAGGATCGGGCGGCGTGGCGCAGGTTTCATACGATTTGCATTTCCCGGCGACCTTTCCGCCGGTCAGCGGGTCGGTCTGGTTCAACTCTCAGAAGTTCTACAGCTTCTATCAATCGGTCGACAAAAGCGGCAGCACCTGGCTTAGCGGCAACAATACCGAGGTCGACCGGATGCACGAAGCGTTCACCAGTTCCAGTGCCGGTGGCGTGAGTTTCAATTTCGACAGCCTCGGCTACATCACCGACGCCGACCTGCGCAAGAAAATCCAGGACGGAATCACCAACTGGGGATGGGGCCAAATCGAGACGGCGGTGAAGACCTCGGTCCTGCCGGACATCAAAGCTGCCGAGGATCGCGGCGATCATGGTATGGATCACATCCAAAAACTGCAGACGACCTGGGAATCTGCCAGCTTCTACCGCACGTTGACCGAACGGATGGGCGTTTCGTTCGGGACCACGCAAGGTGGAACGATGCCGAATATCGCTGACATGGGCTTCAAATTCGAAGATTTCGTGGTCGAGGTCGATGCCAATGACCCGTTCTTCGCCACGGTGAACGCCTCGGTCGCGGTCAACGTCGATTTCGCGCGTTACGGCATCACCAGCGTCGATGTCCATTGCGAATACAACAAGATCAATCCGGCGGAGATCAAAGATTTCCATATGACGAAGCCGGACGACATCGGCAAGTTCGTGTCGAATACCAACAATGGCGACATGCACTATGCGTACTCGTTCTCGGTCAACTATCGCGATGCGAACCAAGCCTATCAGTCGCCCCTGGTAGAAACCGATAAGGGCCAAGTCACGATCAGCGCGAACAACCTCGGTGTGTTGTTTGTCGAGATCGCGATGGGCAATATCGATTTCACGAAGACGCCCCAGGTCCAGGTTACCATCAAATATCCGGATGTGGATGCCACCGGTCAGCCAATCAACCAGCAATTCACCTTCGACAAGGACAAAAAGACCGACCAAATGCTGGTCGTGCTGTTGAAGGACATCGACCAGATCGCGCAGTACCAGACGACATACATCATGGCGGATGGGACGCAGATGGTGACCGACTGGGCGGATGTTCCGATGCCCCGGCTGACCATCAACAGCCCCTTCACCACGGCGACTTACAGCTTCCTGTCGGAGGGAGATTTCGCAGCCGGCATCGAAAACATCTTCCTGAAGATGAAATATACCGATGAGGCCCATAGTCTGGAGCAGGAGACCGATTTCCTGTTTACCGCGCAAAACCGGCAGAAGGATTGGGCGATCCCCGTTGTGGCGCACAGCAAGGGAAAGATCACCTATTCAGGCGTTGTCAGCTACAAAAACCACACGACGGAGAACATGCCGGAGGTCACCACCACGTCCAGTCTGATCGAGTTCGGGCCGCCGAACCAAGTGGTCATTTCGGTGCTGCCGGACCCGGCACTGATCGATTTCACGAAGGTGAAGCTGATCCAGGTGAATTTCCAGTACACCGACCCGGCCAACCACCTCGACGTCAAGCAGCAGGTCACGCTGCGTCCGAATGTCGCGCCACAGCCCTGGACATTCTATGCCCGCGACCCGAACCGGACGAGCTACACATGGTCCGCGACCTATTATGTCGGAACGACGCCACCCCAGGTCATCCGCACGCAGCCCGTCGAGGCGAGCGATGCCGATCTCGTGCTGATGTTGCCGAATTGACGCGGTTCGCGAAGGAGATGTAACGATGCTGTACTTGAACCCGCCCTATTACCTCATCGACGGCGTGTCGCTGTTTCCCGATCATGCCGATCGTCTGCAATACTACTATTTGCCGATGATGCCGCATTTGACCGTGTCGAAGGACATGGCGAGCGGGTCCGATGTGCCGCAGCTGCAACTGATCGAATATGCCGGGGCGGCCGGCACGGGCGGGTTCATCAATTTCGACGTCAATCTCGGGCTCAATCCGGATGTGCTGACGGAAGTGGCGCAGAAGCTGCAACAACAGGCACATCTGGACGACGCGCCTCGGTTGTCGCCGGTATCGTTCATCGACGGGGCGGTACGGCTGCAGATACTGGGTGCGCAAAGCGCCGATCCGCCGGTGCCGGGCGCGAAGCCGCCCGCGACACCCGCGCCGGCTCCGGTGCCGGCGGCAACCGGGCCACGGTTCGTCGTTGGGATTCAAAGCGCCACGAAACCATCGTTGTACGGCGACAATCAGGCCAGCTTTTCGGTGCAACTCGATCAATACGGCGCGACGGTCATGGAAAAGGCCATGCGTGGCGAGATTCAACCGATCGCTGTGATTTATTCGCTGGAATTCGTCGGCCTCCGGCCCGCGTTCCGGGTGCATCTGCATGTAGACTGGGAACGGGTACAAACCCACCTCGACGACAGTTTCCATGCGGGATTTCTGTTTTTCTCGACCGATATCGAGAAGGTGGTCGACAAGCTGATCGAAGACCGGGTGATCTCATTGGAAATCGACACGTTCGTGACCGATTCCGATGGCGGCAAGGATATCGCGGGCGACCGCGATAAGGCCGTGGCCGAGGTCTACGACATGATCAAGAACACGTTCTTCGAATCGAGTCTCGCGCCACCCGATCCCAGCAAGCCCAGTACGCTGGAACAGGTGGAAGGCGCGGCGGCCTCCATCGGCGGGCTGATCGCCACCGGAGGGGTGTCGGGCCTAGCCTGTTTCTCCTACAAGAAGGTCGATCTGACGCGCACCGACAAAAAGGTGTTGGACGTCAATTTGTCGGAACGCACCTCGGTCCAGCGGACCATTTATCCGCAGGCTCATCTTTCCGGCCTGTTCCAAACCCTGGCGCATGGCGGGGTTACGCTGGATCGGTTTATCGAAAAGGTGGATCTGGATAATCCCTGGTTCCAGCGGCGTACATTGAAAGTGACCAGTTTCGCGGACTTCGACGCTGACGGGATCGGTTCGATCGATGTGAACATGAACTACAACGGCATTATCAAATCGGTTGCGCTGAACAAGGCCAATCCGACAGCCTCGGTCGATTGGACCAGTGCGATGGCGGGCGGCAAGATGGTTCGGCCTGTGCACTACACCTATACGGTGAATTTCACCGGCGTCGACACGGCTGAACGACCGGCGCAGATATCCAGCGACGATCTGACGGAAATCGGCGATGTCCTCAGCATCCAGCCGCGGGCCAGGCTCTATTCGACGACCGTGATACCGATCAGAGCCGATTCATTCCGGTGGGACAGGTATTCGCTGGTGGAGATCGCCTGCCGCTACGACGACGACGACAACCGCATCCACATGCGCACGAGTCTGCTGCTGAACAGCCAGACGCCCGAGGCAAGCTGGGCGCTATTCATTCGCGATCCGGCGAAGCGGACGCTATCGTATCAGGTGAATTACACGCAGGTCTCCGGCGGGGTGATCAACGCGCCCTGGCTGACGACAGATGCGGGCAAAATCGACATCGTCGATCCGTTCCCGGCGAAATCGACTTTGCTGGTCGTGCCGGCCGTGGATTGGACCAAAGCGGATCAGGTCCTGGTCTCGGTCGCTTATCCCGATCTCGACAATCCAACCGAACAGCAGAGCTATATTTTCAACAAAGCCAACGCAGGGGCGCAAACATTCACCGCGGACCGGGAGGACCCGACCCAGACGGCGATTGCATTCGAAGCGAAGATCATCAACTTGAACGGTCAGATTTGGTCGGTACCGTCGTCGGTCACCACCGAAAAATTCCTGACAATTCAGCCGGGAATGAAGGGCCACCAAATTCTGACCATCAAACCCGAGCAGGTCGATTTCGGGTCGGTGCATGTGACGGAGGCGGATGTGCAGGTGCGCTACGTCGATCCGGCGAACAAGGTCAACGTGTCGAAATCGTTCAAATTCGTGCGCATGTCCGACGTGCAGCGTTTCGCATACGATTACCTGGATTCGTCTGTCGGTCCCGAGTTTCGGGTGGATATCCAGCTGGACAACGGTCAGACCAAATCGATCGACTGGACGGCTGCCGACAGCAACACCGTCACGATCAGGCTCAGCCAGCTTTCGTAAGGAGTTTCTCCCATGCTGCTCTTGTCTTCGGATTCGCTTACGGTCGATGGCGCGACGGTGTTCCCGGATCATATCGATCCGAATCAGTTTTGGTATCTTCCCGCGCCGGTCGATCTGGCAAAGATGCCGGATAGCGACGAACCGCAGTTTCTGTTGATCGAATACGCGCCAGATTTGGCGTCCTCGGGTGTGAAGGGCGTCGGATTTTTGAACGTGACGACTTGCCTGAAGATCTCCGACCGGACCAGGGACAAAATTCTGGGCGAGATCCAGTCGATGTTTCCGAATGCTACCAATCCGCACATCGCGCCGGTGCCGTTCGACGAAGGTACCGTCCGTGTTGTCGCACTGGATTTGCAAGGCAGCGGCGGTACCGCCAACACTGCGGCACCCGGCACGTTCGAGGCAGTGGAGAAAATCAGTGGTGCCACCTCGCCGGAGTTGTTCGGCGACAACAATGCATTGTTTTCGCTGACACTGACGGAGGAAGGGGCCAGCATCATGAAGGCCGCCTTCGAGGACGGCATGGCGCCCGTGGGAGTGATCTACGATCTGAAATTCACCGGCGTCCGTCCGGCGCTCGATGTGAAGATCACCGCCGATTTGAAGCGTGTGTACGATAGTTTCAGCGTCGGCCTGACCGCGCAGGCCTATTACGTTTCGGCCGGCGTCGACGCCACGTTCGAGAAATTGCGGCAGGACGGCGCGATCAAAATCGAAGTGGTCAATCTGACCAACGATCAATCCAACGCTGACAAAGAGCAGCAGGCGCTGGCTTTGTTCAAGGACCAGATCCTGTCGCAGTGGTTCACGCCGAGCCTTTCGCCAGCGACGGCCGCGGCCGCGGATGCGAACACGGTGCCGACGGCGCCGCAGTCTTCCAGCAGTTCGACGACCACAACCACAACGGGCGGTAGCCCCGTTCGGTCGGGCGGCGCGCAACCGGCTCCGGGGGGTGCTCATCCGGCTCCTGGCGGTGCGCAGCCAGCCCCTGGGGGTGCTCATCCTGCTCCTGGCGGTGCGCAGCCAGCGCCTGGGGGTGCTCACCCTGCTCCCGGCGGTGCGCAGCCAGCGCCTGGGGGTGCTCATCCTGCTCCCGGCGGGGTGCAACCGGCGCCTGGGGGTGCTCATCCTGCTCCCAGCGGGGCGCAGCCCGCGCCCGGGGGAGCCCACCCGGCACCAGCTGGTGCTCAGCCGGCATCGAGCGGTGCCACGCCATCGCGAACCGGACCCACACCGGCGCCGGTACCTTCTCCCGCCGGAGCCAACCCGCCCGCACCCGGCGGAGTCACACCCGCCGGGGCCGGTGGACCCGCCGCACCGTCGCCGGCCGGTGCGCCCCCCGCGGGACCGTCCACGATCACAACGACCGGTCCCAGCGCCGGCGCGCAGGTCGCCGATGCCGCGAAAGCGCTTGCCGGGGTTGCGAGCGCCGCATCGTCGGCGGCGTCGCCCTTCGGTGTCTCGCTGCGGCTGAAGTTCGTGCATCAGGACGAACAGAAGACCGTCACCTACGAATATAACCGGATGGATGCGGTGCAGCGCACCTTCTCGCCGCAAGGTTATTTCGGGTTGATGTTGGACAAGATCGACAAGAGCAAGCATTTCTTGCAGGTCGATGGCACTGATCCGTTCTTCTCCAAATTTTCGGTCGCCATTACCCCGCCGCACGATTTCGCCGGCATCGGACTGCAAACGGCTCACGTCGCGATCGACTATGGCGATCCGAACAGCGACGACGCCAAGCATGGCGAATTCGATTTCACCGCTGCGCAAACCGCCCCCACCTCATGGGATGTGTTCGAAGGAGAGGTTCGAGCCACCGAATTCACCTACACGGCAGATTACAGCTTCGATCCGCAGTCGGGGTGGGTCGGCGCGCAGGATCGTTATCAACTTCCCGCGGTGACGACGGAAAACCGTCAGGTCACGCTCGATCCCTACGCCTTGCTGGGTTTTCTGACGGTTACGCTCAGCCCTGGGAAAATTGATGCCAACAGTGTGGACCGGGTGGAGGTGACGCTGCATTACGCCGAAGCCGGGGGGTGGCAGACGTCGGCCAATTACATCGTGCATCCCGGCGATCAGCCGCAGGCATGGAAAGTTCGGTTATCGGATAAAACCCAGCGCACTTACACGTACACGACAAAGTGTGTCCTGAAGGACGGGACCAGCTTCACCTCGGCCCCCGTGTCCAGCACCGCGAGCGCGATCATCGTCAACGATGCGTTTACCGGCGGTATCGATGTCGTCGTGCAACCCGCGATCGACGCCGCTAAAACGAAAACCGCGCTGTTGGAAGTCGAGTATCAGGACCAGGATGCGGGATACGCATTCCAGACGACGCTGTTGCTGCCGCCCGGTAAACTGGATATGCAACGACTGCATATCCCGTTGCTGAATCGGTCGAAATCGGCGTTCGGCTATCGCATCATCACCGTCGGGACGAACGGCCAGCAGCACCGGGGGGATTTGGTGTCGACGCAGGATCCGGTCGTACTGGTCGGCGATATGCCGTGACGGCGACGGCGATACGCGAGGTCGGCCGGTTTTTGGCCGGATTCGGGCACGCCCAACCGCGTGCCGCTGGCATGCTTGGGCGATGCCTGAAGTCGCTGGAGGCCGGTTCCTGGCCGGACATCGCATGGAGTTTCAGCGGACTGAACACCGACGGGTGCCCGATCGAATGCGGTTTTTCGACGCATGAGGAAACGTTCCGCATATCGCTCGAAGTCGCTGGGCCGGATTACCCCGAGCATGCTCGGCTGGACGCGGCATTGACGCTATTGTCCGCGCTCGGCCTGCCTCGCCCCGAACCGGGTTTGGTCGAGTTGTGGCGCGGGCTACAGGCGGGTGCGCATTTGAAGTGGGGATGTTGGTTGGGACTGCGCGGTTCCGCAACCGGCATGCGGGGGAAGCTCTACCTGGAATTACCTGGACGCGCGCCCGTTTGTCTGTCCGATTCCCGCCTGCACATGACGGGCTTCGATCCCGGTCAGGGATGGGAGGAGGCGTATTGCATTCTGCGCAGCCCGACCGAAGCACGATTGCGCCATATCCTGCGGGATAGTCCCGCGGCCGGCAGAGAGGCGGTACTCGACGCAATCGGGCAGTTGACCGGGATGCCATTGCGATTGGCGCTGACCTGGACCGAGATCGGGGCGAGCATCGCGCGTTCGGGCAACGATGCCCCACGTGCCGCGATTTTTTTTCGTGCCCGCGCGCTGCCAGGTGGAGCGGCCGCTCTGCGTCCCCATTTCATGCACCGCGCCAACTATCGGGCGTTGCTTGGGGATTGCCCGGTCGCGGCATTGCCGGACCATGGGGTGGTCAGCCTGATCCCGCACGAGACCGGTGCGGAGTTGCGGGTGGGGATCAGCGCGATCGCACTGGGGCGATTTTGGTCAGGTTATGCTGGCAGGTGCGACGAGCAGCCCGCCGCAGCTTGACGACGGGTCACCCCATCCCGAGCCGTTTACTTGCGATTTTTGCCCCTTCCGCCATCGCAGCCAGCTTCGCCCAGACTACATCCTCCTGCACGCGCCCTCGGCCGGCGGAGGTGTCGAACCCGCAATCTGTCCCGGCGATCACGCGGGTCGGATCGCCTATGGTTTGCGCCACGCGTTCCAGTCGGTCCGCCACGGTTTCGGGGTGTTCGACGAAATTGGTCAGCGGATCGATTACGCCGGCGACCACCACCTGTCCGTCGTCCAGCGGCAGGTCTTTCAGACAGCGGTATTCGTGCTGGTGCCGGGGATTCGCGATCGGCAGGACCCAGCCGCCCACCTTCGCTCGGCTTATCGCGGGCAGGATCTCGTGCATGGCGACGTCGCAGTCGTGCGGCGCCTCATAATTGCCCCAGCAGGCGTGGATGCGGACGCGGTCGCGGGGGACGTTGACCAGCGCGTTGTTGATTGTGTCGACGACCCGTTCGGCGAACCCGATGAAATCCGACAGCGGTTTGTCCTGGTAGGAAACATGCCGCTCCAGCGCCAAATCCGGAGCGTCGATCTGGAGCAGGAAGCCGGAGCGGACGATGGCTTCGTATTCCACCTGCAAGGCGCGGCCCAAAGCGGCCAGATAGGCGTCTTCGGTGTCGTACCAGGCGTTGCGCATGGCGGCGGCGATGATCCCGGGGGACGGCGCGGTCATGAACGGTTCGGCGAACCCGCCGACTTCGGCTAGGGTCGCAGTGAATTCGTCGCATTCGGCCTGCACCAGCGCCGGGTCCAGGTATTCCACGGCCGAGACTGCTTCCGGCACGCCGTCGCGGTTGGAAACCGACGGACGGCCGGAGGCCAGAACATCCCCCCAGGCCGCGAAGCCCGGGTATTTCGCCAAATCGGCGAAGGGCTTGCGGTGCCAGCCGCCGCCGAAGCCGCTCATGCGATGGCGGACATACAGGAAGAACGCCTCGCGCTGCTGTTCGCCGTTGTTGCCGATGTCGATGCCGGCCTCGCGCTGCTTGCGCACGACATGGCGGGTCGCGGCTTTGCCGGCGGCGTCCAATTCCGCGGCGTCCACCGCCTCCCCGTTCGACCGGCGCGCATACAGCGACGTCAGAGCCAAGGGACGGGGTAGGGACCCGGTATGGGTCGCCAGGATGCGGTGTTCGCTACGGATCATGGTGTTACGCCTCCATCGCGGTTTCGAGATAGCCGGTATAGCCGAACAGCCCGACCGCGCCGCCGGTGTGCAGGAACACCACCGTCTGGTCCTTCCCGATCTTTCCCGAACGGATCAGGTCGATCATCCCCGCCATTGCCTTGCCGGAGTAGACGGGGTCCAGCAGGATGCCTTCCTCCCGCGCCAGCATTTGGACGGCGTTCGCCATGCCCTCGGTCGGGATGCCGTAGCCGTCGCCGACGTAGTCGCAGTTGGCGACGACCGCGTCGCGCGGGATGCCGCCCTTCATGCCCAGGTAGTCGGCGGTCGCCTCGGCCAGCTTGTGCACGTTGGCTTCCTGCCGATCGCGAGGCAGCCGCACGCCGATCCCCAGCACCGGCACCTGCGCGTTGATCCCATGCAGCCCGACCACCAGACCGGCGTGAGTCCCGGCGCTGCCGGTCGCGGTGACGAGCAGATCGATTTTCAGCCCCATCTCATCGGCCTGCTGCATCAGCTCCTGCGCGCAGGATACGTAGCCCAGCGCGCCGACGCGGTTCGATCCGCCGCCGGGGATCACGTAGGCGTTGACGCCCTGGGCGCGCAGTTCTTCGCCCTTCTTTTCGGCCTCGGCGTTCATGTCCACGCCGCCGGGGCGGTATTCGATGGCGCAGCCGAACAGCTTGTCCAGCAGCACGTTGCCGGAGTTCAGATAGTCGCGGTCGTTGGTCTCGATTCGGTGTTCCAGCAGCGCGGTGCACTTCATGCCGAAGCGGCGGGCGACGGCGGCGGTTTGGCGCACATGGTTGGACTGCACCGCGCCCTGCGTCACGATGTGGGTGGCGCCGAGCTGACGGGCCTCGCCGATGAGCCATTCGAGTTTGCGGACCTTGTTGCCGCCGGTCGCGACGACGGTGCAGTCGTCGCGCTTGATCCAGATGTCCGGGCCACCCAAGGCTTTGCTGAAATTCTCCAGCTTCTCCAGGGGCGTGGGGGTGGGGAACAGGCGGACGCGGGGGAAGCGGGCGAGATGCATTTTTTCGGTCCTGGACGGTGGGAAGCGATGTAATGTTCCTCATCCTGGTTCGTCATACAACGTGAAACCAGTCAGGAGACACGCCATGCATATCCTTCGCCGCCGCGGTTGGGAAATTTCCGAATCCCGCGTCACCCCCGAATCCGCGATGTTGGGGCGCCGCGGGTTGCTGAAGGCGGCCGGTGTGCTGTCGGTTGCCGGCGCGCTGCCAGCGCTCGCCGAACCGAATGCGAAATTCGTGGCGGGCCGGGCGCTGACCGACGAGAAATATGCCACGACCTACAACAATTTTTACGAGTTCGACGAAACCAAGAGCATCTGGAAAGAGGCGCAGGCCCTGAAGCAGCGGCCCTGGACGATCGAACTCGCCGGGCTGGTGAAGCAGCCGCGCACGATCGGCCTCGACGACCTGCTGAAGCAGGTGCAGACCGAGGAACGCATCTACCGCCATCGCTGCGTCGAAACCTGGGCGATGACCGTGCCATGGAGCGGCTTCTCGCTCGCGCAACTGCTGGCGATCGCCGAACCGCTGGGGTCCGCCAAATACGTCGTGTTTCAGTCCGCGGCCGATAAAGCAGCGATGCCCGGCCTCCGCAGCCCTTACTACCCCTGGCCTTACACGGAAGGTCTGGCGATCGACGAAGCCGCCAACGACCTCGCGTTCATGGTCACGGGCCTGTATGGCAAACCGGTCCCGCCGCAGAACGGCGGTCCGTTGCGCATCGCGCTACCGTGGAAATACGGCTTCAAATCGGCCAAATCCATCGTGAAGATCAGCTTCACCGAAAAGCGGCCGGAGACGTTCTGGGAGGGGTTGAACCCTGGGGAATACGGTTTCTGGGCCAACGTGAACCCCGCCGTCTCCCACCCTCGCTGGTCCCAGGCGCGCGAAAAGCTGCTCGGGTCCGGGGAGATGGTGCCGACGCAGATCTACAATGGCTACGGCGATTTCGTCGCCGGCTTGTATGAAGGGCGAAAGGGCGAGAAACTGTTCATGTGAACATACAGCGTGCCCTGGCCGTCTTCGCGGCCGTCATGATCGTCTGTGCCGTGGCTCTGGGAACCCTGGAGCCGCGGCCGACTTTGCTTGGGGAATTGCTGGCCCGGATCGATGGCGATATGCCGGGACGCATTCAAGTTGCCATCGCCCGGTGGTTCGGGCCGTGGATTTGGAACAAGCTGGCCTTGCCGCTGATGTTACGCCCGGCTTGGCTACCTCCCGCGTCGTTGGCGCTGGTCGCGGTCGGGCTCGCGCTGTCCCTGACCAACCGTAAAACGCCTCACCGATCCCGCCGCCGGAGTTAAGCCTATGGGACGGGTGGCCCAGGTCACGACCGATCAGGCATCATCCGGGTGCGTCGCATGACCGCGGAGGTGTCGGGCAGCAGCGCCGATCCCATCCCCGCGCGCCGGCTTCGCCTGCTGCCGCTGGTCTTCGCCACGCTGGTCGCGTTGCTGGCCATCGCCGCCGGGTTGTCGATATGGACAGCGCGAGACGCCGCGGTCGATCAATACGAAAGCAATCAGGCCAAGATCGGGCTGGTGATCGCGGAGCAGACCACGCGGGCGTTACAGGTTGTAGATCTGGTTGTGCAAAACGTCCGCGATCAACTCGTGGACGACGGGGTCGACACACCGGACCGGTTCCGCGCGGCGATTTCGAAAGAGGCGGTGTACCGTCAGTTGCAACTGCGCCGGGAGCATATGCCGCAGCTGGAAGCGATCGTGATCCTCGATTCGACGGGACGGGTGATCAACACGTCGCGCGCCTGGCCACCCTCCGGCGCCATGGTATCGGACAAGGACGTTTTCATTCACTTCCAGTCCGTCACGGACAATGGCAGCTATATCAGCATCCCGCAAAGGAGCGAGGTAACCAACGACTGGACTGTCTATCTCGCGCGGCGGGTGACGGACCGGAACGGGCAACCGATCGGTATCGTGTCCGGGGCGATTTCGCTGCGTTATTTCCGGGAGTTGTTCGAGGCCGCTCGGCCCGGCAGCGACGGCAGCGTCACGATCGTGCGGGACGATGGCACGATTTTGCTGCACCATCCCGAAGATGGTGGCGTGATCATCGGACAACGCGTGCCAGCTTACTTCCCGTGGTATCGCGTTGCCGCGCGCGGCGGCGGACACTACGTGTCTCAGGGGCTCACCGCGAATGGGCCGCGATCCATCTGGGTCGAGCGTCTGCGGGACTTTCCGCTGTTCGTGAATGTTGTCGTGCCCATAGGGACGGCACTCGCGGTTTGGCGGCATCAAAGCGTTTACATTGTCGCCGGGACCATCGCGATGATAGGCGCTTTATCGGTCCTGTTCAGTCTGTTGGGCGCGCAATTCAACCGCCTGTCGCGGTCGGAAGAATCTCTATCTCAACGCAATGAGGAACTGGAGCGCAGCAGCGCGCGGCTGGCGGAGCAGGCGGCCGAATTGCGGTCCGCGGCCGAAGCTCTGCGCGTCAGCCAAACCGAGGTAGCCGAGAAATCCACGCTGCTGGAGACCACCTTCGAACATATGGACGAAGGGATCATGATGATCACGGCCGACCGGACCGTGGCGATATGCAACCGTCGCGCGATGGCCCTGTTGGATCTGCCGGCGGCCCTGATCGCGTCGCGGCCCCATTTCGGTCAGGTTCTGGAATATCAACGTCAACATGCGGAATTCGACCGAGCAACGCAGGATGTCGCGGAATTGCTGCGTGCTGGCGGTATTTTAGATACCGCCCATATTTACGAGCGCGAACGGCCAGACGGCACGATCCTGGAAATTCGCAGCGCGCCGCTGCCGGACGGCGGTATTGTGCGCATTTATGCCGACATCACCGAACGCAAGGCCGCCGAGGCCGGGGTCGATGCCGCTCGGGCGCAGGCAGAGGCGGCGCGTGCCCAGGCGGTCTCGGCCAATCAGGCCAAGACGGAATTCCTGGCGAACATGTCGCACGAAATCCGCACCCCGATGAACGGTATCATCGGCCTGACGGAAGTTTTGTTGCGCGGTAAACTGGACCCTCAGCAGACGGAATGTGCCCAGGGGGTCTTCGATTCCGCCAAGGCGCTGTTGGTCGTGATCAACGATATCCTCGATATATCGAAGCTCGAAGCGGGCCGGCTGGAACTGGAGCCGTGCGACTTCGATTTGGAGGGTACTGTTCGGGCGGCGGTTGGGTTCATGGCGCTGCACGCGCGGGAGAAGCGCCTGACGTTGTCCGTGACCATCGAACCGGGGCTGAGTCGGACGGTGCACGGCGATCCGATCCGGTTGCGTCAGGTGTTGCTCAATCTTGTCGGGAACGCGGTGAAGTTCACCGAACAGGGCGGTGTCGAAGTCCGCGTGTCGGCGGCGCCGGATGCGGGACCCGACTGGGCGCGGTTCGAAATCGCCGATACCGGCATCGGCATGACGGCCGAGAGCCGGGACCGGGTTTTCCAAAAATTTACCCAGGCGGATAGTTCCATATCGCGTCGTTACGGCGGCACCGGCCTCGGCCTGACGATCAGCCGGGAACTGGTGGAACTCATGGGCGGAACGATCGACGTAACCAGCACACAGGGGCAGGGGAGCTGCTTCTATTTCACCGTACCGTTGCCGGCCGTCGCCGGGGAGGCACCCCTGCCGGGACCGGCCGCGATCCCGACGGACGCCGCCCTTCCGGCCAGCCGAAAACTGCAAGTACTGGTCGTCGACGACAACCCTATCAATCGACGTCTCCTGACGGTGCTGCTGGAAACCGAAGGCCATTCCGTGACGGTCGCGACGAACGGGCGCGAGGCGGTGGAAGCCGCGATGCGGGACACCTTCGATGTCATCCTGATGGACGTCCAAATCCCGGTCATGGACGGGGTTCAGGCGACGCGCCGCATACGGTCCCTACCGGCGCCGGCCCGGAATGTGCCGATCATCGCGCTGACCGCGGATGCGCTGGCGGGCGCGGAGGAGCGTTATCGTTCGGCCGGCATGGACACCTATCTCAGCAAGCCCTTAAGCGCCGCGGCGTTGTTCGAAAAACTGGCGGCCGCGACCGGAGGCGCCTCGGGGACGATGCGGGTCGTGGCAGCGCCGGGTGCGCCGGTTGTCAGCGAGGAAACGATCGACACGCTGCGGGCGATCCTGCCCGGCGATCAGTTCGCGGCGTTCCTCGATGAGACCATCGCGGACATCGGCGCGCGGGCCGAGCGTCTGGGGGCTGGTCTGGCCGGGGAAGACGCGATGGCTGCGGCGAAGGAAGCGCACGATCTGGTGTCGGTGGCCGGCAATTGCGGTGCCATGATCGTCAGCAGCACGGCCCGCGCGATCGAACAGGCGTGCCGGCGCGGCGATCTGTCGGAGGCGCGCGGTTTGGCGGAGGAATTCGACGCGGCGGTAACGCAGGCTCTTGCGCGGCTGAAGGCGTTAATGAGACCGTAGCGCACCGGCGATCCTGTCCGGATGGAGGCATGACGATGGCCGCCCCTAAAACCGACCCCGCTCGCTTCGAAGTGGTGAAGAACGCGCTTTACGCGGCGGCGGAGGAGATGAAGATCGTCCTCGCTAAAACCGCCTATTCACCATTGCTGAAAGTGGCCGGCGATTATTCCTGCGGTCTGTTCGACGCGATCGGCGATATGGTGGCGCAGGGGCCGGATTTGCCGATCCATCTGGGATCGATGCCCGATGCCGTGCGCGCGGTCGTGCGGGCGTTTCCCGATGTGCGGCCGGGGGATGTATTTATCCATAACGACCCCTACGACGGCGGATCGCATCTGCCGGACGTGAATGTGGTCGCGCCGGCTTATCACGCTGGCGTGCTGCTGGGGTTCGGGTGCGTGCGGGCGCATTGGCCGGATATCGGCAGTGCCTCCCCA
Source organism: uncultured Acetobacteraceae bacterium (assembly GCA_903895595.1). GTDB lineage: Bacteria > Pseudomonadota > Alphaproteobacteria > Acetobacterales > Acetobacteraceae > Rhodopila. The sequence continues at coordinate 41,835 of CAITUP010000081.1, read as the reverse complement.
GGGTCCTACGGCGCGGTGACCGAGATTTACGGGGAAGGGCTGAGGCTGCCGCCAATCCGGCTGTATCGCGACGGCAAACCCGATCCGTCCATCGAGGCCATTATCTTCGCCAATGTTCGGACTCCAGCCGAGCGGCTCGGCGATCTGCGCGCCCAGGTCGCGGCCTGCTGGCGCGGCACGCAGCGGATGGCGGAATTGGCGGCGAAATACGGGACCGAGGAACTGCTGCGGATCATGACGGAGGTGCTGGATTACTCCGAAACCATGATGCGTGCGGCCCTGCGCGCACTGCCGGACGGGGAAGCGACGTTCGAGGACGTCTTCGACGGCGACGGCGTGTTGAACCCCGGGGAGACCGAGGACGAGACCTTCACCGTCAAACTGCGGCTGATCAAACGCGGGGATACGATCGTCGCGGACTTCGCCGGCTCCGACCCCGCCGTCGCGGGGCCGATGAACGCGCCGCTGACGGTGACGGCATCGGGCGTGTTCTGCGCGCTGAAGATGATCGCAGATTCCGGGAGCCTGATTCCGCCGAACTCCGGCTGTTGGCGTCCGGTGACGGTGACGGCGCCGCCGGGTTCGGTGGTGAATGCGCAGCATCCCTCGCCGGTGGTGTATGCCAACCATGAGATGTCGCACCGCGTCGCCGATATGGTGATGGCGGCGATGTTCAGGATTTCTCCGGCGACGGTCATGGCGGGGTCGCAGGGGACGTCGGCGGTGATCACGTTCGGCGGGTCCGACTATCGCAGCGGGGATCGGTTCGTCAGCTATGAATCGGTGAAGGGCGGCTTTGGGGCGCGACCGGTGAAGGATGGCATCAACGCGGTCGCCTCCACCGTTTCCAACATGAGCAATACGCCGATCGAAATCATCGAGATGAGCTTTCCGCTGCGGGTGGAAGAATACGCTTTGGTGCCCGATAGCGGCGGAGCAGGGCGCTATCGCGGCGGGTTGGGCGTGCGACGGACGTGGCGGGTGCTGGAACGGCAGGCGATGGCGTCGGTTTGCTGCGAGCGAACGGTGACTCCGCCGTTCGGTCTGGATGGCGGATTGCCGGGGGCGCCCGCCGTGGCGACTTTGACGCCGCCTTCGGGAAATACGCGTACGCTGACCAGCAAGGGCGGATTTCTGGCGCCGGCGGGGTCTTTGGTAGTGCTGGAGGCGCCAGGATCGGGCGGCTATGGCGACCCCAGGGAACGCGATCCGGCGGCCCTTTCCGAAGACCTGTTGGACGGTTACGTTACCCCGGCAGCCGCTCGGCGGGATTACGGTTTCGATCCCGTGGAAACGGCTTAATCTGAAAGGAAGCACACATGTCCGAATCAGCCGTCGTGGCCCAAAAGGGGTCCTACAAGGTCGAAGTCGAAGCCGGAAAAGCCTATTGGTGGTGTTCGTGCGGCAAGAGCGGCAAGCAGCCGTTCTGCGACGGATCGCACAAGGGCAGCAGCTTCAGCCCGATGAAGTTCGAGGCCGAGACGTCCGGCATCGTCGGCTTCTGCGGCTGCAAGGCGACCGGCAAGGCGCCGCGTTGCGACGGATCGCATAACAAGCTGCCCTGATTTTGCGGCACGGCCGTTCGGTTTGGGCGGCCGTCGCCAATTTACCGGGTGAAACGTCGTGAAAATCTCCTATTTCGAAACCGGCCGGTATATTCCGCCGCCGGATATGCCGCGCGAATGGCCGGTACGGTCCTCCGCCTGCGATACGGACGCCGTGTCGCTTGCCTTGCGCGGCATGGAAGACCGAGCGCACCGATCGCATTAAAATAGCGTTGCTCGGACCAATCGTTCCGACCAGCAATCCGATCCGCGTCGCCGAGGAATTCGCGATGCTGGACGCCTTGGCACCGGGTAGGATCGTGGCCGGATTGTTGCGCGGGACAACGAACGAATATCTGAGCTACGACTTGAATGCCGATGAGGCGCGGGGGCGGACCGACGAAGGGATGGAGCTGATCCTGAAGGCCTGGACCGAACCGGAACCGGTCGGCTGGCAGGGGCGGTACTTCCAGTTCCGAACCGTTTCCATTTGGCCGCGGGGTCCGACGGACGGCGGATATGTTTTAGGCCACGTGGACGGATTTAATTAAGATAAACCCGCAGGCCAGTGCGACGATTGAGGCATAATTCTGCTTGGTTTTCTCGCATCGCATGGCGACCCGCTTGAACCGTTTCAGCTTGCCTATGCACTGTTCGATCGCCGAACGAGCCCGATAGAGTTCCTTCGGGAAGAACTTCGGCTGATTCTTCACGTTATTCCGATAGGGAATGACCGGTATAATCCCACGCTCACGTGCCATCTCCCGGTTGGCCTTCGAATCGTAGCCTTTGTCGGCGATCACGCAGCATGGTGTCACGTCTGGACCGATCTCGATCGGAACGCCGAGCTGGCGGGTATCGCTCGCCAAGTGATATTATGCACCGTGAAATAGCGCAGCGCTTCGAGGAAGCGCCGGTCGTCGCGGCCCTTATCGCCGCGTCGCGGACAAACCGCCCGGAATACCTCCAGAACCAGTTTCCAATCCTCGTCCGTCATTGGTGTCAGCATGGTCGGGATCCTCGCTACCGACCACCTATGACTCAGACATTCGGCAGCGCCGGAATCCACAAAATGCGCATACCAGGGATTCCGTCCACACGGCCTAGGGTTCATCCGCCGGCAGGTGGCACCGTGTAGACAGCCCCCCGATCCCGACGGATCGCCGCATCGATCACCCTCCGGTCGAACACCCCGCCAGGACTGTCCGCTCCCGGCAGAAACCGCCGGAATACCGCGAACCGCTCCTGGCTCACCCGATACAACCGCCGCAACTCCCGGATCGGATCCGGGTGATCGTCCGCGCGAATATCCAAATCCGGATACGGGTCCCGCGTTGCCACCTTCAGCGCCGCAGATTGCTTGCCGCGTTTGTCGCCGCCCGCCTGCTCCCCGGCTTCCAGCGCCGCCAGCAACCGTTCCGCCATCGGCCCCGCCGAGGCCTCGAACGCCGCCAGAGTCCGTTCCACCACGGCTGCCCCCGCCAGCATGTTGCCGGCCACCGACACATCCACCCCACTCACCGACCCGCACCAGGACACGCACTCCGCCCCGGTATGGGCGAAGATACGCCCCTGGACGTCCAGGATGTGCAGCTGCCGGTGCTCCCGCCCCGCGTCGCCGGCCAGCAGCGCCGCGGCGACATCCACCGGCGCCTCGCCGGCTCGCATCAGGGGCATGCCGTGCACCGCGTACATCGGATTGATCAGCGCCTGCGTGGCCATGGCGCCGACATGCCCTTCGACATGGATCGCCAGCGCCCCCACGGCGAAGAACCGCGTGGCGACGGCGGCGCCGAGCGTGCCGGTGGTGCGGTCGAGGGCGAGGATGGACCAGGTCATGGGGACACTCCGCGTGAGGGATGCACGATCCGCCCGCCCGTCATCGGCGTGGGCACGCCGGTGGTGCCGGAGAAACTCAGTGGCAGTCTGGCGACAACCCGGGCTGCGAGGAAGCCGAAACACTGCGCCTCCAGCGCATCGCCGTCCCAGCCCACGGTCTCCACGGGATCGACCGGCGCGGGCAGCACGGCGCGCAAGGCGGCCATGATCGCGGGGTTGTGCCGTCCGCCGCCGCACACCAGCCAGCGGACCGGCGGTGCGGGCAACGCGGTGGCGGCAACCGCTCGGGCGGTAAAAGCAGCGAGCGTCGCGGCGCCATCCCCCGGCGACAGGACATCCAACCCGCTGGCCGCCAGCGCCGCCCCGAAATCCAGCCGGTCCAGCGACTTGGGCGCCGGCCGTCCGAAGAACGGATGCGTCAACAGCCGCCCCAGCACCCCCGCATCCGCTCGGCCCGACGCCGCAAGAGCGCCATCCTTGTCGTACGCCGACCCCGTATGCCGCGCCGCCCAATCGTCCAGCGGCCCGTTGCCGGGGCCGGTGTCGCAGGCAATCAGCGTATCGTCCGCCCCGATCCAGGTCACGTTTGCGACGCCGCCGATGTTCAGCACCGCCAGCGGCTTCGGCAGATCGCGGGCGAGCGCCGCATGGAATACCGGCACCAGCGGTGCCCCTTGCCCCCCCGCCGCGACATCCGCCGAACGGAAATCGTAAGCGACCGGAATCCCGGTCCGAGACGCCAGCATCGCCGCATCGCCGACCTGCCACGTCCAGCGTTCGTGCGGCCGGTGCAGGATGGTCTGGCCATGGAACCCGATCAGGTCTGCCTTGCGCCCGACGCCCTCTACCGCGCGAATATGCGCCTCGGTCAGCCGGTGCACGGCATCGGCCAGCAGCGCATCATCCGGCGACAGCGTGGGTGCGAGGTCCAGGATACGCCGCAAATCGGCCCGTAGCAGCGGATCGTAGGGAATGGTCACGGTCGGCCCGGTCGCCGCGACCGTTTCCCCGTCCGTCTCCATCCACGCCGCATCCACCCCGTCGAGGGATGTGCCGCTCATGAGACCGATCGTGCGCGGCATGGATGGTGGTGCCTCCCTTTAGACGATCGCCAGATCGGCAAGCTCCGGCTGGCGCAGGAAGGCCGACATCTCCGCCGTATAGAACGGGTTCATCACCGCCGAACGTCCGTGTTCGGTCCAGTAGTAGTTGTGGGCGCGCGGGTCGCTCCACACCTTCTTCATGTTGCGTTCGTCCACCACATGGTTGTAGCGCCAGAACGCGTCCGATTGGACCTCCATCGCGTTGCCGTTGCCCAACACCAGCGCCTCCATGCATTGCAGCGCGTAATGGGCGACCTTTTCGTGGAACGTCGCCACTGTCAGGCCGCCGTTGGTGTTCGGGCCATAGACCGACCAGAGATTGGGGAAGCCCGGCATCATGCAGCCGAGGTAGGCGCGCGCCCCGTCCTTCTTCCACAGGTCTTCCAGCGTCTGCCCGTCGCGGCCGACGATGGTCATCGGATACAAATATTCCGTGGCATGGAAGCCGGTGGCGTAGACGATGACGTCGGCCTCATGCAGCGTTCCGTCCAACGCCACGATGCCGTTCGGCGCGATCCGCTCGATCCCCGCCGTGACCAGCGCGACGTTGTCGCGTTTCAGGGCATCGAGGATCGAATATTCGGTATCGACGACCACCGCGCGGGCCGACCAGATCGGGTGCGGCGGGGTCATCGCCGCCACCATCGCGGGATCGCCGAGTTTACGCTCCAGGAAGGCGATGCAACCTTCGCGGGCGCGCTTGCTGAGCGGATTGCAGGCGTACGGGTCCTTAAAGTCGGGATCGATCTCCGCCACGTGGGCGATACGATCGAGCGAGCAGGTGCGAGTGCGCATGAAATTGGTGTGGAACGGCATGTTGCGGTCCAACCAGTTCACCTGCGGCGGGAACGGCGACCGGTAGCCGGGCACTGGAAACACCCATTGCGGCGTCCGCTGGAACACCGTCACTTGCGCGGCCTCCAGCGCGATCTCCGGCACCATCTGATACCCGGTGCACCCGGTGCCGATCACCGCGACGCGCTTGCCTTTCAGATCGGTATTCTCTGGCCACCGCGCCGTGTGCCAGGACCCGCCTTTGAAGGTTTCCGCCCCGGCGATGTTCGGAATGTTCGGCCGATTGAGGAAGCCCACGGCCGTGATCACCGCGCGGGAACGGATCGTGCGGGGGCCGTCCGGCCCGACCATGTCGATTATCCATTCGCCCGCCGTTTCGTCCCAGGTCAGGGATTTGACCTCGGTCTCGAACTGGATGTGCTTGCGCAGGTCGAAATTGTCGGCGACCCAGTCGAAGTATTTCACATTCTCCCGCCATTCGCAGAACGGGTTCGGATAGGGGAAATCGACGCCGAACAGATGCGTGTAGGACCGGCTGGGCGTATCGACGCGCGCGCCGGGATAGCGGTTTTCCCACCAGGTGCCGCCGACGCCCTTGTTCTTCTCGATGACGGTGAACGGGAACCCGGCCTCGCGCAGCTGCAGCGCGGCGTTCAGCCCGCCCATGCCGGCACCGATGACCGTGACGGTGAAGTCCTTCAGCCGCGCGGGATCGGGCGTCTCCCGCCAATGCAGTGCCCGCACGGCCGGGTCGAGCGCCATTTCCTCGACGTGATGGCGCAGATCGTCGCCCTCCATGGTTCGCCCGAGCATCAACCCCAGGCTGGCGCCGAGCCGTTCCCGCGGCCCGATGTCGATGTCGCCCGCGCCGCTGTCGCGGTAGGCTTTCAGGAAATCGGCCCCTTTGCGCCGGAGCAGCGCCACATCCGCGTCGGTCGCCGGCACCGCGACGTCGAAGTAGCCGGCCAGCATCGTCCTGGTCTGCGTCGCCGCGATCTCCGGATCGCCGGTCAGCTGATACAACAGGCCCCGCAGCACCATGGGGTCGGCATGGGCGATCGCGTCCTCGATCGTCGCATCGTCCGCCGCCAGCAGTTCCGCTCGGGAAGACACAGCTTGCTTGCTCATCGTCCTGGCACTCCTCTGAGTCGTTATTCTGCCCCGGTGTTCGGAGGGCAAGCGCGCGAAGTCAAGTCCAACCGGTCGCGGCATCGCAGTTTCGCGCGGAGGACGCCGAGGAAGATGAAGCCGCCGAGGTCGCCGAGGGCTCCGTAGACCCCGCGCCCTTCGCGGCTTTCACTTCCTCCGCCCCTCCGCGCGAAACAGCGATGCCGCCCCAGGGCACGGATTGCTCTTCCCAGCCTCCCGATGCAAAACCTCCAGGGAATGGGCCACCCCCAAGGAGCAAGCATGCAAAACCCCACCTGGCAGGAGAGCGTCTACGCCGCCCTCAAAGCCGCCAATGTCACCATGATCGGCTACGTCCCCGATGCCGGCCACGCGCATCTGATCAAAGCCGCGCACGCCGACCCCGAGGTCGACACCGTCGTCCTCACCACCGAGGAAGAAGGCATTGCCCTCTCCGCCGGCGCCTGGCTCGGAGGCAAGCGCTGCGCGATCCTGATGCAGTCGTCGGGCGTCGGGAACTGCATCAACATGCTGTCCTTGCCGCTGAACTGCCGCATGCCGTTCCTGACCCTGGTCACGATGCGGGGCGAGTGGGGCGAGTTCAATCCCTGGCAGGTGCCGATGGGCGCCGCGACCCAGCCCGTGCTGACGGCCGCCGGCGTGCATGTCCGGCGCGCGGACCAGCCGGATGAAGTGGCGGAGATGGTCGGGGCCTCGGCCGCGCTGGCCTTCGACAGCCAAATCCCCGTGGCAGTGCTGTTTTCCCAACGATTGATCGGCGCGAAGGTGTTCGTGAAATGACTGCTCTCCGGAACGATGGAACCCTCGACCGCCGGGTGGCCGTGGCGGAACTGATGCGCGATCCCGGCGATCTGCTGGTCGTGACCGGTCTGGGCGCCGCGACCTACGACGTCGGCGCGGCGGGCGACCGTCCCACCAACTTCTACCTCTGGGGCGCCATGGGCGGCGCGGCGATGATCGGCCTGGGCATCGCACTGGCGCAGCCGACGAAGCGGGTGCTGGTCATTACCGGCGATGGGGAGCAGCTGATGGGCATGGGCGCGCTCGCGACCACCGCCGCCGCGAAAGCCCCGAACCTGTCGATCGCGGTGCTGGACAACGCCCGCTTCGGCGAAACCGGATCGCAGCTCAGCCACACCGGCCTGGGTGCGGACCTCGCCGCCGTCGCCGCCGCCTGCGGCTGGCAGAACGTGGCGATCGCCCGTGATATGGACGAAGTCGCGACCCTGCGCACCCGCCTGCGGACCGAGAGCCTGTTCGCTGTCCTTAGCATCTCCGCCGAGGAGAAAATCCGCCATCTGCCGCCGCGCGACGGCGCCTATCTGGCCGACCGGTTCCGCCGAGCGCTGGGGGTGGCGGAATAAACGGCGTTACACTTCGTCCAGTTTTTGATGCTGGCGCTCATTCTCTGGTTCGGCCAAAATGGTGAACCTGTAAAATAGGACAAAGACCGCTGGGCCAAGCCATCCAAGGCCCCAACCGGCGGACGCGGGGAGGAACACAAGGCTGGGCGCCGTCACGCGGCGTGCCGGTCGCGGCTGTCTGTGCCGAGACGTATGAGCGGAACATCGATGGACCTGATACGCATATGACACTGACCATTCGGGCGCTTCGTGCCGCCGCGATCGTGCTCGCCACCGCGCCGGCTCTGCTTATGGGGCCTGCCTGGGCGGTTGATGCCCCCGCCACGCCCGCACCGCCGCCGCCGGCAGTGCCGGTTTCGGTGACGAAGGTGGTGCGGCGGGACGTGCCGGTGCTGATCCGCGGCCTCGGGACCGTGCAGGCCTATTATTCCGTGCTGTTGCGCACCCAGGTCGACGGCAAGTTGCTGCAGATTCCCGTGGCCGAGGGCCAGGCGGTCCGCAAGGGCGAACTGCTGGCCGTCATCGACACACGGCCGTACCAAGCCGCGCTGGACGCGGCTTTGGCCAAAAAGCAGCAGGATGAGGCGCAACTGGCCAATGCGCAGGCCGATCTGGCCCGTTACAGCAGCCTCGCGGCGAAGAGCTTCGCGTCGCGCCAGCAGGTGGATACGCAGGCGGCGCAGGTCAAGCAGATCACGGCGCTGGTGGCGGTCGATTCGGCCCTGGTTGAGACTGCCAAGGTCAACCTGGGGTTCTGCGCGATCGTCGCGCCGTTCGACGGCCGGGTCGGGCTGCGGACCATCGACCCCGGCAACTTCGTGCGGGCCGCCGAGGCGACGCCGATCCTGTCGTTCGCGCAGTTGCAGCCGATCGCGGTGACCTTCACCGTCCCGCAGGACAACGTGCCGGCGATCCAGCGTTCGATGGAGCAGGGCAAGCCGCCCGTGACGGCCTTCGCCGGCGACAACGCGACCGAACTCGACCGCGGCGAACTGCTCACGATCGACAACAGCATCGACGCCACGACCGGCACCATCAAGGTCAAGGCCGTCTTCCCCAACGCCCGCAACGCGCTGTGGCCCGGCCAGTTCGTCAACACGCGGCTGCTGGTCGGCACCGATTCGCGCGCGCTGACGGTGCCCTCGGGCGCGGTGCAGCACGGGCAGGAACGGCTGTTCGTTTACGTCATCAACGAAGACCAGACGGCTTCGGCCAAAACCGTGGAAGTGTCTCGCGACGACGGCGTGATGGCGGTGGTGTCGAAAGGGCTGGAGGAAGGCCAAACGGTCGTGACCGACGGCCACTCCCGGTTGCGCAACGGCATGCGGGTCGCTGTGACCGGCGCACCCGCCAAAGCCGGCGGCTGAACATATCGAAGGGAACGCGCGCGTATGAGCATCTCGACCCCGTTCATTCATCGTCCGGTCGGCACCTCGCTGTTCATCGCCGCGCTCGTTCTGGTGGGTTTGGCCGCATACCCGTTGCTGCCGGTGGCGCCGCTGCCGCGCGTCGATTTCCCCACCGTCAACGTCAACACCAAGTTCCCCGGCGCCAGCCCGGAGACCATGGCGACCTCCGTTGCGCAGCCGTTGGAGCGGCAGTTCGCCCAGATCGCCGGCATCGCGCAGATGACCTCGATCAGCGTGCTCGGGTCCACCCAGATCACGATCCAGTTCGACCTGGATCGCAACATCGACGCCGCGGCAGGCGACATACAGGCCGCGATCAACGCCGCCAGCGGGCAGTTGCCGCGCAACCTGCCCTCGGCCCCGTCTTACTATAAGGTCAATCCGTCGGAAGCGCCGATCCTGATCATGGCGGTCAACTCCGACACGTTGCCGCTGATCGAGGTCAACGACTACGCCGACACCGTTCTGGCGCAGCAGATTTCGCAGCTGTCCGGCGTGGCGCAGGTGTTTATCGCCGGCGAGCAGAAGCGCGCGGTGCGGGTGCAGGTCGATCCCGCCAAGCTCGCGGCCATGGGCCTGACGCTGGAGGATGTGCGGTCGGTTCTGATCACCACCACCGTGAATGCCCCCAAGGGCACCATCGACGCGGATCAGCGCGCTTATGCGCTGTACAACAACGACCAGCTGACCAAGGCGGGCGAGTACGAGAACGTCATCCTCGGCTGGAAGTCCGGCGCCCCGATCCGGGTGAAGGACATCGGTCAGGCGGTGGATGCGCCGGAAAACGCCTATGTCGGCGGGCTCCAGAACGGCCAGCGTGGCGTGATGCTGATGATCTTCAAGCAGCCCGGCGCCAACGTCATCGAAACGGTGGAGCGCATCAAGACCGCACTGCCGCGGTTGCAGGCGGCGATTCCGCCCTCGATTTCCGTCAGTACCATCGTTGATCGCACGCTCACCATTCGTGCGTCGGTGCATGAGGTGCAGTTCACCCTGATGCTTTCCATCGGGCTGGTCGTGATGGTGATCTTCCTGTTCCTGCGCAACGTCTGGGCCACCATCATCCCGTCGATCACTGTGCCGGTGTCGCTGATCTGCACCTTCGCGGTGATGTATCTGATGGACTACAGCCTTGATAACCTGTCGCTGATGGCGCTGACCATCGCGGTGGGCTTCGTCGTGGACGACGCCATCGTGATGCTGGAGAACATTTTCCGCTACATCGAGGACGGTATGCGGCCGATGGACGCGGCCATCAAAGGCGCCGCCGAAATCGGCTTCACCATCGTGTCCATCAGCGCGTCCCTGATCGCGGTGTTCATCCCGCTGCTGCTGATGGGCGGTATCGTCGGGCGGTTGTTCCGAGAATTCGCGATGACGGTCACCATCGCTGTGGTCGTGTCCGCTGTGGTGTCGCTGACGCTGACGCCGATGATGTGCTCCCGCTTCCTGCACCACCATCAGGGCCAGCATAACGTCGCCTACCGCGTCATCGAGAGCTTCTTTACCGCTTTGCTGGCCGGCTACCGCGTCACGCTGGATATCGCGCTGCGCTTCCGCTTCATCACCCTGATGACCTTCTTCGCCACCATGGCGTTGTCGGCCTATTTGTTCGTGATCTCCCCCAAAGGATTCTTCCCGGCGCAGGACACGGGCGTGATCCTGGGCACGACGGAAGGGGCGCAGGATATCTCCTTCAAGCGGATGTTCGCCTTGCAGAAGGCGCTGACCGACGTCATTGCCCAGGACCCCGACACCGCGGCCTATGCCGCCAATATGGGCACGGGCCTCAGTGGCCAGACGTCGAACAACGGCCGTGTGTTCATCGCGCTGAAACCGTGGGAGCAACGGGTCGGGGGCTCCGCGCAGGCGTATATTGCCCGCAACCGAGCGAAGCTGGCGAAGGTGGAAGGGGGGCAGTTGTTCCTCCAAGCCATCCCCGACGTCCGCACCGGCGGACGTGTGTCCAAGACCGAGTTCCAATACACCCTGCAGGACGCCAATCTGGACGAGCTGTTTATCTGGGCGCCCAAGGTGCTGGACAAGCTGCGCGGCCTGCCGATGCTGCGCGACGTCACCACAGATCAGCAGTCCGGCGGCACCACCGCCATGCTGACCATCGACCGCGACAAGGCCGCGCGGTTCGGTATTCAACCGCAGGCGATCGACGACACGCTGTACGACGCCTTCGGCCAACGACAGATCGCGCAGTATTTCACCCAGGTGAACACCTACAAGCTGATCCTGGAAGTGCTGCCGGGCATGGCGTCCGACCTGGAGACCATCGGCAAGCTGTACGTGAAATCCTCCACCGGTCAGGCCGTGCCGTTGGGATCTTTCGTGTCATGGACCACCGTCCCCGTGCGGCCGCTGTCCATCAGCCACCAGAGCATGTTCCCGGCCATCACCATCAGCTTCAATCTCGCCCAGGGCGCGGCGTTGGGCGACGCGGTCACCGCCATCGAAGCCGCCATGCGCGACATGCGCGTGCCCCTCTCGCTCGGCACGTCCTTCCAAGGGACCGCGCAGGCGTTCCAGGCGTCTTTGGCGTCCCAGCCCTATCTGATCGCGGCGGCGCTGATCACCGTCTACATCATCCTGGGCATCCTCTACGAAAGCTACGTTCTGCCGATCACCATCCTGTCCACGCTGCCCTCGGCCGGTGTCGGAGCGTTCCTGATCCTGCGCGTCGCCGGCATCGATCTGTCGGTGATCGCGCTGATCGGCGTGATCCTGCTGATCGGAATCGTGAAGAAGAACGGCATCATGATGGTGGACTTCGCCATCTCCGCCGAACGACAGCGCGGCGTCGCGCCCGAAGACGCGATCCGCCAAGCCTGCCTGCTGCGCTTCCGGCCCATCCTCATGACCACCATGGCGGCGCTGCTCACCGGCCTGCCCCTCATGCTGGGTGAAGGCGCGGGATCGGAGCTGCGCAAGCCGCTCGGCTTCGCGATGGTCGGCGGGCTGGCGCTGAGTCAGGTGCTGACGCTTTACACGACTCCGGTCGTGTATCTTTACCTGTCGCGGCTGCAGTCCTGGCTGATGGGGCCGTCCACGCGACGAATGCCGACCCTGGCGGCGAAGCTGGGCGAAGCCGAGGCCGACTGATACCAAACGTCCGAACCTTTACCGCATGGCTGGCTGCCCCCAGTCGTCATGCCGGCCTGCGTCGGCATGACGGTGTAGTGGCAAAGCCAGTCCTGCGCGAACACCCAAAACCCCTGTTGCCATGACTCCTCCGCCGATTGTAGGTTGCGGCCGCATCGCTGGAACAGAATATGAACGATTTGTTTGGAACAGGGTCCGCCAAGCCCCAACCGAAGAAACCCGCCAAGCCCGCTGCCGTCCCGGCTGCGCCCGTTCGCGCCGCGAAACCGGTGGCCTCGCCGTCGCCTGACGACTACTCCGCCAAGGATATCGAGGTCCTTGAGGGGCTGGAGCCCGTCCGCCGCCGCCCCGGCATGTATATCGGCGGCACCGACGAAAACGCGCTGCACCACCTGGCCGCCGAAATCCTCGACAATGCGATGGACGAAGCCGTCGCCGGCCATGCCAGCTTCATCGAGGTCACACTGGAACCCGACAACTGGCTGACCGTCCGCGACAATGGCCGTGGCATTCCGGTCGATCCGCATCCGAAGTTTAAAGACCTCAGCGCGCTGGAAGTTATTCTCACCACGCTGCATTCCGGCGGAAAATTCGGCGGCAAGGCATACGAGACTTCCGGCGGGCTGCACGGTGTCGGCAGTTCGGTCGTGAACGCCCTGTCGGAGCAGATGGAGGTAGAGGTCGCCCGGGACCGCATCCTGTGGAAGCAATCCTACGCGCTGGGCAAGCCGCTGACCAAGCTGGTCAACGCCGGGACCGTCCATAACCGCCGTGGCACGACCATTCGATTCAAGCCGGATACCTCGATCTTCGGACCGCAAAAATTTGGGCCGGCGCGGCTGTACAAGCTCTGCCGCTCCAAGGCCTACCTGTTTCGAGGCGTAGAAATCCGCTGGTCCTGCGCCCCCAGCATCATCAAGGACGAAACCCCGGCCGAGGCCGTTCTGCATTTTCCCGGCGGCCTGCGCGACAGTCTGGAAGCCGATATCAATGGCGGCGCCCGTGTCCTGCCGCAAATATGGTCTGGGGAGGCCGATCTCCCCGGCGACCGCACCGGACGGGTCGAATGGGCCGCCGTCTGGTTGGAAAACACCGACGGGTTCGTCCATTCCTACTGCAACACCGTGCCCACCGCCCAAGGCGGCACGCACGAAACCGGCTACCGCAACGCGTTGGTCAAGGGCCTGCGCGCCTGGGGTGAACAGCGGGGCAACAAGCGCGCCGCGCAAATCACCGCCGACGACGTGCTGGAACCCATGGCCGCGAAGCTGTCGGTCTTCATCCGCGAACCGCAGTTTCAGGGGCAGACGAAAGAGAAGCTGACCAGCCCGGAGGCAACCCGTCTGGTCGAAACCGCCTTGCGCGACCGGTTCGACCATTACCTCGCGGGCGACCCGGGTTCGGCCGATAATTTGCTCGCGTTCGTCATCGAGCGGGCCGAGGACCGCATTCGCCGCAAGGAAAGCAAGGACACCGCCCGCAAATCCCCGACCAAGCGCCTGCGCCTGCCGGGCAAATTGACCGATTGCACCCGATCGAACGTCGCCGAGACGGAAATCTTCCTGGTGGAGGGCGACAGCGCCGGCGGATCGGCCAAACAGGCCCGCAACCGCGAAACCCAGGCGGTACTGCCGCTGCGGGGCAAGATCCTGAACGTCGCGAGCGCCTCGGCCGACAAGCTGCGCGGCAATCAGGAGCTTAAAGACCTGATCGAGGCCCTGGGTTGCGGCGTCGGCGACCGGTTCGACCGCGGCAAGCTCCGCTACGGCCGCGTGATCATCATGACGGACGCCGACGTGGACGGGGCCCATATCGCGTCGCTGCTGATGACGTTCTTCTACCGCGAACTGCCGGAGCTGATCCGCAACGGCCATGTCTATCTGGCGCAACCGCCGCTGTATCGCCTGACCCAGGGCGCCAAATCGGTCTACGCGATGGACGACGCCGACCTGGAACGGAAGACCAAGCGCGAGTTCAAGGCCGGGTCGAAGGTGGAAGTCAGCCGCTTCAAGGGCCTCGGCGAAATGCCGCCGGCGCAGTTGAAGGAAACCACCATGGACCCGTCGAAGCGGACCCTGTTGAAGGTTGTCGCCGCGCCTGAGGAGCGCGCCGCGACGAACACCCTGGTCGAAAGCCTGATGGGCCGCCGCCCGGAACTCCGCTTTGCCTTCATCCAGGAACACGCCCGTTCGGTGACCGAGGTGGATGTGTGACGGCAGCCTTGATGGCCGCATCGCTCCGACTGAACACGTCGATTCAGACGCACGAACTCAGTCGCCGATACGCCCATCCGGCCGCGTCGGCCACCACCGGGTCGGGGTCCCCGGCTAGGGCGGAGGCAGTTGGCCGCAATGATGGATCGCCGGAGTTCCCGATCGCGATCAAGACGTTACGCACGAACCGCCCGCGCCCGATGCGTTTGACCGGGGAACCCGCGAACAGCGCCCGGAACCCCGCATCGTCCAATGCCGCCAAATCGCGCAGCGCGGGCGCGTTCAGCTCCGGCCGCGCTTGCAAAGCCGCATGTAGGGTTGGCGTCGCGAACCGGTTCCACGGACACACCGCGAGGCAATCGTCGCATCCGTAGATGCGGTTGCCCATCAACGGCCGCAGTTCCAGCGGGATCGGCCCTTTATGCTCGATGGTCAGGTAGGAGATGCACCGTGTCGCGTCGAGCCGGTACGGGGCCGGGAACGCACCGGTCGGGCAAACCGTCATGCAACGGGAACACGACCCGCACCGGTCCGCGTGCGGCGGATCGGGCGGGATTTCCAGCGTGGTGTAAATCTCTCCCAGAAACAGCCACGATCCATGGGCGCGCGAAACCAGATTGGTGTGCTTCCCCTGCCACCCCAAACCCGCTTGTGCCGCCAGCGGCTTCTCCATCACCGGTGCCGTATCCACGAACACCTTCACGAGCGGCCCGAAACGGGACGCCACGAACTGCGCGAGGTGCTTCAGCTTTCCTTTGACCAGATCGTGGTAGTCGCGGTTGCGCGCGTAAACGGAAACCGAACCCCGGTCTGGCATCGCCAGCGTCGCGAGCGGATCGTCCTCCGGCGCGTAGGACAGTCCCAGGGCGATGACCGACCGCGCCTCGGCCCACAGCGCCTGGGGGTGGGACCGCTGCTCGGACCGGTCGGCGAGCCAACCCATGTCCCCATGCTGGCCGGCGGCGATGAAGGCGCCCAGCCGTTCCCGCGCTTCCGGCCCCAGCTCCGCCGGCGCGAACCCGACAGCATCGAAGCCGAGGGCCAGCGCTCGGTCGCGGATCGCGGGACGAGGATCACCCCCGGCCACGGTACCCCGGCACATCCTGCGACGGAATCCACGCACCCTCGGGCGGGAGGCCGGTTTGCCAGAACACGTCGATCGGGATTCCGCCGCGCGGGTACCAATAGGCGCCGATCCGCAGCCACATTGGGTCCAGCAGCGCGACCAGCCTCGCGGCGATCTCCATCGTGCAGGCCTCGTGAAACGCCCCATGATCCCGGTACGACCCGAGGAACAGTTTCAGCGACTTGCTCTCCACCAGCCAATCGCGCGGCACGAAGTCGATGACGATGTGCGCGAAGTCGGGTTGGCCCGTCAGCGGGCAGAGCGATGTAAACTCCGGGCAGGTGAAGCGGACGTTGTAGTTCTTCCCTGGCGCCGGGTTAGGTACTCGCTCCATCGCCGCCGCATCCGGCGAGGCCGGGCGTTCGGTGCGTTGCCCGAGCTGAGTGAGGCCGGCGTAGGGATCGGTGGTCATGCGGGCTCCTCGGCGCTGGTCCAAGCGGCACGTGTCGCCGCGGCGTGGGCGTCAAGCCGCCCTTCGACGATGGCCTGGCGCAGACCGCGCATCAGCGACTGGTAATAAGCGACATTATGCCACGTCAGCAGCATCGGCCCGAGCATTTCCTCGGCTTTGAAGAGGTGGTGAAGATAGGCGCGGGTGTGGCGGGTGCAGAGGGGGCAGGCGCAGTCCGCATCCAGCGGCGCGGCATCGTCGGCGAAGCGGGCGTTGCGCATGTTGAACACGCCGGCCGAGGTGTAAGCGCGCGCCGTCCGCCCCGCCCGTGTGGGCATGACGCAGTCGAACATGTCCACGCCCCGCATGACCGCGCCGATCAGATCGTCCGGCGTGCCGACGCCCATCAGATAGCGGGGACGGTCGGCCGGCAGATTCGGCACGGTGAAGTCCAGGACGTGGAACATTTCCGGCTGCCCCTCGCCCACCGCGAGGCCGCCGATGGCGTACCCCTCGAACCCGATTTTCACCAATGCCGCCGCCGACTGGGCGCGCAGATCGGGGTAGACACTGCCCTGCACGATTCCGAACAGCCCGTAGCCGGGACGGGCCACGAAGGCGTCTTTCGACCTTTGGGCCCAATCCATCGACAGACGCATCGACGCGGCGGCCTGATCGTGCGTGGCGGGGAAGGGGGTGCACTCGTCCAGCGCCATGGTGATCGTGGCGTCCAGCAAATGCTGGATCTCGATGGACCGCACGGGGGTCAGGCGATGCGACGACCCGTCGATATGCGACTGGAACGTCACCCCGTCCTTGTCCATCTTCCGCAGCTTGGACAAGGACATGACCTGAAATCCGCCGGAGTCCGTCAAAATCGGCCCCTGCCAGTCCATGAACTTATGCAGCCCCCCCAAGCGCGCCACCCGTTCGGCGCCCGGACGCAGCATGAGGTGATAGGTGTTGCCCAACACGATGGAGGCGCCGGTGGCACGCACCGAATCCGCCGTCATCGCCTTGACGGTGCCGGCGGTGCCGACGGGCATGAAGACGGGGGTTTGGACATCGCCATGGGCGGTGCGCAGCGTGCCCGCGCGGGCGGCGCCGTCGGTGGCTTCGGTTTGGAAGGTCAGTGTCATGACCGGGTGCATGCCATGACTCTGGCGAACGGCAAAGGGAAGGCTTATTGTCGGGGCATGCCGGACGATCTCTACGACCGCGACGTTCTCGCCTGGTCCGAATGCCAGGCGGACATGATCCGCCGCCTCGCGCGAGGGGAGCGGGTGAACGACGTCGATTGGCTGCATGTCGCCGAGGAGATCGAGGACGTGGGCCTGTCGGAACTGCACGCGGTCGAGAGTTTGCTCCAGCTGATGTTCGTGCACCTGCTGAAGATACGGGGGTGGCCGGACAGCGACTCCGTCCCGCATTGGCGCGGCGAGATCGTCGGGTTTCAGACCAACATGCGCCGCCGCTTCGCGCCGTCCATGCGGCAGAGGATCGACTTGGAAGACATTTATGCCGATGCGCTGCGCCAGTTGGCGCCTGCAAGATACGACGGCGTTGGCCCACAACAGTTGGCGGTGCAGTGCCCGTACGACCTCAACCTGATGCTGACTGCCGATTTGGCCACATTGGAATCCGTCCTGTCGGACGCCTGACCGCGCCCTACTTCTCCCCTTCCGTCAGCCCGGCCACGAACCAGCGCTGCATCAGCAGCACCACCGCCACCGGCGGCAGCAGGGCCAGCACGGCCGTTGCCATGACAGCCGACCAATCGGTCTGCGTCTCCACCCCGATCATCTTCACCAGCCCGATCACGATCGTATCCAACCCCGGATCGGTCGCGACCAGCAGCGGCCAGAGGTATTGGTTCCAGCCGTAGACGAACAAAATCACGAACAGTGCGGCGATGTTCGCACCTGACACCGGAATGACGATATCCTTCAGGAACCGCAGCGGCCCGGCGCCGTCCATACGCGCGGCCTCCACGAGTTCGTCCGGGATCGCCACGAACACCTGCCGAAACAGCAACGTGGCGGTTGCGGACGCGATCAGCGGCACCCAGAGGCCGGTGAACGTGTTGATCAGCCCGAACGTCGCCATGACGGAGTAGGTGGGGATGATCCGCACCTCCACCGGCAGCATCAGCGTCACGAAGATCGACCAGAAGGCGATTTTGCGGAACGGGAAGCGGAAGAACACCACGGCGTAGGCGGACAGAATCGAAATCGCGATTTTTCCCAGCGCGATGCACAGCGCCATGCCAAGGGATACCAGCAGCATATGCCATACCGGTTCGGTGCCCATCGTGCCCTCGGTCAGCACGCGGGGATAGGACGACAGGCCGGATAGATGCGGGATCAGGGAAATCTCGCCCCGCGTGATGGCGTCGGAGTCCTGCGTCGATCCCGCCAGCACCAGCCACACCGGCAGCGCGAACAGGAACACCCCGAGCGCCAGAACGGCGTGCGACAGGTAATCGGGTTTTGTTTGCCCCGTCATGGTCGGGCCTGACCCGACCACCTAGGCCATTCGGATAAAGGTGGTCGGGTCAAGCCAGACCATGACGAACGATTGTTCATTCCGTCACCTTCTTGCCCATGAACCGGAACTGCACGGCGGTAATCGCGATGACGCCCAACATCAGAATGACCGATTGTGCCGAGGACGAGCCGATGTCCTGGTTCACTACTCCGTCGCGGAACACTTTCAGCACCAGGGTTTCCGTATCCTTCCCCGGCCCGCCATGGGTCAGGGCGTTGATGGTGCCGAACGTATCGAACGCGGCGTAGACGACGTTGACCACCAGCAGAAAGAACGTCGTCGGCGCCAGCAGCGGAAATGTCATCGTGCGGAACCGGTGCCAGCCTTTGGCGCCGTCCATGCGCGCGGCCTCGGTCACCGCGCGCGGGATCGACTGCAAGCCAGCGAGGAAAAAGATGAAATTGTATGAAACCTGTTTCCAGGCGCTCGCCAACACCACCATCGTCAGCGCCTGCCAGCCATTCAAATGATAATCCCAATCGACGCCGTGCCGGTTCAGCCAGCGCCCGAGCAGGCCGACGCGGGGGTCGAGAATGAACAGGAACAGGACGGCAGACATGGCGGGCGCGATCGCATAGGGCCAGATTAGCAGCGTGCGGTAGGTGCCCTTGCCGCGGATTTCCCGGTCCGCGAATACCGCCAGCGCCAAGGCCAGCCCCATCGCCAGCCCGGCGACGGCCAGGCAGAACCCGACCGTTAGCAGTGCCGACTGCCGGTACAGCGGATCGCCGAACAGGTCGGAGAAATTGTCCAGCCCGACGAATACCACTCCGGTGCCGAAGGCGTCCTGGGTGGTGAGGCTGGACCACACCGCTTCCCCCGCCGGCCAGTAGAAGAAAAACCCGGTCAGCAGGAGTTGCGGCAAGACGAGCAGGACCGGCAGCAACCAACCGTCGAAGGTCGTGCGCCGGTCCATCGCGTCAGGCTTTGATGGATTTCTGGAATTCCCGCAGCACTTTGTTGCCGCGTGCCACGGCGGTGTCCAACGCCTGCTGGCCGGTCTGGCCGCCTTGGAAGGCCTTTTCCAGTTCCTCGTAGACGATGTTGCGGATCTCGACCAAGCGGCCCAGGCGCAGGCCTTTGGAGCTGGGCGTGACGGTGCCGCGCGACAGCTGCCGCACCGGCAGATCGGCGCCGACGTTCTTTTCGTAGAAACCCTGCTTCTGCGACAGCTCGAATCCGCCGAGCGTCACCGGCACGTAGCCGGTGTGCTGGTGCCAGTAGGCGTCGTTCTCGGCCTTGCCGATGAATTGCAGGAACTGCGCCACCGCCTTGTATTCGGCCGGCGTGCGTCCCGGTGCCGTCATGGTCCACAGGCTGGCGCCGCCGATGATGGAGTTCAGCGGGGCTTTGGCCACTTCCGGGTCGAACGGCAGCAAGGCCTCGCCCCACTCGAACTTGGCGCTTTTCACCATGTCGCCGCGCATACCGGAGGAGTTGAAATGGATCCCGGCCTTGCCGGACACCAACAGCTGATCCGGCGCGTTGTCGCGGCCGCTGTATTTGAAGGTGCCGTCCTTCGCCATCGCGAGCAGCCGGTCGATGTGTTTCACATGCGCCTTGCTGTTGAACGACAACTCGGCGTCCAGCCCGGCGAACCCGTTTTCCTTGGTCGCGAACGGCAGATTATGCAGCGCGCCGTACTGTTCCATCTGAATCCAGCTGACCCAGGAGGACGTCATTGGAATTTCCGCCGCGTCCTTCGCCTTGATGGCCTGCGCGGCCTTCACGACCTCCTGCCAGGTCGTCGGCGCTTTCTCGGGGTCGAGGCCGGCCTTTTTGAACGCGTCCTTGCTGTACCACATCACGGCGGTGGAGGAGTTGAACGGCATCGACGCCATCCGCCCGTCCGGCAGGCTGTAATAGCCGCGCACCGCGCCGATGTAGTTTTTCGGTTCGAGGACGACGCCGGTTTCCTTCGACAGTTCCCACACCTGCTTCACGACCTTGCCGGGGGCGTTGATCATCGTGCCGGTCCCGACTTCGAACACCTGCACCAGATGCGGGGCCTGCCCGGCCCTGAACGCGGCAATGGCGGCGTTCATGGTGTCGGCGTAACCGCCCTTGAAGACAGCCTGAATCTCGATCGCGTCCTGCGACTTGTTGAACTCGTCGGCGATGCGGTTGACCTGCTCGCCCAAGGCCGCGGTCATCGCGTGCCACCAGACGATTTTGGTCTTTTCCGCGGCGCGGGCCTGAGCGAAGGGAAGGACAGTCGCGGCGGCCATCAGTGTGCGGCGTTTCATGGGGCGTTTCCTTGTTCCGGTCATGCGCGGCGTAGCGGCGCCGTGTTACCTGTCTATTACGGTAATATGACGCCTGGATGAAGCACCCGATCCATCCGTCATGGTCGGGCTTGACCCGACCGCCGCGTTCCAATGGGCCTGGGTTGGTCGGATCAAGCCCGACCATGACGGCGTGGTCGAATTAGGCCGCGAACTCCGCCCGGATCGCTTGGGAGTGCTGCCCGATCGCTGGCACCGGCCCGAGCGTGCGCGGTCCGTCGCTGCCGATGACCGGCGGCGCGGCGATATCGACCGGCCCGTTCGGCGTCTCCACCCTCGCTCGGCGAAGCGCCGGATGCTGGGCGAAGGCCGCGAGGTCGTTGACGAATCCGTACGCCGTGTTGGCCGCGCGCAGTTTGGCGGCAGCCTGATCGCGGGTCATTTTCGCGAACTGGGTGCCGACATGCGCGTCCACGGCCGGGCGGTTGGCGACACGGGCGACATTGGACTCGTAGCCGGGCCGAAGCGTCAGTGCCGGATCGTCCATGAATTTCGCGCAGAAATCCGCCCACTCGCGTTCGTTCTGAATGGAGATAAGCACCAGCGCGCCGTCGCTGGTCGCGAAGGCGCCGTACGGACAAATGGACGGATGCGCCAAGCCGACTCGTTCCGGCGCTTTGCCGGTGCCCTCGAAATACAACAGCGGCACATTCATCCAGTCGGCCATGCCGTCGAACAGGCTGACGGCGATGCCTTTGCCCTTGCCGGTAATCCCGCGTTCGATCAGCGCCTCCAACACGCCCGCGTGGGCCGCCATGCCGCAGGCAATGTCGCAGGCGGACACGCCGACGCGTCCGGGCCCGGCGGGGTGGCCGGTGATCATCGCCAACCCGGATTCCGCCTGCACCAGCAGGTCGTAGGCCTTCATGGTTGCGTAGTCGCCGGATTCGCCGTAGCCGGAGATGTCGACGGTGATCAGGCGGGGATATTTGGCGCGCAGGTCGTCGGACCCGAATCCGGACCGCGCGGCGGCTCCGGGGGCGAGGTTCTGGATGAACACATCGGCTTTCGACAGAATTTTGTGCAGCAGCGCGGCATCGTCCGGCGCCTTGATGTCGGCGACGAGGCTTTCCTTGCCCCGGTTCAGCCACACGAAGTACGACGACAAGCCTTTGGCGGCCTTGTCGTAAAAGCGGGCGAAATCGCCGTCCGCACGCTCGATCTTAATGACGCGCGCGCCGGCGTCGGCGAGGCGGGAGGCGCAGTACGGGGCGGCGACGGCTTGCTCGAGCGAGACGACGAGGAGGCCGGCCAGGGGGCCTGTCATAGGGCGGGATGCTGTCATGGGTGTTGTGGTGGCATGGTCTTCGGGGGGGTTCAAGCGGGGTTCGTGCGGTGCGTTCTGCTTTAAGGTTTCGCACGGAGGTTCACTGAGAAAGATAAAGCCACGGAGAACAATGAACAATCTGAAGCCGTGTTAACGAATTCTTAACGGCTTGGTCGTGCAGAGTAGCTCTCGCAATGAGGAGATCGCCATGCTGCAAGACGAAAAACTGACCGGGCGTATCATCGGGCTGGCCATGGAAGTACATACCACCTTCGGGCCGGGCCTCCCGGAGGCAGCCTATGAAGACTGCCTACGTCTGGAACTCGGCGACGCCGGCATCCCGTTTCGTCGTCAGGTCGGGGTCGCTACCGTATACAAAGGACGCGCGATCGCCGACACCTACCGTGCGGACATCGTGGTTGCCGACAGGGTGATCGTCGAACCGAAATTCGTCGAGGCCCTGACACGGCTCCATGAAGCGCAAATCCTGACCTACCTCCGCCTAAGCAGGCACCGCACCGGCTTGTTGCTGAATTTCAACGTGGTCCGCCCGAAACAGGGTCTGCGGCGCTACGCCGTATAATCGCCATGGGAACGGACCCTGCGACCCGCAAATGAACCCCGTGGCCCTCCGTGGCTTCATCTTCCTCGGTGAACCTCCGTGCGGAACCTTAAAGCAGAACAAGCCGCCCAGACCTACGAATTCCGCCCCAAAATCTCCGCCAGCGCCCCCAACAACCGATCCACTTGCCCCACGGTCCCCACGGTAATCCGCAGGAAGTCGGCGATCCGGGGTTTCTCGAAATGCCGCACTAAAATCGCTTTCTCCCGCAGCGCCCGCATCAAATCCCCACCGGAACGACCCGGATGCCGCGCGAACACGAAATTGGCCGACGATGGCAGAACCTCGAACCCGAGCCGGGACAGACCGGCAACCATCCGGTCCCGCGCCTCGATAACCGCCAAACGACAGGTCTGAAAAAACGCCTCGTCCTTCACGGACGCTATCGCACCCGCCTGCGCCGGGCGGCCGAGCGGGTAGGAGTTGAAACTGTCCTTGACCCGCGTCAGCCCCTCGATCAGCCCCGCATCCCCGATCGCGTACCCCACCCGCAGCCCCGCCAAAGCGCGCGACTTCGACATGGTCTGCACCACCAGCAAATTCGGATATTCGGCGATCAACGGAATACAGGTCTGCGCCCCGAAATCCACATAGGCTTCATCGACAACCACCGGAATATCCGCGTGCTCGGCGAGCAACGCCGCGATTTCCGCCCGCGATAACGCGATCCCCGTCGGTGCATTGGGGTTCGCCAGAATGATCGCTCCGGCCGGCCGCCGGTAATCCTCGGTCCGCACCCGCATCGCTTCGTCCAGCGGCACGGTTTCGTAGGAAATCCCCAGCAAACCGCACCAGACCGGATAGAAACTGTAGCCGATATCGGGAAACAGCAGCGGTAGATCGTGCTTCAACAGCGCCGAGAAGGCGTGCCCCAACACCTCGTCCGATCCGTTGCCGACAAACACCTGATCCGGCCGCACGTTGTGATAAGCAGCCAACGTTTCCCGCAGCGCCATCGCTTCCGGATCGGGATACAGCCGCAACGAGTCGCCCGATTCCGCGGCCATGGCCTCGGCCACCGTCGGCGACGGCCCGAACGGGCTTTCGTTGGTGTTCAGCTTCAGCAAATCGGGAATACGCGGCTGCTCCCCCGGCACGTAGGGGTGCAGGCCGGCGACGATGGGGCTCCAGAACCGGCTCATACCGCGACACCCGTCATCCGCAGGGCCAGATCGGCCAGTGCGGCGCAGACGTCGTCCAGCGCCAAACGCCCTTCCGGCCGGTGCCACGTATAGGCCCAGGAGATCATGCCGCCGAGCGCGAGGGCGGCGACGCTGATGTCGGGGATGTTGAATTCGCCGGCCGACACGCCTTCCCGCAGCAGGCCGGACAGGACGCGATCGAATTTCCGCCGCAGCGTGTTGATTTCCGCCAGCGCTTCGGGAGACAGGTTTTTCTCCTCCCGGAAAAAGATCGCGATATTCGCCTGCCGCTGCAACACCACACGCGCGAAATCCCCCATCGCTCGGCGCAGCCGTTCCGTGGGCGTGCCGGTGCTTTCCGCCGCATTGGCGACGGCTTCCAGCGACATTTCGATCGTCGGCTGGCACAGGGCCGCCAGCAGTTCCACCTTGCTGCGGAAATGCGTGTAGATGAACGGCTTCGTCACGCCCAGTTCGGCGGCGATATCGTCCAGCGTGGTTCCGGTGAAGCCACGTTCG
Organism: uncultured Acetobacteraceae bacterium; assembly: GCA_903895595.1. GTDB lineage: Bacteria > Pseudomonadota > Alphaproteobacteria > Acetobacterales > Acetobacteraceae > Rhodopila. The sequence continues at coordinate 17,409 of CAITUP010000081.1, read as the reverse complement.
TAGAACAGCTTCACCGCTTCCTGGACTATCCGGTCCCGCTTGTAAGCGAGAATTTCCTCGCGCATTTGCTCCGCCATTGGCTCCTAAGATACCGATGCTAGCGCTAACTTGGGTGGAAGGAAAGGATACCCGCCGGTAGCATCGGGGGGATCGCATATGGCCGATTTCCGACACTTTCCGTCATGGTCGGGTCAGGCCCGACCATCTCATGCCAATGGGGCATCGTTCGAAACACTCTGCCTTTTCAATGGTGCGTAAAATCGCAGGAGATGGTCGGGTCACGCCCGACCATGACGAGCGGGGCGCCAAAGGTCATATGCGATAGCCCTGCCGGTAGCGTGCTGGACGCGGCCGCGCGATTGTCGCAACCTCCCGCCCGGAATAAGCAAAAGGATGCGCGTCATGAGCCACCGCCCCACGGTCTACGGCACGCGGCATGCCGTCTCGGCCGGTCACTATCTGGCCGCCGCCGCCGGGTTTTCCATCCTCGAAGCCGGTGGCAACGCCATCGATGCCGGGGTCGCCGCGGGCATCGCGCTGGGGGTGTTGCAGCCCGATCTTGTCAACTTCGCCGGCGTCGCGCCGATCCTGATCCGGCTGGCGGACGGCACGACCGAGAGCATCGCCGGCCTCGGCTGGTGGCCGAAATCGTTGCCGGCCGATTTGTTCATGCGCGAACACGGCGGCAAAATCCCCGACGGTGTGCTGCGCACCGTCGTCCCCGCCGCTCCGGATGCCTGGATCACCGCCTTGCGCCGGCACGGCACGATGCGGTTCGCCGATGTCGCCGCCCCCGCGATTCGCTTCGCCAAGGACGGTTTTGCGATTTACCCGCTGCTGGAGCGCTCCATCGGCTCCCACGAGCACGAATACCGCCGCTGGGCGTCCAACACCGCCGTGTTTCTGCCGAACGGTCGCGTGCCGAGGACCGGCGAGAAATTCGTGCAGGCGGATCTCGCCCGCACCATGCAGTTCATCGCCGATCAGGACCGCGCCGCCGGATCGGACCGCCTCGCCGGCCTGCAAGCCGCGCACGACGCTTTCTACAAAGGCGACATCGCGCGGGAGATCGTGAAGTTCCAAAAGCAGGAGGGCGGCTATCTGTCCATGTCCGACCTCGCCGAATACTCGTCCGCCATTGAACCCGTGGTGCGCCGGAATTGGCGCGGAGCCGAACTGATCACCTGTGGCCCCTGGTGTCAGGGACCGGCGCTGCAAGAGGCGCTGGCGCTGGTGGAAAAGGTCGGGATCGACGGTCTGGCGCACAACTCCGCCGATTACATTCATCGCATCGTGGAGTGCATCAACCTCGCGATGGCGGACCGGGAGCATTTCTTCGGCGACCCACGCTTCATCGATGTGCCCATCGAATATTTGCTCGGTCCCGCCACCATCGCGCGCCGAGCGACGGCGGTCAGGGACGACAGAGCATTCGGGGAGATGCCGGCACCGCTGGACCGGCCGAACCGGTCGTATCGGAGCACCGACGCCGATCTGCCGAAAGTGGAGGCCGATACGTCCTACTGCTGCGTCGTGGATCGCTGGGGCAACGCGTTCAGCGCCACGCCGTCCGACGGTTCCGGTAATGTGCCGGTCGTGCCCGGCCTGGGGATCACGCCGTCCGGCCGAGGCTCCCAGAGCCGCCCCGACCCGATGCACCCGGCCGGCGTCGCCCCCGGCAAGCGCCCGCGCCTGACGCCCAACCCGGCGATGCTGGTGACGAAAAACGGCGGCGTCATGCCTTTTGGCACCCCCGGCGGCGACGTGCAGATCCAGGCGATGCTGCAAGTCCTCCTGAACGTCGCGCATTTCGGCATGGAAGTGCAGGACGCCATCGAGGCGCCGCGAGTCGCGTCGTACTCCTTCCCGTCCTCCTTCGCCCCGTACGAGTATTTCCCTGGGCGTTTGGCGGTGGAGGGCCGGATCGACAAAGCCACCCGCGACGATCTCGCCGCGCGCGGCCACACGATCCAGGATTGGCCGGAATACACATGGCTCGCGGGGTCCGTCGAAGCCATTCTGACCGACCCCGATACCGGCATGATGGGCGCCGGAGCCGATCCGCGCCGCCCCGCCTATGCGATCGCGGTTTGACCCGGCGAGTCGTCTTCTCCGCCGACGATTTCGGGCTTTCCGAGACGGTGAACGAAGCGGTGGAGCGTGCCCACCGCGACGGCGTGCTGACTCAGGCCAGCCTGATGGTCGCGGCCCCCGCCGCTGCCGACGCTGTCGCGCGCGCGCGCCGGTTGCCGGAGTTGAAGGTCGGGCTGCATCTGGTGGCGATCGAGGGGCCGGCGGTGCTGGCTCCGTCCGCGATCCCCGATTTGGTTGACGCCAACGGCCAATTCCCCTCGGACCAGTTGCGGTTAGGGATAAATTACTTCTTCCGCCCAGGGGTGCGCCGCCAGCTCGCGGCGGAAATCCGCGCGCAGTTCGAGGCTTTCGCGGACACCGGCCTGACGCTGGATCACGCCAACGCCCACAAACACATGCACCTGCACCCCACCGTCGGCGCCATGATGTTGCGGATAGGGCGCGACTTCGGCCTCCCCGCCATCCGTATTCCCGCCGAACCGCCCGCGGTCATGACGCGCCTCGGCGTGCCCCAGGGGCTGGGCGACCGAGTGCTGTACCGCTGGACCAATCTGCTCCGCGCCCAAGCTCGCAAAGCCGGCGTCGCCGTGAACGATCACTGCTTCGGCCTTGCCTGGAGCGGCCATATGACGACGGACCGCGTCCAGTCGCTGCTGCCGCTGCTGCCCGATGGCCACAGCGAGATTTATTTTCATCCCGCCACCGATCGCGACGCGTTGCTCCGCCGGCTGATGCCCGATTACGAGCATGAGGCCGAATTGACCGCGCTGCTCGCCGCGAAATAGCCGCCAGGAATCCGGCCTCGACGCCAGCGTGGCCAAGGTGGAGCTGACGCGCGACCGCTTGTATTCCCCGGAAGCCGACGTCTTGTCGGTCAATCCCGGTGGCCGCGTGCCGACGCTGGCGTTGGACGACGGCACCGTTCTGACCGAGAGCAAACTGATCCTGGATTTCATCCATGCCCAGCGCCTCGCCGCCGGCCCGATCGTGCGCGACGACTCGCACGAATCGCGCCCTCGACGGTTTGGAAATCACTGCCGGCATCCCCGCCCGCGCCTCGCTGCCTGGTTCGACGCGACGTCCGAACGCCCGTCGTTCCAGGCGACCATGCCGCCGGGGTGAGGCGGGCGGTGGCGGGACGTCGTCCGCCAACGGTCCACCTCAACTCTGTCATCCTCGGCGGAGGCCGAGGACCCACGCCTTCCCTCCCTATACACGCAAATGCGTGGGTGGTCGGCCGAAGCCCGGCCCTCGGGCCGACCATGACGCTTAAAACAAACGTCGGCGGCCCTTTACTTCAAACGCCGGTCCCACATCGCGAACATATCCGCCCAGGTCTGCTCCGATGCTTCCGCGTGATACGCCATCCGTTCCGCGAACGTGTACCCATGCGCGCTGCCCGGGAACACTTTCAGCGTGTATTTCACATCGGTCTTCTTCAACGCCTCATCCAGCGCCGGCGGAATATGCGCGGGCACCGAGGCATCGGTCTCGGCGAAACCGTAATACAGCTCCCCCTTGATCTGATTCAGCAACAGATGCGGCGAGTCCGGCTTGTCGGTGATGATGCCCACGCCGTACAGCGACGCCGCCGCGACCATCCGCTGCGGGAATTTCGCGGACACTGTCGTGATGTACTGCCCGCTCATGCAATGGCCGACGCAGCCGACCGGGCCCGGTTTCACGCGATCGTTCGCGTCCAGCCAGCTTAACATCGCCGCGGTATCGTCCACCACCAGCGCATTGGTCAGGCTGTTCATCGATGCCCGAATCACCGCCGACATGGCATCGTCGCGGCGGGGAATATCGAAAATCACGGTGCCGAGGCGATAATACATATTCGGCAGAATGCAGAAATACCCGTGACGGGCGATACGACGAGCGTGGTTGCGCAGTTCCTCGCGGGTGCCGGGGGCGTCCATGTACAGGATGATCGGCGGGAACGGGCCTTCCCCATCCGGGCAGGCGACAAACGCCGGCATTTGGCCGTGCTTGGTGGTGACGGTAACGTGGGCTTCGTACATGGATTTCCTCCGAAAATCGTAAACTGCATGGCAGCCGACGTCCGTAGTTTCGCCGCGCCGGGGGGCATATGCAACCGTGCCCAAAATCCGTCATAATGGCCGCACGAAAGAGGAGACACTCCCATGCGGAATACCGCGCTGATCGATCATGTGCTGGCGGACGGCATCACCGGCACCAAGGTGGCCGGCGTCGTGGCCGCCGCCGCCGATGCCGGTGGCACGATCTACGAAGATGCGTTCGGCCGCCGAAATCTTCAAAAGCCGGAGCGGATGACAACCGATACGGTGTTCCGCATTGCCTCCATGACCAAGGCGATCACCGCCGCCGCCGCCATGCAGATGGTGGAGAAAGGCAAGCTCGATCTCGACCAGCCGGCCGGGGAGATCATGCCCCAGCTCGCCAACCCGCAGGTCCTGTTGGGCTACGATGCCAAGGGCACGCCGTTCATGCGCGCGGCCAAGGGCGCCGTCACGCTGCGCAAGCTGCTGACGCACACTGCCGGGTTCGTCTACGACACCTGGAACGAGGACATGTGCCGCTTCGCCGAGGAAACCGGCCTGCCCGCCGCCCGCACCGGCAGGCTCGCCGCGCTGGACGCACCGTTGGGCTTCGACCCTGGGGAGCGCTGGGAATACGGCATCAACATCGACATGGCTGGCCGCATGGTCGAAATCGCCAGCGGCATGGACCTGGAATCCTACCTCCGCCGCCACATCTTCGACCCGCTGGGCATGCCCGACACGGGCTTCGTGCTGCGGCCGGAGTGGGAGACTCGGCTGGCCTCGGTCCATAGCCGCGGCGCCGACGGCGGCCTGACACCCATCGAAACGGCCCGCCCCGCCGAGAACCCCGAGTTCTACGCTGGCGGCGGCGGCCTGTTCTCCACCGCGCGCGACTACCTGACGTTCCTGCAAGCTTTGATGCACGGCGGCCAATTCAACGGCGCCCGCATCCTGAAGCCCGAGACGGTCGCGATTATGGGTCAGAACCACATCGGCGATCTGAACGTGCTGCCCATGCTCAGCTACAAGCCGGCCATGTCGAACGACGTGGAGCTGTTCCCCGGCATGGACAAGAAATGGGGCCTGAGCTTCCTGATCAACACCCAGGACGTGCCCGGTCGTCGCAGTGCCGGCAGCCTGGCCTGGGCCGGGATCAACAACACCTATTACTGGCTGGACCCGAAGAAAAAGGTCGCCGGGGTGCTGATGACCCAAGTGCTGCCCTTCGGCGACCACACCGTGCTCGGCCTGCTCGATCGGTTCGAGGAGGCCGTTTACAAAAACGTCGGCTAATCGAGGTAAACCGTCCCATCCAAAATCCGCCGAGCGGTCCGTCCCAGGGTCGCTCGGCGGACGCCGTGGTTGCGGCCGGCGCCGGCCAGGACCACATCGGACTCCGTGTCGATCACGCCGGCCGGATGGCCGATGCGGATTTCCACCCGGTCCAGCGCGTCCTTCCGCAGTGCCTCATGCACGATGCTGCCGGGAATCCGCGCCGCGACGCCCGTGCAGGCGGTCGAGGTCCCGGCGTAGGTCTTGTGCGTGATCTGCATGAACAGCAGGCGGGACACGAGATCGACATCCTCGGCCGCGACTGGCGCGCCATCCAGATGTCCAACGTAGGCGGCGGGCGGGGAGATGATGCCAAGGATCGGCGTCGCCGGGGTTTCCCGACGCGCGGCTTCGGGGGAGGTGGCCATGCCCATGCGGAACGCGCCGGTGCCGCGAATGGATTCCAGCCGGTCGAGCAGGGCTTTGTCGCGATCGATCTCCGCCGGGGTTTCGGTGCCGGTCAGGCCGACATCGCGGGCGCGCACGAACACATGGGCGTTGCCGATGTCGATCAGCGATGCCTCGATCTTGCCCACGCCGGGCACGTCCAGCGTGTCGACCGGATTGCCGGTCGGCAGCAGCGAACCGGTTGCCCCACCGGCTGTGTCGGCGAAATCCAGCAGAATGCGCGCCCCGGTGCCGGGCACGCCGGGCACGCGATAGGTCCCGAGGCGCACCGGGCGTCCGTCCTTCACCGGCACCTCGATCGTCAGCACACGCTTCAGATTGGTGGTGTAGGCGCGCACGGTGGTGATGGGTTCCACCGCCTCCACCAAGCCGGATTCAATCGCATACTGCCCGACCGCCGCCGAGATATTGCCGCACAAGCTGTGGTAATCGACATGCGGGCGGTCGATCTCCACCTGCCCGAACGTGTAGGTGACGTCGGTGTTCAACACCCGCGGCGCCCCAATGATCGCGAGCTTCGAGGTTAGCGGATCGGCCCCGCCCAGCCCGTCGATCTGGCGCTTATCCGGCGATCCGAACACCCGCAGAATAATCCCGTCGCGTTCGGCGCCGGGGGCCGGCAGGTCTTCCTCCCTTAGAAAAACCGCTTTGCTGGTGCCGCCGCGCATGATCGTGCAACGCAATGCTTCCATCGTTCAGCCCTCCTTCGCCCGCTTGAGTCGCCGTACCTCGAAAAACTGCCACAACAGCAGGATCGGCGCACCCACCGCGATATCGCGGGCACGCCGGACCAGCGACACGCCCAGCGACAGTTCCGGCGGGACCCCGAAAATGGCGCCCAGCCCGGCATAGCCCGCTTCCTGCACTCCGGCGTTCACGGGCACCAGAAACGCCGCCGCTGCCAGAGCGCTGAGTAAGGCCTCAATCGCCAGCACATCCGTGAACGCGATCGGAACGCCCAGCGCGCGATAGACGATCCATCCCGCGGCGCCGGCCATCACCCAGCCGATCAGGTGAATGCAGAAACCCAAAGCCAAACGTGGCGTATGTCCATAGATCAGCCCCAACTCGGCCTGCAGCACCGCGACGCGGTCCGCTGCGTCCTCCAACCGGCCGGCGGCGATCAGGCGTCCCAGGCGGGCGAACAAGGGCGCGGCCCCGTTCTGCAGCCAAACGAACGCGACACAGCCCGCGGCGGCGAGGCCCAATCCGATCTCCACTGGCAGCGCCACCGCCGAATCCGGTGCTCGCGCCAGCAATATCGTCAGTCCGATCGCGGCGAAGACGATCTGCGCCAGAAACTCCGCCGTGACATCCACGACGGTGGTGGCGGTCGCGGTCGTCCAATTCATCCCGGTCAAAGTCGCTGCGCGCGTGCCGAACACGAAGCCGCCGAGTTGGGAGAATGGCAGACAATTGCCTGACGCATCGCGCACCATGCGGGCCCAAATCAACACCCAGGGGTGGTGCACGCCGCCGGTTGGGGTAATCGCGTACCACGCGGACCCCAGCACGGCGAAAAGCAAGAATTGCCAGCCGACGATCGCGCCGAACTCCGGCCAGCCGATACGGGCGACCGCGGCGGTGACATTGCCCCAGCCGAACCAGCTGACCAATGCGACCACGATGATCGCCCCCGCCAAAGCGAGAACGTAGGGGAGATGCTTCATCGGGACAGGGCGTGCGGGCAGGGGATCATGCCCTGCTTGTGCCTCTGCCCCTGGGCGGGGGCAAGTCCGGAGAAATTCTTTGCATTGCGGCCGGCCATGCGCGCATGCTGACCGTCCGTAGAAGACGTGCGTTCGGTTCCAGCCGGCGTTTCGCGACTTCCAGCGCTACCGGAACCGAACACACCCAACCAAGAACAGGAGGGTGCCATGACGGTCGCGGCCATTTTGAAACACAAGGGACATCGGGTCACCACGGTCGACCCCTCGGCCACCATCGCCGAGGTCGTCACGATCCTGACCGAACACCGCATCGGCGCGGTGCTGGTGGTCGATGACGCCACCCATCTGCTGGGTATCGTCAGCGAGCGCGATATCGTCCGGGCGCTGGCGGCGAATGGGGCAGGGGGCTTGGCGATGACGGCGGGGCAGCTGATGACCAAGGCGCTGCGCTTCGCCGAACCCGGCACCACCGAACAGGAAGCCATGGCAATGATGACCGAAGGCCGCTTTCGCCATCTGCCGGTGGTCGATCGTGGCGATCTGGTCGGGCTGGTGAGCATCGGCGACGTGGTCAAATCCCTGATCACCCAGCGCGAGCAGGAGGTCGAAAGCCTCGTCGCTTACGTTGCCGGCTCCGGCTAGACGCGGCCCCGTTCCGCCGGGCACACTCCCGGCGGAACAACGGGGACGCCCATGGACATCGCGACGCTGCAAGCCCTTCTGCCGCCTCTTGCCAGGCATCTGGGCATGGTCATCACGCACGCCGAAAAGGACCGTCTGGTGGCGGAGCTGACGGTGCGCCCGGATTTATGTACCGATTTCGACACCATCCACGGCGGCGGCATCATGGCCTTCGCGGATACCGTCGGCGCCTTCGCCACGGTCATGAACCTGCGCAAGGGGCAGAACACGACCACTATAGAGAGCAAGACCAACTTCTTCGCCGCCACCCCCTCCGGCGCCAGATTGATCGCGGAGGCGATCCCGCTGCATCGCGGCCGCCGGACGCAAGTGTGGGAAACCAGCTTGCGGCATGAGAACGGGCGCCTCGCCGCCAAAGTCACGCAAACCCAAGTCGTGCTGGAGAAACCATGACCCAGGCCTATATCGTCGACGCCATCCGCACCCCCACCGGCCGCCGTCGCGGCGGGTTGGCGCAGGTGCATCCGGCCGATCTCGGCGGCCACGTGCTGCGCAACATCGTGGACCGCAACGCGATCCCGGCCGAGGACTACGACGACGTCGTGTTCGGTGCCATCGACGCCGTCGGGCCGTTGTCCTTTAATATAGCGCGCACCTGCTGGCTCGCGGCCGGGCTGCCGCTGACGGTGCCGGGCGTGACGATCGACCGCATGTGCGGGTCGTCCCAACAGGCGATCCATTTCGCCGCGCAGGCGGTCATGAGCGGCACCCAGGACGTCGTCATCGCCGGCGGCGTGCAGACGATGTCGCAGATTCCCATCGGTTATGCGTTCGGGGCGGCGGCGCCGTTGGGCCTCGGCGATCCGTTCCTGGGCAGCGAGGGCTGGGTCGCCCGCTTCGGCACGCAGGAGGTATCGCAGTTCCGCGGCGCCTCGATGATCGCCGAAAAATGGGGCTTTACCCGCGAAGCCATGGAAATCTTCGCGCTGGAGAGCAACAACCGCGCTTTGGCCGCACAGGCCGAGGGCCGCTTCGACCGCGAAATCGTCCCCCTGAACGGCGTGACGCGGGATGAAACCCCGCGCGCCTCCTCGCTGGAGAAAATGGCGGCGTTGCAGCCGCTGCCGGGCTTCCCGCTGCTGACAGCGGCGGTGTCCAGCCAAACCTGCGACGCGGCGGCGGCGGTGTTGATCGTGTCGGAGGCCGCGTTGAAACGCTACGGCCTGACCCCTCGGGCACGCATCCACCATATGAGCGTCATGGGCGACGACCCCATCATGATGCTCACCGCCCCTATCCCGGCGACAAAGCGGGCGATGCAGCGCTCCGGCCTGCGATGGGACGATCTGGACATCGTGGAGTGCAACGAGGCCTTCGCGTCCGTCCCCATGGCCTTGCTGGCGGAGACGCCGGTGACACACGAACGTCTGAACCCCAACGGCGGCGGCATTTCGCTTGGGCACCCGATCGGGGCGACCGGGGCGCGGATCATGACGACGATGCTGCATGAATTGGAACGCACCGGCGGACGGTTCGGGCTACAGGCGATGTGCGAGGGCGGTGGGACGGCGAATGTCACGATTATCGAGCGGTTGGGGTGAAATGACGGGAGGCGGGGGCAAAACAAACCCCCGCCTGTTCATGTCAGCGCGATAGCAGGATCGCTACGATGTATCCTTGCGAGGCTATTCGCCCTCGGCTCGCCTATCCCACCAATTCCCGCCGCACCAACCCACCCGGCAGCGCCCCCGTGGCAACCCCATCCCGGTACGTCACCTGCCCGGCCTTCACGGTCGCGACATACCCCCGAGCCTTCTGCATCAAACGACGCCCGCCGGCCGGCAGGTCTACGACCATCTCCGGCCGCTCCAGTCCCAACCGGTCGAAGTCGATGACGTTGATATCCGCCTTCATCCCCGGCGCCAGGACGCCACGGTCCGTCAATCCGGCGAACGTCGCGGGCACTTTCGTCTGGCGGCGTACCAGATCGTGCAGCGGCATCCGCCCGTCTTCCCGATCCCGGCCCCAGTAGCTGAACAGGAACGTCGGGAACGACGCGTCGGAGATGAACGCCACGTGCGCGCCACCGTCCGACAGGCCGGGGATGACATGCTGTTCGGCGTACATGGTCTTCACCGCTTCCATGTCGTAGTTCGCGTAGTTCACGATGCAGGCAAAGATGAAGTTCTTGCCGCCGTCCTCGATCAGCATGTCGTAGGCGACATCCTCCGCCGTGCGTCCCTCGCGTGCGGCGATGGCGGTGATCGAATCCTCGCGCGCAGGCGTGTAGTTCAACGGATCGGCGAAGCGGAACATGCGCGCGAAGCCGACGCGTTCGAACAGCGACCAGGTGTTGAATTCCTTCGGGTCCTCCGAAACGATCGCGGCCTTGATCGCGGGGTCCTGCATCTTCGCGACGCGTTCCTCCAGCGGCAGATGCGCGATGGACCGGTAGGTGCGGGTGCCCATGAACGGGTTCTGCGATCCGGTGAGGCCGAGCAGCGCGCCGATCGGGCGCGGGGGCGCGACGCAGCGGATGTTCAGGCCGTCGGCGTAGGCTTGGCCGGACAGCGACAACAGGTCCTTCCAGGCCTCGGTCCGATCGTGGCGCTGGTTGATGGAGAACACCAGCGGCCGGCCGCTCGCTTCCATGATGCGGCGGACCATGGCGAACTCGGTCGCCGGGTCGGGGGTGTTCCAGTCGGACGTCATCTCGATCATGCCCCAGCCCGCGTCCTTCAGGCCGAGCGCGATCCCCATCAGTTCGTTCTCGGCGGCACGCAGGCCCGGGTGCGGGTCGCCCGCCAGGGTTTTGTGCGCGATGGTCCGCGATGTGGAGAAACCCCAGGCGCCGGCGCGCACCGCCTCGGCGGTGAGTTCGCGCATGCGGGCGATGTCTTCCTGGTTTGCGTCCTCCAGCGCCATGGCACGATCGCCCATGACATAGACGCGCATCGGGGCGTGCGGCAGCAGCGCGCAGAAATCGATGTCGTGTTTGCGGCGGCCGAGCGCGGCGAGGTACTCGCCGAATGTTTCCCAGTCGAAGGCGAGGCCTTCGTTCAGGCAGGGGCCGGGCAGGTCTTCCACGCCCTCCATCAGCGCGATGACTTTTTCGCGCGTGTCGGGACGGACAGGGGCGAAACCGACGCCGCAATTGCCCATGACCACGGTGGTGACGCCGTGCCAGGACGACGGCGCGAGGTGGGAGTCCCACATCGCCTGACCGTCGTAATGGGTATGGATGTCCACGAAGCCGGGGGTGACGGCCAGACCCTTGGCATCTATTTCCTCGGCGCCGGAGCCGGTAACGGTGCCGACGGCGGCTATTTTGCCGTCCTTGACCGCGACGTCGCCGATGTATGGGGTGCCGCCGTTGCCATCCATGATGGTACCGCCGCGGATGACGAGATCGTATGCGCTGGACATGGGCGTCGCTCCCTATGAAACTGGTTGAGGCCAGTTTCCGCCTATAGGCGCGAAACCGCAAGCTGTTGGACGCGACTCGGCGCCGCGACCGGGAAGGCAGCGCCGTAAACCCCTGAATGACCCATTTAACGATAATTCACGGAACCGTGAGCGCAATTCACGCTGACGGGTCTGTAGCGCGCGGCCGGTTCGGAACACACTCCTGTCACCAGAGGCGATCATTCCGAACCCGAGAGGCTGCCATGACCCATGTCAATACGATTGTGATCCCAGATAGTTTCACCCCAATCGAAATAGCCACCCAGGCCGTTGTCGCTTGCGAGGCCGTGGTCGTGGTGGTCAGCGATAATACCGAAGTCGGTTCCGTGCTCGATAATATCTGCGAATTTTTGGGTTTCGGGGTCGAGATCGTGCCGACGGACATCCCGGTCGGTCCGATGCTGCGGCGGCATCGTCCGATGGCGGTGATCGCGGAGCTGGAGGGGCGTGGGCAGGACGGGTGCCACGTGATGATGCAGGTGGCCGATCACGATCCCGGCCTGCCGATCCTGATGCTGACCGGGAATGAGCCCGGCCTCGTTGGTGCCGTGGATGCGGTCGAGGAGCTGTGGAACCTCACCGGCGTCACCAAATCGCGTGTATTGCCTGAGATCGGCCATTTGGTTGAATTCCTGTTCCGCGCCGGCCGGCGCGGCGATTGTATGCACATGATGCCGGTCTGAGACCGGTTGCCATGTCGCCGCCCGATCCCATAAAAACCGCCCATTCGGCGGCGGTTTCGGGAGGGCGGTATGCGCGGATCGGTGTGGGGCATGGCGGTGGCCTTGGGACTGGCGGTGTTTGCCGGTCCGGTGCTGGCGGATGGCGGCGACATCGCGCGCGGGCGCTATTTGCTGAACGGCATCGTAGCCTGCGGCAATTGCCATGCGACCCGGGGTCCGCAAGGCGAGGTTATACCCGGGCAGGAACTCGCGGGCGGCTTCGCGATCGAATTGCCGGAATTCCGAGCGGTCGCCCCGAACATCACGCCGGACCGGGAAACTGGGATCGGGGCCTGGACGGACACCCAGATCGTCGCGGCGATCCGGGAGGGTAAGCGGCCGGATGGTTCCATCATCGGGCCGCCGATGCCGATCGAGTTCTATCGCGACATGTCCGACAGCGACGTGCGAGCCATCGTCGCGGCCTTGCGCTCGGCGCCCCCCGTGCGGCACGCGGTAGAAAAATCGAAGTTCAACATCCCATTACCGCCGGCTTACGGTCCGCCGGTTACGCACGTGCCGGATGTGCCTCGGCAAAACCAAGTGGGTTACGGCCGCTACCTCGCTACCGTAGGCCATTGCCTGGAATGCCACACGCCGCGTGTGAAGGGGCGCCTGGATGAGGCGCATCTCGGGGCTGGCGGACGGGAATTGCCGGCGCCGGCGGGGGGCGTGTTGCTCTCCCCCAACCTGACACGCGCCAATCCGGACGGGATGGCGCGCTGGACCGACGCGCAGGTCAAGGCCACGCTGCGTACTGGGGTGCGGCCGGATGGGCGGCAACTCGTGCGGTTGATGGCGTTCGACTGGTACAAGACAATGCGGGACGACGACATGAATGCTCTGGTCGCTTATTTGCGGACTCTCAAACCCGTGAAGAATTAGGGGACAGCGCGCGGGTTGCTGCGCTATGGCGTGGGGACCGAAGAACAAGAACCCACAGGGAGTCACCGTCTCGATCTCCACTACGACCGTAACGCCGCCAGCTGGACGGTGGGTTCAGCTATGGCTGGGCGTGCTGTGCATGGCGCTGATCGCCAACCTGCAATACGCGTGGACGCTCTTCGTCGATCCCATGCATCAGGCCCGTGGCTGGGATATCGCCGGGATACAGTGGGCTTTCAGCATTTTCATCGCGACCGAGACCTGGCTGACCCCCGCCGCGGGCGCCTGGGTCGATCGCCTGGGGCCATTGAGCGGGCCGAGGACCACGGTGGCGTTCGGCGGGTTGCTGGTCGGGATCGGCTGGGCGATCAACGGCGTCGCTGAGTCGCTGCCTCTGCTCTACGCGGGTGCGGCGATTTCCGGCACGGGCGCCGGGGCGATCTATGCCACCTGCGTCGGCAACGCCGTGAAGTGGTTTCCCGACCGGCGGGGCTTGGCGGTTGGGTTGACCGCCGCCGGTTTTGGGGCCGGTGCGGCGGTGACCGTGATTCCGATCCGTATCCTGATCGCTTCCGAGGGCTATGCGTCGGCCTTCCTCTGGTTCGGGATCGGTCAGGGGCTGGTGCTGCTGGCGGTGTCGCAGGTGTTGCGGGGGCCGACCCAGACCGTGGTGCTGCCGCAAGCTCCGTCCTCGGTTGTCAAGCAATCCGTCCGTAGCTTCTCCCCCGGCCAGGTCCTGCGGTCGCCGATCTTCTGGCTGATGTACGTCATGTTCACGATGGTGTCTGCCAGCGGCCTGATGGCCACCGCGCAGCTTGCCCCGATCGCCAAGGACTACGGCATCTCCAACACCGCGATTTTCTTCGGCGCCACGACCCTCAGCGTCGCGCTGGTGGTGGACAATGTGTTGAACGGCTTCGCCCGCCCCTTCTTCGGCGCCGTGTCGGACCGTATCGGGCGGGAAGCGACGATGGCCATTGCCTTTACCCTGGGAGCCGCCAGCTACGGGCTGCTGGCCTGGATCGGCGGCTCCCCCTGGATGTTCGTGCTGTGCGCCGGGCTGATCTTCTTCACTTGGGGGGAGATTTTCTCGCTGTTCCCTTCCACCTGCACCGATACGTTCGGCCCGAAATACGCCACCACCAACGCCGCTATGCTGTACACCGCGAAAGGCACCTCGGCCTTCCTGGTGCCGTTCGCCAACGTGCTGAAGGGCGCGACCGGCAGTTGGGGCACCGTGTTCCTGATCGCGGCCGCCGCCAATATTCTGGTCGTGGTGCTGGCGCTGTTCGTGTTGAAGCCCCTTCGCGTCAGGCTGATGCGAACATAGCGTTTCCGGCCGCACCGCCCATCTGCTAGACCGCCGGCATGGGTCGCGGAGAAAGCATCGCGCTCGGCAGCATCGCTTTGGGCTGTCTGGTGCTTGGATTGAAAGGCGCGGCCTGGTGGGTAACCGGCAGCGCGGCGCTGTACTCGGACGCGCTGGAAAGCATCGTCAACGTGGCCGCCAGCGCCGTCGCACTGGTCGCGTTGCGCTTCGCCGCGATTCCCGCCGACGCCAATCATCCGTTCGGGCACGACAAGGCGGAGATTTTCGCCGCCGTGATCGAGGGCGTGCTGATCATCGTCGCCGCCTTGTCCATTTTCGCCCATGCGTTTCACGTGTGGCTCAATCCGCAGCCTTTGGCCTGGCCGTTGCAGGGACTGGCGTTGAACGCCGTCGCGACGCTGGTGAACGGCGGTTGGTCGCTGGTGCTGGGCCGGGTGGGGCGGCGGTTGCGGTCCCCCGCTTTGGTCGCGGACGGCAAGCATCTGATGGCGGATGTGGTGACATCGCTCGGGATCGCCGCCGGGGTCGCGATCGCGATCCTCAGCGGCATGCTGGTGCTGGACCCCGTGATCGCGGCGCTGACGGGACTCTATGTATTGTATTCGGGTTTGCACATGGTGTTTTCCTCGGCCGGCGGGTTGATGGATGTGGCCCCCGAACCGGCCGTGCTGGATCGCATTCGCGTTTTGGTCGCGGGGGCCGCATCGGGCGCGATCGAGGCGCACGACCTGCGCACCCGTGTCGCCGGCCGCTTGACCTTCCTGGAATTCCACCTTGTCGTGCCGGGATCGATGACCGTGGCCGCGTCGCACGAAATCTGCGACCGGATCGAGGACGCGCTACGCGCTGAGATGGAGCATCTGGTCGTCACCATCCATGTCGAGCCGGAGGAGAAAGCCAAACAGCACGGCGTGATCGTGCTGTGATCCGCTGGATCGCGGTCCTGCTGCTGTTGGCCGCCCCGGTCCGGGCCGCCGAACGGGTGGTGTCGCTGAACCTGTGTACGGATCAGATGCTGGTGTTGTTGGCGCCCGAGAAGATTGTTGCCCTGTCGTCGTTGGCCCGCGATCCCGCGTTATCGTTCGTGGCAGCCGGCGCCCGGCGGTTTCCTCAGATTCGAGCAGCGGCCGAGGCGGTTTTAGCGCTGCACCCAGATCTGGTTTTGGCCGCTCGGTATGGGGCGCAAACCACGGTCGCGCAGCTCGAACGCTTCGGCATTCCCGTGCGGCGCCTTGACCTGCCGGAGAATTTCGGCGGCATCGCGCGTGCGACCCGCGAAGCCGCCGATATATTGGGCGTCCCAGACCGGGCCGAGCGGCTGATCGCGGCGATGGAAGCGACGCTGGCATCGGTAGGTGTGCCCGGTCCGCGGCCGAGCGCCATCGCGTGGGAGCCGAGGGGTTACACCGCCGGGCCGGACGGCCCGATGGGTGCGGTCATCCAGGCCGCCGGCCTGACCAACGCCGCGAACGGCGGGCGCATGGGGATCGAGACGCTGCTGCGGCACCCGCCCGATCTGCTGATCCTGCCGGATACGCCCACGTTTCCGTCTCTGGCGACCGAGATGCTGCGCGCGCCCGTCCTGGCGAGCATTCCGCGGCGGTATTTACCACCCGCGCTGACGTTGTGCGCCGGCCCTTGGTCGGCTCGGGCCGTGGCGATGCTCGCGCGATGATCGGGCGGATCGGCGTGGCTACGAGCGTGTTGGCGGTCCTGTCGCTGCTGGTGGGCGATGGCACGCTGGCTTGGCCCGATGGCGCGATATTGTTGGAAATCCGCCTGCCGCGGACGCTGCTGGGGCTGGCAATCGGCGGCGGCCTGGGACTGAGCGGCGCGGTGTTGCAGGGCGCGCTGCGCAACCGGCTGGCCGATCCGGGCCTTTTGGGAATCACCGGAACCGCCGGGTTGGGAACGGCGCTGGTCTTCTACTGGGGACTGGCGGCGTCCTTCGCGCCGCTGCTGCCGCTGGGCGGACTCGCGGGTGCCGGGGTAGGGGCGGTGTTGCTGCTGACGTTTGCCGGCCGAGCGCCATCGGGTCCGTCGCTGATCCTGGCGGGGGTCGCGGTGTCGGCGATCGCATCGTCCCTGTTGGCGCTGGCACTGTCGCTCGCCCCCAACCCCTTCGCCCTGGCCGAAATCACCTTCTGGCTGCTCGGCGGGTTGCAGGACCGGACGCTGTCGCATGTGGCGCTGGCGGTGCCGCCGATCCTGGCGGGGGTGTGGCTGCTGCTGCGCCTCGGTCCCGGTTTGGACGCTTTGACGCTGGGGGAGGATACCGCTGTTAGCCTGGGGCAACCGCCATCCCGCACGCTACGCAACGCCGCGATCGGCACCGCGCTGGTGGCAGGGGCGAGTGCTTCTGTCGCCGGAGGTATTGGGTTCGTGGGGCTGGCGGTGCCGCATCTGCTGCGTCCCTTCGTGGGGGAGCGCCCCGGGGCACTGCTGCCGGCCGCGTGTCTGGGGGGCGCGGCGCTGCTTTTGGCAGCCGACATGGCGACGCGGCTAATGCCGCTGGTTCTGCCGCAGGCCCCGCCGCTGGGGGTCTTGACGGCGCTGATCGGGGCGCCGTTTTTGATCGTGGTGGCGCGTCGGGGATAGAAAAACCAAAGGGCGCCGCAAGGCTCCCTTGGCGAACGGTCATCCATATTCGGAGCCGCGGAGGGTATTTGAATCGCATCCGTCGCTCGATTTGTCGAACTCGAATGCAGCAGTTCTCATTATGGCGGTCGTCACCTCTTCATCGTCATGGTCGGGCTTGACCCGACCAACTCTGGCGATTTGAGGCGCGTAGAAATTGCGAGGTTTTTTTGGCGATACCCCATTGGCCTGAGTTG
>CAITUP010000080.1 GCA_903895595.1 uncultured Acetobacteraceae bacterium | reverse complement strand
TGACCCGACCACCTCAGGCCTATTGGCAAGAGTTGGTCGGGTCAGGCCCGACCATGACGGGTTTGCGGCGTCCACTGAGTCCCCCCGCGCCCGCGCCAACCGCACTCAGCTCAGTGCCTCGGACCCGACCGTGTCGGCTTTCGTCGCCGCGTCCGCAGGGTCGGGGAAAACCAAGCTTCTGACCGATCGGCTCCTGCGCCTGATGCTCACGCCGGGAGTCTCGCCCGAACGCATCCAGTGCCTGACCTTCACCAAGGCCGCCGCCGCCGAGATGTCCATCCGGCTGCAAAAGCTGCTCGGGCGCTGGGTCACGCTCGATGACGCCACGCTGGATGAGGAACTGCGGAAACTCGCGCTGACGCCCAACGACCGGCTGCGCCAGACAGCCCGAGCGCTGTTCGCCCGCGTGCTCGACTTGCCCGGCGGGATGCGCATCGGCACCATCCACGCCTTCTGCCAATCCCTGCTCCGCCGCTTCCCGCTGGAGGCGGCGCTGTCGCCGCATTTCCAGCTCGTGGACGACCGCGACGCCGACGACGCCCTGACCGAGGCGCGGGAGGCCATGCTGGCCGAGGCCGAAACCGACCGCATGACCGATGCTTTGCGCACGCTGGCCGGCCTCGCCACCGCCGATCAGTTCGGCCAGCACGTCAAAGCCCTGCAAAACGACCGCGACCGGCTGGATGAGGCGCTGCTTCACCCCAACCTCCCCGCCGCCCAACGGCGGGCGCTGGGCATCACCGAGACCGATCCGGCTAAGATTATCGCCAACGCGGTGCACTGGCAGGAGGAACCGGCGCTGCGCGACGCCGCGACGCTGGTGGCCGCCATCGGCTCCCCCGCCATCAGGAAACACGCGCTGGAAATCCTCGACTGGCTGAGCCTGGACGCCGAACTGAGGGCAGAAAACTGGGCGTCCTGGGCCACGCTGTTCCTGCGCAAGGACGGCAAGCCGCGCGAACCCGGCGCCCACGTCAACAAGGCCGCCGCCGAAAAACACGCCGATCTCGCCGACGTCTTCGTCCGCGAGGCCAACCGCATCGTGGACGTCTTCGATCGGATCAAAGCCCTCCAGGTCGCCAGCGTCTCCGCCGCGCTGATGACTCTGGCCACCCCGGTCCTGCGCACCTACACCGCGCACAAGGAACGCACCGGATTGCTGGACTATGCCGATCTGATCGTCCGCACCGCCGCGTTGCTGCACGACCCCGGCGCCGCCTGGGTGCTGTATAAACTCGACGGCGGCATCGATCATATTCTGTTGGACGAGGTGCAGGACATTGCGCCCCAACAATGGCACATCGCCCATTCCCTGAGCAACGAGTTCTTCGCCGGCCTCGGTGCTCGGGACCAGCGGCGCACCGTCTTCGCCGTGGGCGACCGCAAGCAATCCATCTTCGGCTTCCAGGGCGCCGACGTGGCGACGTTCGAATCCTCCCGCCGCCATATCGGCGGGCTGGTGACGCGCGCCGGGGAGACGTGGGAGGACCTGACGCTCGACGTGTCCTTCCGCTCCGTCGATCCGGTGCTGCGGCTGGTCGATGCGGTGTTCGCCAACCCGGCCGCCGCCGCGGGCGTCGTCAACCCCGGCGAGGCCCTGGCGCATCTGGCGGACCGGTCCGGTCACGCCGGCACGGTCGAACTCTGGCCGCTGGCCCCCGTGCCCGACGCCCCGGTGTCCGATCCCACCGAAATCCACGACACCAACCAGTCCCAAAGCGACGCCATGCAGGTGCTGGCCGAACGGCTGGCGGACTGGATCGGCGAACAGACCAACGGATCGGTTATTCTCGAAAGCCGGGGCCGGCCGCTGGCGCCCGGCGACGTGATGGTCCTGGTCCGCCGCCGCAATGCGTTTGCGATTGCCTTGGTCCGCGCGCTGAAAACCCGAGGCGTCCCGGTCGCCGGGCTGGACCGCATGGTTCTGACGGAACAGCCCGCCGTCCAGGATCTCATGGCGCTCGGCGATGCCCTGCTGCTGCCCGAGGACGACCTCACCTTCGCCTGCTTCCTGACCAGCCCGCTCGGCGGCCTGAACGACGACGATCTGATGCCGCTGGCCGTCAACCGCCATGGATCGCTGGCCGACGCGCTGCGCACCCGCGCGGACGAAAACCCGAAATGGCGGACGGCCTGGGACTTCTTCGCCACCCTCCAGGCCCGCGTCGATTACGCCACGCCCTACGCCCTGCTGGCCGAGGCACTTGGCGCCCTCGGCGGCCGCGCCCGCCTGTTCGCTCGGCTGGGGCCGGAGGCGGCGGAACCCATCGCCGAACTCCTGAACGCCGCCCTGACTTACAGCGCCATCCACCCGCCGTCGTTGCAAGGATTTCTGCACTGGATCCGCCGCTCCGGCGCCGAGGTGAAGCGGGAGGCCGAGGCGGCCGGCGATCTGGTGCGCGTCATGACCGTGCATGGCGCCAAGGGTTTGCAGGCGCCGCTGGTGATCCTGCCGGACACGACCGGGCTGCCGCCGAACGAGCCCGGAATCGTCTGGGCCACCGACCCGGACACCGGCATCGCCGTGCCGCTGTGGTCACCGAACAAGGATTTGCGCTGCGCCGCCGTGGATCGCCTGCGCGCCGCCATCGCCGGGCGCGCCATCGAGGAATACAATCGCCTGCTCTACGTCGCGCTGACCCGCGCGGAGGACCGGCTGGTCGTCTGCGGCTGGCAGCCGAAGCGGGCGGTGAACGAGGCGTCCTGGTACACGCTGGTCGCGCGCGGGTTCGAAGGCCTCCCGGCCGAACACGTGCCCTTCGGGGACTGGGGCGACGCGCTGCGGCTGTCGTCACCGCAGACCCTCAAGGCCGACTCCCGATCGCCAGCCGTCCGGAGCGAGGCCTCGGACGCCATGCCGTTCTGGGTCGGACGCGCGCCCGCTTGGCACGCCGCACCCGTGCCGGCCGAACCCGCCCGCCCGCAACCGCTCGCGCCCAGCCGCCCGGACGGGGTGGAACTGGGGTCGGTCCCCGCCGCCGCATCCCCCCTGGTGGAACGCATGGCAGAGGGGGACCGCTTCCAACGCGGGCAACTGATCCACGCTTTGTTGCAACATCTGCCCAGCCTGTCCGCCAGCGACCGGGCCGAGGCCGCGCGCCAGTACCTCGACCGTCCCGGCCATGGATTGACGCCCGGATCGGTGCCGGCGGTCGTGGCGGAAGTCCTGGGCATCCTGGATCACCCGGACCTCGCCCCCTTGTTCGGCCCCGGCAGCAAGGCGGAGGTGCCCCTGACCGGCGTCATCGGCGGGTCCGTGATCGGCGGGCTGGTGGACCGGTTGGCCGTCCTGCCCGACCGCGTGCTGCTGGCGGATTTCAAAACCAACCGCCGTCCGCCCGAATCGGCGGCGGAAACCCCGGTCCTGTACCTCCGTCAGATGGCGCTGTACCGAGCGGTTTTGCGGGCGATTTTCCCAGGCAGACCGGTGGTATGCGCGCTGATCTGGACGCGGGAGGCGCGAGTTGTCATGCTGGGCGACGAGAACCTCGATCCGCACGAACCCAGACCCGCGTCGCACGCGGCTTGAGCCCGCTCCTCCCCCTTCAACCTCATGAGGCCTGAGATGAACGACAATACCAAAGCCGTCACCGACGACAGCTTCGACACCGATGTCCTGAAGGCCGCGGGCCCCGTGCTGGTGGATTTCTGGGCGGAATGGTGCGGCCCCTGCAAGATGATCGGCCCGTCGCTGGAAGAGATCGCCGGCGAGCTGACCGGCCGCCTGACCGTCGCGAAGGTGGACATCGACGACAACCCCATGTCCCCCGGCAAGTACGGCGTCCGCGGCATCCCGACGATGATCATGTTCAAGGGCGGCGCCCCGGTCGCGCAACTCGTCGGCGCGCATCCCAAGGCCAAGCTGAAGGCCTGGGTCGCGCAGCATATGTGATGGGGACGGCGTGGCGCGGTTATTCCGCGCCGCGCCCCTTCAACAACACGCCGGACGCCACGCCCGTCGGCACCCCATTTTCGAATGCAACCTGCCCGTTCACGATCGTCGCCGCGATCCCCTCGGCCTTCTGCACCAACCGACGAGCGCCGCCGGGCAGATCGGATTCCACGGTGGGCATCGACGGACGCACGGTCGCTTCGTCGAACAACACCAAATCGGCTGCGAAACCGGTACGCACCAATCCGCGATCGTTCAGTTCCCAGGCGTTGGCATTGTCGAACGTCAATTTACGAACAGCTTCTTCCAGCGTGAACGCCTTCTTCGCCCGCACCCAATAACTCAGCATATGGGTCTGCAACGAAGACCCCATCTCCTGACACACATGCGCCCCGGAGTCCGAGAATGTGGTCAGCGTCCAGGGATGGCGCATCATATCCAGAATATCGTCCGGCGATTCGTTCACCAGCGGCTGGATAAACACCTGATTTTCGTTCGCCAGCATCAGATCGATCATGACCTCCACCGGGTGCTGCCCTTTTTGCGCGGCCAAGGACGCAACGGTCGGATCGTCCCAAGCGACATCGCGCATGGCGAACAGATTGCCGTAATCGGGCTTCCGAGGATCGGTCGTCGCCGCACCGCCGCCCTGGAATTCCAGCCCTTTCGGCTTCATGCCGGCTTCATCCGCCACCAGCGCCCGACGCACAGCCGGATCGGCCATCCGCCGCTTCTGTTCGTCCAGCGGCAGCGCCCGCAGCGCTTTCCAGTTCGGGAGAAAATCGAACGGCAAATAGGATTTCAACGAGAATATCGCATTGATCGATTTCGTCGTCGTCTGCCCGAACATGCGCGCGCCAGCGGCGACGCATTCATCGATGTAATCCAACTGATACCGGTGCGAATTCGGCCGTTCCCCCTGCTTGGTCGAAATCGTGCCGAACATCGTCGGACGCCCGGATTCCAACGCCACGCGTTTCAACCGCTCCAGGAAAACCCGCTGTGCCGGGCCGCTGCTGACCTCCGGCCCTACCTGGAAAATGCCGGCATTCAGATCGGCCATCGCACCGACCAGCGCATCGATTTCCGACCATTCCGCGATCCGGCTCGCCACCGGCGTATCGTCCGGCGTCACATGCGTCCCGGCCCGCGAGCTGGAGAACCCCATCGCCCCGGCCTTGATCGCTTCCTTTACCGAGGCGACCATGCGCGCGATATCGTCGTCCGTCGCCGCTTCCGACAGCGCCCGTTCGCCCATGGTATACATCCGCAAGGCGGAATGACCGATATAGGCGCCGTAATTCAGCCCCTTCGGCAGCTTTTGCACTGTCGCCAGATATTCCGGAAACGTTTCCCAGTTCCAGTCGATCCCGGTCATCATGGATTCCAGCGGAATATCCTCGACCGCGCTCAGACACCGCGCGAACCATTCCCGCTGATCCGGCGGGCACGGCGCCAGAGCGAAGCCGCAATTGCCCATGATCACGGTGGTGACGCCATGCCAGCAGGAACAAGTGCCATTCCGGTCCCAGTTCACCTGCGCATCCATATGCGTATGCCCGTCGATGAACCCAGGCGCCACGATCAGCCCATCCGCGTTCACCACGCGTTGCGCCTGCGCTCGGATTCGCCCGATCTCCACGATCCGGCCGTCCTTCATCCCCACATCCGCCTTGTAGCGGCCGCCGCCGGAGCCATCGACGATGGTACCGCCTTTGACAATCAGATCGAGAGCCATAACGAGTCCTCCTATCGCGCCGGCCATTCCGGCTTATTATATCCCAAAGGCACCGATGGACGTGCCCAGTGCGGCGGCGTCTCCGGCAGCCCGACCACGGGGCCTAAATGCCGCAACTTCCCGGCCGGCGTGTCCGACACCATCGACCATTTTTCCAGTTCGGCCGGGGTAAATTCAGCCGGCGCCCCGCGCGCCGCGTCCCCGGAAACCTCACCGAGATCGACAATCCATTTCCCGACCTGCGCCAGCGAAATCCGCACCAGCCAGCTACCCCCGATGGTCGCTCGGCGCCGCAAAGCCTCCATCGCGCCGGCCGCCATCAAGTAGCCGGTGCAGTAGTCGATGGCCGAAACGGGATAGAAATACGGGGCCGGAGTCTTGCCCGGAACGACTTCCGCCTGACGCGCCACAATGCCGCTGACGGTCTGCACCACCGTATCGAATCCGCGCCGAGACGCCCAAGGCCCGGCATGGCTGAACGCGCACAGCGACACGTAAACCAGCCCCGGCCGGATCGCGGCCAGTTCCTCGGGCGACAGTCCGCGCCCGCCCAACGTGCCGGGGCGGTAGCCTTGGGAAAACACATCGCCTTGCGCCACCAGCCCGCGCAGCGTGTCCACATCCGCCTGCTCCCGCAGATCGAGATGCGCCGACAGTTTGCCGTGGCCGGTATCGAATTCCTGGTAGCCGATATTCGGCAGATGTTTGCCGGTAATTTTCAGCACATCGGCGCCGTGTTCGGCCAACGTCCGAGCGCAGGTGGGTCCGGCCAAAACGCGCGTCAGGTCCAGTACGCGGACACCGGAGAGCGGCCGCTTGCCCTCGGGCAACGGTTCCACGGGGGCATCGCCGATTTTGATGATTTCCAGCAACGGCAACGCCGCGATGGCGGCAGATTGCGGATGCGCCGCCCATTCCACATGCGTGCGCACCATGCCGCCGGCGCCCTTCGCCGCGATGATCGCTTCTTCCAAGTCCAGCGCGTTCCAGTTCATTACGGCTTTAGCGACGGCGTCCCGATCCTCGGGCACGCCCAGCACCGACAGCGCGGCGGCGCGGTGGTTGGGGAAATTGCAGTGCAGATAGCTCCAGCGCCCGTCCTTGGTCGGATAAATGCCCATGACGGAGTTGCGGGCGTGCGACACCTGCCCATCCCCCAGCTTCATGTATTGGCCGGAGCGCAACGACGCCGTGGATTGCCGGACATCGACGGCAATGGGTTGCTTCTTGCCGCCCCGCTGTTCCCAAAGGCCAGCGGCGGCGATACCGGTAGCGGCCAAAGTCGCCGCGCCCGCCACGCCGACGCGGAACGGCGTCGGCAGAACGGGGTCGGTGCCGCCGCTGAAGCTGACAGTGTCCGCCTGCGCGGATTGCCATCCCATGGCCGGCAGGATGGACCGAAGGGCTGCGTGCGGCATGGCCGTTATCTCCCGTTTATGCTGATCGGGGGAAATCATGACCGGTTTCGCTGGTACCGCAAGCTCATCCGGGTTCGTATCCAGGACGGCCCCGCGTTCGTCATCGGTCACGGCGTGTCGAGCGTTCCGCGCCGGCTCAACCCCTTCGCGCTTTACCCCCGAACCCCGTCCGCCAGTGCCTTGACCTGCGCCAGCACCTTTTCCACCGTCCCCGGCTTCGCCTTCCCGTCGGCGTCCAGGTTCCCCGCCAGCGTATCGATCAGCGCCGAGGCCACCACCGCCGCGTCCGCGACCCGGGATGCCTCCGCCGCCTGCGCCGGGGTCCGCACCCCGAACCCGATCGCGATCGGCAGGTCCGTCACCCGCCGGATCCGCGGAATCGCCGCCGCCAGATCGGCGGACGACGCCGAGCGGGTGCCGGTGATGCCGGTGATGCTGACGTAGTAGACGAAGCCGGAGGACCCGTTCAGCACATGCGGCATCCGCGTATCGTCGGTCGTCGGCGCCACCAGCCGGATGAAATCGATGCCATTCGCGGCCGTGTGCGGCAGCAGCAGATCGGCTTCCTCGGTCGGCAGATCGACGATGATCAGCCCGTCGACCCCGGCCCTCGCCGCGTCCTCGCAGAATTTTTGCGGGCCGTAGGACAGGATCGGGTTCAGGTAGCCCATCAGCACGATCGGGGTCGCTTGGTCGTCCAAACGGAATTCCCGCACCATATCCAGGATGAACCGCACCTTCACGCCGGCCAGCAGGCCTCGGCGCGCGGCGGCCTGGATGATGGGACCGTCGGCCATGGGGTCGGTGAAGGGCATGCCGATCTCGATCAAATCGGCTCCCGCGCCCGGCATGCCGCGCAGCAGCGCTTTGGAGGTCGCCTCATCCGGGTCCCAGGCTTCCAGGAACGGGATCAGCGCGCCGCGGCCTTCTTTCTTGAGCGCGGCGAAGCGGGCGGCGATGCGGCTCACAGCGTCACCCCCATGTGGGCGGCGACGGTGGCGACGTCTTTGTCGCCGCGGCCGCACAGGTTCATCAGAATAATTTTATCCGCATCCATCGTCGGGGCCAGTTTCGTGACGTAAGCCAAGGCATGCGCCGGTTCCAGCGCGGGAATAATGCCTTCGGTCCTTGTGCAGAGCTGGAACGCGTCCAGCGCCTCGTTATCGGTCGCGGACACGTATTCGACGCGGCCGATATCGTGCAGCCAGGAGTGCTCCGGCCCGATGCCGGGATAGTCCAAACCGGCGCTGATGCTGTGAGCCTCGATGATCTGGCCGTCGTCATCCTGGAGCAGATACGTCCGGTTGCCGTGCAGCACGCCGGGACGGCCGCCGGTCAGGGACGCGGCGTGTTCGCCGGTTTCGATCCCATGGCCGCCGGCTTCGACGCCGATCAGCCGCACGGATGTGTCATCGAGGAACGGATGAAACAGCCCCATCGCGTTCGATCCGCCGCCGATGCACGCCACGCAGGCGTCGGGCAGCCTACCCTCGGCTGCCTGCATCTGCACCTTGGCTTCCTCGCCGATCACGGACTGGAAATCGCGCACCATCATCGGATACGGATGCGGGCCGGCAACGGTGCCGATAATATAAAAAGTGTCGTTCACGTTCGCGACCCAGTCGCGCATCGCTTCATTCATCGCGTCCTTCAGCGTCCCGGCGCCGGAGGTCACGGGCACGACCTCGGCCCCCAGCAACTTCATGCGGAACACGTTCGGCGCCTGACGCGCCACGTCGGTCGCGCCCATGTAAACAGTGCAGGGAAGCCCGAACAACGCGCACATCGTCGCCGTCGCCACGCCGTGCTGCCCGGCGCCGGTTTCCGCGATGATGCGGGTCTTGCCCATCCGCCGAGCCAAAAGAATTTGGCCCATGCAATTGTTGGCCTTGTGGGATCCGGTGTGATTCAGCTCATCGCGCTTGAAATACACCTTCGCGCCGCCCAGCCGCTTTGTCAGCCGCTCCGCGAACCACAGCGGGCTCGGGCGCCCGACGTAGTGCGTCAGGTGCCACGCGAGATCTTCCTGGAATTTGGGGTCCTTCTTCGCTTCCGCATAGGCCTGTTCGACCGCGAGCACGATCGGCATCAGCGTCTCCGCCACGAAACGACCGCCGAACTCGCCGAAGCGGCCGCGTTCGGTCGGACCGGTCCGCAAACTGTTCAAAGCGGCGGGAGGGATGGCTTGGTTCACGCGGCGCGTCCTCGGTTAAGGCTGGGGGTTGGGGCAAAGGCGGGGTCTTCTAACCCGAGGAGTCACCGGGGTCGAGCATCCCGTCCCGATATCCAATTCCGTAACCCAGTCATGCGCGGGCGTGAAGCCCGAGCGTGCTGCCACGATGCTGCCATGAATCCCCGCCAATGAGGCCTGGAACAACAGGAAGCCGATCCGGTCGCCGGGTCGGCTTCTTGCTGCACTGCACACCAACACCCTTGCGGATCGGCTGGAAATCAGGCTCCTACTGCCCAGTAGCAGCCGGTGCCGGCTGATCCGCCCCACCAGCGACGCCTTCGTCCAGGAGCCAACCCGTGACCGCTGCCCATAAACCGTCGAAATCGCAACCTTTGGCCGGGACTGGCGTGCGCGCCGCCCGCGCGGTGCATGCGAACCTGCTTCCTCCCGCGTTGGTCGCCGAGTCGCTGCGGCGCCACGAGGGGCGGTTGTCGGCCGATGGCGCGCTGATGGTCGAGACGGGCGAACATACGGGCCGGTCCATGAAGGACAAGTTCGTGGTCGATGAGGCCTCGGTCAGCGACGACATCTGGTGGGGCGAGATCAACCAGCGCATGTCGGCCGAGAAGTTCAACGGCCTGAAATCCCGCGTGCAGGCGTATCTGCAGGGCCAGGAACTGTTCACGCAGGACCTGTATGCCGGTGCCGACGCCGAACACCGCGTGCGGGTGCGGCTGGTGACGACTCAGGCCTGGAACGCGCTGTTCGCCCGCAATATGTTCATCCGTCCGCCGGCCGAGGATTTGGCCGGTTTCGAGCCCGATTACGTCATTCTGCACGCGCCGCTGTTCCACACCGATCCGGCGGTCGACGGTGTCCGCTCCACCACCACGATCGCGTTGTCGTTCGAGCAGAAATTCATTGTCATCGCCGGCAGCGAGTACGCCGGGGAGATGAAGAAGTCGATCTTCACCGTGATGAACTGGCTGCTGCCGTCCAAGCGCATGCTGCCGATGCATTGCAGCGCCAATATCGGCAAGGACAGCGACGTCGCGCTGTTCTTCGGCCTGTCCGGCACCGGCAAGACCACGCTGTCGTCCGACCCCGACCGCCTGCTGATCGGCGACGACGAGCACGGCTGGGGCCCGAACGGCGTCTTCAATTTCGAGGGCGGGTGCTACGCCAAGGTGATCAACCTGTCGGCCGAGGCCGAACCGGCGATCTATGCCGCGTCCAACCGCTTCGGCACGGTGCTGGAGAACGTGGTCGCCGACGCGCATGGCAAGATCGACCTCGACGACGGCTCGCTGACCGAAAACACCCGGTCCTGCTATCCGGTGGAATTCATCCCCGGCGTGGAACTGTCCGGCCAGGGCGGGCAGCCGAAGAACGTGTTCATGCTGACCTGCGACGCGTTCGGCGTGCTGCCCCCGATCTCCAAGCTGACGCCGGCGCAGGCGATGTATCATTTCATGAGCGGCTACACCGCGACCGTCGCCGGCACCGTGAAGGGCGCCGGGAATGAGCCGAAAGCGACGTTCAGCACCTGCTTCGGCCACCCGTTCCTGCCGCGCCATCCGTCCGTCTACGGCCAGATGTTCGCCGACCTGATCGCCGAACACGGCGCCAACTGCTGGCTGGTGAACACCGGCTGGAGCGGCGGCGCCTACGGCACCGGCAAGCGCATGAGCATCCATCACACCCGCGCGCTGCTGCGTGGGGCGTTGGACGGCAGCCTGGCGAAGGTGGCGTTCCAGACCGAACCGTTCTTCGGGTTGTCGATCCCGCGCCACGTTCCCGGCATTCCGGACGGCGTGCTGAACCCTCGCGATTCCTGGGCCGACAAAGCCGCTTACGACCGCACCGCCCGCGATCTGGTGGCCCGCTTCGAGAAGAATTTTGCGAATTTCGAAGGCGGCGTCGGCGCGGACGTCAAAGCGGCGGCCTTGCGCGCCGCGGCCTGAACGGTCTGGATTGGTCTGCCCCTTCTCCCCCGTCATGGTCGGGCCTGACCCGACCATTTCGTGCCAATAAGGCGGGGAAGGAGTCCCACCGCCATGTACACACCCTCCGCTTTCGCGGAAAACCGGATCGATGTCCTGCATGACGCGATCCGGCACGCCGGCCTCGCGATTTTGGTCACGATGACCGCCGACGGTTTGGTCGCCAGCCATCTGCCGCTGCTGTTGGAACCCGACGCCGGGCCGTACGGCACGCTGGTCGGGCATCTCGCCCGCGCCAATCCTCAAATTGCCGCCACCGACCGTTCGGTGCAGGCCATGGTCGTGTTCCAGGGCACCAGCGGCTACATCAGCCCGTCCCTGTATGCGACCAAGGCGCTGACCGAGAAGGTGGTGCCGACCTGGAACTACAGCGCCATCCACGCCTATGGGACGCTGGAGACCTTCGACGACGCCGCCCCGCTGCTGGATGTCGTGACTCGGCTGACCGAACACTACGAATCGCCGCGCGCCATGCCGTGGAAGGTGACGGATGCACCCGCCGACTTCGTGCAGGGCATGCTGCGCGCCATCGTCGGCATTCGCATCCCCATCGCGCGCCTGGAGGGTAAGGCGAAGATGAGCCAGAATCGGCCGCAAGCCGATCATGCCGGCATCGTGGACGGGTTGAAAGCCGAGGGCCGAGCGGATCTCGCGGCCCAGGTTGCGCGGGCCATCGCCGAACGGGCATAATCGGGCGTCCTTATTCGGCGGCGCGCACACCCCTCATGAACTCCATTTTCAAAGGCGATGTGGCCACCGCGCGCGGGCGTGCTTTGGCATGGGTGGATTCGCTTTTCATCGATCATTCCATCTTGCGTCTGCTGTGGAGCAACTGGGCCGCCGTGTCGCCGAACCGGCTGTATCGCAGCAACCACCCGACGCCGCAGCGGATCCGGCGCGCGTACCGTCGCTACGGGGTGCGGACACTGATCAATCTGCGCGGCGTGACGCAGACCGGGTCTTACGCGCTGTCGCGCGATGCCGCGCTGAAGCTGGGGATGGAGGTTCACGACCTGTCGCTGGAAAGCCGCGGCGCGCCGCACAAGGACCGCATCTTCCGGCTGTTCGACATTTTCGCGCATATGCGCGGCCCCGGCCTGATCCATTGCAAATCGGGCGCGGACCGAGCGGGGCTGGCCGCGGGATTGTTCGTGATGTTCGAGGGCGGGACGGCGGCGGCGGCGCTGCGGCAGTTGTCGCTTCGGTTCGGGCATATCAAGCAGGCCAAGACCGGGATTTTGGACGCGTTTTTCCTGCGTTATCAGCGGGAGGGCGAAGGTCGGAAGCCGTTCCTGGATTGGGTGCGGGACGATTACGATGAGGCTGCTTTGAAGCGGGATTTCCATGCCAGTGGGCTGGCGAATTTCATCGATGAGAAGGTGTTGCATCACGAATAGAGGGACCCCGTCATGGTCGGGCGTGACCCGACCATCTCCGGCCCATTGAGCGCTGACCGCCGCTCCATCCCCCTCAAGTCGCAGGGGATGGTCGGGTCAGGCCCGACCATGACGGGGGTAGGAGCGCCCCAAGGTGACAAATCGCTCGGACAACGTCATGGTGCGCCCCATAACGGAGGACCCATTCATGGACGACCAACTCCACACCGACATCGAAGGCGCCGTCTGCGGCCCCGATGGCTGCGACACCGACAACGCCACCCCCACCAACCTGCATGCGGCGCAAGGCGTGGGCACGCGGATCGACATCGTCTCCGACGCCATCTGCCCCTGGTGCTATATCGGCAAGCGCCAGCTCGAACGCGCTTTGGCGACTTTGGCCGAGGAAGGGTTCCACTTCACCGTCCATTGGAACCCGTTCCAACTCAATCCCGACATGCCCAAGGAAGGCCGCGACCGCGCCGCCTATCGCGCCTGGAAATTCGGCAGCGCCGAGAAGGCGAAGGCCATCGATGCCCGCATCCAAAGCGCGGCCGAGGCGGTCGGTTTGGCCTTCCGCCAGGACCTGATGACCCGCACGCCCAACACCATCGACGCGCATCGTCTGATCTGGTTCGCGGGCCAGAAGGGCGTGCAGGACGCGGCGATGGAGGCGGTGTTCAAGTCCTATTTCATCCAGGGCGGCGACATCGGGGACCATGCGGTTCTGGCCGATTGCGCGGTGGAAGCCGGGCTGGATCGCGCGGAAGTGCTGGCATTCCTCGCCACCGATCTCGCCGATCGGGAAATGCGCGCCGCCGATCAGGCCGCGCGGGAGGCGAATGTCAGCGGCGTGCCGTCGTTCTTCCTGGATGGCTACACGGTGTTCTCCGGCGCCATGCCGGCGGAGCACATGGTGCAGGCGTTCCGCCATGGCCAGAAGGTTCTGCGGGAACAGGCGGCGAAAGCGGCGTAACGGTGTCATCCTCGGCGACGGCCGAGGACCTACGCTCTTCCGACACCCGACAAAGGCGTGGTTGGTCCGCTTTCGCGGACCATGACGCTTAAATTGTTAAGGAGACCCCAACATGACATCCAAGAACCCCGAAACCCTGGCCCTGCACGCCGGCTGGCGGCGGGATTCCGCGACCAATGCCGTCGCGGTGCCGATCTACCAGACCACGTCCTTCCAGTTCGACAGCAGCGAGCATGCCGCGAACCTGTTCGGCCTGAAGGAACTCGGCAACATCTACACCCGCATCATGAACCCGACGCAGGACGCGTTCGAGCAGCGGATCGCGGCGCTCGAGGGTGGGGTCGCGGCGTTGGCGCTGGCCTCGGGTCAGGCGGCGTCCGCATTTACGGTGCAGAACCTGTGTGTGGCCGGGGACAACATCGTCAGCTCGACCGATCTGTATGGCGGGACCTGGAACCTGTTCGCCAACACGTTGAAAGCCCAGGGGATCGAGTGCCGCTTCGTCGATCCCACCGATCCCGAGGCCTTCCGCCGCGCCACCGACGACCGCACGCGTGCGTACTACGCGGAAACGCTGCCGAACCCGAAGCTGATCCCGTTCCCGATCGCGGAAGTCGCCGCCATCGGCCGTTCCATGGGCATTCCGCTGATCATGGACAACACCGCGGCCCCGCTGCTGGTGCGCCCGTTCGATCATGGCGCGGCGGTGGTGATGTATTCGGCGACGAAATATATCGGCGGCCACGGCACCTCCATCGGCGGCGTCGTCATCGACGGCGGCAATTTCGATTGGGAGGCGCATCCCGCCCGCCAGCCGCTGCTGAATCAGCCCGACCCGTCCTACCACGGCGCCGTCTGGTCCCAAGCCGTCAAGCCGCTCGGGCCTATCGCCTACATCCTGAAAATGCGCGTGACGCTGCTGCGCGACCTCGGCGCGGCCATCGCCCCGTTCAATTCGTTCCTGTTCCTGCAAGGGATCGAGACGCTGGCGCTGCGGATGCGCGCGCATAGCGAGAACAGCTTGGCAGTGGCCAAGTTCCTGGCCGGGCGCAAGGACGTGTCCCGCGTCATCCACCCCTCGCAGCACACCGGCGCGGCGGCGGAGCGGACCGCCAAGTACCTGCCGAAAGGCATGGGCGGGCTGTGCGGCTTCGAACTCGCGGGCGGTGCCAGCGCTGGCAGTAAATTCGTCGACGCGCTGAAGATGTTCTACCATGTGGCGAATATCGGCGACGCGCGCAGCCTGGCGATCCATCCGGCGAGCACCACGCACTCCCAGCTCACAGCCGAGGAACAGGCGGCGACCGGCGTGACGCCGGGTTACGTCCGGCTGTCCGTGGGCATCGAGCATATCGACGACATCATCGCCGATTTGTCGCAGGCGTTGGACGCGGCCAAGGCGTAACCCATGACCGCGCGCGTGGCCCTGGTGACCGGCGGCGCGCGCGGGATCGGAGCCGCCATCGCGGCGCGGCTGTCACGGGACGGCTGGGATGTCGTGGTCGCCGACCGCGATCCCGAGCCGGGACAGGTCGCCTGCGATGTGTCCGACGAAAGCGCCGTCGCCGCCTTGATCGGGGGGATGCCCCGGCTGGACGCGCTGGTGTGCAATGCCGGGTTCGGCATCCGTAAGCCTCTGGCCGAATTGTCGCTGGCGGAATGGTCGTCGGTGCTGGCGACCAACCTGACCAGCATCTTCCTGCTGACGAAGGCGGCGGAAGCCAAGCTGCGCGCCGCCAAAGGCGCGATCGTTACCATTGCGTCCACACGGGCGCACATGTCCGAACCGAATACCGAGGCCTATGCGGCGTCGAAAGGCGGGGTCGTGGCGCTGACCCATGCGTTGGCGATCAGCCTGGGGCCGGATGTCCGCGTGAACTGCATCAGCCCTGGCTGGATCGACACCAAAGGCCCCTCCCCCACCGCCGAGGAACACGCCTTCCACCCCGCCGGCCGGGTCGGCGTGCCCGACGACGTCGCCGCGCTGGCGGCGTTTCTGCTGGGGGCGGACAGCGGGTTCATCACGGGGGCGGAGTTCGTGACCGATGGCGGGGTAATGCGGAAGATGATTTACCCGGAATGACCGCCCCCCGCCCCGGCCTCGCCGCTTTGCTCGCGTCCCTGTCGATGGCCGGGTTCGCCAGCATGGACGCGATGAGCAAGTTCCTCGTCCGCGATTACCCGATCGTGCAGACCCTGTGGGTCCGCTACGTCATCTTCACCGGCTTCGCGCTGCTGGTCGCCGGTCCCGCCGCGATCCGCAGCGCGCGTCCGTGGCTGCAAGCGGGGCGGGGCGTGCTGGCGCTGGTGGAGAATGGCGTGTTCGTGCTGGCGTTCTTCTATCTGCCGCTGGCGGACACGCACGCGATTGCCGCGACGTCCCCGTTGATGGTGGTCGCGCTGTCGGTGGTGTTTTTGCGCGAACATGGCGGGCTCGGGCGCTGGCTGGCGGTGTTGGCGGGGTTCGCGGGTGTGCTGCCGATTATCCGGCCCGGATTCCATGCGCTGAACTGGCCGCTGGCGATCCCGCTGGCCGGGGCGTTGCTGTGGGCGGTCTACCAAGTGCTGACCCGCGTCGTCGCCCGCACCGACCGATCCGACACCACGCTGCTGTGGACGGCGCTGACCGGGTTGATCGGCACATCCCTGCTGGTCCCCTTCGCCTGGGTGCCGCCCACGCCCAGCGCCTGGGCGCTGATGGCCGGCGTCGGAATCCTCGGCACACTATCGCATGCCGCTTTGATCAAGGCGCTGGACCACGCCGAGGCCGCGGCGCTGCAACCCTATGCCTATACATTGCTCGTCTGGGCGACCATGTTGGGCGCTCTGGTCTTCGGCGACGTGCCGGATGGCTGGACGATCGCGGGCGGCGGGATCGTGGTGCTCAGCGGTCTATGGACCTGGCACCGCGACCGTATCGAAAAGGGACACACATGAAGGACGGCGCGATACGGATTGTGTTCGAACCGCTGCCGGACCCGGATTTGCAGCGCTTCCTGGAAGACAACGTCGTCAACCTGAGTTTCGCCCGCACCGGCCTGACGGAATGGTTTCCCGTCGGCTACTTCCTCCGCTCCGAACGCGGGGAGTGGCTGGGCGGCTGCACCGGGCATATCTGGGGCGGCTGGCTGCATATCCGCTGGCTCTGGGTGTCGGAAATGCTGCGCCAGCAGGGCTATGGCAACGGCCTGATGGACGCGGCCGAGGCCTATGGGCGCGAACGCGGGGCGCATCACGCCACGCTGGAAACCCACAGCTATCAGGCCCCGGATTTCTACCGCAAGCGCGGCTATACGGTGTTCGGCACGCTGGAGGATTACCCGGTCGGGCATACGAAGCTGTTCCTCCGCAAGGCGCTTGGGGCATAATCGCGCCATAGCGGAGGGAAACCCATGTCCAGTCAGAAAGTCAGCTTCTACAGCGAAGGCACCCGCCTGTCCGGCGACCTGTTTCTGCCGCCCGATCTACAGCCCGGCGAAAAGCGCGCCGGTATTGTCCTGTGCCACGGGTATACCGGCGTGCGGGACCTGTATCTGCCCGATAACGCCCGCGACCTGAACGCCGCCGGCTATGTCGTGCTGACGTTCGATTACAAAGGCTGGGGCGACAGCGATGGGTCGAAGTCGCGGCTGGCGCCTTATGGACGGGTGACCGACAGTCAGGCGGCACTGACGTTCCTCGGGGCGCAGCCGATGGTGGACGATCAACGGTTGGGGCTTTACGGCACCAGCTATGGCGGCGCGACCGTCACCTGGACGGCGGCGATCGATCCGCGCGTGAAATGCGTGGTGTCCGTCGTCGGCATCGGCCACGGCTACCGCTGGATGCGCAGCGTCCGCCGACCCGATGAGTTCGCCGATCTGCTGGAACGCGCCAACGCCGACCGGGTGAACCAGGTCATGACGGGGCAGTCGGAGTTCGTGGCGCGGAACTCGATCCTGCTTCCGGACCGGCAATCCGCCGCTTTGGCTGCGGCGGCGCGCGCGAACAACCCTTTCGCGGTCAGCGAAATCCCGATGGAATACATCAACGAGACGCTGGAATTTCATCCGGAATGGGTCGTGGACAAAATCGCGCCGCGGCCGATCCTGTTCATCACGTCCGATAACGACCGTCTGGTGCCGCCTGACGAAAGCGAGGCGTTGTATGCCAAAGCCGGCGAACCGAAGAAGCTGATCGTGCTGAAGCAGCACGGGCATTACGAGGTCTACGCGGGCGAGGCCTATCGTCAGGTGATGGAGCCGACTTTGGCTTGGTACCAGGAGCATCTGCCGGCACGGGGGTGATGGTCGCGCTTGACCCGACCACCTCTGGCCGATGGGACGCCAACAAAAAACCGGGCGATTTCAATGCCAGCCTCAAATCGCAGGAGGTGGTCGGGTTAAACCCGACCATGACGGGAAGGGTGAGTCATGCCGACCATGACGGGAAGGGTGAGTCATGCCGACCATGACGGGAGGGGTGAGTCGTACCGACCGCCCTCACCATTGACACACCGGTCCGTGCCAACTCGTCATGCGGACGCAGGGCACCGCTGACGATGAGTCAAAGGTTCGGACGCCTACCCGAACGTCTCCAGCAAATCGTCCACCTGCCCCGGCGTCAGCGTCCGGGGCGAAGACCCGCGCAGCATCAGAAACAGCTTCGCCGCCTCCTCCAGCTCTTCCGCCGCGTAAACCGCGTCCGTTAGAGTCTTCCCCGACACCACCGGCCCGTGGTTCGCCAGCAGCACGGCCCGCGCGTTCTTGGCGGCCGCGTGGATCGTGGATTCCATGGCGGGATTGCCGGGCCGGAAATACGCGATGATCGGCATCCGCCGCCCGACGCGCATCACGAAATACGGCGTCAGCGGCGGGATCGGGTTATTCCAGTCCACATCCGGCAAACACGACACCGCCGTCGCCAGCGTCGAGTGCAAATGCACCACCGCCCCCGCATCCCCCCGCGCCGTATAAAACGCTCGGTGCATCACGACTTCCTTGGACGGTTTGTCGCCGTCCACATGCCGGAAATCCGCGTCCAGCTTGGATATCCGCGCCGCGTCCAGCCACCCGAGGGAGGAATTGGTCGGCGTGATCAAATACCCCCCGTCCGGCGTCCGTACGCTGATATTGCCCGCGCTGCCGACGGAAAACCCGCGCGCGAACAGGCTGTCGGCCATCTTCACCAGCAGGTCGCGCAGTTGGGTCTCGGTCATCTCAGCCCTCCAACATCGCGAAAGCCTTGGTGAAGAAGTCCGGCGCGCCGAAATTGCCGGATTTCAGTGCCATCATCACCGACGGCCCCGATCCCTCGGCCAGTGTCCAAGGCACGCCCGGATCGATCTCCGGCCCAATGCGCAGCGACCGCACGCCCAGACGCGCCACGGCGGCGCCGGAGGTCTCGCCGCCCGCCACCACCATCCGCCGCACGCCGCCCGCCACCAGACCGGCGGCGATGCGCGCCATCGCGTCCTCGATCAGCGCGCCGGCAGCCTCCCGCCCGAACCGCGCCTGCACGGCCGCGACCCTGTCCGGCGGGGCCGAGGCGGCGATCACGACCGGCACCATGCCCAGTTTCCCCTCGGCCCAGTCCAGCGCGCCTTTCGCCAATGCGGCTGCGTCCGGGGTCGCCAGCGGGTCCAGTTCGTAAACCGGCAACGACTCGCGGGCACGCCCCAACTGCATCAGCGTCGCGCGGGAGCAGGACCCGGACAGCACGGCCGTATGCCCCGTCACCGCCGGCAGCGAAGCCGGATCGCCGGCCTCATGCAACAGCCCCGCGCGCCGGAAATTTGCCGGCAACCCAAGCGCGACGCCGGACCCGCCGGTGAGCAGGGCGTGATGTTCGGCGGCTTCCCCGATCGCCAGCAGATGCGCGTCGGTGACGGCATCGACGATCGCGTAGCGCCTGCCCTGTTCCTTCAACCCGGTCATACCGCGGCGGATCGCCTGCGCGCCTTGCTCGACGGTGGAGAATGGCACCAGCCCGACGGTCCCTTCGGTCTGGCGCGACAGGACGCGGACGAGATTGGCATCGGTCATCGGGGTCAGCGGGTGATGCTCCATCCCGCTCTCGTTCAGCAGCACACCGCCGACAAACAGATGGCCGAGGTAGACGGTGCGGGCGTTGGTCGGAAACGCCGGACAGGCGAGGGCGAAACCGCAGCCCAAAGCCTCGATCAGCGCGTCGGCAACGGGTCCGATATTGCCCTTTTCGGTACTGTCGAAGGTGGAGCAGTATTTAAAGAAGAACTGCTTGGCGCCGCCCGCGCGCAGCCAATGCAAAGCGGCCAGCGACTGATCCACGGCCTCCCGCATCGGCGCGGTGCGCGATTTCAGCGCCACGACCACCGCATCGGCGTCCGACACCGGGTCGTTCGGCCCCGGCACGCCGATCAGTTGCACGGTCCGCATGCCGCCGCGCACCAGCATGGAACAGAGGTCGGTGGCCCCGGTGAAGTCGTCGGCGATCGCGCCCAGCAGCATGGTCGGTTTCCTTACGATTGTAGCGCACGCGCGAACGCCGCCGCCTGATCCGTCCAGGATGGCAGCGTCTGGCCGAGCAGCCAGGCGTTATCGGCGATTTCTTGGCGGAGGTCGGTGCCGAAGATCAGGCGGCGCAGGGATTTGGAGACCTGATCGCGGTCCCCCAGGGGACAAACCAGTCCGGCCTCGGGCGTCAGCAAGGCACCAGCCGCGCCGCCGTTGGTGACCACGATGGGCAGGCCGCGCTTCAAGGCCTCGGCGATGACCATACCGTAGCCCTCGTAATGGGTGGCGAGCGCGAACAGGTCGGCCGACTGCCACACGGCTTCCAGCGCATCGCCGACCACGGCGCCCATGAAGCGGACCCGGTTGGCGATGTTGAGTTCCTCGGCCACCGCCCGCAATCCGGCGGCATGCACGGGGTCGGCGGCTTCCGACCCGACAATGGTCAGGCGCCAGTCCAGGTCGAACAGCCGAGCAAGCCCACGCAGCAGCAGGTCGTGACCTTTGCGCGGGATCAGGGTACCGATGGACAGAATTTGGCAGGTCGGCCCACCCGAACCGGCGGCCCGCGGCGCATCGTCGGTGCCGGGGCATACCACGGCGATTCGGTCGCGATTGGCGCCAAATCCGGTCGCCAGCGTGTCGGCGGTCAGATCGCTCGTGACGATCAGGCGGTTCATCCGGCGAAACAGCCGGTGTTCGACGTCCCGCAAACGCGTTCGATCCGCGTCGTCCAGGCCGGGTTCCAGACTGGTGGGATGATGGATCAGGCCGATGGCGCCGGCCGAGGCCAGCGCATCGTCCAACCCCGCGAAGGCCGGCAACGCCAGCCCGTCGATGATGGGTTTGGTGCCGGGGGCCAGACGGTCCAGGGACGCACACGCGGCATCGCGCGCGGTTTCGTCGGTCAGCGGATAGCGGCCCGGCAGTTCGGCGACCGCGACCTCGTGTCCCAGATCGCGCAAGCCGGCGACGATCCGGCGGTCGTAGACATAACCGCCGGATACGGTGTCGAAAGGCGCGGGGACGATCAATGTGACATGCATGCGACGCACTCTAGCGCCGGATGCCGGCAAATCGACAGCCCCCGCGACGTATCACGAGCCGGAGATCACATCCCCGAACCGCACCCAGGTCTTGCCGTCCCATTTCTGCAACTGCATCGCCTTGATCGGGTGGAAGTTGGTCGGGCTGGTGTTCACCTTGATGCCCGGCAGCAGCACGGGATCGTAGACATCGTGCAAATCGGCCGCCTGCTTCATGATGTTCGCGCGGGAGAAGTCGTCGCCGCACTGCTTCAGCACCTGCCACATCACCATGCTGACGCCGTACGCGAAGCTGTAGTTCGCATCGGTCAAATCGGATCCCGGCATGTATTGGTTCATGAAAGCGCGCCACTCGTTCATGCCCGGATCGTCCTTGAACGCCGGATCGGTCGGGTCCTTCATGTAGCCGGTGGTGATGATCCCGATCCCGTTCTCGGGCCCGGCCGGGGTCATGACGGCGCCGACCGAGATCGCGACGTTGGTCATATAGAAGGTCGGGTGCCAGTTCAGGTCGTGCACCTTGCGGATCGCCTGCGCCGCGAACTTGGGCGTCGCGGCGATCAGCAGGAAATCGGCACCGGAGGCCTGCAACGCGGTCAGCTGGCTGTCGACGGTCGCATCGGTCGTCTCATAGGTCACTTCCTTGACCACGATCGAGGCATACTTGTCGCCCAGGATATCCTTCACGCCGGCCGGGTAATCCTTCCCGAAATCGTCGTTCTGATACAGGATCGCGAGCTTCGCCTTCGGGTTCTCCGCCAGCATGTGCTTGGTGTAGATCTGCGCTTCCGTGCGGTAGCTGGGCTGGTAACCCATGGTCCAGGGGAAATGCTCGTGATCGCCCCATTTGTCCGCGCCGGTGGAGATGAACAGATGCGGCACCTTCTTCTGGTTCACGTAGCGGTGAATCGCGGAGTTGGTGGGCGTTCCCAGCGTCTGGAACAGCAGCGCGACCTGATCTTCCTCGACCAGCCGGCGGACCTGCTCGACCGTCTTCGGCGGAGCGTAGCCGTCGTCGTAGGAGATGAAGTTGACCTTGCGGCCGCCGACGCCGCCCTTGTCGTTCACCATTTTGAAGAACGCCGCTTCGGTCTTGGCAATCACGCCATAGGCCGAGGCCGGGCCGCTATAGGCGTTGGTGTTGCCGATTTTAATTTCCGTGGCGGTGACGCCGGGTGTGTCGGCGGCGAACGCCAAGCCGCCGGCCATGGCCGCGGCGAGCAGCGCGCCCGCGGTGAAGGTCAGTTTTTTGATCACGTCGGTTCCTCTTTGCTTGGGAGCACGCCTATTGCCGCACCCGCGCAGCGCGGGAAAGGGGGATTTTCGGGGTCTCATGCCGATCCGCGTCAGGATGACGATAGGAGTCAGGCAGGCACGCCCAGCCCCTGCGGCGACCACAGTCCGATCCACCGCGCGAACACTCGCATCATCGAAGACCCACCACGCGCCGTACGAGGCACCGCACGCACCGCGATCGCTGCCGCCTTCGGGTCCGTCGCTCGGTCGATCTCCGCCCGGATCCGTCCGCGCGCCCGATGCAGCAAAACCCGCTGGTTCTCCGGTGAGATTCCCAAAATTTCGCAGGCGTCCTCGGCCGATCGATCTTCCATATCCCGCAGCACGATCACCGCCTTCTGCCCCGCCGGCAGACGCTCGATCGCCTCCTGCACCAGATCCCACAACTGCCGCCCGCCGACGATGCGTTCGGGGCTAATCTCATCCCACAGGCGCGGCGCCTCCGCCCAATGGCCATTCGGTTCGAACGCCGACGTCGGCACCGCGCGTTCCCCCGGCGGCCCGCCGTCCAGAATCGCCGGCAGCCCGACCGTCCGCCCTTCCCGCCCAATCCGCGTGCGAGCGCGATTGGTCGCGATGCTGAACAGCCACGTGGACAGAGATGACCGTCCCTCGAACCGGCCGATATTGGTGTAAACCGCGAGCCAAGTGTCCTGCACGACTTCCTCGGCTTGGGCCTGACTGCCGATCACCGCCGCCGCGACGCGGACCAGCGACGCGTGGAAGCGCCGGATCAGCGCGCGGTATGCGCCCTGATCCCCTGCCCGCAGGCGAGTCAGAAAGGCCGGATCGTCGAATTCGCTCGTTGCCATGAACCGGTCCTACCACAAACGCTTGGCGGGAAGCGTGTAACATGTGTAATGCGCGGGAGTCAGACCGCCAGGACCACACATTCGAAGGGCAACCGCCATTCCTACCTGTCGCGACATGTCGGAACTTGTCACCGCCTATCTGGACGGTGCGCTGCCCTGGGCGACTCGGGTCAAGGCGCGCCTTCACCTGTTCATGTGCCACGCCTGCCGAGCGTATTTCGATCAGATGCGGCAGACGGCGCGGTTTTTGTCGCGCGGTCCGCGCCCTCCCCCGGCGCCGGACACGGAACAGAGGCTGCTCGAAGCCATTGCCGAGGAGGTTCGGCATGGTCACACACACGGCAAATCAAGCTAATCATCCAGGCATACCGCTTTCGACTTGACCGGCCATCGCCTAAATTTAAATCAAAAGCCGAATTTTTCCCCGATGCTTGGGAATTGATCCATGCTTCGGTCATGGACAAGCGATCGCACAGAATCTTCGCGGGCGTTAACCTTTTTTTAACCATTCGCCTGTATGGTGCTACCATCGGCTTTGCCGGCCACCCGGCCGGCGGACCCCGACGGGAACGCGAGCCATGCGCCTGCCCTCTCTCTCGGATCGTCTCCGGCGACCGCACCGCGGTCAACCTGCCCGCGCGCCGAACAATTTTCTTTACTTCCCCCCCAGCGCACAGCCTATCCTGGATCATGTCCAGGCTGGGTAGCCCTCACGCAACCCTTCGCTCAGGAGCGGCATGAATGAACACGCTCGATGACATCTTTACCGTGTATGCCCGTGGTTTCGCAGCCCAACGCGAAACCGAAATGTCGTTGTCGGAATATCTCGATATCTGCAAAACCGACGACATGGCCTACGCGACCGCCACGGAACGCCTGCTGAAGGCGATCGGCGAGCCGGAAATGCTCGACACATCGAAAGATGCCCGCCTCGGCCGCATCTTCATGAACCGGACGATCCGGCGCTACCCCGCCTTCGACGAATTCTACGGCATGGAGGAGACGATCGAGCGCATCGTCGGTTTCCTCCGCCACGCGGCCCAGGGCCTCGAAGAACGCAAACAAATCATGTACTTGCTGGGTCCCGTCGGGGGCGGCAAGTCGTCCTTGGCCGAACGGCTGAAGGCGCTGATGGAAACCTATCCCATCTACGTCCTGAAAGCCGGCGACGAGCTCAGCCCGGTCTTCGAATCGCCGCTGGGCCTGTTCGACCCCGAGCGCACCGGCAACCTGCTGGAAGACCGCTACGGCATCCCCCGTCGGCGCCTGACAGGCATCATGAGCCCCTGGTGCCTCAAGCGGCTGGACGCTTACGATGGCGATATCTCGCGGTTTCGTGTGCAGCGGATCATGCCGTCTCGGCTGCGCCAGATCGGCGTCGCCAAAACCGAACCCGGCGACGAGAACAACCAGGACATTTCGTCCCTCGTCGGCAAGGTCGATATTCGTAAGCTGGAGATGCATTCCCAGAACGACCCCGACGCCTACAGCTACTCCGGCGGCCTGAACAGGGCGAACCAGGGCATGCTGGAATTCGTCGAAATGTTCAAAGCGCCGATCAAAATGCTGCACCCGCTGCTGACCGCGACGCAGGAAGGCAATTACATCGGCACGGAAAACATCGGCGCCATCCCGTTTCAGGGGATCATCCTGGCGCACTCCAACGAAGCGGAGTGGCAGACTTTCCGCAACAACAAGAACAACGAAGCCTTTATCGACCGCATCTACGTGATCAAGGTCCCTTACTGCCTGCGCGTGTCGGAAGAGGAGAAAATATACGAGAAACTGGTCAGCCGTTCGGAACTCGGGGCCGCGCCTTGCGCGCCGTCCACGCTGGAAATGCTGGCGCGGTTCTCGGTGCTGTCACGGCTGAAGAAGCACGAAAACTCGACCCTATTCTCCAAGATGCGCATCTACGACGGCGAGTCGCTGAAGGAAACCGATCCGCGCGCTCGTAGTTTGCAGGAATACAAGGACGCGGCGGGGATGGAGGAAGGGATGGACGGCGCGTCCACCCGCTTCGCCTTCAAGGTGCTGGCCGCGACCTTCAACCACGACACCACGGAAATCGCCGCCGATCCCGTGCATCTGATGTATGTGCTGGAACAGTCGATCCGGCGCGAGCAGATGCCGCAGGAAACCGAAAAACGCTATCTGGAATTCATCAAAGGCGAACTCGCGCCCCGCTACGCCGAGTTCATCGGCAACGAAATCCAGAAAGCCTACCTGGAATCCTACCACGACTACGGCCAGAACCTGTTCGATCGCTACGTGTCCTACGCCGATGCCTGGATCGAGGACATCGACTTCAAGGATGCCGACACCGGCCAGCTGCTCAGCCGGGAATTGCTGAATCAGGAACTCACCAAGGTCGAAAAACCCGCGGGCATCGCGAACCCCAAAGATTTCCGCAACGAGGTCGTGAAATTCTGCCTCCGCGCGCGTGCCAACAACAACGGCAAGAACCCATCGTGGACGAGTTACGAAAAAGTCCGCGAAGTCATCGAACGCCGTATGTTCAGCCACGTCGAGGAACTGCTGCCTGTCATCAGCTTCGGCTCGAAAAAGGACGGCGAGACCGAGAAAAAGCACACCGAATTCGGCGAGCGTATGACCTCCCGCGGCTACACCGAACGCCAGGTCCGGCGATTGGTCGAGTGGTATATGCGGGTGAAACAGGCGAGCTGAGATGCATATTGTCGATCGCCGGCTGAATCCGGGGGGCAAGAGCCTCGCCAACCGGCAGCGTTTCATCCGCCGCGCCCGCTCGATGATCAAGAAATCGGTGCACGAAGCATCGGGCGGACGCAGCATCAAGGACGGCGACACCGGCGGGGAACTGGTTCTTCCCGCGCAAGGGGTCCGCGAGCCGTCGTTCCGACGCAGTGCCAGCGGCGGAGTCCGCGATTACCTGCTGCCGGGGAACAAGGAATATGTGGTCGGGGACGAAATTCCCCGGCCCGATGGCGGCGGCGGGGGCGGCGGTTCGGATGCCAGCCAGGATGGCGGCGGGGAGGACGAATTCCGCTTTGCGCTGTCCCGAGACGAGTTCGTCGATCTTTTCCTGGACGATCTGGAATTGCCGGACCTCGCCAAGCGCCGTGTGGTGAACGCGGAAGCCGTCACTTACGAACGCGCGGGGTATTCGGTCAGCGGCAATCCGACGAATTTGGCATTGCTGCGCACGGTGCGGAACAGCCTGTCTAGGCGCATCGCGCTGCATCGGCCGAAGCCGGAGGAACTGGCTGCCCTGCAAGCGGAAATCGAGGCGTTGGCGCCGGACGACACCGAACGCCGGCTGCGGCTGGAGGAGGAACTCGCCCGCAAACAGCGCCGCACGATGCTGATCCCGTATATCGATCCGCTGGACGTGCGCTACAAACGTTTCGACGCGCAGCCGAAACCGGTGGCGCAGGCGGTGATGTTCTGCCTGATGGATGTGTCGGGGTCGATGACCGAGCACATGAAGGATCTGGCGAAGCGGTTTTATATCCTGCTGTATATCTTCCTGAAGCGCCGCTATAAAAACGTCGATCTGGTCTTCATCCGCCACACCCACACGGCGTCGGAAGTCGATGAAGACACCTTCTTCAACAGCCCCGAGACCGGCGGCACGGTCGTGTCCACGGCCTTGGACGAAATGCAGAAGGTGATCGAGGACCGGTACGATCCATCGTCGTGGAACATCTACGCGGCGCAGGCGTCCGACGGCGACAACACCGCATCCGACAACGAACGCACCGCCGATCTGCTGGTGAAGCATATTCTGCCGAGTTGCCAGTATTATGCGTATTTGGAAGTTGGGCGCGATATCGAGCATTTTCCGCCGGGATTCATCCGGCGCGACAGCGATCTCTGGCAAACCTACGAAGCCGTGGTGAAATCCGGCGCGCCTTTGGCCATGCGCAAGGTCGGGCATCGCCGCGATATTTACCCCGTCTTCCGCGATCTTTTCGCCCGTAAAACCGGTTCGGAGGCCGCCACCGCATGAGCGCGACACTGAAAGCCGAACGCCCGTTGTTCGAAGGCGCGGATTGGGAATTTTCCACCGTCCAGCGCTGCCACGACGCCATCCAGGAAATCGCCGTCGGCGAAATGGGGTTGTGCGTCTACCCCAACCAGATCGAGGTCATCGGCACCGAACAGATGCTGGACGCCTATTCGTCCATCGGCATGCCGCTGTTCTACAAGCACTGGTCCTTCGGCAAACATTTCGCCCGCGACGAGGCGATGTATCGCGCCGGCATGCAAGGGCTGGCGTACGAGATCGTTATCAACTCCAACCCCTGCATCAGCTATATCATGGA
This sequence comes from uncultured Acetobacteraceae bacterium, assembly GCA_903895595.1. Classification (GTDB taxonomy): domain Bacteria; phylum Pseudomonadota; class Alphaproteobacteria; order Acetobacterales; family Acetobacteraceae; genus Rhodopila. Next base: position 8,194 of record CAITUP010000080.1, on the reverse strand, counting down.
GGAAAACAGCGCCACCATGCAGGCGCTGGTGATCGCGCACGCGGCGTTCGGGCATAATCACTTCTTCAAAAACAACTATCTGTTCAAGCAATGGACCGACGCCGACGGAATCCTGGACTACCTGGAATTCGCCCGCGACTACGTGCTGCAATGCGAGGAACGCTACGGCGAATCCGCTGTGGAATCCCTGCTGGATTCCGCCCACGCGCTGATGAGCCACGGCGTCCATCGCTACCCCAGGGCACGCGCGACCAACCTCCGCATGGAGGAAAAACGCGAACGCGAACGCCGCCTGCACGACGAGCAGGTGTTCAACGACCTCTGGCGCACGCTACCGGGCAAGGCCGCCGTCCGGCACGACCCCACCGCGCTGGAACGCAGGCGAGCAATCCTGCAACTGCCGGCGGAAAACATCCTGTATTTCCTGGAGAAATCGGCCCCGCGTCTGGCCCCCTGGCAACGCGAGTTGTTGCGCATCGTCCGCCAGATCGCGCAGTATTTCTATCCGCAGTCGCAAACGAAGCTGATGAACGAAGGCTGTGCCACCTTCGTGCATTACAAGATCATGACTCGGCTGCACGAAAAGGGCCTGCTGACCGACGGCGCGATGGTGGAATTCCTGCGGTCCCACACCAACGTCGTCTTCCAGCCCGACTACGACGACCGCCGCTACTCCGGCATCAATCCCTACGCGCTCGGGTTCGCGATGATGCAGGATATCGAACGAATCTGCATCGAACCCACCGCCGAGGACATGCAATATTTCCCGGATATCGCCGGCAAGGGCGACGCGATGGCAGTACTGCGCGATGTCTGGGCGAATTACCGGGATGAGAGTTTTATCCTCCAGTTCCTCAGCCCGCGGATCATCCGGCATTTCGGGTTGTTCCACGTGCTGGACGACGGCGATTCACCGTCGCTGAAAGTCCGTTCGATCCACGACGAACTCGGCTACCGCAACATCAAGCGCACCCTGGCTCGGCAATACGACGTCGGCTGGACGACGCCGGATATTCAGGTGGTGGACGTCGATCTCGCGGGGGATCGTAAGCTGATCGTGCATCACCGGGTGCTGAACAAGATCCTGCTGGAGGAAGCGGACGCCACGCTGGTGTTGCAGCATCTGGCGGATTTGTGGGGCTACGATGTGCTGATGAAGGAAATCGATGCGACCAGCGACGAGGTGTTGAAGGAACACACCGTTTCGCCGCGGGCGGGGGCTTTGGGGTAAGCTCCCCCTACGCCGCGCGCACCCGCACCGTTTCCTCCAGTTCCGGATACCGCGTCGCGGCGCCAAGCGTCAGGACCAGTTTCAGCGGTCCCCGTCCGCCGACATCCAGCAGCTCGGCCGGTAACATCGCCAGACCGTTGGTCCAGCGCAGATCGTCGACCGGTTCATAATCGTGGAAGCCATCGATCAGACGCGGATCGCTGGGCTTCACCACGGTGCCAACATCGCCGCGATGCACCGCGATTTCCCGGATCGCGACGCCGAGCGAACGGGAGTCGCGGACGAAACCGAGTTCGGCTGGCACGCCGTCGCGGGAGGCGATGGCAACACAAGCCGGCTTCCCCGGAACGAAGAACGTGCGGTGCGGGCCGTCGCATGCCGCCGGCGCCAGCCGCACGCCATCGACCAGCAGATGCAAATCCGGGTCGTCGGTCAGCGGCACGCTGGGGCGCCATCCTGCCCGCGTCAGCAACCGCGCCCAGGCCGCATCGACCTTCGGCCCGCCGGTTAGAATCGGCGCGTAGGGTTCCTGAGGTGGCAGATGCCAGCCTTCATTGGCGTTTTGGAACAACCAGCGATTGCCGTCGTCGCGATAGCTTTCGGCCGCTGCACCATTGGCGAACAGCACGTCGTGGCGGTCCAGTTCGACATGATACAGTTCTACCTCCTGCGCGCGATCGTCCCAGAAGATCGTCCTGTGGTTGACCAGGAACTCCACCGAAATCAGCAGATCGTCGACATACAGCGCATGGGCCTTGGTCAGATGCAGGTCTTGCGCGGGCACGTTGTCGGCCAGCGCATTTTTGCGCACGATGACCGGTGTCGCCGATGGCGAGTTTTTCGATTTGCACATCGCCGTTCGTGGTTCGGATCAAAGTGCCCGCGCCGAAGCAAAGCGCGGATGCCTTGATGTTGGTCAACCCGAAGGCGGTAAAGGCAAGATCGTCGAGGAGGCCGCCGTCGGTGGTTGGGTCCTCGGTGACCTTGAGGGTCGTGATATTGGTAAAGCCCGTGAAATTGATGGAATGAAACGCGCCGGAGCTGCCGCCATTCGCCGGTAGCGTTAATAATTGCGCCGATCCGACTTTGTTGTTCGAGGCATCGTTGCCCTGAAAAACCAGTTCCTGAGCTGGCGACTGGCCATCGTAACTGGAGACCTGTATCGAAGCGGCGGTGAACTGGTTGCCCCCACTGAAAGAGAACGTGACGGACGTGTCTTTCTGAGCACCCGCCCCCAACACGGCGTAGGTTCCGCCCGCGTAAATATAGACGCCCCTCGCGGCGCCATTTGTTACCAATCTGTAATTTGTATTTCCATTTATTTTATAGACGACATCGCCCGCGGCCGAAGATTTACTGCCATAACTGAGGACATTGCTGCCAGCGTTGAAGTTGACCGTCGTGCTGGCGATATCGAGTACATCCGCGTAAGTCTCGATCAGCGCAGGCGTGACCACCGGGGCGGCGGCGATGTCGCCGGTCCGGACCTCCAACGTCCAGTCGCCGCCCAGGGCTGCGGCACCGGTCAGGTTGTCGGACGCCGCGACAATCGCGCCGGTACGGATCGCCAGATCCTGGACCAAGGCCGCGCCGTCCGGGCCGGCACCGACGTCGCATCCATACAGCATAATGTCGGCGCCAGGGGCCAAGCTCGCGCCGATCTTGGCGAGCAGCGGCGATTCGGCGGCGGCGGACGCGGCATCGAGCCGAAGGCTGCCGAGACTGACCGCGGCCTCACTGCCATGGGAAAACAGGTGCAGCGCGGAGATACCCGAACGGCCTTGCAACACGTCGGCCATCTGCGCCAGCCCGTCTTGCGCGGCATCCAGGACATGGACCTCCGTGCCCGGTGCCAGCCCGGCGAGCAGCACATTCAGGTCGGGCACATCGCTTTCGACAAACACGACCGCGTTGCTCGCCTGCGCCGCGGTTTGCAGGCTCAGCGTCGCCGGTTCCGGCGCCGATGCGATGGTCGTAGCCGAACCTGGATCGCCGGCGCTTATGGTCAGCACGGGATCGTTGGATACGAGGCCAGGAAGATCGGACGCGCCGAATATATTACGTCTCTCGTCGATGCTCAGCATGGTCATTGCCGGCTTTTCTGGAAGGTTGGATTTTTTTATTTTCCTGTCGTTTTTTAGAATGCTCGCTTGCCGAATGTCACCCAACAAGTTGCCCCGCCTTGTGTCGCGCGACGAAGGCTGTAAATGCTGGCCTATGCGGTACGCCCCGGTTCTCGATCCCTTGGGAGGCAGTTAGGCCATGCCCAAATATCACTTCATTTCCGGCCTGCCGCGATCCGGCTCGACGTTGCTTGCGGCCGTTTTGGCGCAAAATCCGCGATTCCGAGCCGGAATGACCAGCCCGGTGGGAAGCCTTGTGCACACGGTGCTGGCGCAGGTCAGCGCGGGCAGCGAATTCGCCCAGGTCGTCGGCACCGACCAACGCAAGCGGCGGCTGCGCGGCCTGTTCGATTCCTATTATGCCGGCGATGACAGCGCCGAGGTGGTGTTCGATACCAACCGCATCTGGTGCGGCAAGCTGCCGCTCCTGCTCGACCTGTTTCCCGACGCCAAAATCGTCGCCTGCGTGCGCAACGTCGCCTGGGTGATGGACAGCCTTGAAGTTTTATTCCGCGCCAATCCCTACGAAAATCCCCGGATTTTCGGCGCCAACGCCATCCGCACCAACGTTTATACCCGCATGGAAGGGCTGCTGCAGCACGACCAGATGGTCGGCTCCGCCTGGGCTGCCCTGCGGGAGGCGTTTTTCGGCCCGCAAGCGTCCGCGCTGCTGCTGGTGGATTACGACCTGCTCGTGCGGACACCCGGAAAAGTGTTGCCGCTGATTTACGACTTCCTCGGCGAGCCCCGGTTCGCGCACGATTTCGACAATGTCGACTACGACGCCAGCGAATTCGACATCCCCCTGGGCGTCCCGGGGCTGCATAAAGTGCGGACGAAGATCGAATTCCGCACACGCCGGACCGTGCTGCCGCCCGACCTGTTCGAAAAATACGATAAATTATCGTTCTGGCACGACACCAACGGCAGCGCCGCCAACGTGATCGCCCCCGCCCGCCGCTGACACATGGTGCCGCGGCGGGCAGGTTCGGCGCGCCCTATTTCCGCTTCTTCGCCGGCCAGTCGGCCAGTTCGATGCGCGGCAGCTCGAACCGGTCGGTCACCCGGGAATACCACCCTGCCCCGTGCAGACGCCCAATCAGGTCGAGCTTCGGCGTATCGATGTAGCAGCGTTCCGCATCCAGCACGCAGTCGTCGCGCACATAGACCGCCAGCACCTTGCCCAGCACCACGGCGCGGTCGATGCCGACATCGACGATCACGAGCCGCTCGCACTCGAACGCGACCGGCGCCTCGGCGATGCGCGGGGTTTTGATGTATTTCGACGGCGCGGTGGTCAGACCGGCTTCCTTGAGTTCATCGACGCCGCGCGGGAAGTCGATGGCGGTCACGTTCATGGGTTCGGCGAGTTCGTAGCTGCACAGATTGATCACGAACTCCCCGGTGCGGCGGATGTTGCCGCCGGTGTCTTTCACGTCGCCGGGCGCGCGGCCGCCGATGCCGAACGCCAGAACCGGCGGGTTGCCGGACATCGCGTTGAAGAAGGAGAACGGCGCGGCGTTGACGGTGCCGTCCACGTCCTGCGTGGTCACCCAGGCGATCGGGCGCGGGCCGATGGTCGCGACCAGCAGCTTGTAGATGTCCTTGTTGGTCGTGTCGGCGAAATCGAACAGCATCTTGTGCTCCGGGGTGTGGGTAAGGGCGCCGACCGTACCGGAGGGCGATGCGGCGGGCAAGGCCAGGCGCGATGCTCAGGTGCCGGACATGCGGAGAACCCGTGGGCAAGGAAGTTTACGATTTCAGCAGCGCCTCGACCCGATCGAGATGGCGGACGCGGGCGTACATCTTCATTGCCTTGTCCAGGCTGTAGGCGTGCGCGGCGGCATCGCCGCTCCAGCAACATTCGCGCACCACGATGGTCGAGATGTCCTGGTTGAATGCCTCCCGCACGCTTGTTTCGACACCGCGATTGGTGGCGCCGCCGCCGATGACGATGGTGTCGCGGCGCAGCATTTTCAGCAGTTCGGCGATGCCGGTGCCGTAGAAGGCGCTCGGGCGGCGTTTGAGGTAGACGTAGTCTTCCGGTTGCGGCGCGATTTCGGCGGGGAAGCCGGCGCCTTCGGTGCCCTCGATCCCGTTGGTCAGCGGCGGGACGCCGGTTTCCGCCGACAAATCCGTCGGCAACAGCACCACGTCGGCGCCATCCGCGCGGCTGACCGGGGTGGTGTAGATGACGGGGATGTGCGCAGCCCGAGCGGCGGCGATGATGCGGATCCAGGCGTCGAGGACGGGGCGCATGGCGGCGGCGCGGGCTGGGTCGGGCGGGGTGAGGGCGCGGCGGCAGACGTCGTAGGCGATCAAGGCGGTGCGGCTGCGGTCGATGGTGTCGGTCATGGGACGGTTCCTTGTTTTGGGGGGACGATACCCCAGTCATCGTGAGATAACGAGATCTTGGCCGATGGTTCGCACTGTCGATCCCTATACTCGGCCGCGTAATGTGCGAGGGCGTTAACCTTTTGTTAACACATACGTTCTACGATCCGGCCGCATGTCGCTGCCGCGCCCATTCCGTCTGGTCTACCGAAGCTTCGACCGGATCGATTTCGATCCGCGCAAAAGCGATGAGATTTTCGTGCATCGCGGCTTCGATCTCGCTTATGTCGCGCGTATCTTTCCCGGCACCGTCTTGGAACGGGAAGACACACGGTCGTATGCCGAAAAAAGATATCAGGCCTTGGGCGAATTGCTCGGAAATGTGTTCCTTCTGGTGTATACTCGTTCGGGCAGACACTGCCGCCTTATCACGGCCTGGGAGGCCGAACCCTATGACCGCACCCGATGGTATGAACTTACACATTGAACCGACCACCCACGAACGGCCCCTCGGCCGGATCGACCGGTCCCGTCTCGGCCAGCGCCATCCCGACGACCGCGAACTCCGCCCGGTTATCACCCAGGGCGATTGGGACGCGACCAAGCTCGGCATCTTGCGGGACCGGTAACCCAAGCCCGAAAAGCGGACCTGATCCGCGCGCGGATGTGTGACAACCCGGTTGCCCCGCCTCCCCCCTTTCGGTAGGTTCCCGCGCCTCTTTCACGGGAACCTGTCATGTCGCTCACCGCCGAACGCCTCGATCGCATCCAACCCAGCCTGACCATCGCCATCTCGACGGTCGCGCGGAAAATGATCGCGGACGGCAAAAACGTGATCTCGCTGTCTCAGGGCGAGCCGGATTTCGACACGCCCCGCAATATCAAGGACGCGGCGATACGCGCCATCGAAGCCGGGCAGACGAAATACACCGATGTGTCCGGCACGCCGGCGCTGCGTAAAGCAACCGCGGAAAAGCTGCGCCGCGACTCGGGCCTGGATTACAAACCGGAGGAGATCATCATCTCCACCGGCGCCAAGCAGGTGCTGTTCAACGCCATGCTCGGCACCATCGGCGCGGGCGACGAGGTGATCATCCCCAGCCCCTGCTGGGTCACCTATCCGGATATCGTGACGCTGGCCGACGGCAAGCCGGTGCTGGTGCCGTGCCCGCAAAACAACGGCTTCAAGCTGCGCGCCGAGGATCTGGAAGCGGCGATCACGCCGCGCACGAAATGGTTCATGCTGAACAACCCGTGCAACCCCACGGGCGCCGCCTACACGGCCGAGGAACTGCGCCCGATCTGCGATGTGCTGCTGCGCCATCCGCATGTCTGGGTGCTGACCGACGATATCTACGACGGGCTGGTCTACAACGGCTTCAAGGCCGGCACGATCGTCGCGGTGGAACCTCGGTTGCGCGACCGCACCCTGACGGTGCATGGGGTGTCGAAGTCCTACGCCATGACGGGCTGGCGCATCGGCATCGGTGCCGGGCCGGTGCCGCTGATCAAGGCGATGGACAAGCTGCAATCGCAGTCGACGTCCAACCCGAGTTCGATCGCCATGGCCGCGGCCGTGGAGGCGTTCAGCGGGCCGCAGGACACCGTGGAAGCCATGCGCAAGGTGTTCGAGGAACGCCGCGATCTGGTTGTGGGGATGCTGAACAAGGCCAAGGGTATTCATTGTTCTACGCCGGACGGGGCGTTCTACGTGTATCCGTCGGTGCAGAGCTGCTTGGGTAAGACCAGCGCCGGGGGAAAACTGATTAAGGACGATGAGGCGTTTGCTTTGGCGCTGCTGGATGAGGAAGGTGTGGCCACGGTGCATGGGGCGGCGTTTTGCTACCCGGGGTATATTCGCATCAGCTACGCGAACTCCAACGCGGAGTTGATCGAGGCGATGACGCGGATTCAGCGGTTCTGCGAAGGGTTGCACTGAACGCACCGTCATGGCGGGCGAAGGCTAGGGTGATCGCATATTCCCGTCATGGTCGGGCAACCCCGCTCATCCGCGGTTGCGATGCCGGATCGGCCTATGTTTGGGTGTTGGTAACGGATCCAGCACCGCGTTTAACCCAGAGGTCCCAGAGACCCAGAGGCCCAGAGTTCATGAACCCCGGGTCTCTGGGTCTCTGGGGCCTCTGGGGCCTCTGGGGCCTCTGGGTTGAAGACACGATCGCCACCGGCACGGCCATGCGGATTTTCCCGGGACGCGCGCGCCGCGCAGATGATCGAGCGTTCGTTCGCGGGATGTGAAGAACACGTTCCCGGCGACCGACCACATCGTGGCGGACCGGCTGGTGTTCGACGTTGGAGGCAACAAGTGGCGGATCGTGGCGCGGGTCGAGTACGCGGCGCGCATGGTTTTCATCCGCTCGGTCGGCGATCACAGGGCTTACGACACAATCGATGCGGCGACGGTATAGGAGGCTGCCATGTTCGACTTACAGATCATCCGTGACGACGCAACGCATGAGTCCGCGCTCGCGGAGGCTGAGCGCCTGAT
>CAITUP010000079.1 GCA_903895595.1 uncultured Acetobacteraceae bacterium | reverse complement strand
GGAGAATACCCCCATGGCAGATATCGTCACCATCGACCGCCCCGACGTCGTTGCCTTGATCGCGACCATGGCCGACCGCTTCACGGCGGGGGACCGGACGGAGGCTGTTGCCCTCGCGCTGCGCCGCTTGGGAGATGCGCCCGTGCGGACGGGGTCTTTGTTCGGCGTCCTGCGCGGGACGGTTCGCGTGGCAGAGGGCGTGGACCTGACGGAACCGCTGCCTTACGAGCCGACCGAGGCCGAGACGGGTGCTGAAATCGACCGGTGACGGACACGATCCTCCTCGATACGCATATCGCGCTGTGGCTGGGCAACGGCGATGAACGGCTGCGACCCTCGACGCTGCGGGCGATCGACACCTGCCACCAGCGCGGCGGCACGATCCTGGTCAGCGCCATTTCAGCGCGGGAAATCGCGCAATTGGTCAGCGTTGGGCGGATCGAGCTGGCTTTCCCGCCCGATGTCTGGTTCGAACGCCTGATCGATCGCCCCGGCGTCGAGGCCGTCCCGCTGACCCATCGTGCGGCCGCCCGCGCCTACTGGCTGAACGATTTTTCGCACCGCGACCCCGCCGATCTGTTGCTGGTTGCCACGGCCATCGAGGTCGCCTGCCCGTTGATTACCTACGATCGCCGCATCGCGGGCTTCGCATCGTCGCACGGACATCGCCACGGCTTGCAGATCGGGAGCTAAGACCTCCCGTCACGGGCTGTCTCCCGCCCCAAATCCTGCTAAGCACGCCGCACCGACCAACGCCCACAAGGACCCCTCCCCATGGCCAAACCCGCCCGCGCCGCATCGCCCACCACCGAATGGGATCGCGACGCCGCACTGACCGCCGCGCGCATTCTGCTCGAAATCAAAGCGGTCAATTTCCGCCCGGAGGAGCCGTATACCTTCACCGCCGGCTGGAAATCCCCGGTCTATATCGACTGCCGCCGCATCATCTACTTCCCCCGCGCGCGCGCCAAAATCTGCGATCTGGCGGTGGAAAAGATCGACCGCCACGTCGGCTACGAGAATATCGAGGCCGTGGCGGGCGGCGAGACCGCCGGCATTCCCTTCGCCGCCTGGATCGCCGACCGCATGGGCGCGCCGATGGCCTATGTCCGCAAGAAACCCAAGGGCTTCGGCGCCAACGCCCTGATCGAGGGCGATGTCCCCGTCGGCAAGCGCACGCTGCTGGTGGAGGATCTGACCACCGACGGCGGATCGAAAATCAAATTCGCCAACGCCCTGCGCAATGCCGGGGCGATCTGCAATCACACTTTCGTGGTGTTCTTCTACGGCGTCTTCCCCGGCGCGTTCGAGACGCTGGCGGAAATGGATATTTCGCTCCACAGCCTCTGCACCTGGTGGGACGTGCTGGAGGCCTGCAAGGACCGGCCGTATTTTTCCGACAACGCGCTGTCGGAAGTGCGCAAATTCCTGGAAAATCCGGTGGCATGGTCGGCCGCGCATGGCGGAGTCGCCTCCGCCGAGGAAGCCGCCGCGCGGCGGGCCGCTTCAGGGGAGTAAACCGATGTTGAAGGACGCGCAGGGCAATCCCGTTACCGGCGCTACGGCCGATTCCGTGGCGCACTACGATACGGCGCTGCGCGCCTTCAACCTCGCTTACGGCAACCCGATGGGCGGCTTCGATGCCGCCATCGCCGCGGCGCCGGATTTCGCGATGGCTCGGCTGGCGAAGGCGTGGCTGTTCTTCATGTCGCGCGATCCCGTCATGATCGGTCGCGGACGGGAAACGATGCTGACCGCGACGGCCCTACCGATGAACGAGCGGGAGCGGGCGCATTACGCCGCTTTGGACCTCGCGACCTCCCGCCGCCGGGTCAGCGCCGTGGGGGCGCTGGACCGTCTGTTGATGCGCTTCCCGTTCGATATCCTCGCCCACCAGATCGCCCTTCTCTCCGACCTCGCGCTCGGGCGGTCCCGCTGGATGCGCGACCGGGTGGCGCGGGCCTTGCCGCAATGGTCCAAGGACCGGCCGGGCTACGCGCCGCTGCTGGGGTTTCATGCGTTCGGGCTGGAGGAAAACGGCGGCTACGCGCAGGCCGAGGATGAGGGCCGGACCGTCGCCGAGATGGAACCGCACAGCTATTTCGCGCATCACACCGTCACGCATGTGATGGAAATGACCGGCCGGCCGGAAGACGGCATCGGCTGGATGGCGGCGCGGGAGGCTCTGTGGTCCGGCACGCAGAATGCCAACCGCGACCATATCTGGTGGCACAAGGCGCTGTATCATCTGGATATTGCCCAATTCGACGCGGCGCTGGCGATCTACGATGGGCCGTTTTTGTCGGCCGAGAAACCGTTGGCGAACAGCTTGACGCATGCCTCGGCGCTGCTGTGGCGGCTGGATACGCTGGGCGTGGATGTGGCGGAGCGATGGAAAGCACTGCTGCAACGGTGGGCGGGGCATGCGGACGGGAAGACGCTCGCCTTCGCCGATCTGCACGCGGTGATGGCCGAGCTGCGGTCGGGGCAGGAGGCGGCGGCGGAACGACGGCTGGCGGCGATGCGGGAGAGTGCGGCCGGCAGCGACGAGGGTGCTCCTGTCTACCGCGAAGCCGGCGTTCCCTATGCCGAGGGGCTGATCGCGTTCCATCGCGGCCGTTACGCGGAGGCGCTGGAGCATATGTTGCCGGCGCGGTTCGATCTGTTCCGCATCGGCGGCAGTCATGCGCAGCGGGATGTGTTCGACTGGACTTTGACCGAAGCCGCTGTACGCGGGGGTATCGCCGATGTCGCGGTGTCTTTGGCGCATGAGCGCCTGACGCTGAAGCCGCGGAGTTTTATCAACCGGCGGTTTTTGCGCGGGGCGGAGGGGATCGGGGGCTAGTTCCTGCACCGTCATGGTCGGGCTTGACCCGACCACTTTTTTCCCATTGGCCTGAGTTGGTCGGGTCAAGCCCGACCATGACGAAGCGGGGGGACCATCCCCTATCGCTTCACCGCCGCCATCCCCTCCAGCACCGCGCACACCGCCGCGGTATCGTCGGAGCCATGCCCCTGGGCCTGGGCGGCGGCGTAGATCGGCAGCGTGGCACTGAACGTCGGGGTCGGGACGCCCAGAGCGGTCGCGAAATGGCCGATGATATCCATGTCCTTCTGCCAGATATCCACCTTCATCGTCGCCGGCAGATAGTCGCCCGTCACCATCATCGGTGCCCGCAGTTCGAACACGCGCGACGTCCCCGCCCCGGCCATGACCAGATCGGCCACTTGTTTCGGATCCAGTCCGGCTTTCATGCCCAATACCATCGCCTCGGCCGAGGCCACGTTGTGGATCGCCACCAGTAAATTCGCCACCAGCTTCATCCGTGTGCCGTTGCCGAACACCCCGACATCGTGCACGGCGCGGGTGAAGGCGGCGAAGGCAAGGCGGGTTGCCTCGATGGCCTGGGCGTTGCCGCTGGCGTAGATGACGAGGTCCTTCGTAATCGCTTGGGATCCGGTGCCGGAGATCGGGCAATCCAGCGGGATGTGGCCGGTGGCGTTCAGGATGTCGTGGAAGCGAAGCTTGTCTTCCAGCGCCAGCGTGCTGGCCTCGATCACCGTGCGGGGCGGCAGGCCGGTGGCGGCGATCGCCTCGGCGGTTGCCATCACGGCTTTGACGGATGGCAGACTGGTCAGCAGCAGCGTTGTCCGGCCGGCGACCTCGGTGGCATCGGCGCACGCCGTCAGGCCCGGAATCGCCATGCGTGCCGCGTCCGTGTCGTGCCCGAACACCTGCCAGCCGGCCGCGATCAGGTTGCGCGCCATCGCGCCGCCCATGATCCCCAAGCCGATGATTCCGATACTGTTTGTCATGCCGAATCTCCCCGATACCGCGTCATGCTTGCCGATACGCGCCCCCCGGTCTAGAAGCCCGCACCTTTCCCCATCGTGAGACGAGCGTTTCCTATGAAGCAACAGGCCAATTTGATCCGCGCCGGCCAAGTGATCGAGCATGACGGCAACCGCTGGACGGTGCTGAAGCAGCAGATCATCACCCCCGGCAAAGGCGGCGCGTTCATCCAGGTCGAGATGCGCAATCTGCGCACCGGCAACAAGACCAACGAACGCTGGCGCACCGCCGACACGGTCGAACGGCTGCAGACGGACAACAAGGAGTACACCTACTCCTATTCCGACGGCACCAACCTCGTGCTGATGGACCCCGAGACGTTCGAGGAACTGCACGTCGCCGCCGATCTGATGGGCGACGCGGCGCCGTTCCTGCAGGACCAGATGACGCTGGAACTCGATCTGGTCGAAGGCGAGGCCGTCGCGATCCATCTGCCGCCGAGCGTGGTGCTGGAAGTGGTGGAGGCCGATCCGGTGGTGAAGGGGCAGACGGCGTCTTCGTCCTACAAGCCCGCCAAGCTGTCGAACGGGGTGAAGACCCTGGTGCCGCCGTTCATCGAAGCGGGTGAGCGGATTGTCGTGCGCACCGAAGACGGCAGCTACGTGGAACGGGCGAAGGGCTAACGCCCGCGCCACCGCGCGTCATGGTCGGGCCTGACCCGACCATCTCAGGCCCATTGGAACGAGATGGTCGGG
>CAITUP010000078.1 GCA_903895595.1 uncultured Acetobacteraceae bacterium | reverse complement strand
TGCGGACGTGCGCCGCCGGCCGGTGGGGCGGACGATTGCTTATATTTGTTTAGACCTGGGCATCGTCCCCGGTCTCTGCGAGGGCGAATTCTGGAACCGGGTGGAAAAGACGCTGCGGCGCTACGGCGGCAGCCTGGGCCGCCTGTACCGGGTGCGCGCGCGGCGGGAAGACGCCTTCCAGCGCGAACGCGACCGACGTTCGGATACGTGGCACATCGACTGGCGGGACCTGCGCCCATCCACCGTGCGCTTGGCGCTCGGCTGTCTGATCGGCGAAGCGCCGCCCGCCATCGTCCCTAGCTGATGCCGTTCGCCGGCCCAACCATCGCCGTCTTAGCGGTCGCGTGCACTTTGCGCGCGGGCCGGCGCTCGCATGGGAGATTCCAGCCAGCCCGCCCGGGCGATTCGCATATGGCGGATTTCCGCGCGATGCGTTCCTGGCCCGGTTGTTGGCACAATTGGCTCAAGGCCATATGCGATTGCCCTGGGTGCCCCACTGGCCTGAGATGGTCGGGTCAGGCCCGACCATGACGGTGAAGCAACCGTCCCTACCCCCCCGGGCACCCCTGCGCTTCGACATACAAAGCATAAACCGACTGAGACGCCGTCATGAACAACCGGTTCCGCTTGCGCCCGCCGAACGCCACGTTCGCGCACCTTTCCGGCAGCAGGATCCGCCCGATCATGACCCCATCCGGCGCGAACACCGCCACGCCGTCCTCCCCAGGCCCGCCGGAGAAGCCGCACCAGACATTGCCCTCGGTATCCACCCGGATGCCGTCGGTGTAGCCCGGCGTGGCATCGAAGAAGATGCGCCCGTTCACTGCTTTTCCGTCGACGATGTCATACACATAGGTGACCTTTGGCCCCGCCGGCGTATCCACCACGTACAACCGCGACTCATCCGGCGAGAACGCCAGCCCGTTCGGTCGAGCCATGTCGCCGACCGCGATTTCCAACCGCCCCGTCACCGGGTCCAACCGGTACACCCGATACGGCAGCTCGGGCGTCGCCTTATCCCCGAGGTAATTACCCCGGATGCCCGCCCCGTTGTCGCTGAACCAGATCGACCCATCGGACTTCACCACCACGTCGTTCGGCCCGGTCAGCTGCACACCCTCGAAATGCGAGGCCAGCACCGTTACCGTCCCGTCGTGTTCGGTCCGCGTCAGTGTGCGGCTGCCGAGTTCGCAGGTGATCAGCCGGCCTTGCCGGTCGCGGGTGTTGCCGTCCGGGTAGCCGGCGGGTTTGCGCAAGGTGGCGACCTGGCCGGTGATCTCATCCCACCGCAGCAGCGCGTTGTTAGGGATATCGGTGAAAACCAGATACTGCCCGTCGCCGAAATAGGCCGGACCCTCGGTGAAGCGGAAGCCGGTGGCGATCCGCTCGATGGCCGCGTGACCCAGCACCATGTGCTGGAAGCGGGGGTCGAGGACGATGACATCCGGGTCGGGATACCGGATGGGGGAACCTGAATCGTAGCGCATGGATTGTCTCCTTCCTGTTGGCGTGTAACCTAATCCCGCAACGCTAAAGGAGGAACCCACCCATGGCCCTGTATGAAATGCGCACCTACACCCTGCACGTCGGCAAAATGGGGGAGGCGGTGAAGCTTTACTCCGAACTCGGATACCCCGCGCTGGTGAAGGGCGGCCAGGACAAGAAGCTGGTCGGGTATTTTCAAGCCGATACCGGGATGATCAACCAGCTGGTGCATCTGTGGAAATTCGACGACGACGCGGATCGCCGCGCGCACTGGGCGTCGGTGTATTCGAACAAGGATTTCGTCGAAGGTTTCGCCAGCCAGTTCCGCCCGCTGCTGGCGTCTCAGGAGGTCAAGCTGCTGACCGCCGCGCCCTGGGGGCCGCATCCGTAAATCTCGGATAGCCGTCATGGTCGGGTCCGGCCCGACCATGACGGGGTTTGAGGTTACGGCAACACCTTACCCGGATTCATCCGCCCATCCGGGTCCAGCGCATTCTTCAACGTCCGCATCAGCTCCATCGCCAGCGGGTTCTTATGCGTCGCCATCGCGTGCCGCTTCGACTGCCCGATCCCGTGTTCGGCCGAGAAGCTCCCGCCCAGCGACACAGCGACCGCGTTCACCAACGGCTCCATCTCCGCCGCCCGTGACACCCAGGTCGGCCGGTCCATGCCGGGCGGGGCGTGCAGCGACACATGGATATTCCCGTCGCCGGCGTGTCCGATCGCGCTCATGCGGCCTTCGGGCCAGCGGTCCTTCATTTCGCGCTCGATCGTGCGCAGGAATTCCGGCACCGCCGACACCGGCACGGACGTATCCGTTCCGATCGCCGGCCCGTCCTTGCGGGAGCATTCCGGGTAATCCTCGCGGATTTTCCAGATGCCGAGCCGCTGGGCGTCGCTTTCGGCGATGGCGGCGTCGGTGACTTCGCCGGCTTCCATGGCGGCGCCGAGCGTATCCTCCATGATCGCGCGCAGCGGCACGCTTTCATGCGCGGCGGCGATTTCCAGCATCACGAACCAGGGGCTTTCCAGCGGCAGCGGCATGCGCAGCCCGACGCCGTGCTTCGCCGCCATTTCCATGCAGAAACGCTGACAAAGCTCGAACGCGATGACATCCGCCCCGCTCTCCATCATGCGGGAGAACAACGACAGCGCCGCGTCGGGAGAGGGCACCGCGACGAACGCTGTTTCCACGCGCTTCAGCGCCGGCTGCAGGCGCAACGCGGCGGCGGTGATGATGCCCAGCGTGCCCTCGCCGCCGATGAACAGATGCCGCAGCGCGTAGCCGGAGTTGTCCTTCCGCACCCGCCGAAGATCGTCCAGCACGCGGCCGTCCGGCAGCACGACTTCCAGGCCGAGCACCAACTCGCGCGCATTGCCCCAGCGTAGGGTGCGGATGCCGCCGGCGTTGGTGGACAGCATGCCGCCGATCTGCGCGGTGCCTTGCGCGCCCCATTGGATCGGGAACAGCCGGCCCACATCCGCCGCTGCCTGCTGCACGTTCTGCACGACACAGCCGGCTTCCGCGACCAGGGAGAAATCGCGTGGATCGATGTCGCGGATGCGGTTCAGGCGCTCCAGCGACAGCACCACCGAACGCGGCCCGTTGGCCTGCGGCACCGCACCGCCGCTGAGTCCCGTGCGCCCGCCGGCCGGCACGATCGCCAGCCCCTCGGCGGCGCAGCGCTTCACCAGTTCGGACACCTCGGCGGTCGTGCCAGGGCGCAAAACGGCCTCCGGCGTGCCGCGGTAGGACCCGCGCCAATCGACGGCATAGGGCGCGATATCGTCGGCGGAGAGCAGCAGGTTCGCGGGGCCGATCACGTCGGCCATGGCGCTCAGATTATCCATGCGTGTTGAGCCTTTCGTAGCATGCGCAGCACTGAAACAAGATTTTCCGCCCCCTAGCAAGTTACCGCCCCGCGCTCGGCTTCGCATCCGGTGCGCGGCTGTAGACCGAGACGGCAACGATCAGCACGACCGCCATGAACCCGAACAACGACCGATAGGCGATGTCGGACCGCGCGCCGGACGCCAATGGCGCGAACTGCCCGAGGATGACGCCCGACAACGTCTGCATGCAGGCGACGCCGAGCATGACGGTGGCGTTGACGGTCGCCATGCCGCGGCCGATGAGGCGGTCGGGGAACAGGCTGCGTGCGTGCGCCATGACCATGGTGGAGGACGCGCTGACGAAGCCGATCGCGACGATGGCGGCGACCGGCAGCCACGACGGTGCGTCGTGCCATAGCGCCAGGGTCCCCATGATGCAGGCCACGACGGCGGTACCGAACGCGGCGATCCACTTGCGGGTGTCCAGGATGCGGTCGAGGGGCCCGATCGTCAGAATGCCGGCTTGATAGGCGATCACCGCCGCCAGCAGCACATGGCCGGATTCGATGCGGCTGAAACCATAGCTCTCCCGCAGCCAAGGCCCGCCCCACAGGCCCTGGAGCGTGAACGTGCAGGCGTAATTGGTGAAATTCAGCACCAGGATCAGCGGCAGATGGCGGGTACGCAGGACTTCGAGCAGCCCGCGCAGCATTTCCCGCCCGGTTTCCGGCTGCCGCGCCAGGAACGGGTGGCCGGGCGGGGCGTCGCGCACGATCAGCAGCACCGCGAACGCCGCGACGGCGGTGAATGCTACCACGCCGCCGAACACGGTGCGCCAGCCCAGCGCCTCGATCCCCCAGGCCAGAGGCGATGTCGCCATCAGATTGCCGATCAGGCCGATGGACATGACCATGGCGGACAGGGTCGAAAACCACTCCGGCGGGAACCAGCGGGCGATGACCACCATGCTGCCGATCAGCATCACCCCGAACCCCGCGCCCATCAGCGCGCGGCCGGTCACCAGCACGGTTAGATTGGGGGCCAGGGTGAAGATTGCTCCGCCCAGCGCCGCCAGCAGCAGCATGCCGAACACCGTCAGCCGCGGCCCGTAGCGGTCGAAGAAAAAGCCGCAGGGCAACTGCATGGCGGAGAAGCCGAAGAAGAAGGCGCCGGTCAGGGCGCCCAACGCCTCCGGCCCGATGCCCAGGTCCCGCATCAGGTCCAGCCCGATGGTGACATTCGACGCTCGGAAGAAGTGGCTGGCGACGTAGGCGGTGGCCAGGGTCCCGACGATCGTCAGGCCCTGCCGGCGGAGCGCGGGAGTCATGTCTGCGTTCAGCCCAACCTGTAGAACCGTGCGGCGGTGTCGTGGAACAATGCGGCTTTTTCGGAGGCCGAGCAGCCGGCGGCGAGGCGCTTGAACGCGTTCCAGACCGACACGTAGCTGGCCATGCCCTTGTCGACGGGGAAGTTGCTCTCGAACATGCAGCGATCCGCGCCGAATGCTTCGACGCAGGTCTCCACGATGGGTTTCCACGCCGCCGCCATCTCGCCGGAGGATGGGGGGAGCGGCTGTTCGTGCCAGTCGAACCCGCGGATGGTCATGGCTTGGCCGCCGAGTTTCACGACGACGTTGGGGCAGGCGGCGAGTTCGCGGACGGCGGTCTTGTAGGCGGCGAGGGTCTCGGCCGGGTTATCCGCGTAAGGCCCGATGCCGATGAAACCGGCGCAGTGATTGGCCAGGATCGGCAGGTCCGGGAAGGCACGCGCGACGGCGGCGAGTTCGTGCAACTGCGGGTAATACAGCGAGCACTCGTACGTCAGACCGTGCTTGCCCAGCTTGGCGAGGCCGGCGCGGAAGCTGGGGTCCTGGAGGATGCCCCGCGGCGGGATGGAGGAGGTTGTGGAGACGACGGCCGCGTCCCACCCGGCGCTCTGACGGATGCCCCGGAAGCGGCCCTGGCCGGCTTCGATGTGGGCCTCCAGGGTTTCGTCCACGGTGTCCGTTTGCCGGAAATCGACGTAGCCGACGATGCCGGCGCAAATGTCCGGGTTTCCGGCTGCGATGGCGACCACGCGTTCGGTTTCTCCGACGGGTTTCAGGTGCTCCGGCCCGTCGGCGCGGTAGGCGTAGCCGCATTGGATGAACACGGTTTTCCGCACGTTGTGGCCGGCGTGCAGGTCGGCTTGAAGCTGATCCAGCAGGTAAACCCCGGATGCCCGTTCCCAGAGGTGATGATGCGCGTCGATGATGGGGAGGGCGGGTTCCAGCACGTCCTCGCGCAGTTTCCCGAGCCAGGCGTCGTTGACGTGCGGGTGGGAGTAGGGGCGGGGGGTGATGGCCATGGTTGTTTTCTCCCGGTTTGTATTCGATAGCTTACATTGTGGAATGTATGCTATCGCTTGCTTATTGGATTGTATACGATCGCTGACATGACCCAGTTGCTCCTCCGAACGCCGGCCGATGTCGGTGCCCTGATCCGGGACCGGCGACGTGTGCTTAAGCTGGATCAAGCCGATTTGGCACGCATGATCGGCGTGAGCCGGTTATGGGTCAATCAGGTGGAGAAGGGAAAGCCTGGGGCGAGTTTGGGATTGGTGTTGCGGGCGCTGGATGCGTTGGGGGCGCGGCCGATGGTGGATGTGGGTGCGGGGGATGCATCGTCGGTTCCGCCGGTCGTAACTGCGGACATCGATGCGATCATGGCGGCGGCGCGGAAGTGGGAGCCAAAGCGGCGCGATCTGCCTGATGGAGGGACGTAATGCTCCGCCGGGATTTCCAGGTGCTGTCTGCTGTGAGAGTTCGTGAAGCTAAAACGTTGGCCAGCGCGCAACTTTATGATGGAGCCTATTATCTTGGCGGGCTCGCGGTCGAATGTGCCCTCAAGTCCGCGGTTGCCAAGGCGACGCAGCGGTATGAATTTCCTGACCGGCAAAGATCGGAAAAGGCGCATGTGCACAACCTTGAGGCTCTGTTAAGGTTGTCGGGATTGGAGTCAAGGTTGAACGCAGCCGACGATACGGTGCGGGCTTCCTGGTCGACGATAAAAAATTGGAATGTCGATACAAGGTATCGGGTTTCCCGGCCGCCAGACGAGGTATTGGGTTTTCTGGATGCCGTGGCCGGCCCAAAGGGGGTGTTGCGATGGCTGAAACAATTTTGGTGATGCCAGACCTGACGTCGGGCATGATCGAGGCCGGCCGAGAGCTGGTTGCCGGTCTCGATGCGTACGGCCCGTCGGTCGAGGCGGCTTTTTGGGCGATGGACGACGAGAATGGCCGCTGGCACTTGGTTTTGTCGAGCCGCGCGATCAAAATGGACGGCACGCGAGAGCTATACCTCGGTGTGGATAAAGTGATTTCCGAGTTGCGGTTACAGAAATATATCTGGATTGGTATCGTTTCCATTATCGGTCACCGCACGCCGTTAATGAAATCGCTCCAAGATACATTGGGAACTGCAGGCACCGTCGATGGCGTCCGGCTGGACGGTGCCTTTCTTGGCGGAGTCTTCCTGCCCGGCTGTCTTCTTTATCGATTGTCGCGCCGGCAAAGGCTTTCGGCGATACCAGTGGAGGCGCGTACTCCTGGAAAATCGGCACATGCGACCGCGGGGCGCGCGGACCTTTGAAAGGCTGAACTCCCCCGTCGCGCCGCCGATGCCGCCCGCCTCTGACGCTCACTTCGCCAGCCAAACATCCTCGAACCGCCAGCCGTTGTAGATGCTGTTCACCATGATCGTCATGTTCCGCACCCGTGGCTGCCAGCAGGTCGCCGAACGGCCGTGGTAGATGATGGGGCGGGCGACGTCCTCGATCAGCTTGCGTTCGATGTCCCAGACGATCTGTTTACGCTTCGCCAGATCGAGCTCCGCCGACTGTTTGTCGATCAGCGCATCGACTTCCTTGTTACAATAGCTGCTGTAATTGCGCTGAGAACTACAGGCGTAATTCTCGTAGAACTGCTGGTCGGGGTCGTCCACGCCGCTGCCGGTCAGATTGAGCGCGACGGCAAAATCCTTGCGCGTAACCTTCGGATGCCAGATCGCGGTTTCCACCACCTCCAACTCTCCATCGATGAAGGCGTTCTTCAACTGATCGATCAAAATCACCGCCGGATCGCGGTACGGCCCGATATTGCGCGTGGAAACCTTCACCGGCAGTCGCTTGTCCGGTCCGTAACCCAGGCCCCGCATGATGCGCTGCGCCTCGGCGCGGTTCTTTTCGGTGTCGGTCCCGTAGCCGGGCAGGGTCCGCAGCACATCGGACGGCATGCCCCACACACCCTCGGGCGGCGGCAGCAGGGCGCCGCCCTGATCGGCTTTACCCTCCGTCAAAATATCGATGAACGACTTCCGATCCAGTACCAGCGCCATCGCTCGGCGGATATCGGGATTATCGAACGGCGGGCGGGTGCTGTTCACCAGCAGATTGGTGCTGACATTGCTCGACGCGATCTCGCAGATCGCGTTGGGGGAGGCCGATTTCACGTCGCGCACCAGCGGAATGGTGATTTCAAACGGGAACGTCACATCGAACTTATCCGCCGCGAACGCCAGAATGGCGGTGGAGCGGTTGGGAATGATGGTGAATTCGATGGCATCCAGATACGGCAACCCCTTTTTCCAATAATCGGCGTTGCGCACCAGCTTGATGGATTCGTTCGCCTTGAATTCCGCCATCTTGAACGGGCCGGTCCCGATCGGCTTGGTGCGCATCGTGTTGGGCGACACATGGCAGGGGTAGACCGGCGAATAACCGGACGCCAGCAGCGCCAGGAACGACGGCTGCGGTTTGTTCAGATGAAACGTGACGTTGGTATCCCCGGTCGAGGTAACCTCTTGCAAATTCTTGTACCAGCCTTCGCGAAAATTCAGGCGGAATTTCTGCTCGCCTTTGCCCATGAGCATGGTCCAGGTGCACTGCACGTCCTTGGCGGTGAAAGGCTTGCCGTCGTGCCAGCGCACGCCCTCGCGCAGTTTCATAGTCAGTTCGGTGTGGGCGTCGTTCCAGGTCCAGGATTCCGCCAACTCCGGCACGATGGTCGCGAAACTGTTCTGCGGCTTGTGCTGATCGTAGACGACCAGATTGTTGAACACCGACATCATGGGGGTGGCCACCGAATTGGTGCCTTCCTCATGCATCGACAGGCTGGCGGGGCTGTCGCGATGGGTCATGCGCAGCGTGCCGCCATGCTCCTGCGCGGCGGCGGGGGCGACCCAAGACAGAACGGCCAGCATCGCGATGGCGAAGGAACGCATGTAAACCTCCCTTGCGCGCCTTGCTCCCGGCGCGTGTTCGGGAAACATTGGCGCACGCGATAGGAGAGATCAATGGACCAGCGCCAGATGCACCTGAACCTGTTCGTCCACAGCCGCGGCCATCACGAAGCCGCGTGGCGGCATCCCTTGGCGTCCCCACTGGCGTTGACGGATATCGATTATTTCACCGGTCTGGCGCGCAAGGCGGAACAAGGGTGTTTCGATTCCATCTTCCTGGCCGATACGCTGGCGGCGGGGGACGATGTCGCCTCCGCCCCGCGGGTGTGGCTGGAACCGATTACGACCCTGGCGGCGCTGATCGGCGTGACCCGCCGGATCGGCCTGATCGCCACCTGCTCCACCACCTACACCGAACCCTTCAATCTCGCTCGGCAATTCGCGTCGTTGGATCACATGAGCAACGGGCGTGTCGGTTGGAATATCGTCACAACCTGGCTGGCGACGGCATCGGGTAATTTCGGGTTGGCCGAACCGCTGACGCATGCGGAACGGTATGAGCGGGCCGAAGAATATATGTCGGTGGTGAAGGCCCTGTGGGACAGTTGGACCGACGACGCGATTATCGACGACCGAGCGAACGGGGTGTACGCGCGTTCCGGATCGATCCGGCCGATTAATCATGACGGCCCGCATTATCATGTTACCGGTCCGCTGAATATTCCGCGTGGCCCGCAGGGGCGGCCGGTGTTCGTGCAGGCGGGGTCGTCGGATACCGGTAAGGCCTTCGCCGCCAAACACGCGGAAGCGGTTTTTACGGCGCAGATGGAAAAAGCCACGGCGGGCGATTTCTACGCCGATCTGAAACGACAGGCGGTCGCGGCGGGGCGTTCCCCGGACCAGATTTTGATCCTGCCCGGCCTCAGCCCCGTCATCGGCGGCACCGAAGCCGAAGCGACCCGGATTTCCCGCGAACTCAACGATCTCAGCGACCCCGAGGTCGGCCGCAGGCGCTTGTCCGGCCGTTTCGGCGGCCACGATTTTTCGCATCTGCCGCTGGATAAGCCCCTGTCGCCCGAGGATTTCCCCGACCCCGCCACCGTGCAGGCCGCCCGCAGCCGCACCGAGGTGATCGTCGGCCTGGTTCGCCGCGAAAAACCGACGCTGCGCCAACTGCTGGGCTACATGGCCGGCGCGCGGGGCCATTTCGTGACGTCCGGCACACCCGAGCAGATCGCGGATTTGATGGCGGATTGGTTCGAAAGCGGGGCGGCGGACGGCTTTAACCTGATGCCGCCGATCCTGCCGGCGATGCTGGATGCGTTCGTGGATGAGGTCGTGCCACTGCTGCGCCGCCGCGGGCTGTTCCGGTCGGAGTACGCGGCGGACACACTGCGGGGGCATTACGGGCTGGTGCGGCCGGGGCGATAATGCGTTCGCAATCCCTATCGCTCCGTGTTAGATTTCGGCCCATGGACGATGGCTCGCACCATGATCTTGATGCCGTCGATAACCTTGCACCGTCATTGACGGCGCGGGAACGGGCAGCACTGCTTGAGAGCCTCGCAACCGCGTCGCGAGACATGGCGGCGGGCGACTATGTCGTCCTCACCCCCGGTAAGCTGGTTGCATTGATTGAGCCCCATCTCACCGGGCGGGCGTAATACCAAGCGTTCGAACTTTTTTGACTCATAGTCAACGGTGCCCTGTCGTCATGCCAGGGCAATCGCTTGAACGCCGTCATTCGCCCCATCCGTCATCCCAGGGCTTGTCCCTACCGGATTCACGCATCCCGCGAACGAATTCCCGATCGTCTGCGCGGCGCGCGCGTCCCG
>CAITUP010000077.1 GCA_903895595.1 uncultured Acetobacteraceae bacterium | reverse complement strand
GACCCGACCAACTCAGGCCAATGGGGTACCGCCAAAAAAAATTCGCAATTTCAACGCGCCTCAAATCGCCAGAGTTGGTCGGGTCAAGCCCGACCATGACGATGAAGAGGTGACGACCGCCATAATGAGAACTGCTGGCTTGGGAGCGTGGCAACCAACGGGGATTCCATGGTAAGCTGCGCAACCGCCAACGAGGAGTTCCACGACATGCAACAGCGCCCCATCCTGGCCGCCACCATGGGCGACCCCGCTGGCATCGGGCCGGAGATTTGCGTGCGCGCGCTGCTGTCGGAGGAAGTCCGCGCGATTTCGCGGTCGTTCGTCATCGGCGATGCCCGAATTTTGGCCAAGGCCTTGGACGCCTGTGGTCTGACCGCGACGCTGAACCGCATCGCCGGACCCGAGGACATCGCCGACAAGCCCGGCGTCATCGACGTCCTGCACCAGGAAACCGCCGATCCCGCGGTGTTGCAGGTCGGCAAAGTGCAGCCGCTGGGCGGGGAGGCCGCTTATGCCGCGATCCGCGCATCCATCGACCTGTCCATGTCCGGCCGCGTGGCCGGCGTGGTGACGGCGCCGATCAACAAGGAATCGCTCCAGGCCGCGAAAATCCCGTTCATCGGCCACACCGAAATGTTCGCCGAACACACCGGCGCGAAGGAGGAGATGACGATGTTCACCATCTCCGGCCTGAAAATCTTCTTCCTCACGCGCCACGTGTCGCTGGCCCGGGCCTGCCAACTGATGACCGAACCTCTCGTCGCCAAGGGTATCGCCAGTTGCATGAAGGCGCTCGGCCAACTCGGTTACGACCAGCCGCATCTCGCGGTCGCGGCCCTGAACCCGCACGGCGGCGAAGACGGCATGTTCGGGCGGGAGGAGATCGAGGCGATCAAACCCGCCATCGTCGCCGCGCGCGCCAAGGGGATGAAGGTCAGCGGGCCCGTGCCGGCGGATTCCGTGTTCCATATGGCGCGGATCGGGCGCTTCGACGCGGTGCTGTCGCTGTATCACGACCAGGGCCACATCGCCGCAAAGATGATGGATTTCGAGAAGACCGTCAGCGTGACCCTCGGCCTGCCGGTGCTGCGGACATCCGTCGATCACGGCACGGCGTTCGATATCGCCGGGACCGGGAAAGCCAGTGCCGTCAGCATGATCGAGGCGATCAAGGTCGCGGCGGAGTATGTCGTGCGCGGGGTTCGGTTGGGGGATGAGGTGGCGCAGGCGGCGGAGTAGGTGCTCTTCAAGCCGCCGCCCGCATCCACGTCCCATCGTTCCGCAGCTGCAAGTCCCGCGTCTTCGCCAGCCCATGCTCCAGGTCGTCGATTTCCTGCAACAGGTCGACGACCTTTACCGCCATCTCATGCCCGCCGGCCTTCAGGGCGTAAAACATCCGCAGCGCGCTGTCCGCCGCCCCGGGGATAGGTTTGTCCGTTTCCGCTTCCCATCGAGCGACGGAACCGCGGCGCTGCCGAAGCACGCGGGCCAGGCCTTCCTGCGACACCTTCATCATCCCGCGAAGGAACCGGACCTCCTGCCCGCGCAGCGGATGCGCGTCGCCGATGATATCCAGAGCAACCCGCTCGTGCAGCCGGCGCGCGTCCTCGATCGACACACCAGGGCCATGGTCCGTTTCATGTAGCGCGTACCCGTTGAGCAGATACACGTAATCCAGGCCGCAGCCGGTGTAGTGGTATCCGTCCGTCATGTCAGCCAATCCATCCATTCCACAGTTTTGACGAAAAGCGTGTCTTTGTCGGTCGCGATCAGGGTCACGACACCGGCCTCCCGCGTTCCGGGCATACGCTTGACCACGATGACCTTCCATTCCCGCGCATTTTCTCGTGTCGGAGGTTCGGAGACCGCGCCGGTCTCCAGGATCCAATAGATGTCTTCGGTCGTGAACGACAATCCGCCGAAACGCTCATTGACCTGTTGCAGGGCGTGGGTTCCGACTATGACGTTGCGCGTGTCCTGGACCCGTTCCCGGATCACGCGTTCGGCTTCGTCGGTCCGAAGGTTATCCCAGCGAATCGGCCGATGCGGTGCCGGTGGGACGGTCCCGATCGCATTTCCGATGCTTGTCATGTACCAATATGGTACATGACTTACTGTCGGTCAATGGCGTTGTGCCGCGAACCTTAGATGGGCCAGCCCTCGGCTTGCATGTCCTGGTCGGTCATGGCGGCGAACGTCGCAGAGTCGAACGTTCCCGTCCAATTCCAATCGCCCGGTGTTCGGATAACCGTTCCATCTCCCGTGACGCTGGTATCGGCTCCTGGCGCGGGCGGTAGGTCGTCCGATTGCACTGGCAATGGGCCGCTTACGCCAACGTCAGCGGCAATCCCTCAAGGTCCTCCGCCCGTTCGACCTTGATCAGCACCGCGTAGCCCTTCTTGTCGGGATCGCGGTCTTTTTCCGGTTGCACCAGCCGGCGCCACACTTCCTCGTACACCGCGCCGGAGCGGTGGATTTCGGCGGTGCCATAGAACCGCGCGATGCCGCCTTTCGGCAGA
Source organism: uncultured Acetobacteraceae bacterium (assembly GCA_903895595.1). GTDB lineage: Bacteria > Pseudomonadota > Alphaproteobacteria > Acetobacterales > Acetobacteraceae > Rhodopila. Next base: position 5,519 of record CAITUP010000077.1, on the reverse strand, counting down.
GTGCCGTCGCCCCGTAGCGACGGCTTACGGAAATAGACCGTCAGCTTGGTGCCATCTGTCAGATTGCCCGCGGTCGCGCCCTTGCCGCGTTCCCAGCTCGCGAGGTGGTTATCGTCGTAAACCATAATCCCGCCGCGCGGCGTGATCTGCGCGAAGCCGTTGGGCAACGCACTGCCGAGCAGACAGACGTTGTCGGGGAAGGCGGTGTCGATGTGGGGGTGGAGGGTTTTCGGGATCGTTGTCATTTCTGTGTTTCCTTACGCGAAGATTTCGCCCAGCCGTTTGATGGAGTCCAGCGTCTTCTCCACCGGCAGGCCCGGCCACTGGCAGCGCATGACGAAATGGTTCACGCCGAGGATTTCGTTGTAGCGCGCGATTTCCTCCTTCACCTTGACCTTGTCGCCGATGATGAATTTGTCGCGGGCGTAATCCTCGAACCCCATTTCGATCTTGCGGCCCTCGAAGCCCCAGGCGGCGTAGGCGGCGTATTTATATTGCAGGGGTTCGCGGCACTCCTCGTGCGCGGTGGTGTTGTTGGCGCCGACGTAGCATTCCACCATGATCGGGAAATCCGTCGCCGTGCGTCCGAATTCCGTCAGCGCGGATTTGTAGGTTTTCATCAGAGGTTCGGATTTCGCCAATCCGTTGCTGTTGACGATGATCCAGGCGTCGCCGATGCGCGCAGCGCGCCGGACGGCGGGATCGGAGGAGCCGCCGATGTACAAAGGCGGTCCGCCGGGGCGCACCGGTTTCACACCGATGCCGGCGTCGTTCACGGTGTAGAAACGGCCTTTATGGGTGACGCGGTCCTCGGTCCACAGGCGCTTCATCAGGCCGATGGCCTCGTTGAAGCGCGGTGCCCGTTCCGTCAGCGGAATACCGAACGCGTCGAATTCCGGCTGCCGGTAACCCAGGCCGAGGCCCAGCACGTAATTGCCGCCGGTCAAAACGTCCAAAGTGGCGGCTTCTTCCGCGACATGCATCGGGTTCAGCGGGGGCAAAATAAGAATATTCGGCCCGATCGTCATGCCCTGCGCATGCGCGGCGACGTAGCCCATCAGCGGCGCGATCTGCAGCATCTGCATCGGATGCGTCAGCCAATGATGCGGAAACCAGAGGGACGAGAACCCGGCGTCGCGCGCCGTTTTCACCTGCGTGACGATTTCCGGAATGCGTTCGGCGACGTTGGTGCCTTCCGGGAATTGGGTGTTGACCATCAATCCGACGCGCATGTCATTTTGCTCCCGCTTGCATGGCCCGCCAGACGCGTTCGCTGGTCACGGGCATTTCCAAATCCTTCACGCCGTGGTCGCGCAGCGCATCCAGAACGGCATTGACGACCACCGGCAGTGCGCCGACCGTGCCGGCCTCGCCCGCTCCCTTGGCGCCCAGCGGGTTCAGCGCCGTTGGTACGGGGTTGCTGATTATTTTGATGTCGCAGGTCGTGTCGGCGCGCGGCATGGCATAATCCATGAAACTGCCCGACAGAAGCTGGCCGCTTTCGGGATCGTAGGCGACCTGCTCCATCAGTGCCTGGCCGAGGCCCTGTGCGACGCCGCCGTGGATTTGCCCTTTCAGGCCGGTCGGGTTCATAACGGTACCGACATCGTCGGATACCGCGTATTTCAGCACTTCCACGGCGCCCGTGTCGGGATCGACCTCGACCTCGCAAACGTGGCAGCCGTTGGGGTAGGTGTCCTGTTTCGGGGTGAAGGTGCCGGTTTCGTAGAGACCCGGCTCCATTCCCGGCGGCAGGCGCGCGGGCTGGAACGCGGCCATCGCGACGGCCTTGATCGTGACACCTTTATCGGTGCCGGCGACGGTGAAATTGCCGTCGGCGAATTCCAGGTCCGTTTCCGCCGCCTCCAGCAAATGCGCCGCGATTTTGCGGGCTTTCACCAGGATTTTCCCGGCGGCGACCGTCAGCGCCGATCCGCCGATGACGGTAGAGCGCGATCCCATCGTGCCGATCCCGAACGCAACCCGATCGGTGTCGCCATCGATATATTGCGTCTCGTAAGGATCGAGGCCGAGCTTTTCGTTGACGATCTGTTTGAACATCGTCTCGTGGCCCTGGCCTTGGTTTTTGCTGCCCATCAGGACCATGGCCGAACCGCCGGGATTGAAGCGGATTTCGGCGAATTCCAGACCGGGCGAGGCCGCGCGTTCGATCGCGTTGACGATCCCGATGCCACGGAGCTTGCCGCGTCTTTCGGATTCCGCCTTACGGGCCGGATAGCCGTTCCAGTCCGCCAGTTCCAAGGCGCCATCCATGCCTTTTTCGAACGCGCCGCAATCGTAATTGACTCCGAATGCGTTGCGATAGGGCATCGCGCTTTCCGGGATCAGGTTGCGGCGGCGCAGATCCACACGATCGATACCGAGCTGGGCGGCGGCGGTGTCGATGATGCGCTCGATGACGTAGGTGGCCTCGGGCCGGCCGGCGCCGCGATAGGGGGCGGTGGGATTGCTGTTGGAGAAAGCGATGTTCACGTGCGTGTAGGCGGCCGGGAAGGCGTATGTGCCGGCCAGGGTCGAAACATTGCTGAATGTGGACAGCAGGTTGCGTTCGGCGGAAATATAGGCGCCGACATTGCACAACGTATCGACCCGCAGGCCGACGAATTTTCCTCCCGCATCCAGCGCCAAAGTCGCGTCGCAGATATTGTCGCGGGCGTGTTCGTCGGATTGGATGGCTTCGGAACGGGTGGACGTCCACTTCACCGGACGGCCTATTTTCCGCGCGGCATACATCGTCAGCCGGTGTTCCACATACTGCCAGCCCTTGGTGCCGAACCCGCCGCCGACATCCCCGGCGATGACACGGATTTTGCTCTCGGGGATTTTGAAGATGTTGCGCGCCAGAGCGTCCCGCACGCGGTGCGGGTACTGCACGTCGGCATACAGCGTGTAGCGCTCCTCGCCGGGATCGTAGACGCCGATGGCGCCGCGGGTTTCCATGAACTGCGCGTAGACGCGGCTGATGACGATGCGCTGTTTCACGACGTGCGCGGCGCTGGCGATGGCGGAGTCGGTCGCGGCTTTGTTGCCCATCTCATAGATGTGCGACAGGTTGCCGGGGCACTCCGGCCACACGGCGGGGGCGTCCGGGTCCAGGATGCGCGCGGTGTCGGTGACCGAGGGCAGGATTTCGTAGTCGATCGCCACGAGTTCCGCCGCGTCGCGCGCCTGCGCCAATGTCTCGGCCACGATCATCGCCACGGGATCGCCCACGTAGCGCACGAACCCGCGGGCGAGGCCAGGATGCGGCACGTAGAACAAGGGCGAGCCATCGGGGCGCTTGCGCGGCAGGTTTACGCGCATGGTCCCAAGGCCGTCGGCTTTCAGATCGGCCTCGGTAAACACCGCCAGCACGCCCGGCGCCGCTTGGGCCGCCGTCGTGTCGATGGACACAATGCGGGCGTGCGCGTGCGGGCTGCGCAGCATTGCCGCGTGCGCCTGCCCTGGCAGGTTCACATCGTTGATGAAGCGCCCCTGGCCGCGCAGCAGGCGCGGGTCCTCGAATCGCGCGACGGGTTGGCCGATGCCGTATTGACCCATCCGGTGTCTCCTCCAGTGCAATGGAACGCGGCGGTAGTTGACCACGCCCCGCCGCTGGCGTCGATCCGGCGGTTTTAGGCGGGCGGCACGTCCAGCCGCACCACGATCCCTTTCAGGTCGGGCGACAACGCCGGATAGCGCTGCATCACCAGCGGATCGTGACCCGGCACGATCAATTCCGGGGCCGCCGCGTGCGCGCGCAATGTGTCGAACGCGTCCAGCATATCGCCGACATTGTACGCCGTCGTGAATGGGCGGTAGGTCTCGAAATTCTCGTAGAAATGCGTGACGTCGGATGCCAGCACGACCACCCCGCGCTCGGTGTTGACCTTGGCGAATTGCAGCCCGACCGAGTGCCCGCCGGTCGGCACGATATCGATCCCCGGCACCACGTTCGCGGGGCCGTTATGATAGCGCACCCGCCCGTCGAAATTCAGCCGCACGATGCCGCAAACGTCGTCCGGCTCGAAGCTTTTCGCCAGTTGCCGGTGGCGCATGTGGCGGCCGACGGCGTAGTGCATCTCCGGTTCCTGGAGATGGAATTGCGCCGCCGGGAATTTATCGAAATTGCCGACGTGGTCGTAATGCATATGCGTCAGGATCACGTCCTTCACATCCGCCGGATCGACGCCCACCAGCGCCAGCGACTCAATCGGGCAGCGTTCCAGTTTCCGCCCGCGCTTGCCGCCGCTTTCCTCGGTAAAGCCGATATCGATCACCACGGCGCGATTTTCGTTCTTCGCCACCCAGACGAAATAATCCATCGGCATCGGCCCGTCGTGCGGGTCGCCGCCGATGAAATGTTCGGCACGATGCGCCGAACGCGAGGCGTAGCGGATGGCGAAAAGTTCGTATTGTTCGGTCATCGTTTAGCATCCATCAGGTCGGGCATGACTTTACGGGTGAACAGATCGACGGAGGCCAGGGATTCCTCCCCGGTCATGTCGCCGAAGGCGAAACGGCACAGCAGATAATTCAGTCCCGCCTCATCCACGGTCTTCTGCAAAAACGCTCGAACCTTCTCCGGCGTGCCGGCAATCGCGCGGCCCTGCGCCTCGGCTTCCTCGAACGTCGGCGGGAACACCGCGTGCGCGACAGGCATCTGGTTGTGCTGGATCCATAGTTTCAAGAACGATTCGCGCCACTTTCCGTAGCCGTGGCGCGCGATCTCCAGCGCTTCCTTGTCGGTTTCCGCGACGACGACATGCCGGCCGGTGCCCATCAGCGGAATATCGGCGGGGTCGTTGCCCTGGGCTTCCCATTCGTCGCGATACGCGTCCGTCAGCGCCCGCATGCCCGCACCTCCGAGATTGCCGACGATGTTCACGCGGTGCTTTGCCGCCCAGGGAATTGCCTCCTTCCGGCCGAGGCCGTACCACAGCGGCGGGTGCGGCGTCTGATACGGCGTCATTTCCATCGGGACGGCGTCGTAATGGTAATGTTCGCCGTGGAACGTTAATTCGCTCTGGGTCATCCCGCGCAGCAGGATTTCCAGCGCTTCGGCGTACATAGCCGGCGTTTTCTCGGGGTCCAACCCGTAATACCGCAGCTCGATGGGCGAAATCCCGCGCCCGACACCCAGCATCAGCCGGCCTTTGCTGAGCTGATCGAGCATGCAGATTTCCTCCAGCAGCTTGATCGGGTGATACAGCGGCAGCAGATACACCAGCGCGCCCATGCGCAATTGGGTGGTCCGCTGCGCGACCGCCGCCAGCCAAACGCCGGGGGAGGGGGCTACACCGAGCGGCGTCGCGTGGTGTTCGGCGACGTGATACCCGTAGAAGCCCGCCTTGTCGTAGGCTTCGACGAGTTTCAGCCGTTCCTCGAAGAATTGGTCCAGCGGTGCCAAGCCGCGGTCCATGTGGTCGAATACGCCGAGTTTCATGATTCTTCCGCCCCCATCGTCATGGTCGGGCCTGACCCGACCATCCCAGGCCAATTGGATAAAGATGGTCGGG
>CAITUP010000076.1 GCA_903895595.1 uncultured Acetobacteraceae bacterium | reverse complement strand
TACGCCACCCAGTGACCCCCGAGGCTGGCGTAAGGGGGGTACGTAAAACGCACCTCCCCTACGCCAAGGCCCGCTGACGTGATGACGGGTTGGGTAGGCCAATGCCCCAATGCAGTGGTCCGGGGACCTTCAAGCGTTTGCCCTGGTCGTCATGCCGACGCAGGTCGGCATCCACGACTTGCTGGCCGCTACCAAGAACGTCGTGGATGCTGACCTCCGTCAGCATGACGATGTGGCGAATTCCGGTGCGTCGGTGGTTAGTTCGGCTGGTATAACTGCCGGATCTGTTCGAGCTTCGGGTCGGCCGGCGCGCGCTGCGCGACATCCAGGAATTCGCGGTTCGGTTGGTTCAGCGAAACAGGTCCGCCCTAACGAGCGAAGCTGTTTCGATTATCCCGAACGACCTGTTGGATCGTCTATAGCGTGGATGACACCGCGCGTGTCGTCGAAGTCGTCCGGTTTTGGAACAGCGCTCGGGCGCCGGGCACTCATAGGCTATAACGCCTTCGCCTCCCGCCGCCGCCGGTGCAACACGAACTCCGTATACCCGTTCGGCTGCGCCTTCCCCTCGAACACCAGTTCGCACGCAGCCTTGAACGCCACGCCGTCGAACCCCGGCGCCATCGGCTTGTACAGAGGATCGCCCGCGTTCTGCCGGTCCACGACCAGCGCCATCCGCTTCATAGCTTCCATCGCCTCGGCCTCCGTCGCCACCCCGTGATGCAGCCAATTCGCGATGTGCTGCGACGAAATCCGCAGCGTCGCCCGATCCTCCATCAACCCGATGTCGTGGATATCCGGCACCTTGGAGCATCCGACGCCCTGGTCGATCCAGCGCGACACATACCCCAGGATACCCTGGCAATTGTTGTCCAGCTCTTGGCGGATATCCTCCGGCGACCAGTTGGGACGGTCGGCCACGGGGATCGTCAGCAGATCCGTCAACGGCGCCCGAGGCCGCGAAACAAGCTCCTGCTGCCGCGCCGCCACATTCACCTTATGATAATGCAGCGCGTGCAATGTCGCGGCGGTGGGGGAGGGGACCCAGGCGGTGCTCGCGCCCGCCATCGGGTGGCCGATCTTCTGCACCAGCATGTCCGCCATCCGGTCCGGTGCAGCCCACATGCCCTTGCCGATCTGCGCGCGCCCCAACAACCCCGACGCCAAGCCGATATCGACGTTCTGGTCCTCGTAGGCTTTGATCCAAGCCGTGCCCCGCATGTCGTTCTTGCGGATCATCGGGCCGGCTTCCATCGAGGTATGCATCTCGTCGCCGGTCCGATCCAGGAAGCCGGTGTTGATGAACACCACCCGGCTCGCGGCGGCATGGATGCAGGCGGCAAGGTTCGCGGACGTCCGCCGTTCCTCATCCATGATGCCCATTTTCAGCGTGGCGCGGCTCATGCCCAGAATGTCTTCCACGGCGCCGAACAGCGCGTCGGTCAGCGCCACTTCCTCCGGCCCATGCATCTTCGGCTTCACTATATAGACCGACCCCGCTCGGCTGTTCTTGATCGGGCCTTTGCCTTTCAGGTCGTGCAGTGCGATCAACGACGTTACCAGCGCATCGAGAAAGCCTTCCGGCGTTTCGCGGCCTTCGGAATCCAGCACCGCGTCGGTGTACATATGATGCCCGACATTGCGCACCAGCATAACGCTGCGCCCGGACAGCCACAGCGTCCCGCCGGCCGGCTTGGTATAGGACCGGTCCGGGTTCAGCGTGCGCGTCATCGTGCGCCCGCCCTTTTCGAAGCTGTCCGCCAGATCGCCCTTCATCAGGCCGAGCCAGTTGCGGTAGGCGAGGACTTTGTCCTCGGCATCGACGGCGGCGATGGAGTCTTCCAGGTCCTGGATGGTCGTCAGCGCTGCTTCCAGCATCAGATCGGCGACGCCGGCCGGGTCGTCGCGGCCAATCGGGTGGGTGCGGTCGATGACGATCTCGGCGTGCAGCCCGTTATGGCGCAGCAGCACGGTGGACGGCGCGGCGGCGTCCCCTTTGTAGCCGACGCATTGCGCGGGATCGCGCAGACCGGTGACGGTCCCGTCCTTCAATGCGACAGCCAGAGCGCCATCGGCGATCGCGTAGCCCGAGGCGTCCGCGTGGGACCCGGCAGCGAGCGGCGCGGCGTCGTCCAGAAATGCCCGAGCCCAAGCGACCACCAGATCGCCGCGCACCTTATTAAAGGAGCCGGCGCGCGTGGCGCCGTTGTCTTCCGGGATGGCATCGGTGCCGTACAACGCGTCGTACAGGCTGCCCCACCGCGCATTGGCGGCGTTCAGCGCGTAACGCGCGTTGGTGACCGGCACCACCAGCTGCGGCCCGGCGAGGCGCGCGATCTCCGGGTCGACATTCTCCGTCGCCACCGAAAACGGCCCAGGTTCGGGAACGAGGTAGCCGATGCCGCGCAGGAATTCGATATAGGCGCCGCTGTCGGTCGCCTGACCCTTATGCGCCTTGTGCCAGTCGTCGATCTGGGTTTGCAGCGTATCGCGCGTCGCGAGCAAGGCGGCGCAGCGCGGTGCCAGCTCGGTCAGCAGTTTCGCGTAGCCCTGCCAGAACGTATCCGGCTGTATGCCGGTCCCCGCCAGCGCTTCGGTGTTGACGAAATCGAACAGGATCTGTTCGACGCTCAGGCCGAAGGCGGCAGCGCGTGGCATGGAATGGCGATTCCTTGGTTTGTATGTTGCACCGCAGCATATGCCGCGGCGGGCAGGGCGCTCAATACCGAAATTGCCTCAATCGCGCAAAAATGCGCCGGCTCGTTCGGCAATGGCCGATGCGTGCTCGTAGCTCATGCAGAAACGGGCATTCGGGACGATTTCGTGCCGGGCATTTTTTGCCCGTGCGACCATTTCCGCCGCGTACGGCGCGTAGTGGAAATGCTCGCCGAGCAGGATGAGGGTGGGTTGGGTCAGGCGGCGAAGCCCGTCGTCGAGGTCGTAGTTCGCGAGCGCCGTAACCGCCTGCCAGCCGTTGCGGCCGACCTCCATCCGCGCGGTGTTGATGCGGTCCATCCAGGATTGGCTGGGGTGCAGCGGCGCGTGGCCGGGATCGACGGTTTGCATGAAGCCGACGGTGCGCGTCAGCGGGAACCCGGACTCGTCCTCGGGCCGCAGGCCGCTTTGCAGTTCCCGCACATGCACGGCCGTGCGGCCGCGTTCGGGGGAGAAGGGGCAGTTCAGCGGCACCACGCGATGGGTGCGGCCGGGGTGGGTATTGGCGAAGTGGATCGCGACGCCGGCACCGACGGCCTCCCCCATGACGGATGTGCGTTCGATCCCCAGCGTGTCCAGGACGGCGACGGCGCAGGCGACATAGTCGCTGAAATCCGGCTGGCCCGGGATCGGGTCGGAATGGCCGTGGCTGGGGTAGTCGATGGCCACGACCCGGAAGCGCGGCGCCAGCGCCTCGATCAGCTCGATCATCAACGCGGACGACTGCTGATTGATATGGAACAGCGTCACGGCCGGACCGCTGCCGGCGGTGCGGTAATGGATATGGCCGTAAGCGGTTTTGACCAGTCCGCGGTCGATCGTCATCGCTCAGAGCCCCTTGGACAGCCGGTCGAACGCGGCCAGCCGGTTCACCAACGCCTCCATCTCCTTCAACGGAATCATATTCGGCCCGTCGCTCGGCGCCTTGTCCGGGTCTTGATGCGTTTCGATGAACACCGCCGCCACCCCTACCGCCAAGGCCGCCCGCGCGAGGATGGGGGCGAAGCGGCGCTCCCCGCCCGATGACGTGCCCTGGCCGCCGGGCTGCTGCACGGAATGGGTGGCGTCGAACACCACGGGGTAGCCGGTTTCGGCCATGATCGGGAGCGAGCGCATGTCGCTGACCAGGGTGTTGTAGCCGAAGCTCGCCCCGCGCTCGCACAGCATCACGTTGGTGTTGCCGGTGCTGGCGATCTTCGCGGCGACGTTCTTCATGTCCCAGGGCGCGAGGAACTGGCCCTTCTTCACGTTGATCGGCTTTCCTGTCGCCCCGGCGGCCAGCAGCAGGTCCGTCTGGCGGCAGAGGAATGCCGGAATTTGGAGCACATCCACGGCCTCGGCGGCGGGGGCGCATTGTTCGGCGGTGTGGACGTCTGTCAGGACCGGCATGCCGGTGCGTTCCCGCACCTCCGCCAGGATCGCCAGACCTTCCTTCATTCCGATGCCGCGCGCCGCGGTCGCGCTGGTGCGGTTGGCCTTGTCGAAGCTGGATTTGTAGACGACCGGCACGCCTGTGCGCTGGGCAATGCCCAGCAGGGCGTCCGCCATCTCCATCGCGTGGGCGCGGGATTCGATCTGGCAGGGGCCGGCGATCAGCATGAAGGGCAGGTTATTGGCGACCGAGACCGGTCCGATCCGCACGATTTTGTCCACCCTGGGTCGCTCCCGATTCCGTTGATGCGGGCGGTTCCTATCACGGAAACCGCCGATACGCGCGAATCAATGAACTGGATCACAGGTTGGGTTCTCGCCGCGCGGCCGAATCGATCACATTCAGTTGAAATAGGACGATTTTCCCCATTCGAGGCATTATCCACAGGGGCGTACGGGTAAATCGCGCCTTTTCGGCACGGGTTGTGCAGAGCAAGGGTTGCCAGCGCTGCAATGCTGCTGCTACCGCCATTCGGGTCTGGGGTGACCACCGGGAGACAAGCTTTGAATCAGCGTAAGACCGGCACGAAAATCATGATCGCGGGCATCGCCATGTTGTTGGCGGCCCCGTTTGCGTCCTCTTCCGCGTATGCGGAGCAGGCACGGAAAGCATCGAACAAAGGCATAGTGACAGCGAAAGCGGCACATGCGCAAGCCCCCGGTGTGACAAAATCGCACGGTGTGGCATATTCATCACACGTTGGCGGCAAGGCCCGCTTCCACGGCCGCGTGGCCCGCAACGGCGGCGGCGGAGGGGGACTGTCCTGCGTGCCGTTCGCGCGCATGGAATCCGGCATCGTTGTCTCTGGCAATGCTTGGCAGTGGTGGGGCAATGCGGCTGGCGTTTACGCCCGCGGCGCGACCCCGGAACCCGGCAGCGTTCTGGCGTTCCGCGCCAACGGTCATATGCGGATGGGCCATGTCGCCGTCGTGGCGCGCGTGATCAACGGGCGGGAAGTGCTGATCGATCATGCCAACTGGCCCGGCGGCGGACGCGGTGGCGTGTCGCAGTCGATCCCGGTCGTGGACGTGTCGGAGGCCAACGATTGGTCCGCGGTGCGTGTCGGCCTCGGCCGGAGCGGCGATTTCGGTTCGACCTATCCGACCTACGGCTTCATCTACGACCGTCCCGACACCGGGACCATGGAGGCTCGGCGGCAGCAGCCGGCGCCGCAGGTGGCGTCGCTCAATCCGGCTCCGCGCGATCTGCGCTCCCCCGCGCAGCGTCGGGTCGAGGAAGTGGCGGAAGCGCCGCGGCAATCCCGGCGGCAGGCGATCCTGCTGCCGCGCGGCAATTAACGATCGGCGTGGGGGCGCCTTGGTCTCCCCCACGCCCCCCTAAAGCCCGTCATGGTCGGGTCAAGCCCCCCGACGACAGGCGCTCGTCTTGGCTCTTCGGGGCGACGGGCGCCGCTTCGTTTCGTGGCTCATTGGCCCGAGATGGCCGGGTCAGGCCCGGCCATGACGGGGGCGAACAAACGCCTCCTGGCCGGGCTTGACCCGGCCATCGTGCCCCCGTCAAGAGCCGCCAAACAAATCCTGCCATTGCGGGTTCATCGCCTCGATCAATTCGGTCTTCCAAGCCCTCGGCCACCGTTTCAGGTTTGTCTCCCGCTGGATCGCCTGCTCGATACGGGCGTGATGTTCGGCGAAGACCAGTCGATGGAGATTGTACTTTCGCACGAAAGCGGACCCCACCCCGGACCGGTGCTCGGCCAGCCGGCGTTCGAGGTCGGCGGTCACGCCAATGTAGAGCGTCCCGCCCGGTTTGTTCGTCAGGATGTAGACCCAGCCACCTTGCATGCGGGGGCGGTAGCATGGTGGGGGTTAAGGAAGGGTTAACGGGTCGGGCGATTTTTGCTCGTAGGCGACGGAATTCGCCTAATGGGCCTGGGATGGTCGGGTTAAACCCGACCATGACGGGGGGGCGGGCAGGGGGATCGCATATGGCGGATTTTCGACACTCTCCGTCATGGTCGGGTTAAGCCCCCCGACGACAGGCGCCCGTCTTGGCTCTTCGGGGCGACGGGCGCCGCTTCGTTTCGTGGCTCATGGGCCTGAGATGGCCGGGTCAAGCCCGACCATGACGGGTGTAGCGGGGCAGCGGGGCAGCAGGGTCGCGGGCGCTATCCTCCGCCTATCCCTGTCGATCCTCCGACCAGAGCCTCCCGCGCCGGCGTATGGCGCAACCCGAGCGCCTGGGCGACCGCGAGATGCGTTACCTGACCCTGGTGAATGTTCAGCCCGTTGCACAAATGAGGGTCCTCGGTCAGCGCCCTTAGGGCACCCTTTTCCGCCAATGCCAGGATGAACGGCAGCGTCGCGTTGGTCAGCGCGAAAGTCGATGTCCGCGCGACCGCGCCGGGCATGTTCGTCACGCAGTAGTGCACGACGCCTTCGTCCACGTAGGTAGGCGCGGCATGCGTTGTCGGGCGGCTCGTCTCGAAGCAGCCGCCTTGGTCGATGGCGATATCCACGATCACCGATCCCGGCCGCATGCGGCGCACCATCTCCCGCGTCAGCAGGCGCGGGGCATGGGCGCCGGGGACCAGTACCGCGCCGATGACGAGATCGGCGGCCACCGCGGCGTGCTCGATCGCTTCCGCCGTGGCGAACAAGGTTGTCGCTCGTGGGCCGAATTGCAGGTCGAGCTCGTTCAGCCGCCGCAGGGAGCGGTCGATGATGGTGACGGATGCTTCCAGCCCCACCGCCATGCGGGCGGCGTTGGTGCCGGCGACGCCGCCGCCGATCACCACCACTTTCGCGGGCGGTACGCCGGGCACGCCGCCCAGCAGGATGCCGGCACCGCCTTGCTCGCGCTCCAGGCAATGGGCGCCGACCTGGACGGCCATGCGGCCGGCGACCTCGCTCATCGGCGCCAGCAGCGGCAGGGTGCCGAAGGCGTCGGTGACGGTTTCATAGGCTATGCAGGTCGCGTTCGACCGCATCAGGCCTTGGGTTTGGGCTTTGTCGGCGGCGAGGTGCAGATAGGTGAACAGGATCTGCCCGCGACGGAGGCGCGCGATTTCCTCGGGCTGCGGTTCCTTCACCTTCACGATCGTGTCGGCTTGGGCGAACACGGCATCGGCTGTGTCCAGCACCATCGCGCCGGCCGACCGGTAGGCATCGTCGCCGAAGCCGATCCCGGCGCCGGCATTATGCTCCACCAGGACCGTGTGGCCGTGCAGCGTCAGTTCGCGCGCGCCGGCCGGAGTCAGGCCGACGCGGTATTCGTGGGTTTTGATTTCCCGGGGCACCCCAATCTTCACGGCTTACTCCTGCGTTCGACCGTGAGGATATGGGGCGCACTGGACGGAAAATCAGGCCCGCAGCGGGAATTGGTCGAGGTAGGGCTGGTATTCAGGCTCCACGTCGATCTTCAGCGTGGCGAGGATACGCACGACCGCGTTGTAGGTCGCGATGGCGATGGTCAGATCGACCGTCAGCTCGGTACCCAGCGCGGCCTGCACGGCGGCGAAGGTGGCGTCGGACATGCCGCCATCCAGCGTCATTTCGCGCGCGGCCTTCAGCACCAGCTTGGACAGCGGGTCCAGGTTCGTGGGCTTGCCGTCGGTATCGTCGATCAGCGCCTGCACGTCGGCATCGGTCACGCCGAAATCGTGCCCGAGCTTGACGTGGTGCGACCATTCGTAGGGGGATTTGGCGAGCCAGCCGACCTGCAGGATCGCCAGTTCGCGCAGCCGTGAGTCCAGCTTGCTGCCGTGGCGAATGTAGCCGCCCAGGCCGAAGAAGGCACGCGCCGCGTTGGGCGAGTTCACCAGCGCCTTTGCCAGCCAGATCGGGCGTTTCAGCAGGTCTTTATGTTCGTCGGCGAGGTCGGCGACTTCCAGATAGGGGATGCGGGCCATGGACGGTTCTCCTTTACGTGGGTGAACCGCGTTGATAGCCGTCACCGGCCCCGCTGTAAAAACCGCCCGAACGCCACCAGGGTGGTGTCGGACACGTGATGCTCGATCCCCTCGGCATCCTGTTCGGCGGCTTCCGCCGGCACGCCCACCGCGAGCAGCAGATCGACCACCACCCGGTGGCGGGCACGCACGCGTTCGGCCAGATTTTCCCCGGCTTCGGTCAGGAACACGCCGCGATAGGGTTTCGCCACCGCCAGACCTTCGCGCTTCAGGCGGGAGATCGTCTTGATCGCGGTCGGATGGGACACGCCCAGCCGGCGGGCGATGTCGGTGGGACGCGCCTCACCGCCTTCGCCGATCAGGTCGGAGATCAGCTCGACATAATCCTCCATCAGCGCCCCGGATTGCGCGGTACGCGCCTTGCTGAAGCGGCTGGCCTGGGTCGGTTCGGCCGGGAGTTCGGCCCGCTTGGGCGGGGAGGACTCGGACATGGAGCTGGTTTACCGATCAAACGCCGATGAGCAAACTGAGCGGCACGCCGATGGTCTGCAAGAGCAGAATGAGATTCAGGCCCAGCACGACGACGGTGGCCAGCCATGTGGCCACGCGCGTGGCGCGGCCGCAGACGAATGCGCCCATGATGTCGGCCCGGCCGGTCAAATGCAGCAGCGCGATCATCGGCACCGGCAGCACGAGGCTGAGGACCACCTGGCTGATGACCAGCGCGTCGGTGGCGTTGACGCCGATCAGCACGACGACCAGCGCCGGCAGCATGGTGACGACGCGGCGGACCCACAGCGGCACCCGAAAGCGCACGAAATCGACCATGATCGTTTGTCCGGCCAGCGTGCCGACCACGGAACTCGCGATGCCCGATGCCAGCAGCGAGGCCAGGAAGGCGCCGGCCGCCGCGACGCCCATCAGCGGCACCAAGGTGCGGTAGGCGGTCTCGATATCCGCGGTGTCGGGGTAGCCCTGGTGGAACATGACGGCGGCCATCGCCAGCATCGCCATGTTCACCAGACCGGCGATCCCGAGGGCGACCAGCACCTCCCGGTTCGAAAAGCGCAGGATCGTGCGCCGTTCCGCATCGGTCATCGCGGGCATGCGGCCGGGCATCAGCGCCGAATGGAGGTAGATCGCGTGCGGCATGACGGTCGCGCCGACAATGCCTACGGCGAGCGTGACGCTGCTGGCGCCGGCCAGTTCCGGCACGACCGAGTGGAAGGCGAAGGCGCGCCAGTCGGGCGGGGCGATGAACAGTTCCACCAGATAGGACAGGCCGATGATCCCGACGAAGGCGCCGATGGCGATTTCCAGCGGCCGAAAACCGCGCGCCTGCAATCCCAGCAGACCCCAGGTGATGGCGAAGGCAAGCAGCAGGGCAGGGAGCATGGGCATGCCGGACAGCAGGCTGAGGCCGATGGCCGCGCCGACCAGCTCCGCCAGATCGGTGGCCATGGCCGCGATCTCGCTCGCGATCCACATCGCGGCGACGAGCGGGCCGGGGAAGTGCAGGCGGCAGAGCGTGGCGAGGCTTTGGCCGGTGACGATTCCGATGCGGGCGGACAGCGCCTGAAACAGCATGGCGATCGCGTTGGCGAGCACCACGACCCACAGCAGCAAATACCCGTGCTGTGCCCCTGCCTGGATGTTGGTCGCGAAATTGCCGGGGTCCATGTAGGCGATGGACGCGATCACGGCCGGCCCCGCGAAGGGCAGGATCGCGCGCAGGCCGCGGCGGCGGCCGGCCATAACCTCGCGGCCGGCATGGGTTGTCCGTTCGGTGAGGTTGGGTCGCTGAACGATCGCCTGGCTCATGGGTTGGATTGTGGCCTGTGGCAGGATTTATACCATACACTAGAAGATGTAGCCTTGGCTACATTTCAAGGCAAGCCCGTTCACGCGCCCGCGATTCGCCGCTGCCAGAACGGCGCATCGGACCAGCGGCGTTCCATGCCGTAGAATGCCGTTAGCTGGGACCGGTAGACGCGGTGGATGTCGCCGATATGTTCGGCATGGCGTGCCATTGCGCCTTCGTCGCCGCGGCGCGCGGCCAGAATCGCCTCGGCGCCCTTGATGCCGGTGTAGATCGCGTTCGAGATTCCTTTCGACGACAGGGGATCGAACGCGGCGGCGGCGTCCCCCACCGCAAGCCAGTGTGCGCCGGCGGTCGGCGTCAGTTCGCTGCTGGCGGCATCGGCGCCGAAAACCCGACCGGTTGGGCGGTAGCCGTGTTGGCCGCAAAGCGCGTGCAGGTTGGGGGCCGTGCGCAACGCGTGCCACAGCCCATGATCCGCCAGCAATGCCGCTCGGTTCACCAGATCGGCGTCGGTGAGAAACGCCAGAACCCGGTCGCCGCGCGGCAGCAGGACACTGTACCACCATCCCGCCTCGGTCGTTTCCACCATCGTGCGGCCGTCCCGGTCGGTGTCCGCATCGCTGTGGATCAACCCATAAAACCCCACCAACCCATCGTACCGTGTCCGCTCGGCGCCCAAGGCCCGAGCCAAGCCGGCGCTGCGTCCGGTGGCGTCGATCAGCCATTCCGTTTCGATCTCCGCCGTGCCCGCGGTCAGGCGGAACGGGGCGGCGGCGTTGCGCAAGCGGACATGGGCACCGGGCAGGATGGTAGCCCCGGCCTCCCGCGCCGCATCGCGCAGCATCGCGTCGAACCGGACCCGGTCCAGTTGCAGGCCGCTTCCCTGCACCTGGAACACAAAGTCGTTGGCATGCGGTCGAGCCGCGCCCCACCACGCGAGCGTGCCAGGGCTGACGCGGTGAGTGTCGGCAAGAACCCGTGGCAGAACCCCCAGCTGGGACAGCAACGACCGCGCCGACGGAGGCAATCCCTCGCCGATGCGGAAATCCCGGTCGCCCCCGGCGTCGGCCAGCACGACCCGCAGCCCCGCACGCGCCAGCACGATCGCGGTGGCGGCCCCAGCCGGGCCGCCGCCAGCGATGGCGACGTCGAAGTGGCCGGACAGGAGCCTTATCCGGGTTTGCGACGCACCGGCGTCGGGATCGGTTGCTCCCCGGACGGCCCGACCTTCAACCGCGTTTCACCGACCGCAACGCTGGCGGGCGCGGCATAAATGCCGGGTCCGAAGGATGCGACCATCATTTTCGCGGGCAATGCACCGTTGCCCTCGACCCCCGGCCAAACTTCCAGAAGTCCCATCGAGCCGAAGATCTTGACCATCTGCTCCATCTGTTCGGCGGTTGTGCCGGTCAGCGGTGCGTTCCAGTTCATGCGCTGGGAGAACGCGGCGACCCGGTCGGGCATGGGAAGATGGGCGTTGACGGCGATGGCGTAGTTGTCGAGCGTCAAAACCTCATTCGGTACCCGTGCGGGCCAGAAGGTCGGTACGAAGGGATCGTACGCCGTGTCGTAGCCGCCGCGGCAGAACCCGGTATCGGCCTGCCAGGGCAGACCCATCCAGCGATTGACGTCGCCGGGACCCTGCGCGTGCAGCGGACCGTCGGCCGCGAGCGCCTGGGTTTGATCCAAAGTCGGCCCGTAGACCGGCTCCGGCGTGCCGGCCGGGCGGCGGTTGAAGCGGAACGGCGCCTTGTACATCGACATATGCCGCATCGGCCAAGTCAGTTCGCACCCCGGATGGAACGCGTCCGCCAAACAAAAATCCATCGCCGCTCGGTTCAACATCGCGGGTTGGTCGGCGAGCGGCACGTCGTCGATGGCGCGCGGCGGCGGCGGGGTCTGGCCCCAATCGGCGGTGAAGTCGCCCGCGACCCAGGCGGCCAGAGCCGCGCTTTGGGTTGGCGTGATGCTGGAGTTCTGGCGGGCGTTGTCGCTGTACGCGGCCCGGTCCATGGCGTCGCCATAGATCCAGGGCCATTGCATCGGATTGCCGGCGCCTGGCGTGGGTGGCGTGGGCGTGTTCGAGACCGGAATGGGCGGCCGGAACGCGTTGAAAATCTGGCGGCGGAATTCGGCATTCGGGTCGAATTGGCCGGCGGGGGCCTTCGCCGACAGGCGTGCGATCAGCGACGGATCGGCGAAGTTGTATGGGGCGCCGCCGCCGAACTGTCCGGCGAAGCCTTGGTTGACCCATTGGTGATCGGTCAGCCTGTGCAGGATCGGATAGATATCGTCGGTGAAGGACGGCGTCCCCGGTTCCGGCATCCAGCCGGCCTGAATATAAAGGTCGTGCAACAGGTCGTACAGCGTGCGGACGGCCTTCAACTGAGGGCCGTAATTCGGCGGCGCGGTGACGACCCAGGCGGACTCGACCGGGATCGATTTGCCATCGATTGCGACCATGGCGTCGATCGTGCCGTCGCAGGTATCGTCGTACCAGCCATCGGCGTTGATGAACGAATTGCCGTCGTTGGGATCGAAGATCGGCTGGCCGGTCGGGGACGCGGAAACGCCTTGCGCGCCGAGCACAAGAAGCCGGCCGGCGTCGTCGGTCCGCAGAACGCCCAGAGGCACATCGGTTGTCACGCCGCCGAAGCTGAATTTTCCGGCGCAGGTGACGGGCGCGGCTGCGGTACCGGAGATGGACTGGGGGCCGGCGTCGATCGTCAGCCCGGCGCGATCGGTGACTTTGGCGTTGCGCAGCGGCAATACGGTGGTGGCAGCGTCCGGGATATCCATCGCGATCTGCCACTGATACCAAGCCGCCTTGCGGTTCGCGAGGTGGACGGTCCAGGCGATTTCGACGTTCGCGGACTGGGTCAGTTCGGCGACGACATGCCCTTGCGCGTTGTAGCCGTAGATTCGGAACCGCGCGGCCTCGCGCTTCAGGGCACCCGTCGCGTCTCGGTAGAAACCAAGCGGCGCGGCCGGCGGATCGGTGACCTCGGGGCCGATATAAAAATCGTTTGCGCTGTTGCCGACGCGGGCGATCCCGATGCCGGGATAGATGGCGGCGCGGACGATGGTGTTCGGCATGGGACGAGCTCCTGGTTACCGTTTCCTGTAAGACGCGATCTTGGGCATGCCGGTGCGTGCGCGCAAGTGTCGGTTTGATTGCGGATCGTCGGCCTCAGGGCGGTCTTGCGGAATCGCACGCCACGCTCCAAGCCTCCCTCTTCCTCCACCATCCCCGCAGGTTGACGCGATGCCCGAACTGACGCTGCCCCAAAAGCACTCGCTGGCCGCCGAACGCCATTTGGCGGACATGGAGGCCTGGGACGAGCAGATTGTCCCCGACCCGGACTCCCCCGCGGTCCAGGCGCTTCTCGCCGAACTCGGCGCGGGACCGGCCGAACCGGTGGAACTGCGGGAGGATGGGGCCGGCATCTACGGCTGGGCGCTGGACGGCGTGCAGGCGAAAACCGACTTGGAAGGCGGAACGATCCGAGCCGGCTGGCGGCTGCGGATGTGGGAGAACGTGCTGCTGGTCGCCGAGTTCCACGCGGTCTGGGCCGATCCGGACGGCGTGCACATCGACATCACCCCGGCCCTGACCGAACAACCCCACAGCCTGTTCGCCCCTGTTCCGGACGCGGCGGAGGAGCTGGACTGGGACCATCTGCCCGCGACGCAATACCGCGTGTTGCACGTCCCCGTGGACTTAACCCCGCTGATTGCCCCCCGCATCGCGGCGCTCAAGCCATCCCAGCGCGCTTATGAGGAACGGCGGGCGGCGAAAGCCGGTAAATCGCTGGAGGACTGGATCGCCGGCAAATTCGAACCCGATC
This sequence comes from uncultured Acetobacteraceae bacterium, assembly GCA_903895595.1. GTDB lineage: Bacteria > Pseudomonadota > Alphaproteobacteria > Acetobacterales > Acetobacteraceae > Rhodopila. Next base: position 9,657 of record CAITUP010000076.1, on the reverse strand, counting down.
CGGTGCCGGACGCCATCGCCGCCTTCGTCGCGGCCTGCGAGGCGTTCGACGCGCGCTTGCCTGCCCTGACGGAGCTGATCGAATCCCGTCCGGACGATTACGATGAGGACGACGAAGGCCCCTGGCTGGTGGACTACGAAACCGAGGCGGCGCGGGACGCGATCTACACGCGCAACGCCGCCCGAATCCGGGCCAGCGCTGCGTTGTACGACGCGGTAAACCCAAGGGAGGGCTGACACCGGCCACCCTTCCTGCTTTGGTAACGCGCTTACCGGAGACCGAACCCAAATGGCCTACGCCCCCTCCCGCCCCAATCCGTCGCTGCCGCCGGTGCGGATTAATCTGTACTCCGATACTCAGACGCGGCCCTCGGTCGCGATGAAGGACGCGATGATGCGCGCCGAGGTTGGCGACGAGCAGAACGGCGACGACCCCACCGTCAACGCGCTGTGCGACCGGATGGCGGCACTGACGGGGAAGGAGGCAGCCGTGTTCCTGCCGTCCGGCACCATGTGCAACCAAATCTCCATCGCCGTGCATTGCCGCCCCGGCGACGAAATCCTGGCGCATGAGGCCAGCCACATCGTCACCAACGAAGGCGGTGGCCCCGGCGCCCTTGCCGGCGCCGTCGTGCTCGGGTTGCGCGGTCCGCGCGGCATGTTCGACGTGCCGACGATGCAGGCGGCATTCCGGGAGAAGCGGCGCAACGCCCCGCCGCAGACGCTTTTATCGGTCGAGCAGACCGCGAACCTCGGCGGCGGATCGGTGTGGAAGCTGGACGATCTGAACGCGGTGCTGGACGCCGCGCACGACTGGGGCATGGCCACGCATATGGACGGTGCCCGCCTGATGAATGCGGTGGTCGCGGCGGGTGTGCCGGCACACGAGATGGCGGCGCGCTGCGATTCCGTGTGGCTGGATTTTACGAAAGGCCTCGGGGCCCCATTGGGCGCGGTGCTGTGCGGGAGCACGGCCTTCATCGATCGGGCTTGGAGGTGGAAGCAGCGCCTCGGCGGCTCGCTGCGGCAGGCGGGGTTGTCCGCCGCCGGGTGCCTCTACGCGCTGGACCATAATATAGACCGGCTGGCCGAGGATCACGCCAACGCCGCCGTCCTGGCGCGCGGACTGGGGCAGATCGAGGGCATCGCGGTGGAAACGCCGGAAACCAATCTGGTGTTCTTCGACACCCGCGGTACCGGCATGACGGCGGACGCGCTGGCGGCCGGGGTGCGGGCGGAAGGCCTGTCGGTGTCGGTCATGGGCGCTTACCGGGTGCGGGCTTGCACGCATCTGGATGTAGACCGCGCGGGGGTGGACGACGCGGTGCGAATAATTCGTGCGTTCCTGGCAAAATAAATCGCGCCGCGTTTACCTTTTGTTAACCATTGCAGGTGCATCCTTGGGCCGACGCGTTCCAACCCAAGGAGAAAATCATGCAACGCATCCTGTACGCCTTTCTGCTCGTTCTGCCGGTTCTGGCGGGGCGAGCGTACGCCGAGCAGGCCAAACCGGCCGATAAACCGGCCGTTCAACATCGGGAAACCGCGGCGCAGCGCTTCGGGAAAGCCAATACCGCCCATGACGGGCATCTGACGCTGGAGCAGGCGAAAGCCGGATATCCGACGGTAGCGAAACACTTCGCGGAGATCGACACCGGCGGCAAAGGCTACGTCACCCAGGACGACATCAAGGCTTGGCACCAGCAGCAGCATCAGGCGCATCGCCCGCCCGCCGAGAACAAGCTGCGTCCGCGGCATGCGTTCCAGCCGACGTTGCCGAAGGAACGGGCGGTCAAGGCGTCGACAAGTGCCACCGTGCCGCGGCCTGCGCCGACGACCACCGTCGGGCCGGACGGACCAGCGGCGGAGCGGAAGAGGGCGGGATAGGGCGGGGTCCGCGCTGCGTAAAGATGGCGGGGTCCGTGCCGCCCTCGGCCGCTGTATTTCGCGCGGCGGTCGCCGAGGGGCGCGGTGCACTCCGCGATCTCCGCGCGCGACAGCGATGACGCCCGAGGTGAAGCTTGTTCCCGTTAGGCACCGCCCACCCTCGACAACACCCCCCTGTCCCCGCCACAATCCCTCCATCCAAGCAACTACCGGAGGGAACCCCACATGCGGCTCGCGATCATTGGCCAGCAGGATTTCGGCAAAGCCGCCATGGAGGCTTTCATCAAGCGGGGCGACGATGTCGCCGCCGTGTTCTGCGCGCCGGAGAAGGGTCGCCCCGACCCGTTGCGCCTCGCGGCCGAAGCGGCTGGCGTGAAGGTTTATCAGTTCCCGAAACTGACCGACCCGGAAGCGCAGACGGCGCTGAAGGAAGCCAACGTCGATATCGGCGTCATGGCCTATGTCACCCAATTCGTGCCGCAGGATTTCTGCAATATTCCTAAAAATGGCACCATCCAGTTCCACCCGTCTCTGCTGCCGCTGCATCGCGGCGCCAGCTCCATGAGCTGGTCGATCATCTGCGGCCGGACCGAAACCGGGTTCTCCATCTTCCGCCCCAACGACGGGTTGGACGAAGGCCCGGTTATCAAGACGTATCCGGTGCCGATCGAGCCGGAAGACACCATGGGCATGCTGTACTTCGGAAAAATCTTCCCGATGGGCGTCGCCGGGCTGGTGGAGTGCGCCGATCTGGTCGTCGCCGGCAAGGCGCCGGCCATCGCGCAGTACGAACCGAACGCCGGCTACGAAGGCATCATCCGCGACGCCGAGTCACGCATCGCCTGGGCCAATCACGTCGATATTACCTTCAACCTGATCCGCGGCTGCAACCCGGCCCCCGGCGCCTGGACGACGCAGGACGGCAAGAAGGTATTTATCTTCGAGTCCTCCAAGCGAATCGCCCGGACCTTCTCCGAGGTCAAAGGCAAGAAAATCGGGGAAATCGTGGCGCAGAACGGCACCAGCCTGACGGTGCACGGGCAGGGCGGGTTTATCGAGGTTCATCGCGTGCGCCTCGACGGCGGGCGCAAGGTGGCAGCGAGCGAATCCGGCCTGTCGGTGGGCATGATCCTGGGGGCATGATTCTGGGGGCATGATTCTGGGGGCCTGACGCGGGTTCCCGGTGCGGCGCGCAAAACGATCCGTTGCCGATTGTCGCCGGTCCCTGTAGCGTCCGGCAACACTCGGATTTTGGAATAGATTGTCGATGCACGCCCGCCTTTTTTCGGCCGCCGTGGCGATCCTCGTCGCGGGGGCTGCCCCCGCTGCCGCGCGCGACCTGACCGTGGTCGCGCGCGGCGATGGAATGCAGGCCGCGATCGTGGACGCCTATGTGCGGCCGTTTGCCGACGTGACCGGGCTTGGGGCCGCCGCCGCGACGTGGGACGGCGGGATAGACGCGCTGCGCGATCAGCTCAAATCCGCGGAGAATGCCTGGGATTTGGTCATGGCCGACCCGGACGAGCTGGCCATTGGGTGCGCCGAAGGCCTGTTCGAGAAAACCGATTGGGCCGCGGTCGGCGGCAAGAGCCACTATCAGCCCTGGGGCGTGTCCGATTGCGGCGTTGGTGCGACGCTGAACAACGTCGTTCTGGCATGGGACAAGGACAAGCTCCCGGTCACTCCGACCTGGGCGGATTTCTGGGACATCGCGAAATATCCGGGCAAGCGCGGCCTGACGAAGAACGTCCGTGGCGCGCTGGAAATCGCGTTGATGGCCGACGGCGTCGCCCCGGCCGACATCTACAAGACGTTATCCGGCAAGGATGGAGTCGAACGGGCGTTCCAGAAGTTGGATCAGCTCCGGCCCTATATCGTCTGGTGGCAGACCGGTGCGGATGCCGCGCGAATCCTCGGGTCTGGCGATGTGCTGATGACCAGCGCGCCCAGTGGGGCGGTCGTGACGGCGGCGCGGCGGGATAGTCGGAATTTCGGCATTCAGTGGACCGCCAGCCTTTACGATGTGCTCAGCTGGGCGATCCCGAAGGGCAGCCCCAATCTGAGGGCCGCGCAGCAGTTTTTGTATTTCACGGGCATGCCGGCGATCGAAGCCCGTCTGATGCGGGGCAGCGGGATGGTGGGGGCCGCCCATGGCCTCAACGAGGGTCTGCCGTTGGAATTGCAGGCGATCTCCCCGTCCAATCAGGCGAATATGGCGGCGGCGCTGCGGGAGGATACCGCGTTCTGGCACGATAATGTCGCCAAGCTTGGTCCTCGGTTCGACGCATGGCTGGCCAAACAATAAGCCGATGACAGAAGCCACCGCGCGCCTCGGGAAGGAGGAACGCGACGGGACGACCGTACTGACTCTGTCTGGCCATTTGGGCGCGCGGGAGGCCGGCCAGTTGTGGCGCCAGACGATACGGGCGTCACGCGGTTCCGGGCCATTGGCGTTCGATCTTGGGGCGCTGGAATACTGCGATATGTCGGGGGCGGCACTGCTGGTGGCGGCCGAAACAGCGCATGGCGAACCGGTGACTGTCACCGGCGCTTCCGCTTCCATCGAGGCGATGTTGGAACGTGCGCGCAAGGCCGGTGTCGTCCCGCCGTCCGCGCGTGCCGCGAGTCGGGCGACCGATGTGGATATCCTCGCGCCTCTCCTGGGCGGTATAGCGTTCCTGGGGGAACTCGCCGTCGCCGTCGTCACGCTGCCGGCCCGCGTGCGCATGCTGCGGCCGCGGGATCTGCTGCTGTTCGCCGATCAGGCGGGGGTACGGTCCATCCCGTTGGTGCTGCTGCTGGGCTATCTGATGGGGTTGATCCTGGCGTTTCAGTCGGCGGTGCCGATGCGCCGCTTCGGGGCCGATTTGTTCGTCGCCAATCTGGTGGCCATCAGCCTGTTGCGCGAATTGGGGCCGTTGCTGTCCGCTGTGATCCTGGCCGGCCGTACCGGATCGGCCTTCGCGGCGGAAATCGGCTCCATGAAGGTGAACCAGGAGGTCGATGCGCTGGTCGCGATGTCGCTGGACCCGATGACGATGCTGGTTTTGCCGCGCCTGATCGCGGCCATGCTTGTCATGCCGGCGATGGTGCTGGCGCTGGACATCGCCGGCCTGCTCGGCATGGCCACGGTGATGAAGGCGTTCGGCTATCCGTTTGTCACCGTCATGCATCAGGTGCAGTCCGCCGCCACCACGACAGATCTGTTCGGCGGGCTGTTCAAGGGCATGTGCTTCGGCTCCGCCGTGGCCGCGATCGGATGCAAAGCCGGGCTCGGTACCGGGGTGGGACCGCGGGCGGTGGGGTTGGCGGCGACCGGGGCGGTCGTCGGCGGGATCGTCGCCACCATCTTCCTGGACGGGTTGTTCGCGCTGCTGTTCTATCGGTTGGGCCTGTGAGCGCCGCCATACACGCGGAAGGGGTTACACAGCGCTTCGGCGCACGCACCATCTTCCGCGACGTGACCTTTAGTGTGTCGGTGGGGGAGGTGTTCGTGATCCTCGGTGGGTCCGGCTGCGGCAAATCGACTTTGTTGAACCAATTGATCGGCTTGCTGCCGCCCACTGCCGGGACGATCGAAATTCTGGGGCACGTGACGACCGGACCCGATGGCGCGGCCGGCCGGCGCGCCATGCAGCGTCAGGTTGGGGTGATGTTTCAATCGGGGGCGCTGTTCGGTTCCATGACGCTGCTGGAAAACGTGATGTTACCGCTGGAAATGTTCACCGACCTGCCAGCCGAGGGGCGGGAAGCTGTCGCCCGGGTCAAGCTTGGACTGGTCGGCCTCGGCCATGCGGCGGCCCTGATGCCGGCCGAGATTTCCGGCGGCATGGCCAAACGGGCCGGCATCGCGCGTGCCATGGCGCTGGACCCGCCACTGCTGTTCCTGGACGAGCCGTCGGCCGGGTTGGATCCGATCACATCGGCGGAGATCGATCGTTTGATCCTGAACCTGCGCGACGATCTGGGAACGACGTTCGTGTTGGTCACCCACGAACTGGCCTCCATCCTGGCGATCGCGGATCGTTGCATCATGCTTGACCGCAATGCCTATCCCGACGCTGGCGGTACGATCGCCCAAGGCAAGCCCAGCGTGCTCCGTGACGAGACGACCAATAAGACGGTGCGCGCCTTCTTCCGGCGGGAGATTCCTGAATGAACGGATATGGCCATGATTGAAGGACGGGCCGCGTTCCTGCGGGTGGGACTGCTGATCGTCGCGGGCGCGGCGGCGGTGATCGGGCTGGCATGGTTTCTGGGCGGGAGCGGTATCAAACAGGGCGCGCTCTACGAAACCTATTTCAGCGAGTCCGTGCAGGGTTTGGAAGTCGGGGTCGCCGTCCGCTATCGCGGGGTCTCGGTGGGACGGGTGACGGAAATCGGTCTGGTCACCGCCGAATACGGCGGCGCGCCGGAAGCGACGATCGATCAGGCGACCTATCGGTTGGTGTATGTCCGCTATCTGGTGGATTCCAAACGCGTGGGCAACGTCCCTGACACCGCAATCGCCGTTAAAGCAGGCTTGCGCGCCAAGCTCGCATCCGCGGGGCTGACCGGCGTCACCTATATCGAACTGGATTTCCTCGATCCCAACCGCAACCGAGCGACACCGGTGCCCTGGACGCCGCGTGGGGAATATATTCCCTCTGTGCCGACGACCTTGTCGCGGCTGGAAGACGCGGTGAAAGAGACGCTGGAACAGTTCAATCACATGGACTTGGCTGCAATCGTCGCCAGTGCCAACAAGGTTTTGAACGACCTGGACCGTCTGGTGCTCGGGGTCGAGGGACAGATTGCCGCCGCCGATCTGTCCGGGTTGGCCGCCGACCTGAAGCAAACGTCGCAGTCGCTGCGTACTGTCGCGCAGAGCCCCGAGATTGGCCGCTTCCTGGCCGGCTCCGCCACGGCGGCGGAGAAACTGACCCAGGCGATCGCGCAAATCCCGCCGCTGATCGCCGCGGTCCAGGGCGTGACCCGCCGAGCGGATGGGGGCGTGGCGGACACGCAGCAGGCATTGGTGCCATTGCTGCGGGATTTGCTGGCGGCGACGGCCAATTTACGCGACATGACGGATGCGTTGCGGCGCGATCCCGCGCAGATTCTCACGGGCGCTCCGCCGCCGCGCCAACCGGGGAGCGGACGATGAAACGCCGATCCATTTTCGCCATCGGCCTGACGCTGCTGGCCCGCTGTTCGGTGCTGCCGAAGCGCGACTATCAGGAACGCCGGGATTGGCCGTTGCTGCCGGTTCGTCCGGCCACCGCGGGAGCGCGCGGGCGCGGAAAGGTTCTCTTGATTCGCACGATGTCGGCCGCTCCAGGGCTGGAGGCACGCGGCCTGCAATCCCTGGCGAAGGACGGCAGCGTGAACGTCGATTACTACGAACAATGGGCGGCACCGCCGGCGCAGGCGATGGAGGAAGCCCTGCGCCGTTGGCTCTCGGAATCCGGCCTGTTCGCCGCCGTCGTCGCGCCCGGCAGCCGCGTGACGCCCGATCTGGTGCTGGAAACCGAACTGACCGCGCTGGTCGCGGACATTCCGACCGGTGCGGCTCGGGCAGGGCTGTCGCTGGTGCTGCTGGAACCGAAGGGGGAGACCAGCCGGGTGCGGCTGCAACGCACCGAAACCGCCGCCGCGAAGTTGGAGGCGACCGACCCAGCCGCCCTCGTCGCTGCTCTCCGCCAAGCCTCGGCCAGCGTGTTGGGGCAGGTGGAGGCGTCATTGGCTCGGGCGCTCTGATGCCGGCCGGCGGGCAACGCGCCGTGCGGGCGGCCGTGGCGACTGTTTGCGGTGCCGCGGCGTTTGGGGGCGCTGTGCTCTACCCGGTGCAGCCGGCAGTGCTGGGGGCGGTTTTGATCGTCTACGGCGCGCTGCTTTGGCGCTGGCCGCCGGCGTTTCTGCTGGTTCTGCCGGTGGTGTATCCTGCTTTGGACCTGGGGTTATGGTCCGGCTGGACGATGGTCGCGGAATCCGACCTGTTCTTTCTGGTGACGCTGGCGGTCCTGACGATCCGCACGCCGCCGTTCATGACGGACGTTCCGCCCGCCGGGATCGTGCGCAAGGTCGTTTTGGCGTTCGCCCTGATTTGGTTCGGTTCGGCCGCGATCGGGATGTTCTCGGCCTACTGTGCGCCGTATTCCGACAACGTCTTTCTCCGCCCGGACAATGGGCTGCGCATCGGCAAAAGCTTCGCCGAGGCGTTGCTGCTGTTTCCGTTCCTCCGTCAGCGGGAGCGTACCCATAACGACGCGATTTCCCTGTTCGGTTGGGGGATGGCGTTGGGCATTGCAGTCGTGGCGGCGATCGTCGGCATAGAACGGTCGCTGTTCTCCGCGTTCCTCGATTTTACAGCCAAGTACCGGGTGGTGGGCCCATTCTCCAGCATGCGGACCGGCGGCGGGCACATTGGCGCATATGTGGCCATGGCGTTGCCGATGACCCTGTGCTTGCCGCGGTTGCAGCCGCGCTGGCTGAGCATGAACCTTCTGCGCCTGACCCTGATCATCGGCGCCTATGCGCTGGCGGTGAGTTTCGCCCGCGCCGCCTATGCCTCGGCGACAATTGGGATGGGGGTGGGCGGACTGGGTTGGTGGATGGCATCCCGCCGGCAGAATCGGCCATTCGGACTGGGACTCGCGGCGGTGGTGGTCGTGTCGGGCGTCATTCTCGCAGCCGCGTCGTTCGGCGGGATGCGCGACCGCATGCTGGTGTCCGTCATGGATCTGTTCACCGAATTGGCGAATTGGAAAGCGGGGCTGGCGGTGCGCGATACCGGTTTGGTGGCTGATACGGTCGGGATGGGGCTGGGCAGCTATCAACGGGTCATGCTGACGCGTTCGGCGGTCGACCGCCCGACCGATCTGGTGTTGCGCACGGACGAACGCGGCATTTATGCCTCCATCGCCGAAGAGACGCCATTTTACTTCGGTCAGAAAATCGTGCCGCCCGCTGCCGGCGATATGCACTTCACGGCGCGGGTGCGGTCGGGTGGCGCGGACGTGAGCCTGCGCTTGTTGATTTGCGATAAGGTGCTTCTGTATTCCGACCGTTGCCGCGGCAAGGATGTCGTATTGCCGGAGGCCGGGGGATGGCAGGCGCTGACGCTATCGGTGCCGGCGGATGGGTTGGGCGAGGTCTCCTGGCATGGGCTGATTTCGCGGCCGGTCGAGTTCTCGGTATCCGGAACGCCGTTTGGGCGGCGGATCGAGGTTGGCGATATCGGGCTGACCGACGATGCCGGGCGGGCGCTGCTGACCAACGGCGACTTCCGCCATGGTCTGGATCGCTGGATATTCACCGACGACAGCACGGTATCGTGGCGTATCCTGAACCAATATCTCATGGTTTGGTTCGAGATGGGGGCTTTCGGGGTCGCCGCGTACGTGGCCTTCGCGGGGTTGGCGCTGGCCGGCGGGATCAAGGCCGCTTGGCGCGGGGCGGTGACCGGCGCGGCCGTCGCGGGTTCGGTGACCGGCTTCCTGGTGTCGGGCATGTTCGACAACCTGCTGGAGGCACCGCGGATCGCGACGTTATTCTTCCTCGTGTGTTTTTGCGGCTTTGTGCAGTGGGAGGAACGGCGGTACCGGCCCCGTCAGGCACAGCCCGTCAGGGCAATCGCTTGAACGCCGTCCTTCGCCCCATCCGTCATCCAAGGGCTTGTCCCTACCGGATTCACGCATCCCGCGAACGAATTCCCGATCGTCTGCGCGGCGCGCGCGTCCCGAAAAATCCGCATGGACGTGCCGGTGGCGATCATGTCTTCAACCCAGAG
>CAITUP010000075.1 GCA_903895595.1 uncultured Acetobacteraceae bacterium | reverse complement strand
CGTGCCGGTCCCGTCCAGCAGGTTGACCGTCACGCCCGACAGGTTCGTGTCCCCGCCGTCCTGCGTGCTGTTGCCGTTCGCGTCCGTGTAAACATGCGCCGTGAACGTCGCAGGCGCATACACGCCCTCGATCGCGTTCGCGCTGGGGTTGGACGCATTCAAAGTGTTCACAACGCCGACATTCGACTGCTGCGTCACACCGTCGCCTGTCGGCGTCACGACCGCGATCTGGTAGTCCCCATCCGCCAGACCGGTAAAACTCACATTACCGCTGCTGTCCGTCTTCGCCGCCTGGATGAAGTTGCCCAAGCCATCCAGCAAATTGACCGTCACGTTGGGCAGGTCCGGCTCCGTCCCAACCTGCTGCGTGCTGTTGCCGTTGGTGTCCGTATAAACGTGCGCCGTGAACGTATCGGTCGCGATGGCCACGGTGTAATCGTAGGTCACCGTCGCAACGGCCAGTGCCGTGGTGGTTATGATATTCGTCAGATTGCCACCTTTGGTATTGACCGCCGTATTGGTGTTCGTTTCCACACCGAAAGTCACGGTCCCACCGCCGGCAGCCTCATACGGGGTAAGATTTGAAGTGATTTGAAGGTTGGTCGTCGCACTTGTCTGGGTATTCACGGTCAAGGGCGCAGCAGCCTTGATGATCGTCCCCGTTGCTACGGACAGAATCACAGGGCTGCTCGTCAGCAGCGTGTTCGTGAAATTCGGAAATGTTCCAGCGGGAGCTTCGCCTGGTTTCAATATCGCCATCGTTTCCGTGACAAACAGGCCAAATCCGGGATGCCCCGTCGCCGTGAGTAACTGGACCGCGGTCGCGGGAGACTGGACAGCAATGGACCCGGTTGCATTAATATACCCGGTCAGCGTCAGGTTGACGTCGTTGAGCGTGCCTAAATTCGTATCGAATTGCGGTAAGGAAATCTGTTGGGTCGAGCCGTTCCAGTCCGTCGCGCCATAGGTAGCGGTGTTGCCCGCCACGCCAGCGATCGGATATGAACCCGAGGCTGCGGCGGTTGTCGGATCGGCGGCATCCGGAAGGTTCGCGGCACCGGGCGCACCCGCAACCGTCAACGGCACCAGGATCGTCGTCGTCCCGCCGGCCGCGATCGTTGAGAAATCGAGTGCCAAGGCCTGCCCGCCGGCCGAACCGGCTGAAACGACGGTGGCCGTCGTACCGGAAGACGCGACCCCGGCAATCGTGATGGGCCCCCCGGCATATGTCGCCTTCGACGGTAACGCGGCGTCGAAATGCAGCCCGAGTATTGGCTGCTGGCTCAACGCGGGCGCGGACGACACCGTGAGTCGATAATATGCAGCCTGCGAACCGTCGGTTGCACTGATGTAGGTAACTTCGGCATTGGCCGAAATGTAGGCGACGTCGGGGGTGACGGCCGCCAGACCGTTGCCCGCGTCGGTGGCCAGATTGCCTTCCACGGCGCTGGTGCCGCGCACGACAGCGCCACCATTCGCGAAGCCGCCGATCGCGGCGATCTCCAGCCCGGTCGTGGTTGGTACGCTGCCACCGGACAACGAGAAATTCAGCGTCACCTGCTCCGACGCACCGGCCGCGAGGCTCGGCGCGGCGAGCTGGACGATGTACATCGAATCGCCGGCTTTATAGCCGGAAGGCGCGGCCACAGCGGTGGGATTGCCGTTCGCGTCCCTCACCATGGGATCGAAGGCGACCAAATGACCGCTGCTGTCGGTCGTCAGCGTCACCTGGGTGACGTTCAGAATCTGGCCATTCTCGGTCGCGGTCAGCAGGCTGGCATTCTCCGTCGCATTCGCGGGCGCGAAGACCTCGATGAATGGGGATGAGCCGGTCGCGTTCGCCGCGCCGTTCGTCAACGTGACGGTTTCGGTAAACGTCCCACCCGGCAGCGCATTGGCCGAGCCTTTGAACGCCACCGTGGGCACGGCCGCGTCGAGCACACCGGTGTACGCGGCCAACGCCGCCCCGGTGAAAGGTATCGCGGCGTCGATCTGCCCGGTTTCCGCGTTCAGCGTCCAGGTGCCGCCGAGCGCCGCCGATCCGATCGCGTCGGTGGACGCCGCGACCTGCGCGCCGGTCAGCGTATGCAAATCGGCCAGCAAGGCCTGACCGCTCGCCCCTTGTGCGACGTCGCAGCTCCAGAACACGATATCGGCATTGGCGGCCAAATGGTCGCTCCAATGCGCGATCTCGTTGGCATGGGCGGACACCGACGCGGCATTGAGCGGCGTGTTGCCGATCTCCACCGATCCGGCGGTGCCGTAGGCAAGAAAATTGATCGCGGTGATGCCCGAGCGGTGGTCCAGCGCCTGGGTCACTTGCTCGATCGCGTCCCTGGCCGGATTCAGGACGATGACCTGGACGTTGCTGTTCACCCCCGCCGCCAGCGTCTGCCAGTCGGCGACACGTGGATCGACGAAAAGCAGTTCGGTTGCCGCCGGATTCGGGTCCGCACCGGGAATGGCGGCAGCCTGATCGAGATGACGCGGTTCGGCCGCGATGCCGGTCGCGTTGTGCGCGACGTCAAGGATGTGTCCGCCATTGATTCCGTGCGGCTCGCCATCGCCCCGATGAGAATCATGTTCCTGCGCGTGCACGACGGGCTTAACCGTCGATGCCACACTCGCGTCGAACAGGAACCGTGGCTCCAGAACCAATTGCATCAAGCGTCTCCCGAACCCCAAAAAGCGGCCGTCGTCTCTTAAATACGCTAACGCGTCGCGGTTTTAGATACAACGTCTTAAACATACCTTAACGACAATTTCGGACCAAATCACCGGATTTTAGGGTTGAGACCGCTATCGTCCGGCAAAGCGAAGCCAGCGGCGCTGTGCGGCGCCCATTCGCCTTGTTGGTGAAATGCCAAGGGTTCCTTAAAACCATCCGCGCAATCGGCACGGCTGTTCGGCGAAAAGGATTAACGGGCATGGCACTGTGGGATCACGGGTACGTTACCGATGTCGCGTACGTGACCAACGCATATGCGGAAACAATGCCGACCTGGCTCGCCGCCGGCTCGCTCCTGCTGCGTTATCTGCCGCCCGACCTTACCACGCCCTTCCGTTACGCCGACCTCGGCTGCGGCAATGGCCTGAATGCCATTGTCGCCGCTGCCACCAATCCGAACGCCGAGGTTTGGGGTTTCGATTTCAACCCGACCCATATCGAGTATGCCCGCGGCCTTGCGGCCCAGGCCGGGCTGACCAATGTGCGGTTCGAGGAAATGTCGTTCCAGGACCTTGCCGAGGGTTCGGCGGCACTGCCGGGCAAGTTCGACATCATGGCGACACACGGGGTCCTGAGCTGGATTTCTTTGGAAAACCGCCGCCATCTGGTTGCTACTTTCGACCGTTGGCTGCGACCCGGAGGGCTGGCTTACGTCAGCTACAACCTGTCCACGGGATGGGCCGGCATGGAACCGCTGCGGCTGCTGATGCGACAACTCGCCGAACAGGGACGCCGCCGTACGGATCAGGAGGTACCGGACATCGTCGGCATCGTCGACCAGCTTAAAGCCGGCGGCGCGCGTTTCTTCGCGGCCCACCCCGGTCTTGAAGAGCAACTGAACCAGATCAGGCAAATGGACCCGCGTTACGTTGCCCATGAATTCCTAAACCGCGATTGGCACCCGGTTATGTTCGCCGATGTCGCCGAGATGATGACGGAAGCCCGCACGCGTTATATCGGCAGCGCGACCATGATGGAGAACATGGACTCGCTGGCAGTACCCGCCGGCGTCCTGCCTGTGTTGAACGCCACCCGCGATCCCGTAACCCGGGAGACGATGCGAGACATCGCCGCCGCGAAGTCGTTTCGCCGCGACATATGGCGCCGGGGCGGCGAGCCGATACCGCCGGTCGAACAGGCGGTGATGGTCGACAACCTGGCGATGGTGTGGTCGGGCAAGCCTGTCGAAAATCCCATTCTGTTCGCGACCCCTTTCGGCACCGTGACAGGGCAGGCCGAATTTTACGGTCCGCTGCTTGACCGTCTGTCTCAGGGGCCGGCGACCATCGGCCAGCTGCGCGCGATTCCAGGATTGCAGAACCATCCCCCAAGCGATTTCGCGCAAGCAGCCCTGATGATGATTGGCGGCAAATACGCCTTCCCGGTTTCGCCCGCCGCCGGCCTAACGGAGGCCCGCGCGGCGACCGCTCGCCTGAACGCCGCCATTCTCGCCCGCTTCCGCAAGGGCATCGACATGCCATGCCTGGCCTCCCCGGTGACAGGGTGCGGCATCGCCATTTCCATTCTGGATGCGCTGGCGGCGGGCAGGATCCTGGACGGCACGGCCGCCGAGCGCAATACGCTGACTGAGGCGGTTCTACGGGACCTGCAGCAATCCGGCCGATCGCTAATGCAGGAAGGTGCCATCGTGCGAGACCCGACGGTCGCTCGCTCTGTTATGGACCAGTCCATACGCGATTTTCTAACGACCCAGCTTCCGGTTCTGCGCGGCCTGGGGATCGTCCCAGCCTGATATCGTCGCAGATCAAGGCCATTCGCCGCCGATGACGCGTTTCGGCGATGCGCGAGTGCCAATCCAGGTGAATACGGGTTTTGGCGACGCCGTCATCCCCGCACCGGTCGTTCAACTTCTGAACGCCGCGCGGGGTTTACGAAAACGTGGCCACAGGCCTGGCAAACGGCGGTCGGAAGGGGCATTGGAGCACAGTGGGATTCTCTCTTAATTCGTCGCGATTCCCGTCCAAATGACGGCGTCCGTGACAAGCGCATATCCCAGGCGATGGCCGAGAAGGCCGGCCTGTCCGCGAGATCCCTGAGCCGTTTGTTCCAAATCGAACCGGGCACCAGCCCGGCGGAATTCGTGGACGGCGTGCGGGTGGAGGCAGCGCGGCGGGCGCTGCTGAAAACCGCCGCACCGTCGACAGCATTGCTCGGGATTGCGGCTTCGGCTCCCGCCGGCAGATGGACCAAGCATTCGGGCGGGCGATTTCCGCGACGCCGTCGGAATACCGGGCGCGGTTCAATCCGCCTGAGGAAGCCACCGCTCCGGCGCGGGCAGGGGCCGGCGGGTGATCGGGCATCCCTGCAAATACATAAAAATGACGAAGCCAACACCCTCCTTGGATTATTATCGATCAACGGTCACAGGACCAACGTTAAGGAAAACACACCGAGGTCAGTTAAAATAAGCCTTTTTTCCTGCCTGCCATTCGCGGCGATCGCGATTGCTTCGACGCTTTTTTGTGGCCAAACGACTGCGAGCATTATCGGATTCCATGTCGATTCGAGTGCTGGCGATGTCGATCCGGTGCGGATAATATGAACTATTATATCAGCACTCAGTCCAGCAACACCTCGCGTTCCGGTTTTGCCTTCACGTTGGACACCTCTGGCAACCTCACCAATTACCATGGCCAGAATCCAACGATGACGACTGGCACCAACCTTATGTACTTTGGCCAAGGGCGTAGCGGCGCCTTAGAGCTTGCGATTCTGAATCCGACATTCGTGCCGGATGTGGCCTACGTGGCACCAGCCGACGCCGTACCCGAACCCGCGTCCATGGCGGTGCTGGGTATGGGCCTCGCCGGCGGCGTGCGGCTCGAGCCGATCGGTAACACATCCCGGGCGAGGTCACATCCCAATGGCCTGACACGGATGAGATCCAGCCGGTCCGGCGGTTGGCCCCGACACTCGATCGCGTATAAGGTGGCGCCCAACGCTTCCTGGAGGAAACCGACATGCGCTGGGCACGCTTCGACCAAAACGGCCACCCCTGCTACTGCGTGATCGAGGGTGACACCGTCATTCCCGTCCGCGGCTCCCCCTTCGAGGCGTGGGAACGCACGGCCGAACGGCTGAAACTGTCCGAGACCAAGCTGCTGGTCCCCGTCATCCCGCCGACCTTCTACGCCGCCGGCATGAACTACGCCGAACACGTCATGGAAGTCGCCGAGAAGCTCGGGCGCAAGCCGGACCTCCCCCCGAACGCCGACGCCGGCTACCGCACGGTCAACGCGCTGATCGCCGACGGCGAAAACATCGTCATCCCCAAGGATGCTACCGAACTGGTGCAGTACGAAGCCGAGCTGGTGGTGGTCATCGGCCGCAAGTGCAAGCATCTGACACGGGAGAACGCGCTGTCTGCCGTGCTGGGCTACACGATCGGCAACGACGTGAGCGAGCGCACCTGGCAGAAGTCGGATCGCACATTGTGGCGCGCGAAGAACACCGACACGTTCAAGCCGATGGGTCCGTGGATCGAAACCGACGTGAAGCTGGAGGATTTGAGCACGACCGTCCGGCTGAACGGGGAGAAGAAGATCACGTTCGAAACCAACAAGATGATCCACGGCGTGGTGGATTTCCTTGTGTCGATGACGACGTGCCTGACGCTGTATCCGGGCGACGTGCTGTGGATGGGGACGGAAGGTGCCACCGCGAACATGAAGCATGGCGACGTCTGCGAGATCGAAATCTCCGGCATCGGCACGCTGCGCAACCCGGTGGTGCGGGAAGGGATGTAATTGATGGGTGGATCAGGCAGGCGGCAGCAGCCGCTTGTCCTGAAACACCTGGAACCATTTGCGGAACATCGCCTCGGTATCCATCGTCTCGTGAAACCCGGCTTGGTTGATTTTGACGGTGGAAACGAAAGACGGCGGACCGGATTCCGCGGCGCCGTGGCGCATTTGGTAGTCGGCGTATTCCAGCGACTGGCCGACGAAATCGGGCAGGCTTGGCGATACCAGGCCATGGCGGGTTCGGATCGCGTCCCACGCGGGGACTGCCGTTTCCAGCAACGATCGCAGCGGGAACGGCTCGGCCGGACCGGCTTGCATGCCGACGGCATCGGCGATGGCGGGCCAGATATTCTCCCACACGAACACGTCGCCGTTTGTGACGTTGAAGGTTTCGTTTTGGGCCGCCGCGGTATCTCCGGCCCAGTCGATGGCTCGGGCGAGCAGGTCGGCGTCCACCGCCTGCGACACGCGCGGGCCTCCACCGGGATACGGCAGGACTGTCCCCTTTTCCCGCATCAGCGCCGCGTGGACGCCGAGCGCGGGAATAAGGTTCATGGCGCCGCCAATGGCCTCACCGACGATCAGGACGGGGCGGAGGATGGTGAAATGCCAGGGTTGGCCGGCTTGGCGGGCGCGGAGGTAATCCTCCTGCTGCCAGTAGAAATTGGGTTGTTCGCGCATTTCGGATCGGCCCTCGCGCGCGGGGACAAGCATGGGGCGGACATGGACGCCGTAGGCTTTGGTGCCCTGAAGCAGGGTGACGTGTTGCAAGCCGGGAGCAGCCGCGATCAGCGGTTCCAGCAGATTGCGCAGCATGCGGTCGTTGACGCGGATTTGCGCCTCGTCCCGCCAGCCGTCCACCAAGCCGGGGAGCTCGTAAAGCGCGGCGTAGACCAGTTGGGTCACGCCGGCCCAATCGCGCGCCGCCGCCTGGCAGGCAGCGGCATCGGTCAGGTCGAGAGAGGCATGGCGGGCGCCATGCAACGACGGCGGCACGCGGCGCGACACGGCGATGGCAGTGGGGCCGAAATGCTTCAATGCCGCGTAGCCCACCAGACCCGTGGCGCCCGCGATTAATACCGTCTTCCGGTCCATGCCGTTCGTCTCCCGCCCTTGTTCCGGCCGCCTGATTTGCGGGCCGCACCGTGCCGCCTGTATGCTGCGGCATCATTCAAAAAGGAATTCGCCTCGTGGTCACGATGTTCTTGATCGCCAATGTGTGGGCCAACGCCGCAACCATGGCCACCCAGCCGCAGGCGGTGGGAACCTACAACACCGTCGAGGAGTGCAAAGCAGCCGCGAAGGCGGCTGGCGACGGGAAAATCGTTTTCAACAATGGCGTCACCGGCGCACCGACGCTGACATTCGTCTGCGTCGCGTCGAAGAAGTAGGGGCCGGCCCCTACTTCCACCACCCCCGCTCCGGCAGCCCGAGGCCGAGGTTTTCCCGCAGCGTCGTGCCCTTGTATTCCTTCTGGTAGACGCCACGACGTTGCAGTTCGGGCACCACGAACTTCACGAAATCCTCGAACGTGCCCGGCGTGTGGGTGCCGGCGATGACGAAGCCGTCGCAGGCGCGTTCGGTGAACCATTGCTCCAGCCGGTCGGCGATGTCCTTGGCGCTGCCGACCACGGCGTTGTGGGTGCGGCCTCGGCGGGTGACGTTCAGGAAGTCTCGCACGGTTGGGTTGCGGCCGATCTGCTGCATGACGCGATTGCGCATCGCGTGCATGCCGGACATGCCTTCCAATTCCTCGGGCGAGAACGCTTCGTCCATGCCCTTGGTCTTGAAGTCGAAGTTCAGCGCTTCCGACAGAAGGGACAGACCGTCGACCTCTTTATACAGGGACTCGATCAGCGCCATTTTGTCTTCGGCTTCCGACCGGGTTTCCGCCACTACCGGGTAGGCGATGGTGTTCACCGTCACGTTGTCGGGGTTGCGCCCGTGGCCGGCGATGGCGTCCTTGAATTCCTTGTACTGGCGCTTGCCGTCCTCGATATCGTGGTAGGCGACGAACACCGTTTCCGCCCAGCGCGCCGAGAAAATCTTACCGCGCGGCGAGGACCCGGCCTGGATCACCACCGGATGCCCCTGCGGCGACCTCGGGACCGTGAACGTGCCGGAGGTCTTCAGGTATTTGCCCTTGTATTCCTGCCGGTGAACCTTCTCGGGGTGCGCGAACAAGCCGGACTTTTTGTCCACGACCAGCGCGTCGTCTTCCCAACTGTCCCAGCAGTTCAGCACGATTTCCATGAACTCATCGGCGCGGTCGTAACGGGCGTCGTGCTCCATGTGCACGTCGCGGCCCATGTTCAGCGCCTCCCCGTCGTTCACCGACGTCACCACGTTCCACGCCGCGCGGCCGCCGATCATCAGGTCCGTCGTCTGCAAGCGGCGGGCGACGTCGAACGGCTCGTAATAGGTGGTGGAGGCAGTGGAGCCGATGCCCAGATGCTTGGTCCCGAAGCCCATCGCCATCAGGCAGGCGAAAGGGTCCATCTTCACGACGCGTACGCCGTTGGCCACGACCTCGGCCGGGTTGCCGCCATACAGGTCAGGCATCGCCAATCGGTCGTCGAAGAAGCCCATCTGGAATTTGCCGGCTTCCAGGACCTGACCAATGTGCTGGAAATAGGCGGCGGTGGTGAAATCGGTGCGCGCGTCCGGGTGGCGCCAAGCGCTGGCCAGGGTCGTGCAATTCTGGGCCTGCAGGAAGCCCACCATCGTCATTTGGCGCATTCGTTTCACTCCGTCGCTTGCTACCGGTGAGTATACGCCGGAAAAGCGCCGTAGCCTACCCGGTCAGGGCACGAACCGTATGACCGGCACGTTCCGCGCCAGCGCCTCGGGATCGCGCCAGAACATGTCCCCCATGAACCGCTCGAACAGCGCCGGTGGCAGGACGGTCGGCCGCTCCACCCACTCCACCCGCCGACGCACCGTGTGCAGGCCGCGGGCACCGAGCGCGAGATCGAAATCCTCGGCTTGGTAGTCGACGTTGTCGAAGTCGTGATCGAAATGCGGTTCGTTCAGCATGGTGTAAAGCAGTCGCATCGTGTCGGCCGGTGCGCGCGTCAATGCCTCGTACTCGACCAGGATCAGCTTCCCCGCCTCTTCTCCGAAAAACGCCTCCCGCAGGGCATCGAGCGCGTAACCCACCAGCCCTTCGCCGCTGGAGAGGCGATTGACTCGGGTATAGACCGTGCCGCCCGGTTCGAAGCCGAACATGCCCGACAATTCGAACGCATTCCGGCGTACCAGGCGTTCCACCGAATCCATGATCCAGCCGATATCCCGCACGCAACAAATAATTTTGGCGGCCGGGAATAGTTGGCTTAGCGCAGGTAATTTCGTGCACCACGCACGGTTTGTGTCGAATACGGTTTTAAATCGGTGGGTCAATTCATAGAAATTGGCGAACAATCCCTTCAGCACATCGCGGCGCTGTTCATCGGAAATGAAAACAGCAGTCTCGTTGCGGCGGCTCATCGCGGCCTCGAGCGCCATGTACATACTGCCGACTGGGCTGGTCATGCCCGCGTGAAACCGAGGGTTTTGGCGCAGAATACCGGCCAGCAGGGTGCTGCCGGAGCGCGGCAGGCCCGAAATGAAATGGATACCGTTGTCCATGGGATGGCCCTTTTGGGTTGCAATGCAGGATCGCGCCTTCGCACAAACCCGAGCGACCTGACAAGCAGAAGAACCGCCGGCGACCCAATTCGAGAGGTGAATGAAGGCCAGTAGCGAAAACGTGAATGTCCAGAATTTTACCAAAGCGTGCGCTCGGTTGTAGGCCAGAATCAGGTATTTTCCGCCCCTTTTGTCCTCGCTGTGTATCAATAATGGAACTATTTTCGAAATCGACGCTCAATTAATTGTGATATTGTAGTGTAGATTCAGTAAAACCCACCTTCATAAATTTATTCCCGAAATCGAGAAAAATAAACCGATGGATTGTTCGGTGCGTGTCGGGCGTCTTCCCCCCGAACGGATCGGGGATCGTTTGTCTCCGTCCACCCCATACATATAGCGTACAGGAACGAAAACCATGGCCGACATCACGAACACGGGCACGAACGGACTTGCCGGTATCGACAGCTTCGACCCGGCAATCGCCGGGACCGCCGGCAGCGCCGGCGGCGATTCGACCCCCGCGCCGAACAACAGCACCGTAAACGCGATCGGGTCCGAGGAAGCGACCGGCGGCGCCGGCGGCAATGGCGGCAACGGCGCCGACAACCCCGATGGCATCGGCAGCGCGGCCGGCGCAGGCGGAAACGGTGGCGCGGCCATCGCTGCCACGAACGCCATCCTGAGCACCCCGACCGCCAACAGTTCGGCCACCGCGACCGGCGGCGCGGGTGGCGCGGCGGGTAGGCCCGGCAATGCCGGCACCGCTACCTCCGGCGCGGGCGGGAACGGTGGCGCGGGCGGCGCGGCATCGGCCACGGCAACCGCGTCCAATGTCGGCGGATCTGCCTCAACCTTCGCCGTCGCGGTCGGCGGTAACGGCGGCACCGGTTACGGTGTTGGCTATAGCGGCGGCGCGGGCGGAATCGCGACCATCGGCACCTCGACCGCGGCCGGCGTGGCGGGTTTCATCCAGGCCAACGCCTCGGCGACCGGCGGCGACGGCGGTGCGGGACTGGGCGGTGCCAACGGCGGTGCCGGCGCGAGCACCGTTCTGACCAACGCGGTCAGCGCTTCGACCCTGGTGAAAAACGGCACGACCTTCATCAATGTCTCACAGGCAGCGACCGGCGGTAACGGCGGCGCCAGCACGGGTGGGGTCGCGGGAGTCGGCGGCGCGGCGACGTCCGCCCTGACGTTCGACGACACGCTGAACGCGCGAATCACGCGCAATCTCGGCGGCAACAGCACCGCGACCGGCGGCACGGGCGGCGCCGGCAACGGCACGACGGATGGCGCCACGGGCGGCGCGGCGGTCGCATCACTGAACCTGCATGGCGTCCATCCGGTGAATGGATCGGTCGCGGCAACCGGCGGCGCAGGCGGCGCGGCGAACGGGCCGGCCACGGGGGGAACCGGCGGCACGGCTCAGGCGAACATCGTCCTGCTCAGCGACGGGGATGAGATCATCGGCGGGACGGCGATCGCCACGGGCGGGATCGGCGGCGCGGGTGTCGGCAATGCGAGCGGCGGTGCCGGCGGCGCGGTCGTTGGATCCAGCGCGTCGGTGGTCGCCGCGGCCGGGATCACCCATGGTGCGACCTCGACGGTCGTCGCGGCTGGCGGCACCGGCGGCGCCGGCAACGGCGTCGGGCAATCCGGCGGCATCGGCGGCGTGGTCACCGGCAGCACGGCCTATGCCCGCGATGGTTATGCCCGGTCGACCGTGATCCAGACCGGCGGCACAGGCGGACGCGGCAATGCCGGTGCCAATGGCGGCGCGGGCGCCACCATCACCACCACCAACGCCGTGACCGGCGTGGCGACCAGCGGGTTCCTTATTCTATCGCAAACGGCGGCCGGCGGTGCGGGCGGCTACAGCAATGGCGGCGCGGCTGGTGCGGCCGGCAACGCGATCTCCGCGCTGACCGTCGATACCAGTACTACCGCCTCCTATTCTCAGGCGAACAGCACGGCGTTTGGCGGAACAGGCGGCGGGTCCTCCTCCGTCGGTGCTGCCGGCGGCACGGCATCGGCCTTCGTCAACCAGACCGCGATCGGGAGCATCGGCGCGCACGCCTACGCAACCGGCGGAACCGGCGGCGCGGGTGCGACGGGCGGTGGCGCGGGCGGTACGGCCACGATCGTCCCGAGTTCGGCCACGGTCGCACCGCAAGGATTTGCCGGAGTCCGGGGCACGGCCACGGGCGGCCAAGGCGGAACGGCGACGGTATCAGGCACGGGCGGTGCCGGTGGCGTTGCCACAATCGCGCCCGGTACGGTGTCCGGGTATGGCGGTTCGGTTTCCGCCTCGGCGGCTCAAACCGGTGGCAGCGGCGGTGCGGGCCTCGGGTCCGCCAGCGGCGGCGCGGGTATCGACAGCATCCTGACGAACGCGGTTGCCGGCCGGACCAACGGAGGCTCTTTGAGCCTCGGGCAGGCCGCGCAAGGCGGCTCCGGCGGATTCAGCGCCAACGCGTTGGGCGGCATGGCCGGCAATAGTCGTTCCGACCTGAATTTCGACGATACGACGGCCAACCCGGTTCAAGCCTCCAGCGTCAGCGGCAGTTCGACCGCCCGAGCGGGCAATGGCGGTGGGTCGGGCGGAGCGTTCGACGGGCAGAATGGCGGCACGGCGGCGGCGACGGCGATCATGACCGGCGTCGCGTCCGTCAGCGCGTCATCCTCGGCAGCCGGCGGCACGGGCGGCAGCGCTTCCGGCACGGGTGCGGGCGGTCTGGGCGGTGCGTCGGGCGCAACGCTCGCCAGGGCGACGGGCGGCGGAACCTTCACGACCGTTTCCGCCTCGGCGACCGCCGCGGGTGGCAGCGGCGGGTCGGCGGTCAGCGGTGCGGGCGGCACGGGTGCCGCGGCAACCGATACCACGGCGCAGGCGATACGCGTGTCCGGGGCGGGCACGACCAGCGCGACGGCGAATGTGCAGGGCGGCTTTGGCGGCTTCAGCACAGCAGGCAATGCCGGCATTGGCGGCTCGGTCAGTCGCACCAATGCGACAGCGACCGCCGCTCCGGTGACTGGAGCGGGCACGACCAGCGCTACGGCGAATGTGCAGGGCGGCTTTGGCGGCTCCAGCGCGGCCGGCAATGGCGGGGCCGGTGGCGCGGCCGGTGGCACCAACGCGACAGCAACGGCCGCCGTGGTGCCCGGGGCAATCGCGACCGCCGTCGCCAGCCAGGCTGGCGGCTCGGGCGGCACCGGAACGGGTGGCGGGCATGCCGGCGGCGCGGGTGGCGCGGTCGGCACTATTACGGCCTTCGCGAGTGGTTTTTCCGCCACCGCCATCGTTTCCCAGGCCGGCGGGTCCGGCGGTTTCGGTGCCGGGAACGCCGATGGCGGCGCGGCGGTATCGAGCAGTCTGACGAACGCTGCCAGCGGTATCGCGAATGGCGGCAAGCTGACCCTGCAGCAGACCGCCACCGGTGGCCGTGGCGGTATCAGCGTCGGCGGCTTGGCGGCCGTCGGCGGTGACGCCAGCTCCACGTTGTCGGTTGACGATACGCTGGCCAGTGCGGTGTCCGGGATCACCTCGGCGTTTGGCGGACTTGGCGGCGCGGGCACCTTGGGCGGCGCGGCCGGCGGTGCGGCGCAGGCATTTATCGGCCTGACCGGCACGGGGGCGGTATCCGCCAACGCCACGGTGCAAGGCGGCAGCGGCGGCTATATCCGGTCGCCCGGGATCGGCAGCGGCGGCGTCGGCGGTTCGGCGACAGTCACCGGTGCTTCGGCATTCTCATCTTCCGCCACCCAGGCGGTCACGGTGAATGCCACCGCCATCGGCGGCAACGGCGGACAGGCGAGTGTGACCGGTACCGGCGGCGCCGGGGGCGCGGCCGTTCTGTCGGGTGTCACGGCCAGCGGCCACTCGGTCAGCCTCACCGGCATTCAGACCGGCGGTGCGGGCGGTGCCGGTACGGTCGGCGCGAACGGCGGCGCCGGCGGGTCCAGCGTCATGACCAACGCCGTGACAGGCACCGCCAACGGCGGCACCTTGAGCCTGACCCAAATCTCGACCGGCGGTGCGGGCGGCTACACCGGCAACGGCATTGCCGGCGTCGGCGGCGACTCGTCCTCCCTCCTCACGGTCGCCGACACACAGGCGAGCGCGATGTCGGGCAGAAGCACCGCGACGGGCGGTAACGGTGGCTTTGCCGGCGGTATCGGCTCCGGCGGGGCCGCGGGAACCGCCACGGCGGGTGCGGTGCTGAACGGCGCGCATGCTGTCTCTGCCATTGTCTCCGCCACGGGCGGTGCGGGTGGCAGTGTGAACACGGGCGGCGTGGCCCCGGGCGTCGGGGACGGCGCGAACGGGGGCGCGGCGACGGTGACGGCGGCTTCGGCCGTGTCTTCCTCGGCAACAGACAGCGCCAGCGCGGCGGCCACGGCGACCGGCGGTGCGGGTGGAACAACCAGCACCGGGATCGCCGGTAATGGCGGTGCGGCCTCCATTGCCACCGGCGCGGTATTCGCCAGCGGTCAATCCGCCAGCGCCTCGGCCACCGCGACCGGCGGTGCCGGCGGCTTCGGCCGCGTCTCGGCCGGCGGCCAGGGCGGCGACGCCACACTGATCGATGCCGTTGGCGGCGCGGCGGCAGGCGGAACGTTGACCCTGACCCAAATCGCCAAGGGCGGCGCGGGCGGGGCGAACGGGATCGGCGCCGCACCAGCAACGAGCAACGCGGGCGCGGCGACGTCGTCGATAACGTTCGATGACTCGGTCCACGCGGTGCAAGCGTCTGCCATTTCCGCCGTCAGCACCGCCACTGGCGGCGCGGGCGCGACGACCTCGATCATCGGCGCGGGCGGCGTCGGCGGCGCGGGCAACGCCTCGGCGGCAATCGCCGGTTCGGGGCAGATTACGGTGAACGCGACCGCGACCGGCGGCCGCGGCGGTTATGGAAACGAACCCGTGACCGGTGTCTTTAACCGAGCGGGGGGCGGCGCGGCGACAGCGGCGGCGAGCGGCAACTCGACGGGTCTCGGCGGCGCGGGTTCGGCGACGGTCGTCGCCAACGCCACCGGAGGTCTGGGTTCGTTCGACAAGGTCACCAACGGCGCCGCCAGCGCGACGGCGTCCGCCAGCACCGCCAACGGCCAGCAGACGATCGCCCGAGCCAATGCCTACGGCGGCACCGATACCCTCGGCGCCACCGCGGCCACATCAGGCGCCGGTCTGGTTGCCGGCGTGTCGGCCGGCGCCAGCGCCACCGGCGCGGGTGCGATGACCGCCATCGGCACCGCCAACCTCTCCGGCGACGCGCCGGTGTTGAACGGCAACGCCAACAGCGTCTATGCCTACGCCAGCGGGCTGCCGAACGCCTCGGTCGCGGCGACGCTGATGGGATTGGCGTCGAACGCGGCAATCGCGGCGGTTCTCGGTGCGGTGAACCCACAGGCAACCATCCTCGGTCTCGGCACCGAGGGCGGGTTTGCCCTGACCAGCGCCTTCGGCCCACAGACGATGACCAGTACCGAGCAGTTCGTGCTGAACACCAACGGTCTGGCGGGTCACCTTATTGTCGGTCTGACCGGCGATCAGGTCCTCGGCGCGGGCTTCTCTTCCTTGACCTTCACCGCTTCGGTCGAAGGCGTGACGATCGTCAGCCAGTCCTTCGCGACGGCCGCCGATGCCGCCGCGTTCTTCACCGGCAGCGTGCTCGATCTCGGCGACTTCGCACAGACCGCCAATCTGCACGTGTCCCTGAGCCTCGCGATGGCCACTTCCACCGCGGGCGACGGGTTCGGGGAGAGCTTCCTGCTCGGCACCACCTCCACCATCAACGGCAATTCGGCGCCCGTGTTCACGGCCCCGACGCCCACCGTGGTGCTGGAAGACGGCGCGGTCGCGACCCTGGATGCTCTGGCGGGCGTGTCGGACCCCGATGCGTTCACCACCTTGTCCGTGGTGGGTGTGCCGGGGGTTCTGCCGGCCGGCGTGACCTATAACGCGGCCACGCACACCTTCTCCTTCAACGCCGCCAATCCCGTGTATCAGCATCTGGCGGCGGGCGAGGTTCAGCAGGTGACCATCGGCTACGGGGTCACCGACGGGATCGCCACGACGGCGGTTTCCGCGGTGTTCAACGTGACCGGCACCAACGACGCACCGATCGTGACCGGGACGCAGGCGTTCTCGGCCTTCGAGGACGCCGCGCCGATCGCCTTCAACCCGCTGCTGAAGGCCTCCGACGTGGATACCGCCGACGTGTTGTCGGTGGTCCCCGGCACGTTGCCGGACGGTGTCCGCCTGACCGCCTCGGGCTACACGTTCAACCCCGCCGACGCGGCCTTCCAAACCCTGAGTCAGGGCGAGGTCCGGACGGTGGTGTGGAACTACGCCATCTCCGACGGCCATGTATCTGTGCCAGCGACCGCGACCTTTACGGTCGTCGGCACGAACGATGCCCCGGTGATCAGCGGGGCGGTCAACGCGGGAACGGTGCTGGAAAGCGCTGCGCCGATCGTGATCAACCTGTTGGCCAACGCCACCGACATCGACCATCTGGATGTCCTGAGCGTGAACCAGGCGGCGGGCGAGACCGTGACCGTGACCTCCGGAGTCTGGAACACACCGATCGCCTTCACGGTGGCGAACAACCAGCTCACCATCGATCCGAGCCAGTTCGCGTCGCTGGCGCTTGGGAAGTCGGTCGGCTTGACCTTCAATTATCAGGTCACCGATGGGCACGCGAACACCTCGGTTCCCGCGAGCGCGAACCTTGTCGTTCAGGGGCTTTTCACCGGTCCGGCACTGAGTGTCGCAGCCTCGCCTTCGACCGCGACGCTGGCGAAGGTGCAAGGCGGCTCCGCGCTGACGGCGAAAACGGTTCTCGCCAACATCGCGCAAATCAACGGGACGCCCACGGACAACTACACCTACACGCTGGGCGGGGCCGGTGCGGGGTCCTTCACCTTGGCGGCGGCGGGCAACACCGCGGTCCTTTCGACCGGGACATCGGGTCCGGCCGGCGCGGCGGGCGGACAGGTTTACGCCCTGACGCTGAAAACGACCGACACGACGACGGGCACATCGTCCGCCACCGTGCCGCTGGACGTGGTGGTGGGGCTCGGCAAAGGCACCAACACCATCAACCTGGCATCGCTGCCCGCGATGGGGCCGTCCACACCGTCGTTCATCTACGATCTCGGCGGCAGCGACACGATCAACGGTGCGGGGATGACGGGCAATCTCTGGATCGTCGGCGGTGCCGGCGCCGATACGATGACCGGCGGCAGCGGGGTCAACGACTACTTGTTTAGTTCGACCAACGACTCCACCGCGAAAGCGATGGACATCATCACCAACTTCCATGCCTCGGTGGATCAGTTGGACTTCACCGGCCTCGGGTCGAAGTTCGGTCAGATCGTGGCGCTGCCCAACGGTGCGACGAGCCTGATCGGCAACTCGATCGGGTGGCAGGCAAGCGGTGGCAACACGTTCGTTTATGTGAACACCAGCGCCAATTCTTCGGCACTGACCTCTGCCAGCATGAAGATCGAGTTGCAGGGAACAGTCCCGCTGGCGAACAACAACTTCGTTCACCTCTGACGACAGGAGGCTGGATCGCGCCATCGCTTGCTACCGGTAAGTATACGCCGGTAGCAAGCGGTCGCGTTGCCCCCGTGGCTATGGTTTCGCCGGCCGCAGACTCATGGCCAGCGACAGCTCGTCGCCGCGGCATTCATAGACCAGGCCCTTCTTCGCGGCCCAGGTGTTGACGGTGAAATACACGGGCACGACGCCCATATCCTCCACCGCGATTTCCTGCGCTTTGGCATACAAATCCTGCCGTTTGGCGTCGTCCATCGTGCGCAAGGCCTCATTCAACGTCGCGTCGAACGCGGGGTTGGACCAGCGGCCGCGGTTCGACGGGCCCATACCGGTTTTGGGGTCGTAGGTGGCCATCAGCGCGGTCATCGGCGATGAGGCCTCCCCCGAACCGACCCAGCCCGACAGCATCATGCTGAATTCCAGCTTGCTGCCGCGGCTGAACAGCATCGCCGCCGGCATCGTCTGGACCTCGGTCTTGATGCCGATGCGTGCCAGCATCTGCCCGACGGCCTGGGTCACCTGGGCGTCGCTGGGGTAGCGGTCGTTGGACCCGGCCAGCACGACGCTGAACCCGTCGCCCCAGCCGGCGTCGCGCATCAGCCGCTTCGCCTGATCGAGGTCGAATGGGATCGGCTGCAATTTCGTGCTGGCCCCGAACGATCCAGGCGGCACGTATTGCCCCGCCGGATGCGCCTGCCCGCTGAGTAGCCGATCGGCCAGTCCCTGCCGGTTGATCGCGTAGCTGACCGCGCGCCGCACCCGAGCATCGCGCAATGGATTGCGCTCCATCTTCGCGCCGTTCGCGTCGCTGATTCCCGGCGATACGTCGCGGGCGGAATCCATGTGCAGATAAATAATCCGGAACGCGTCGCATTCGAACAGAGTCAAATTCGGCTGCGCGGCGATGCGGGCGCGATCGACGCCGGGTACGCCCTCGATAA
Organism: uncultured Acetobacteraceae bacterium; assembly: GCA_903895595.1. Taxonomy (GTDB): domain Bacteria; phylum Pseudomonadota; class Alphaproteobacteria; order Acetobacterales; family Acetobacteraceae; genus Rhodopila. The sequence continues at coordinate 88,736 of CAITUP010000075.1, read as the reverse complement.
TATCCACATCGCCCGCCAGCAGCGCGGCCACACGCGCGGCATCGCCCGGAATGGCTTTACGGGTGACAGTGTCCCAAGGTTCGGCGCCCGCCCAATACGTCGGGTTTTTTGCCAGGGTCAGATGGTCGGCTGCGACCCATTCGACGAACCGGTACGGGCCGGTACCGATGGTCGCGACGCCACTGTTGAAATCCGATGTCGATTTACCCTCGGTCGCCCGCTTGGACACGATCGCGACCGAAGCAAGATCGATCGGCAGCGTCGGTGCGGGGCCTTTGGTGTGCAGCCGGATCGTCAGCGGATCGATAATTTCGGTCTTCGCGATCAGCTTCGTATACTGCGAATACGACGACGGGCTGTTCGGCACATTCGGCGCCCGCGAGATGGAATACGCAACATCTTCGGCGGTAAACGGCGTGTTGTCGTGGAACGTCACGCCGGGGCGGAGCTTGAATTCCCAGATATCCTCGGCAATCGGTTTCCACCCGGTCGCCAGCCCCGGCTGAATTTCGCCGCGCCGGCCGGACAGCACCAGCGTATCGAAAATATGGTGGAATACCGCCGCATTCGGTGTGTAGACGTGATAATGCGGATCGATCGAACTCGCATCGGTCCGCACCGCCATTTTGATATCGGCGGCCTGTACCCCGAACGGCAGCAGGGCGGCGCAGGCCAGCAGAAATTTCCGCACGATCAACGACCCTTCCAAACCGGTTTGCGCTTTTCGATGAAGGCCTGGCGCGCTTCCTGCGCGTCCTCGGTGCGGGACAACATGACGGTCACCCCTTGCTCCCACCGGTAGCCGTCGCGCGGCGGCATATGCATCGTCGTGTTCATGGACTGCTTCGCATAGTGCATCCCGACCGGGGTTTTCGAGGCGATTTCGGTCGCGATCTTCATCGCCTCCGGCATCAATTGTTCCAGCGGCACGCAGCATTCGGCCACGCCGGTGCGGTACAGCTCATCCGCCGGGACACGCCAGCCGGTGAAGAACATCCGGCGGGCGCGGGATTTGCCGAACAGGGTTTGCAGCATGGCGGCACCGCCGGCCAGGCCGACATCGATCTCCGGCATGCCGAGCACGGCGTTCTCCGAACACAGAATGATATCGCAATGGGCGACGAGGCCCAGTCCGGCGCCCAAGGCCGGGCCGTTGACGGCGGCGATGACGGGTTTGGAACATTCCTGAATGGCGTTGAAAGACTCCCGCGCCAGACGGTTGAAATGCCAATATTCGCCCTTGTTCTCGGGGTTCGGGCGTTCGCGCATGTCGGCCCCGGCGGAGAACATGCTGCCGGTGCCGGTCAGGATAACCACGCGCACATCGTCGCGATCGGTCATGGAATCGAAAGCGGCGATCAGCTCCTGCCGGAATTCGGAGTTCTGCGCGTTCACCGGCGGGCGATCCATCACGATGGTGGCGATATAGTCCTGAACGGTGATTTTGACGGTGCCGGTCATGGCTTGGGTTCCCTCGGAATTATACGATGCAACGGTGGTGCCACAGGCGTGTTTGTCGGTCCAGATAACCCGCTTGTGGCCCCGGCCGGCCGTCTGCCATAGGCTGCACCGGAACACCGCGCCCTGCCCCGAGGCCCATCATGACCATTTTCGACCAAAACCTCGATCCCAATCCGGCGAACTACGTGCCGCTGTCGCCGGTGTCCTTCCTGGCGCGGGCCGCGCAAATCTATCCCAACCGCGTCGCCGTCATTCACGGGGATCGGCGCACCACCTACGCGCAGTTCGCCGAACGCGCCCGCCGTCTGGCCTCGGCGCTGGCGAAAGCCGGGGTAGGCAAGGGCGACACCGTTGCGATCATGGCGCCCAACACCCCCGAGATGCTCGAAGCCCACTACGCCGTCCCCATGCTCGGCGCCGTGCTGTGCGCCATCAACACGCGGCTGGACGCGTCCGCGATCGGGTTCATCCTACGCCACGCGGAAGCCAAAATCGTGCTGACGGACCGGGAGTTCTCCCGCGTCATGGCGGCAGCTTTGCAGGAAGCCGGTACGAACCCGCTGACCGTGGACATTAACGATCCGCTTGCACCGCCGGGCGATCCGGTTGGGTCGGTGGAATACGAGGCGTTCCTGCGCGGCGGCGATCCGTCCCACCCGATCCGGCTGCCGGACAACGAATGGCAGGCGATCGCGCTTGGCTATACCTCCGGCACCACAGGCAACCCCAAGGGCGTGGTCGCGCACCATCGCGGCGCCTATCTGAACGCCTGCGCCAACGCGCTGACTTTCGGGTTGGAACCGCGCAGCGTCTACCTCTGGACTCTGCCGATGTTTCACTGCAACGGCTGGACCTACACCTGGGCGGTGACGCTGGCCGGCGGCACCCATGTCTGCCTGCGCCGGGTCGAGCCGGCGCCGATCTTCGCCGCCATCGCCGACCACGGGGTGACGCATATGTGCGGCGCACCGGTCGTGCTGTCGATGCTGATCCACGCGCCCGCCGACGCGCGCCGGGCCTTCCCGCAATCCGTGAAGATCGCGACCGGGGGCGCCGCGCCGCCGTCCACGGTGATCGCGGGGATGGAGGCGATGGGGTTCGCCGTCACGCATTTGTATGGGCTGACCGAGACCTACGGCCCTTCGACGGTGTGCCTCTGGCAGCCGGGTCTGGACGACCTGCCGATCGACGAGAAATCCGCCTTCATGGCGCGTCAGGGCGTGGCGACGCCGATGCTGGAGGAAGCGGCGGTGATGAACCCCGCCACCATGGAACGCCTGCCCGCCGACGGCGTGTCGATGGGCGAGCTAATGCTGCGCGGCAATACCGTCATGAAAGGCTACCTGAAAAACCCCGCCGCGACCGAGGAAGCCTTCGCCGGCGGCTGGTTCCACTCCGGCGATCTCGCGGTCATGCACCCCGATGGGTATGTGGAGATCAAGGACCGAGCGAAGGACATCATCATATCCGGGGGCGAGAACATCTCGTCGCTGGAGGTGGAGGAGGTGCTTTACAAGCATCCCGCCGTGATGGAGGCCGCCGTGGTCGCTCGTCCAGACGAGAAATGGGGCGAGACACCGCAGGCCTTCGTGGCGCTGAAGCCGGGCGCCGAGGCGACGGCGGCGGATATCATCGGGTGGTGCCGGCTGCACATGGCGCATTTCAAGGCGCCTCGGCATGTGACCTTCGGGCCGCTGCCGAAGACGTCCACGGGCAAGATCCAAAAGTTCGAGCTGCGGGAGCGTGCGCGGGGGTAGGTGGGCTCCCTCAGAACAAAGACAACTGCGCCGTCGTCGCCTTTTCCCCAACATCCGGCACGGCGAAGCGGCTGCAATCCAGCCCCGCCCGTGCCTCATCCAGCCCCCATTGCCGCGCCGCCCTCGTGAACCGCCGCATCAGCAGATCCGCGTAAACACCCTGACCGGAGAACCGGTGGTGGAACCGGGAGTCGTTCAACGCCCCGCCGCGCGTATCCCGCACCAGGCTCAGCACATGCTTGGCTCGGTCGGGGAAATGCGTGTGCAGCCACGCCTCGAACATCTCTTTGATCTCGTGCGGCAGGCGCAGCAGCACATAGCCGGCATGGCGGGCGCCGGCGCGGGAGGCGGCTTCCAGCAGCTTCTCCAGCTCCATATCGTTCAAACCCGAGATCATCGGCGCCGTCAGCACGCCCGCCGATACGCCGGCCCGGGTCAGTTCGGCGATCGTGTGCAGCCGCCGAGCGGGCGTTGCCGCGCGCGGCTCCATCGCCCGCGACAGGCCCGCGTCCAACGTGGTCAGCGAGATGTAAACCCGCACCAGATTGCGCTTCGCCATGCTGGACAAAATATCCAGGTCGCGCAGCACGCCGGCCGATTTGGTGACGATGCCGACGGGATGGTTGTACTTGTCCAGCACTTCCAGCACTGAACGGGTCAGCTGCAGGGTGCGTTCCACGGGCTGATACGGGTCGGTGTTCGAGCCCAGCGCCAACGTCTTGGCCTGATAGCCGGGCTTACGAAGTTCCTTTTCCAGCAAGTCCGCGACCTCGGGCTTGTAGATCAGCTTCGTCTCGAAATCCAAACCGGGGGAGTAGCCGAGATAGGCGTGCGTCGGGCGGGCGAAGCAATACACACACCCATGCTCGCACCCCCGGTAGGGGTTCACGGCCCGGTCGAACCCGAGGTCCGGGGACGCGTTCCAGATGATCGCCGAACGGGTGGAATCCTTGGTCAGACTTGTCGCCAACTTGGGCAGATCGGCGAAATCGGCGGTCAGCGTTTCCCAGCCATCGTCGAAAGGGCTGGCGGCACGCTGTTCGAACCGGACCGGCGGGTTGGTGACCGAACCCCGCCCGTGCCGAGCGGCGGAGGGTAACGCGGCTGATGGTTCGGGGTCGGGCATGCCGGCGAGTTCCATCGCGGCGATGGCATCGCGGTCGATATTGCTCTGAGCGGTCTGCGCGTGCATGATGATGTTCCCCGTCCGTTCGCATACGCTTGTCGCAGAACGCGGCGAGCCGGTCAAGAACACAATAGGAACATGAACCAAAAAATCCCGCTTTCCGTCGTGATCCCGACCCTGAACGCCGCGCGGACCTTGCCGGGGACGCTCGATGCCCTGGGGCCGGTGAGCGAAATCGTGGTGGCGGATGCCGAAAGCACCGACTCGACCGCCTCGGTGGCGGCGCGATACGGCGCCAGGGTCCTGCAAGCGTCGCGCGGACGAGGCAGCCAGATCGCCGCCGGTATCGCCACCGCGACTCAGGACTGGCTTCTTGTTCTGCATGCCGACACGCGCCTGCAACCGGGCTGGCGCACGGCGGCGGATGAACATATGCGGGCGCACCCCACCCAAGCCGCCTATTTCCGCTTCGCCCTCGACAGCGACGACCTCCGTGCTCGACGGTTGGAACGCATGGTCGCGTGGCGGTGCCGCGTCCTCGCGCTGCCCTACGGGGATCAGGGACTGCTGATTCATCGGGACCTGCTGGCACGGGTTGGCGGGATGCGACCGCTGCCGTTGATGGAGGATGTCGATCTGATCCGCCGTTTGGGCCGCAAGAACCTGCGGGCGCTGGACGCGACGGCGCTGACGTCGGCGGAGAAGTGGCGGCGGGATGGCTGGTACCGCCGATCCGCGCGTAATCTGTGCTGCCTCGCGCTGTGGTTCGCGGGCGTGCCGCCTCGGATCATCGCCAGGATTTACGGATGAGGAACACTGTCGTCGTTTTCGCGCGCGCCCCGCGCCTCGGGACCGTGAAGCGCCGTCTGGCGCGGGATATCGGAGACCGCGCGGCGCTGCGGTTTCACGCCGCCACGTTGCATGGGCTCTTGCGATCCCTAAGGCGCGACCGGCGCTTTCGCACCGTTCTCGCGGCCACGCCGGACGGGGCGCATGTGCCTCTGCCCTGGCCGGTCCCACGCATCGGGCAGAAGTCGGGCGATATCGGCATGCGGATGGATCGTGCGTGCGGCCGCTTCCGGCATGGGAACGTGCTGATTATCGGCAGCGACATCCCAGACGCCTGTGCGGCCGACGCCATCGCGGCGTTTCGGGCGCTCGGGTCCGCCGATGCGGTGTTCGGGCCGGCGGCGGATGGCGGCTACTGGCTGGTTGGCATGGGGCCGCGGCGTCCCGCTCGCCCCTTCGCCAATGCCCGCTGGTCGAGCGAACACGCGCTGGCCGACACGCTGGCGAATTTTCGGGGGCGCAAGACAGCGCTGATGCGCACGCTGCGGGATGTGGATACGGCGGCGGATTTGCCCTCAAGCCGCCGATAGCGCGTTCGCCAGCGAGCCAGGCAGCTCCGCTTCCAAATCGTCCAGCCGCAGCGGACCCAGGCGGGGCAGCTCGTTCTCCTCCCCATCGGGGGAGCGGATCATGTAGCCGCGGCCCCAGATCGTCCCGATCATGCCGCCGGCTCCGACCCGATCCAGCTTACGTCGCAGTTTGCAGACGAACACATCGACGATCTTCATCTCCGGCTCATCCATCCCGCCGTACAGATGGTTCAGGAACGCTTCCTTGGTCAGCACCATGCCCTTGCGCAGCATCAGAAGCTCCAGGATCGAATACTCCTTGCCGGTCACGTGCAGTTCCCGTCCGTCGATGAACACCTCCCGGCTGTCCAGGTTCAGTTCGATCGGTCCCACCCGCAGAACCGGCTGGCTGAACCCTTTGCACCGCCGCACCACCGCCTGCATCCGAGCGAGAAGCTCGGCGTTGTCGAACGGCTTGATGATGAAGTCGTCGGCGCCGAGGCCGAGCGCCTTGACCTTGGCGGGGGCGCGGGCGAGGCCGGAGAGGATCAGGATGGGGGTGTCGTTGCGGGCGATCCGTAGCCGGCGCACGACCTCGAACCCCTCGATATCCGGCAGCATGAGGTCGAGCAGGATGATGTCGTACTCGTAGTGCCGGGTCAGCTCCACGGATTCCTCGCCGGACGCGGAATGGTCGACCACCGCGCCAGCGGCGCGCAGCATCAGGGCGATGGTACGCGCCGCGGTCAGGTCGTCTTCTACAAGCAGGACGCGCATGGAGGCCCTCGATCCGTTGACGCGAGATGTAATACCACTATAGCGTGTGTATGCCTATAGATTTTTAACCAAAAGGTGTCGTATTCTCACAAATGACGACGATATTCCGCAATACGAGAGAACCTATAGAGAATATTCATCTATTATGATGGGACAGGGATCATGAAGAATACGTCTGTAATCGCCCGGTCGCTCGCCTGTGCCGGAGCGCTCCGCCAGATGGCGGCGTTCACGACCGAAGGCCGGGTCGCGGCGGTGGCCGGGCTGGCGGTGGACGTGGACGGGTTCGCTGGGTTGCTCGCGGTCGGGGACCGGCTCGATCTTCTGGGCCGGGATGCCCAGCCGGTACGGGCGGAGGTCGTGGGGTTCCGTGGGGGGCTGGCGCGCACGCTGCCGTTCGCCCGTCTGGACGGCATCGGCCCCGGCCACGGTGTTCGGCTGGCGGAGCAGCGGGGCGCGACCTTCGCCGTGTGCGACGATTGGTTGGGACGAGTGATCGATCCCCTGGGCCACCCGGCCGATGACAAAGGCGCGCTGCCGGCCGGGAAACACCCCAGGCCGGTGCGTGCCGCCCCGCCAGAGGCCACGACCCGAGCGCGCTTGGGCCCAAGGGTGGGGCTGGGCGTGCGGGCGCTGGACTGTTTCGCCACATGTCGGCAGGGCCAGCGCCTCGGTTTGTTCGCGGGGTCGGGGATCGGCAAGTCGACTCTGTTGGCGATGCTCGCGCGCGGTGCCGGTTGCGACGTGGCGGTGCTGGCGCTGGTGGGCGAACGCGGGCGGGAGGTGCGGGAGTTTCTGGAGGACGAGCTGGGACCGGAGGGTCTGGCGCGGTCGGTGGTGGTGGTCGCGACCTCGGACGCGTCGCCCATGCTGCGCCGGCAGGCAGCGGAATCCGCCATGGCGGTCGCCGAACATTTTCGCGATGCGGGCAAGAGTGTCCTCTTACTAATGGACAGCCTGACCCGCTATTGCTTGGCACTGCGGGAGATCGGGCTGGCCGCCGGGGAGCCGCCGGCCACGCGCGGCTACCCGCCCAGCGTGTTCGCGGAGCTACCACGCCTGCTGGAACGGGCCGGCCCCGGCATCGTCCGAGCCGATGGCAGTGCCGGCCATATCACGGCCCTGTTCACGGTCCTGGTGGAAGGCGACGACACCAACGAACCCGTCGCCGACGCGGTGCGCGGCATTCTCGACGGGCACGTTATCCTCGACCGCCGCATCGCCGAGACCGGGCGTTATCCGCCGGTCGATGTTCTCCGTTCCCTCTCGCGCGCGGCGTCCGGCTGTTTGACACCTGAGGAAGCCGCTTTGGTCCGGCGCGCCCGGGGGATCATCGCTGTGCATACCGATATCGCCGACCTCGTGCGCCTGGGCGCCTACCGCCCGGGCACCGACGCCGCCGCCGATGAGGCGCTGGCGCTGATGCCGCGCATCGAGGCGGTGCTGCGGCAGGACCGTTCGCAATGGACCGGCCTGACCGACGCGTTTGCAAAACTCAAAACCGCACTGGAGCCACAGCATGTCTGACCCGTTGCCCGTCGTTCACCGTCTGCGCCGCTTGGCGGCCGACGAAGCCCGCCGCGCCTTGGCCGAATATCTGACGGTGGAGTCCGAGGCGGCGGCGGCACTTCGCGCCTTGGACGCGGAAATCGCGGCCGAGACCGACGCCGCCAGCGACCCGGATCAGGATGATCGGCCGGTGGAGGATTTCGCCGTTTGGCTGCGGCGTATCAGCGTCGACCGAGCGGCGGCCGTGGCGGCTCTGGAAGATGCGGAAACCCAGTCGGCCGAAGCGCGCGCGGTGCTGGCGGCCAGCCGGACGGCGGAGCGTGCGCTCGAAATCCTCATGGAACAGCAAGCGGCGGAACGCCGTACCGCGAGCGAACACCGGGATCAGCTGGCCTTGGACGAAATCGCCACGGTGCGGCACGGGAGCAACTGACCATGGATACCAATATAGGTCTCTGGAATCCGGCGCCGGGTTGTGCTGAATCCCTCCTGGATCGGCGCGAAGGAACTCACACGGTGCGTATTACGATGATTGGCGGCGGGTATGTCGGGCTTGTCTCAGGCGCCTGCTTCGCGGAATTCGGCACCGATGTCACCGTCATGGAGACGGATGCCGCCAAGCTGGCGGCGCTGCGTGCCGGACGGATGCCGATTTACGAGCCCGGGCTGGAGAAACTGGTCGAGGAGAACGTCCGCGCCGGCCGCCTGACCTTTACCGGCGATCTGGCCGAAGCGGTGAAAGACACCGAAGCGGTGTTCATCGCCGTCGGCACCCCCACCCGCCGCGGCGACGGCCATGCCGACCTGACCTATGTTTACGCTGCCGCCGAACAGGTCGCCAAAGCGCTGACCGGCTACGCGGTGATCGTCACGAAATCCACCGTCCCCGTCGGCACCGGCCGCGAAATCGCCAAGATCGTCCGCGCCGCTCGGCCAGACCTGGAATTCGACGTCGCCTCCAACCCGGAATTCCTACGCGAAGGCAACGCCATCGGCGATTTCATGCGCCCGGACCGCGTGGTGATCGGCGCCGAATCCGAACGCGCACGGGAGGTGCTGCGGCGCCTGTATCGCCCGCTTTATCTGATCGAGGCGCCGATCGTCTTTACCGGCATCGAAACCGCCGAACTGACGAAATACGCGGCCAACGCCTTCCTGGCGATGAAGGTCACCTTCATCAACGAAATGGCCGATCTGTGCGAGAAAGTCGGCGCCGACGTGCACGATGTCGCCCGCGGCATCGGGCTGGACGGGCGCATCGGCCGCAAATTCCTGCATCCCGGCCCCGGTTACGGCGGATCGTGCTTTCCCAAGGACACGCTCGCTTTGGTGCGCACCGCGCAGGATTACGGCGCGCCGTCGCGGCTGGTCGAAGCGACCGTCGCGGTCAACGACGCCCGCAAATCCTCGATGGCGATGCGCGTGATCGCCGCCTGCGGTGGATCGGTCCGCGGCAAAACCATCGCCGTGCTCGGCCTGACCTTCAAGCCGGAGACGGACGACATGCGCGACGCCCCGTCCCTGTCGATCGTGTCGCGGTTGGTGGGGGACGGCGCGGTGATCCAGGCCTACGACCCCGAGGGGATGGAGCAGGCGAAACCGCTGCTGCCAGCGGGGGTGGTCTACTGCAAGGACACGATGGAAGCGGTGGCCGGCGCCGACGCGCTGCTGCTGATCACGGAATGGAACGAGTTCCGGGCGCTGTCGCCGGAGAAGCTGCGTGACGCGATGCGCGGACGGGTAATGGTGGATCTGCGGAATGTCTACGATCCCCAGGCGATGCGGGCGGCGGGGTTTGTCTATCATGGGGTTGGGCGGGGGTAGGGGGCGGTTGGGTCACAGCACACGTCCAAACCCCGCCTTCTGTGCGAGGAGAGACCTATGAATGCTTCCGAACCCCAGCTTATCGCCTGCGCCGCCGGGCAGATCGCGACGGACGTGGCCTACCTCGGCAGCTGAACGAGACTGGTCCTCGACACCGACGTCTTTGTCAGCGCTGCGTTAAACGACGATTCGTGGCCCGGTAGCACGGTCCGTTGGATTGCCCGCTATGGTGGACTTATCAAGCCCGACGTAACCGAACAGGAAGTACCGCGCGTGCTGGCGCGGCCATATTTCCGATCCAAGGTCTCGGCCGCATTTCTCGCTGACATAGGCCGTTTGTTCGCGGTCGCCGAAGCCGTCGCCATCACAGAGCGAGTGGGGGTGTGCCGCCGCGATCGTTTCAGGCGATATCGATCTTCTCGTCCTGGACACGTTTCGGGGCATCCCGATTATCAAGCCGGCTGCACTCGGCCTTGCTCGGATCGGGTGATCCCACCGAACCGCCCGTAACAAAAAAACCTCCGCGCCGTTAACCTTTTATTCACCATTACCGGGTTACGCTCCCGGCCATGGACCTCACCGTATGCATCTGCACGCATAACCGCCCGCGCTATGTCGCCGACTGTCTGGACGGTCTCCGCCGCCAGACAGCGGACACACGCGTGCGGACACTGATTGTCGACAGCGCCTCCACGCCCGCCATGCACGACATCTTGAAACGTCTGGCCGCCGAACACCCCGACACGACGTTGATCCGGCTGGACCGGCCCGGCGTCAGCCTCGCCCGCAACGCCGGGGCCGCAGCCGTCGCGACGCGCTACATCGCCTATATCGACGACGACGCGATCCCGGACCCCACTTGGATCGCCAGTATCCGCCAAGTCCTGACCGAACCCGGCCCGCCGCCGGCCGCCGTCGGCGGCCGCATCCTGCCGCGGTGGGAGGCGCCCTTACCGCACTGGTGGCCGGCATCGCTGCGTGGCGTGCTGTCGATCGTCGAGCATGAAGGGCGGGGCGAGTACCGCACGCCGGACCTGCCAGACACCCTGGAACCCTACGCCGCCAACATGATCGTGAACGTACCGCTGCTGCTGCGCCACGGCGGCTTCGGCGGGGACCTCGGGCGCCATGGGACGACCCTGCTGTCCGATGAGGAGGTGCAGTTGGCATGGCGGCTGCAGGATGCCGGCCATAGCGTGCGTTACGACTCCCGCATCGTCGTTCACCACCAGATCCAGGCGACGCGCTTTCGGCCGCAATGGCTGCTGTCGCGGCTCTATTGGCAGGGGTTTTCCACCGTGTTGACGCGCCGGACCCTCGGCTACCGCACCGCGATCTGGAAGGAATTGCCCCGGCGGCTGGCCGTCGCTTTGCTGTGTGCGCCGGCCGCGGCGATTCCCGGCGGGTCCACGCTGCTGCTCGCGCCGCGCTGGCGATTCGCCTATGCGGCCGGGTTCCTGCGCGCGGCGCTTCGGTGGCAACGGCCATGATGCTCTATCGGTGGCAGGGCAGCGCCCGCAATTTCGGGGACGAGCTGAACACGGTCCTCTGGCCCCGGCTGCTGCCGGATTTCTTCGACGACGATCCGGCGACCCGGTTTCTGGGCATCGGGTCGGTGCTGGACCGGCGGCACACGGGGACGGGCCTGAAGCTGGTGGCGGGATCGGGCTATGGCGGCTACCAGCAGCTCCCGATGCTGGACCGCGATTGGGATATTGCGTGGGTACGCGGGCCTCGTACAGCACGCCTGCTGGATTTGCCGGATGCACTGGGCCTCGGCGATCCTGCCAGCCTGCTGCCTTGCACCGGTCTGGTCCCGCCGGTGCCCCGTATCCGCGTGGGCTTCATGCCGCATTTCGAAAGCGCGGCCCGCGGCGCCTGGGACACGGCGGCTCGGGCCGTCGGCATCGTGCTGATCGATCCGCGAGGGGACCCGCTGGCGATCGCCGCCGCCATCGCGTCCTGTCACGTTCTGTTGAGCGAGGCGCTGCACGGCGCCATCGTCGCCGACGCGCTGGGCGTGCCCTGGATCGCGATCGAGCCGCTCGCCGCGATCCATCGTCCGAAATGGCAGGATTGGGCGGACAGCCTCAACCTGACCATTCGTTTCCAAAATTTGCCGGCGTCGTCGCTGCCGGAACGGGCGCGTCTTTCGAGACTCGCGGCCTTCCACGCCGGCCGAGGCCTGTTGGACCGGCACGCCGACCGGCTGCGTTCGGTGCACGCCCAGTGGTTTCTGGATCGCGCCGCCGGGGCGCTGCGCCAAGCGGCGCTGGCGGAACCGCAACTATCCGACCGGACAGCACTGGATCGCTGTCAGACCCGCATGCTGGAACAGTTGCAGTTGCTGCGCCGGACACACTTGCGTCCTGGCCGGGGAAGCGCCTACCAACCGGTGCTGCCTGCCCTTTAACAGGCCGCGTCCCGGCCCACCGTCCGCGAGAACGCCAGACCCGATGCCACAAGCTTCGCACCCGCCCGCAGCCGACCTGCTGGCTCGCATCCCGCTTTCAGCCCGCACGATCCTGGATATCGGCTGCGGCCAGGGCGAACTCGCCGCCGCGTTCAAGCAACGGAGTCCCAACACCCGCATCTACGGGATCGAATCGAACGCCGAGGCCGCCGCCATCGCCGCGGCACACGTCGATGAGGTCGCCGTACTGCCGGTCGACGCCCCCGACCTGCCGTTCGACGTACCGGGAGGCTTCGATTGCATCGTCTATGCGTCCTCCCTGCCGCATATCGACGATCCGTTCGGCACGATCCACCGCCACGCCCAGCTGCTGAATCCCGACGGGGTCATGCTGATGTGCGTACCGAACATCGAACATTGGAGCTTCGCCGAACGGCTACTCCGCGGCACCTGGGATTACGATTCCAGCGGCTTGCTGGACCGCGGCCACCTGCGTTGGTTCACCCTGGAGACCATGCGCCGCGGTCTGATCGGCGCCGGCCTGGTGCTGTGCGACGCGACCCCGCGCATCTTCGACGCCGACGCCGCCCGGCGTTTCACCGCCTCCATCGCCCCTGCCCTGACCACGCTGGGCATCGACCCGGAAGGTTACGCCCGTCGTGCCGCGCCTTTGCAGTTCATCTGGCGGGTGCGGAGGACCAACAAAGAGCGGCTGACGCTGGCCGGCACCATGATGCCACCGGTCGGCGGCGTATCGCATGTGCGGGTGGTGCAGCCGTTTCAGGCCTTGGCGAGCGACCCCATGGTCAGCGTGAACCTAACCAACGAGGTCGATCTGTCCGGTCCCAAGGACGGAACGCCGCATATCTTCGTGCTGCATCGCCCGTCCCTGGGCAGCCCGCAGGGGCGGGAAATGCTGCGGATGCTGATCGCGGCAGGCTGGCTGGTCGTCACCGAATTCGACGATCATCCGGATTTCTTTCGCGGCATGCAGGACGAAGCGCAGATGACCTTCCGCGGCGTGCACGCGATCCAGACCAGCACACCGGCGCTGGCCGATGTGTTGCGCGGCCGCAACCCGGAAATCGCGGTCTTCCCCAACGCCATCGATACCCTGCCGGAGGTGCGCAACTTCGCGAACCCGCGCGCGCTGACGCTGTTCTTCGGCGCCTTGAACCGCGAGGAAGACTGGCGACAGGACATCGACACGATCAACGAAATCGCCGCCATGGCGGGGGAACGCCTGAAGTTCGAGGTCGTGCACGACCGGTCGTTTTTCGACGCGCTGACCTCGCCGCACAAGAATTTCACCCCGATCTGCGACTACCCGACCTACAACGAAATCCTCGGCCGCTGCGAGATTTCCTACATGCCGCTGTCCGACAACGGCTTCAACCGGAGCAAATCCGACCTGAAATTCATCGAGGCCGCATCCCACCGGGTGGTGTCGCTGTCCAGCGCGGTCGTTTACGCCGACAGTGTCGTGGACGGCCAAACCGGCTACCTGTTCCACGACCCCAAGGAGCTGCGCGCCCGCCTGATGCGACTGCTGGTCATGCCGGAACTTGCAAAAGCGATTGGCGATCGGGCAAGGGCATATGTTTCGCAAGAGCGGATGCTGGCCTACCAGGTGCGGCCGCGGCTGGACTGGTACCGCTCGCTGTGGTCCCGGCGAGACGAGCTGAGCGCCGCGCTGGCCGCCCGTATGGCTGAATCGGCCTAGGGGACACATGACCCCGGGGCCGAACGTCGCAATCCTGTGTCACTACGACCGGGACGGGGCGTTGCGATCGGATACGCTTCGGTATCTTCGGGAATTGCACGCCGCCGGCTTCTGGATCGCGGTGGTGTCGAACGGCACGCCGATGGGACCGGACGGGGTCGCGGCGCTGCGGGATGTCGCGGGCGCACTGCTGACGCGTCGGAACATCGGGGTAGACTTCAGCGCGTGGCGCATGGCGATGCGGGTCCTGGCACTGCCGCGGCCCGAGACTCGCCGTATTCTGTTGATCAACGACAGTGTTTACGGCCCTCTGGCGCCTCTGGCACCGCTGCTGGCGCGTATGTCCGGTGCCGATCTGTGGGGCATGACCGACAGCGCGCAGCGGGACTGGCACCTGCAATCCTATTTTCTGCTGGCCGGTCCGCGCCTGATCCATGCTCCGGTGTGGCGGCGCTTCTGGCGCGGCGTGGTGCCGCTGCCGTTCCGCCGCTGGACGGTGGGGCGCTACGAAATCGGGTTGTCCCAACGTGTCCTCACGGCCGGCCTCACGGCGCGTGCCTTGTTCCCGTACCGGAAACTCGGCAACCCGACGCTGAACGACTGGCGGGTACTACTGGAGGCAGGATTCCCGTTCCTGAAACGGGAGCTGCTGCGCGACAATCCGACTGGAGAGACCGACCTGGGCACATGGCGGCAGACTGTGCCGGCGGCTTACGCGGCGGAGATCGCGGAAGATCTCCGCCGGTATTAGATCTTCTCGACCTGCGCGTATTCCAGTTCCACCGGGGTCGAGCGGCCGAAGATCGAAACGCTGACCTTGAGGCGGCCTTTTTCCTCGTCGACTTCTTCGACCGTGCCGTTGAAGCTGGCGAAGGGACCATCGGAAACGCGCACCTGCTCCCCGATGTCGAACAGCACCGCCGGACGGGCGCGTTCGACGCCTTCCTGGTTCTGCTTCAGAATCCGCAGCGCCTCGGCTTCCGAAATCGGGCTCGGCTTCATCTTCGTGCCCAGGAATCCGGTCACCTTGGGCGTGTTCATCACCAGATGCCAACCGTCGTCGGTCAGGTCCATTTTCACCAGCACATAGCCGGGGAAAAATTTATGTTCGGTGCTGACCTTCTGGCCACGCCGCACCTCGACCACGTTTTCGGTGGGGACCAGCACTTCCTCGAACTGTTCCGCCAAGCCGCTCTGGACGGCCTGATCCTTGATCTGCTGCGCGATCTTCTTCTCGAAGCCGGAGTAGACGTGCACCACATACCAACGCTTGGCCATGACCTAAAGCTTACCCTCTCAGATGCTCAAGCCGAACAGCGCCCGTACCCCGTAACCGATCACCTGATCGACGACGAAGAAAAAGATGGCGGTGACGGCCGCCATGGCGAACACCAGACCGGTGGTCACCAGCGTTTCCTTGCGGGTCGGCCAAGTGACTTTCGTCACCTCGCTTCGCACTTCGCGGAAGAATTTCGCCGGTTCGAACGCCACGCCGCCACAACTCCTTGAAATCGCTGTTATCTGCCCGCCATGCACGCTGGATGGGAAGCGTGCTGGCAGGGGTGGAGGGTCTCGAACCCCCAGCCTCCGGTTTTGGAGACCGGCGCTCTAGCCAATTGAGCTACACCCCTACACGGCAGGCGGCGTAAAAAGAGCTTACCGAGAGGATTGTCAAGGGCAGGGTGCGAAGTCGCTTGGCAAAGCGGGTTTCCCGGAGCACATCCCGGCGCATGGATGCCATGCTCGTCTTCGACCGGACCGCCGTGCGGCGGCACCGCGACCGTGCCGCCCGTTCCGTCGGGCAGGTGGCCGATGTGCTGCGCGACGCCGCCGAACGGCTGCTGGACCGGCTGGACGATACCACCGTCCGATTCTCTCAGGCGCTGGACGTCGGTGGGCGCGGCGTGGTTGCCCCGATGCTGCGGGCCAGAGGAATCGAGACCGTTAGCTGCGACCTGTCGGCGGCGATGGCGGCGGTAAACCCCGGCCCCGTGGTCGCGGCGGATGAAGAATTTTTGCCCTTCGCCCCGGCCAGTTTCGACCTGATCGTGGCGAACCTGTCGCTGCACGCGGTCAACGACCTGCCAGGGGCGCTGATCCAACTGCGTCAGGCGCTGCGGCCGGATGGGCTGTTCCTGGCCTCGGTGCCGGCTTTAGGCACGTTGACGGAGCTGCGCTCGGCGTTGACCGAGGCGGAAGCGGCGGTGACCGGTGGGGTGTCGCCCCGGGTGTCCCCGTTCCCCGAGCTGCGGGATTGCGCGGGGTTGCTGCAACGGGCGGGGTTCGCGGTGCCGGTGGCCGATATCGAGGAAATTTCTTTGCACTACGCCGATCCGTTCGCGCTGCTGCGCGATCTGCGGGCGGCGGGGGAGACGAACACCGTCCGCCTGCGCGACCGGCGCATTCCGCCGCGCGGGCTGTTCCCGATGGCGCTGACGGCGCTGCCCATGGTGGACGGCCGAGCGGTGGTGTCGCTGCGGATGGCGGTCATGACCGGATGGGCGCCGACGGCAGCGGCCTGGACGCCGCCCGCGTCCGGCGTCAGAGTCCCGCCCGAAATCGTGGTTTCCGGGGGAGGCACAACATGACGACACGCATCGGGATCGCCGGGGTGACCGGCCGGATGGGCCGCCTGCTGGTGGAGGAAGTCCGCGCCGCGGGTGCCGTTGTCAGCGGCGGCGTCGGCCGCTCGGGCGCCATGCCGGAGGGAGTGACGGAGTTCGCCGACGTTGCCGCGCTGGCTGCCGTGTCCGACGTGGTGATCGATTTCACCAACGCCGCGACCGCCCAGGGCAACGCCGCCGCCATGGCTTCGGCGGGGAAAGCCTGGGTGCTCGGGACGTCGGGGTTGTCGGCGGCGGACGAAGCCGCGGTGGCCGAGGCCGCTCGGGCTACCCCGGTGGTTTACGCGTCGAATTTTTCGGCCGGGGTGAATTTGGTGCTCGCATTGGCGGAGAAGATGGGGCTGGCGCTGCCGGCCGAGGAATTCGATGCCGAGATCGTGGAGATGCACCACCGGCAGAAGGTGGACGCTCCTTCGGGCACCGCGATCGGCATGGGTCGCGCGGTGGCTGCCGGGCGCGGCGTGTCGCTGGACGATGTGATCGAGAGCGGGCGGCATGGGCATACGGGTGCGCGGAAAACCGGCGCCATCGGGTTCGCGGCCCTGCGCGGCGGGCAAGTGGTGGGGGAGCACACGCTGATTTTCGCCTCGGGCACCGAGCATATCGCGCTGACGCACCGGGCGTTCGACCGGCGGGCGTTCGCGACGGGGGCGGTGCGGGCAGCGCTTTGGGTTGTGGGGCGGGACGCTGGGTTGCGGTCTATGATGGATGTTTTGGGGATGTAAGGGGGAGGGTTGTTCTCCGGCCATCTCAGGCCACCGACGACGTCACCCCCCCGACAGCATCACCCAAGATCGCCCGTAACGCACGCGCGACGGTCGGCTGGTCGACCCCCGCCAACCGCCCGATGCGGGTGGCAAGCCGAGCGTCGAAGGTTGCGACCTTGGCGGGCCGTATGACGCAGGGATGCGGAAGTCCGGCGCTGGACAGGTCCGATATAGGTGCGTCGAGCGGCCAGAGTCCGTGACGAGCACTGGTGATCATCAAGATCCAGATCAACGTGAAAGCTCCAACGACTTCCGGGGCCGCGATGACAAGCCCAGGACGGCGCCTGACCCGAGCTTCATCCGCGTAGGGGAATTCGACGCGCACGACATCCCATACCGCGAATTTTTCCGCTTGCGGTTCCATTGGCTACAGGTCCGCGAAGTCTTCCTCGTCTTCCGGCGTGTCCCATTCCCAAAATGCCGCGAAAGGGTCGTCGAAAGGATCGCCCTTGCGGGGACCTTTGGGGGCAGCTTTTAGCAGCATGACGCGGCCGGCTTCGATGACATAAGCGATCTCATCGCCCGCGGTCACATCCAGGGCTGCTCTCACGGATTGAGGGATGGTGGTTTGGGCTTTGGTGGTGAGCTTGCTGGTGATCATGGTGGGGGATAGTAAGGAATATTCTTACCGCACGCAAGAATTTTCAGGCGACCGTGCTCCGAGGAGCAGCCAACGGGCAATCCCTCCGAGAAACATCGCAAACCCGCCCCCCGACGTGGCTGCACTGTCCCGGCCCCACCGCGATCGTTCGCAGCACCAACCCTGCCAGCGCCGCGATAAACCTTGGATCGGCGTTCTGCGTCGGAACGCGGAAATAACCGCAGACGCCGGATTTCTTCGCCAGATCGCGGTATTCGATATCCAGTTCCACCAGCGTTTCGGAATGATCCGAAACGAACGCGATCGGCACGACCAGCACCGCCACCTTATCGTGCCCGGCCCGTTCGATTTCGGTATCGGTGCTCGGGCCGATCCATTTCACCGGCGTGGCGCGGGATTGGTAGCAGACGACGGAGTCAGTTCCCGGCGCGTCCCAAGCCGCCAACACAGCCGCGACCGTCTGTTCGATTTGCACCTGATACGGATCGCCGGCCGCTACGATTTTCTCGGGGAGACCGTGCGCGGAAAACAACACGCGTAACGGAATCGTTGGGTCCAGCGATGCCCGCGCCTTGGCGTAAGCCGCGGCCACCATCGCCGCCGTTGCCGCAACGTAGTCCGGATCGGTCGCATAGCAACACAACGATGTCGTCCGCACCGCCAACCCGGCCTGAGCCGCTGCCGTCCGCCACGCGGTCAGAGAACTGCCTGTCGTGGTCGAGGAATACTGCGGATAAAGCGGCAGCAAAACGACCTCGTCCGCGCCCCAGGCCTTCACCGCCCGAGCGGCCTCCAGGCTGAAAGGATGCCAATAGCGCATGGCGATAAAGCATTTCGCCTCGACATCGTCGGCCAGTGCGGCCTCCAGCGCCGTTGCCTGCGCCTGCGTCAATTCCAGCAACGGCGACCGTCCGCCCAGCAGAGCGTAATTCTCGGTTGCCTGTTTCAGCCGCGCAAAAGCGATGATTCGGGCCAGAAAGAAACGGACAAAGAACGGCACCCGCAGGATCGCGGGATCGCTGAACAGGTTCAGCAGGAAAGGTTTGATCGCCGCCGGGCTGTCCGGCCCGCCGAGGTTGAACAGAACGACGGCGACTTTACGACGCGGCACGGACTTGCTCCACCAAAGCCGCCACATGATCGGTCGGCGTCTGCGGCACGATCCCGTGGCCGAGGTTGAATACGAACGGCCGGCCCTTCATCTCCCGTAAAATCGCGGCGGTTTCCTCGGTCAGCGCCGCCCCGCCCGCGACCAGCGCCATCGGGTCCAAATTCCCCTGCAACGCCACCCCATCCGGTACCAACCCCACCGCTCTGCGAAGGTCCATCGAGGTATCCATGCCGATCGCCTGCACGCCCGTCGCCGCGTATTCCCCAACCATCAACCCGGCCAGACGCGGAAACCCGATGACGGGTACGTCTGGATGCCGCCGCCGCAGCTCCGCCACGATGCGGGTCGCCGGCGCGATAACGTAACGGCGGAACAAAGACGGCGACAGCACGCCCGCCCAGGAGTCGAACAGCATCAACGCCTCCGCCCCCGCCTCGGCCTGCGCCGACAAATAGCCGATGGTCGCTTCCGTCAGCGTGTCCATCAGCCCGCCGAACAAGGCCGGATCGGCGTATGCCATTGCCCGCGTCGCCGCGAAATCGCGGGAGCCTCCGCCCTCCACCATGTAGCAGGCGACCGTAAACGGAGCGCCCGCGAAGCCGATCAGGGTGGTCTGGCCGAACCCCTCGGCCGCCAAACCGGCGCGCACTCGGCGCACGGTTTCCATGACCGGCGCCACTTTGTCGGGCACCCGCTTGGGGTCCAAAGCCGCCAAACTGGCGGCATCGCGCAGCCGGGGCAACACCGGCCCCTCGCCTTCCTTGAACTCCAGCCCGTGCCCGAGCGCCCAGGGCAGGATCAGAATGTCGCTGAAGAGGATCGAGGCGTCGAAGCCGTAGCGCCGAATCGGCTGCAGCGTGACCTCGGCCGCCAGCTCCGGCGTCGTGCACAGCGCGATGAAATCCGGCACGCCCGCCCGCACCGCCCGGTATTCCGGCAGGTACCGCCCGGCCTGACGCATGAGCCACATCGGCGGCGGCCAAACGGCCTCTCCGCCCAGGGCGCGTAACAGGGGTTTGCGGGTTTCGGGCATCGGTACCTCGGCTGAATCGGCTGGGGGTTTATGGCACAAGGGCGGGAAAAAAAATGCCCGGCGTTAGCAGTTTCTTAACTTCTCGCCGTTACGAGACATGGCCACGCAACAATCGACGGGCTTCTCCGCCCAATCGGCGCCTGGCGTCTCGGTCGATGAGCTGGCACGCGGCGGCCAGTTCTTAAATCCGAAGATCAGCGTGACCACGCGGGCAGGACTACAATGGTATGGATTCAAAATTGTCTTCCCAACGCCGGGGAAAGGTCGGTATCATGCGACCGTCCAGGCGCTTTATCCATTGCCGCCGGACCTCGCGGAGGACCTCAGCCGCTTGTTCGATCAATATTCGAACCCCTATCCGGTTCGGAAGCAAGGCCGATGACGGTGTATCGCATCTACTTCGACGAAAACGCCGGCGACCAGCTCGGGCGCTACGATTTGGGCATTCCGGGGTCGCTGCGCGATCTCGATCGCTTGGCGGGCAAGCTGGTCAGCGGGATGCATGTCACGCTCCACGATGACGGCGATCTAGAACTGGAAGCAGTCCTGGAATACGATTCCGGGCGGTGGATGGCTTTACCGGTTTGGGGAGCTTCGCCGCAGCCCGACCCCTGGGTTAACCCGACCGTCGGCGCGAAGTAACCCTCGGGCTACATCGCGCCGGGGTAGATGTGATCGCCATAGACCGCGCGGACATCCGCCAACAGCTTGCCGGTCGGCGGCGCGTACATCATCCGCTTGCTGGTGAAACCCCCGGTCAATTGCCGGATCTGCACCGCCATTTCCGCCGTTTTCAGCAGCGCGATCAGGCCGTTCACAATCGGCACCCCGTCCACCGCGTGCACGCCCGCATGCGCCAGCATCGTCATGACGATGCCCCCGGCGGGGATCACCGTCTCCGCCCCTTTCACGATCCCGACCCTGGCCGCGTCGCTGAACTGGCGCACGACTTCGGCGCACACCGCTGCATCCTCGAAGCCGCGATCCACCGCGCGGCCACCCTCGACCTTCATCTCATCGATCGACACCATGCGGCTGGCGAGCCCGGTACTGGCGATGTTTTCCGTCACCCGCCGGGTGAACTTCGGATTCACGTTCACGACCGAGAAGCTGGCGCCCATCAGGCAGGCCAGATGCACGGATGACTCGGCCAGCCCGAGCACCGGGATATTCAGGACTTCCCGCAACGCATGCAAACCGGGTTCGAACACATTGCCGATCAGGAATGCGTCGTAGCCTTCCCGCTCCGCGCGCAGCCCGTTGTCCAGGATTTCGGCGGTGTCGAGATATTCCAAATAGCGATACTGATCCGCCAGCGCTTTGCCGGGGGCGAGGCCGAAGACATTCACCTCGGTCCCCGGCGCGGCGGCGTCGCGCAGCACTTTGGACAGCGCCTGGGCGTATGGGCCAGATTCCGAACGGCGGGCGACGCCCATGCTTTGGTAAAACAGTTTCACAATGTCGTCCTTCGCCATTTTCCGGGGAGAAGCATACAGTCCGGCCACCCGAGCCTCTGTCAAGGAACGCCTCCATGCGCCGCACCGTAATGGTCATTCTGGACGGTCTCCGTCAGGATTTCGTGGACGAATCCCGCACGCCCAATCTGATGCGCCTGACCGCGTCCGCCGAACGCTTTCCGGGTTTCCGGTCCGCATTCCCCTCGGCAACACGGGTGGTATCCGCGACCTTCGCCACCGGCTGCCATCCGGCGCGGCATACGTTGCAAGGCAACGCCGTCGCGTTGATGGAAAACGGCGTGCTGACCCCGCACGATGTCGGGCGCCCCGATTTCCTGGCGCATAAGCGGGCGGTGACCGGCCGGTCGCTCGCCGTCCCGACGCTGGCGGAACGTCTGGCGCCGCATGGGGGCGCTGTCGTGTTCAACAACGTCTCCCCCGGCGCCGCCGTCGCGCACGATCCGGATGGGTTCGGGCACGTCTACCATCGTGCCGTATCCGTCGGGCCGGGCCGGGTTCCGGTGGCCGATCCGCTGCACGTAAACCTCGACGCGGCGGGCGACCGAGCGATGACCGAACGCTTTGTCGCCGAGGCCCTCCACGACCGCCGCCCCCCATTCGCCCTTCTTTGGCTCGGCGAGCCGGACCACATCCAGCACAACGCCCCACTCGGCTCGCCCGAGCATCTGGCGGTGCTGAAACAAGCGGATCGTAATGCGGGGATGGTCATGGACGCCGTGGCGAAGGAGCGCGCCAAAGGCGACGATATTTTGCTCATTGTCGGGTCCGATCACGGTCATGAGACCGTTAGCGGCGTCATCGATGTGGAGGCCGAGCTGATCGCCGCCGGGCTGAAGGACAACGCGGAGTCCAGCGACGTCGTCGCGATGGCGAACGGCACGTCCACGTTGATTTACCTCGACCCGAAACACGAAACTCGGCGCTCCGCCCTGGGCGAATTTCTGCGGGCACAGTCCTGGGCCTGGCAGGTGTTCGGAACCGACGCGCTTGGCACCATCGGGCAAGCACCGCACCAGGGGCTCGCTTTCGCGGTATCGATGGCGGCGGATGACGGTCTCAACGAGTACGGCATTCCCGGCCGCTCATTGGTTGCCAAGCCGCGCTGGGACAAGCCCGACCGGCTCGGGTGCGGCCAGCACGGCGGCCTGGGTCGGTATGAGCAGGCGCCTGTTCTGTTGATCGACGGTCCGGGGTTCGCCGCGGCCGGGACGCGACACCAGCCGGCGCATATCGTCGATCTGGCACCGACGATCATGCGGCATTTGGAAATCGCCGCGCCGGGGATGGATGGGCGCGCATTGCAACAAACCGGTTGAGCGCCGCCACGACACGCCTTACCGGCGGCCCCCAGTCGCCGGGCGCGTCCTGCCGGAAGATCGTCAGATCCGGATACCACGGGCTGTCGGAGCGCCCGCTGAGCCAGCGCCAGCAATTGTCGTAGCGATCCAGCAGAAACACGGGCTTGCCCATTGAGCCCGCCAGATGCACGACCGAGGTATCGACGCTGACCACCAAATCCAAACCCGCGACAATGGCCGCGGTATCGGCGAAGTCGCGCACGCTCGCCATGGGATTTGCCAACGCCAGACCGGCAGGCGGATGCGCCGCCGCCTCCCCCATTTGCAGGCTGACGAAACGCACGCCCGCGACGGCGGCCAAAGGGGCGAAGACGGCGGCATCGGCGCTCCGCCGCGCATCGAGCGCGGTGAACCCCGGCAGCCAGGGGCGCGCCTGACCGGCCCAGACCAGACCCACGTACGGCATGGCGTTCGGTTCGCCGGCCTCAAGCAGGTAATCGCCCGGCGGAATCGTGTCGGGCGTGGTGGCGAACACGCAGGGCAGGCTCACCATTGGGCAATGGTAGTCGTAATCGGGTAGCGCGGCAGCCTCGTCCAGCACGGCGGCGATGCCGGGGACACGAGCAGCGATACGCATCAGGGGCTGGGGCATCCGCACCAGCACGCGGGCGCCGCGTGCGGCGAGCAGCGGGGCGTAGCGCAGGAACTGCAACGTATCGCCGAACCCTTCCTCATGCGTCAGCAGGACGGTGCGACCGGCGGCGGCGTCGGGGTTCGGCAGCAGCCGATCCGCCGGGAGGCCGGTGTAGCCCGGCAGACGCAGGCGCCAATCGCCGTCGCGCCAGGCCTCGGACCAGTGGCCGGCGTGCAGCAGCGCCACCATACGATTGACCCGGATGGCCGCGTCGTTCGGGCTGCGGGCGACGGCTTCGTCGTAGGCAGCCAGCGCCTCCCGATGCCGGCCTTCGATTTTCAGCACCATACCAAGATTGGCCCAGGCCGGCGACGGGACCGGATCGAGCGCCGCCGCCCGCCGAAAATGCCCGATCGCCTCATGGAATTTTCCCTGTTCGGTCAGCGCCATACCCATCGCGTGCTGCCCCGCCGCGCTGTCCAGCGCGCCTCGGAGTACCTGCTCGGCCTCGGCAGCCTCGCCTCGGTCCAATAGAAACCCGGCAAACAGACGCCGCAACCGCGTGTCGGCCGGAGTCAAAGACAGACAGGCGCGATACAGGGCGGCGACTGGTCCGTCGGAACAAAAGGCTGCGAAATCCGAGCAAGGATGCGCCTGACCGGGATGATCCCGCGCGATCGCGACCAGTGTTTCCGCAGCCTCGGAAATATCCCCCCGGCCGGCGCGGGCGAACGCGTCCAGCAGACGCGCCTGCGTATCGGTAGGATCGCGCAGCAGCAGCCCGTGGCAATGCGCCACCGCCGCATCCCATTGCCCGGCCCGCAAACGCGCCAGCGCGGTACCCAGCCTTTGCGGTCGTTCCGTATCGATCATGCCACATGCTCCCGGTTACGCGGGAAGCGTGGCAGAACAAGGTTAAGAAAGAGTTAACGCCCGCTCGATTCTGCGGTCGGGGATGAACCACAACAACGCCACGCCCAGATAGATGGCCAGCGCCACCCACGGGGCCACGAAGCTGGTGCCAATTCCGATACAGTACAGACCGAGCGACAGCTTACCCTTCCAATCGCGTCCCAGAGCCTTGGCCAAGGCGCCATCCCGCCCCTGGTGCCCGACGATAGCGTTCTGCAACAAATAATAGGAGAACGCCGGCATCAGAAGGGATAGGCCGTACAACGCGGTCGGAATATGGGCGAAACCGTTCTGACCCATCCAGGCGGTCGTGAAGGGCACCAGCGACATCCAGAACAGCAGGTTCATGTTCGCCCACAGGATCGCGGCGTTCACCCGCGATACCGAGTGCAGCAGATGATGATGGTTGTTCCAATAGATGGCGACGTAGACGAAGCTCAGCACGTAACTCAGGAAATCCGGCAACTCGGGCAACAATGCGGCCAGCGTATTGCCGGGCGGTGCTTTCAGTTCCAGCACCATGATCGTGATGACGATCGCGATCACGCCGTCCGAAAACGCCTCCAATCGGTTCTTGTTCATGCGTTCAGCGCCCTTCCCGCCGCCAAGCCAGAACCATGAAACCCAACAGCAGCGGCAGCGACAACCAGGCGGGCATCAACGGAACCGAGGCGATCCCCGTCACGACATGATCGTGCCGCCGTAGCAGCCCGATCCAGGACCCGCCCGAAGCCGCTCGGCCTGGTTCGGTCCGCCGTATCTCGGGGATATCGGGGTTGGCCATTGTGCCAAGCCAATGCACCCCGCCGCCGGAGGCATGCGCCAACGGTTCCACCAACGTCGCGGTGGCGCGCAGATCGGCGATCTCCCTCGGGTTGGCAGCACCCGACGCGGCGAAGGCGGTGCGCACGCCGTCGGTCACCCGCCAGACG
Source organism: uncultured Acetobacteraceae bacterium (assembly GCA_903895595.1). Classification (GTDB taxonomy): domain Bacteria; phylum Pseudomonadota; class Alphaproteobacteria; order Acetobacterales; family Acetobacteraceae; genus Rhodopila. The sequence continues at coordinate 63,398 of CAITUP010000075.1, read as the reverse complement.
CCCGGCGCCGTCGCCGGCAGGCTGCCGGTTCCCCGCCCCGGCGCTGCTTCGCTCAGCGGCAGCCGCGTCTCCCGCCCGTCCGGTTCAGTCACGGTGACGGAGCCGGGCGGGGCGGCGTCGAGCGACCGGCGATCCACGATCAGCTGTCCGCGCACGATGCGCGCTGTCAGAGCGTTTTCCTCCAGCGACGGTTCTTGCATCAACCAATGAGCGATGCGGCGGAGCAGTTCCGCCTGCGGCCCACCGCCCGCATGCCCGCGCGACCACAGCCAGATCTGATCCGACAGCAGCAGCGCCGTGCGGCCCCTGTCGGCATGGCCGAGCACCAGCAGAGGCTCGCCGGCGGGGGTTCGCATCAGGACGTCGCCGCGCACCTCGCTGGTCTGGATGCGGCGATACCAGGGACCCCAAGCAGGGTCCTGGCCGGGACCGGCGGCGGTCAGGCCGGCCGTCACCGGATGCCGCTGACCGATGTCGCTTACGCGCGGCTTGAAGGTTTCCTCCACCAGCCCCGTGAAGCGCAGCGGCGTCGCCGGCAAAACAGGTGCCAGCGGCGTCATCGCGAGGCTGGTCGATCCCGTAAATTCAGGCCCGACGCTCAGCAGCAACGCCCCGCCCTCGCGGACCCGGTTGGCGATGTTGCCCAGATAGGGCAGCGGCAGCAGGCTGCGATTCTGGAACCGATCCAGGATGATCAGGTCGAATTCCCCGATCTTGTCCTGGAACAGCTCCTTCACCGGGAATGCGATCAGCGCCAGCTCGTTCAGCGGCGTCATGTCGTCGCGTTCGGGGGGGCGCAGGATGGTGAAATGCACGAGATCGACGGATGGATCGGCCTTCAGCAGCCGGCGCCAAGTGCGTTCGCCGGGATGCGGCTCGCCGGACACCAGCAGCACCCGCAGCCGGTCCCGCACGCCATTAATCTCGATCACCGCGCGGTTGTTCAGCAGCGAGACCTCGCCGGGCAGCGGGTCTGCCGACAACTCGACGATGCTGGGGCCGGCGCGGACGATCGGGACAACGATCTCCTGCGTTTGCCCGACCTTGACCGACTGGGTGACCGGCGGTTCCCCGTCGCGGCGCATCGTCAGCGTGGCCGAACGGCTGCCGGCGATGCCGAGATCGTCGATCGCGACTTTGACCGTCACCGGCTTCCCGACGATGCCGTAGCTCGGCGCCTCGACGATGCGGAGGCGGCGATCGGTTTCCTCCCCGCGTGCGGGGATCAGCACGTGCAGCGGAGCGGCGCCGGGGGATGCGGCGGGGATGTCGTGGATCTGCCCGTCGGTGATCGCGATGGTGCCGGCGAAGCGCGCGGCCGGAATATCCGCGAGCGCGCCGGCAATGGCGGTGAACAGCTGCGTGCCGTCGTCGCCGCGCTCCGGGACGGTCAGGACCCGCAGTTCAAGGTCGGGAAGCGCCGCGATTTGCTTCTCGACCGTGGCGCGCGCGGCCTCGGTCAGTTTCGTGCGCTCCCCGATCCCCATGGAGGCGGTTTGGTCGATCGTCAGCAGCGCGATGTCGGGCAGGGTTTCGCGCGTTTCCGACACCAGCCGCGGGCCGGACAGCCACAGCAACAGCACCGCGAAGGCGCAGGCTCGCAACCAGGCACCCCGCGCCCGCCGCCACAGCGCGAACCCGGTCGTCGCGAGCGCGAGCAATCCCAACACGGCGGGCACCCAGAGCGGCACGGCCGGGTCGAAGCGGAGCGCGGCGATGGCCTGTTCCAGATGCATCCTGCTACTGCCCCAGCCGTTGCAGAATGGCGGGCACGTGGACCTGATCGCCTTTGTAATTGCCGGTCAGCGCGTAGACGACGAGATTGACGCCGAACCGGTACGCCATGATCCGCTGCCGCTGCCCGCCGGGAATGACGGCGTAGGGGTTGCGCCCGGCGGCATCGGCGGCCCAAGCCGCCGCCCAATCGTTCCCCCCGATAATCACCGGACTCACGCTGTCGTTTGCTCGGTCCTGATCGCGCTGCGCCCAGACCGGATCGCCCGTAAACCGGCCGGGGAAATCGTGGAGCAGATAAAACGACCGCGACAACACATGTTCGGTGGACAGCGGCGCGAGCACCGGGATCGTCAGACTTTGGGCGATGCGGCGGAAGGTTTCCTCAGTACCCGGGGCGAAGCCGGTGCCTGAGCCAGAGCCGCGGGTGTCGATCAGGATGATGCCGCCGCGGCCCATGTAATCGTTCAGGGCGGTGGCCTGGGGGGCGGTCAGCGCTGGCGCGCCGGCCACGATGGGCCAGTAGAGCAGCGGGTAGACACTCAGATCGGTGCGGCCGGGCTCGATCGCGTCGGGTGCGGCCAGCGTGGCGGCGGTCCGGCGGTTCACGAAATCCGACAGCGCGGCGAGGCCGGATTTGGCGATGTCGTCCACCTGCTCGTCGCCGCTGGCGATGTAGCCCAGGCGGGTGGTGAGAGCGGGGTTATCCGCCGCCCAGGCCGGGGCCGACATCGCGAGAATCAGGACCATAGCCACCGCCGTGGCGCGGGATCGCAGCAGGCCGCGCAGTCCCATGGCAACGACCCAATCCGCCAGCAGCAGGACGATCGCGGCGGCCAGCAGCGGCGGGCCGAGCGGCTTTTCGGCGGGGGCGTCGGTGAGGGACTGGAGGCGGGCGCCGGGGATCGTGGGGGCTTGGGTCAGTTCGATGCCGGTTGCACCCAGATTCAGCGCCTGCCGCCCGCTCTCCGGTCCATACAGACCGGGCGGATGCGCGGGAGAGACGGGCGTGACGGCGAAGGCGTCCGCCGCCAGGGCAGTCGCGGCACGCGGTGGCGGCGACAGGGTGCCGTAACCGTCCAGCGTTTCCACGGGCGCCAGCAAGGTGGAATCGGCGCGGCCCGCGACGCCCACGGACAACGATGTCAGGCGCCGCAGCATGTCCACGAACAGGCCGGACAAAGGCAGATTGGACCAATCGGCATTGGCGGTCGCATGGAACAGCACCACCCGGCCAGCGCCCATTGCCGCTTGGGTGACCAGAGGCGTGCCGTCGGTCAGCGCCGCCCAGGTGTGTTCGGGCAGGCTGGCGCCGGGTTCTGCCAGCATCTGGCGGTTGATTTTCACCTCGTCCGGGACAGTCAGGCCGGCGAAGGGGCTGGTGGGCTGGAACGGCGCCAGACCCGCCGGGGCGTTCCAGGACAAAGCGCCGCCGAGTTGGCGGTCGCCGCCGAGCAGCGGGACGGGGTGCAAACCGTCGCTCTCGGCGCCAGCCAGGCGCGGGCCGGCGAAGCGGATCAGCAACCCGCCTTTCTCGACCCATTTGGTCAGGGCGTCGCGTTCGGCGCCATCCGGCAGCGAGACGTCGGCCAGAATCAGGACGGCCAGATCGCGCGATAGCAGGGTTTGGAGGTCATCGGTTCGCACCTCCCCATACGGCGCCAAGGCGCGGTGCAGGTAGTAGAGGTCCCCTGCGAAGGGCGCATCGGCGCTGGTCTGGTCGGCGGCCAGCAGACCCACCGGCCGGCGGCGCCAACGTTCGTCCAGAAGGACCACCGATCCGGCGGATGGCGGGCCTTCCAGCACCAGACGGGTCAGGGTGTTGCGCAGTTCGGATGGCAAGGCGATGGATGCTTGGCCGGTCGATGCGCCGGCCGGGATGACGATATCGGCGCGCGCGACGGTGCGGCCATCGCCGGTTTGCGCCAGCACGCCGGCCGTTGTCGCGACCGGCAGGGGCATTTGCACGAGGCGCGCGACCAGACCCTCCGGCTCGCTGGCGGGCGGCAGCAGGACGCGGACGGGGGCGGAGTCGCAGCAGATTTCGGTCACCGGCCCAACGGCGGTTAGGGCGCGGGCGAAGGTCTCGAAACCGGGATCGGCCAAGCCGTCGGCGATATAGAGTGTGCTGGCGTTCGGCCGTTGCCAGCCGTTCAAGGCTTCGGCCGCCGCGGCGCGGTTCGCCGGCCAAGGCATCGGCCGCAGCGCGGCGAGCCGGGTGCGGAGATCGGCGACCGGCATTGGCGGGGTGGGTGTGGGCAGTGCCCCGGCCTCATCCGGAGCGGTTGCCAGCAACGCGGCCTCCCGCCCGGTCCGCGCGGCTCGGTCGAGCGCGTTGTTGGCCGCTTGCAGCCGCTTTTGCCAGCCGGGCGCCGACGCCCAGCCGTTGTCGATCGCCAGCAGCAGCGGCCCGTCGCCCGGCAGATCGTTGTTGGCATCGAGTACGGGGCCGGCCAGGGCGAGGATCGCCAAAGTCGCAGCAATCATCCGCAGCGCCAGGAGCCACCAGGGGGTGTGCGCGGGCGTTTCCTCGGCGGCGCGGAGGCCGAGCAGGAGGCGCAGGGCGGGGAAGGTCTCGGTGCGGGGGTTGGGCGGGGTGACGCGCAGGAGCCACCACAGCAACGGCAGCCCGGCCAGCGCCGCGAGCGCCCAGGGGGTGGCGAAGATCATGCGACGCGCCGACCACGACAGTGGGGGGAACCGATCATGCCACGCCCAGCGCGGTATAAAGCGACAGCAGCGCGGACTCCGGCGACCGGTCCGTGTAGTGCGCGCCGAACCCGAACCCCGCCGCCCCGCAGATCGCGGACAACCCCGCCCGATGCGCGGTCAGGGCGGCCGCGTACTCGGCGCGCACCGACTCGACGTGGGGAATCAACGCCTCCCCGTCCTGTTCCAATCCCCGGAAGCGGATACGGCCGGCGTAGGGCAGCGCCGCCTCGGCCGGGTCCAGCACCTGGAGCAGATAGCCGCGCGCAGGGGTGGCGGCGAGGCGTCCGACCGCGCGCTGGACGTCCACCAGCGGTGCCAGAAAATCGCCGATCAGGACGACGGTCGCACGGCGCGGTACCGGCATGTCCGGCGGCAGCCCGGCATCGCCATCGCTGGCATCCAGCGCCGCCGCGAACCGCTCCAACCCAAAGCGCCCCGAGATCGGGCGAGCATCCGAACCCAGTGCCGCGATCCGCTCCCCGCCGCGCAACAGCAGCGCCGCCAACGCCAACGTCAGCAAACTCGCCCGTTCGGCCTTCTCGGTCGCACCGTCCCGGCGCCAGCGCATCGACGCCGAGGTATCGCGCCACAGGCACACCGTCTGCGCCGCCTCCCACTCCGTCTCCCTGACAAACCAGCCGCTCGGCGCCGGCAACCCGGACTTCGCCGATTGCCGCCAGTCCACGCGGTTGACCGTGTCCCCCGCGACGAAGCGGCGAAACTGCCAGAAACTGTCCCCCTGCCCCACCCGGCGGCGCCCATGCACGCCCTGCGCGACCGTCGCCGCGACACGTTCCGCCGCGACCAGCAAAGGCGGCAGACGGGCGGCAAGCGCCTCCGCACGGCGGCTGGCCGCTCCGGTCATGGAGGGATCAGCCAAGACGCTCCACCAATCGTCCGATCAGATCGCCCATCGCCACACCCTCGGCCCGGGCGGCGAAGTTCAAGGCCATCCGATGCCGCAACACCGGCTGCGCCAGCGCCGCGATATCGTCGATGCTCGGCGCCAGACGGCCCTGCAACAACGCACGGGCGCGAGTGGCAAGCATCAACGCCTGCGCCGCGCGCGGGCCAGGACCCCAGGCGACGTGTTTGCGGATGGGCTCGTCCGTCGCGGATTCCGGACGGGCGCCGCGCACCAGCGCCAGGATCGCGTCGACCACGGCATTGCCCACCGGCACGCGGCGGATCAGTGCCTGCGCCGCCAGCAGCCCGTCCGCGTCCAGCGTGGCGACCGGCGTGGCCTCCGACGCGCCGGTCGTCGCCAGCAACATGGCGCGCTCCGCCGCCAGGGCCGGATAGCCGACGTCGATTTCCAGCAGAAAACGGTCCAATTGCGCCTCCGGCAGCGGATACGTCCCCTCCTGCTCGATCGGGTTCTGGGTCGCGAGGACATGGAACGGCCGCGGCAGCGCATGCTCCACCCCGCCAATGGCCACGCGCTGTTCCTGCATCGATTGCAGCAGCGCCGACTGGGTCCGGGGACTCGCTCGGTTGATCTCATCCGCCATCAGCAGTTGACAGAACACCGGGCCGGGAACGAAGCGGAAGGCGCGGCGGCCATCGGTTTCGTCCAGCACCTCGCTGCCCACGATATCGGCGGGCATCAGATCGGGCGTGAACTGGATGCGCTTGGCGTTGAGACCGAGCACGACGCCCAGGGTTTCGACGAGCCGGCTTTTGCCGAGACCGGGCACGCCGACCAGCAGCGCGTGTCCACCTGACAGCAGGGTGATCAACGTCTGGTCGATCACATCCTCCTGCCCGAAAATGGTCCGCCCGACCGACGCACGAATCGCGGCGATGCGCGCGCTGAGGGTCTCCGCCTCGGCGAGAATGGCGACACCCGATAGGGGGGCATCCTGTGGCACTTGGGCCATACCGGCCGGCATGGAGTTGGTTCCTTTCGCGATTTGTCGCGTCCTTCGCAGATTGCCACTTTCCGCCACCGGGGGAAGCTACCTATATCCCAGCATGGACGGGAAGTAATCCTGGCCGTGGGAGATCGCGACGTGGACGATTCACTCTCCGAACTGCCGGTTTGCCTCGCGCCCGGCGGCGTCGGTCATCTGTTGCCGGACCTTTTTCCGCCCCTTTCCCCTTCGGAGCGGCAACCGGTCGAGTGCGGCGATCTGCCTTTCGTTATTCGCCGCGACGGTGTGTGGCTGTATCGCGGCAGCGCGATCGAACGCAAGGAGATGGTGTGTCTGTTCGCCAGCGTCCTGCGCCGGGACGCCGAGGGTGGATGGTGGTTGCGCACCCCGGCCGAACGCGGGCGCATCGCGGTGGAGGACGCGCCCTTCATCGCCGTTGAGCTGGACTGGACCGGCGACGGCCCGACTCAGGTACTGTCCTTCCGTACGAATATCGATCAGGTCGTGACCGCCGGGCCCGATCATCCGCTCCGCGTGCAATACGACCCGACCGGCGAGGAGCCCACGCCCTACATCGTCGTCCGCGCCGGCGACGGCGCCCATCCGGTCGAAGCGCGGGTAAACCGAGCGACGTATTACGAGCTGGTGGCGCTGGCGGTGCCGGAACAGGTGAATGGGCGCGATATGCTCGGCGTCTGGAGCCGGGGCGTGTTCTTTCCGCTCGGCGATCTGCCGGTGGAGGATTTCGATGAGGACGACGAATCCATGAGGTTGGCGTGACACCCGAAGCTCTGCGGACTCGCCTGATCCGAATTGCAGGCCAACCCTTCGATCCGCCCGTGGTCTACGGGGAGGAGATCATCGGGGAACTGGAGAAGCCGCCGGTTCCCGCCGCCGTGCTGGTGCCGGTGATCCTTGGGCCGAGGCCCAGCATTCTGCTGACCAAGCGCACGTCCCATCTGAAGAAGCACGCCGGTCAGGTAAGCTTCCCCGGCGGGCGCATCGACCCCGAGGACGCGCACCCCGAAGCCGCGGCATTGCGGGAGGCGGAGGAGGAAGTCGGCCTCGATCCCAGCCGTGTCGAGCTGATCGGGCGGATGGCCGATTACGTGACCGGGACCGGCTATCGGATCACTCCGGTGCTGGGGTTGCTGCCGCCCGGCCTGACGTGGCGGCCGTCGCCGCACGAGGTCGAATTCGTGTTCGAACTGCCGATCAGCGTCGTGCTGGACCCCGATGCGCCACGGCGGGAGCTGCGGGAGGCATCCGGCCGCACCCGCGAATTTTGGGTCTGGCCGCACCCCGAGCACTTTATTTGGGGCGCGACGGCGGCGATTCTGGTGCATTTGGCGGGGAAATTACGGGCACACTCATGATCCGGCTGGCTGAGTTCGTTCTGCTGTTGCTGCCGCTCGCCGCCTTCATCGGCTGGCGGGTGCTGGCGCCCGGACGGTCCGTGCCGGTTGGCGCGATCATGGCGGCGGGGGTGGTGCTGGCCTTGCTGGCGGCCGGACTGGTCTGGGAACGACAGCGGGAGGCCGCGCCGCCGGACGCGGTCTATATCCCGCGCCACATGGAAAACGGCCGCATCGTGCCATGACCGGCGTTGTGCCGGCCTTCCTGACCGATCCGGCACTGGTCGCGGTGTTGGATGCTCTGCCCGATGCGCGGGTTGTCGGCGGCGCGGTGCGCGACACGCTGGCGGGGCGCCCGGTGGCGGATATCGATCTGGCGACTGCTTCCGTGCCAACGGACGTGGTGGCGGCCTTGGCTCGGGTGGGAATCCGCAGCGTGCCGACCGGCCTGGATCACGGCACAGTCACGGCGATCAGCGGCGGGCGCGGGTTCGAGATCACCACACTGCGCCGCGATGTCGCCACGGATGGGCGGCGCGCGACAGTCGCCTTCAGCACCGATTGGCGGGAGGACGCGGAACGCCGCGATTTCACCATCAATGCCATGTCGATGGGCCGGAACGGGACGGTTTACGACTATTTCGGGGGGATCGCGGATTTGCGGGCCGGCGTGCTGCGGTTCGTTGGGGACCCCGCGGTGCGGATCGCGGAGGACTATCTGCGCATCCCTCGGTTTTTCCGGTTTTACGCCCGTTACGGCATCGGCGCGCCCGATCCGGCGGCGGTGGCGGCCATTCGGGCGGGTGTTCCGGGGTTGGCTGCGCTGTCGGTCGAGCGTGTGTGGCATGAGCTGCACGGGCTGCTGGCAGTGCCGTCCTGCGAAGCGGCCGTCGCGCTGATGGCGGAAACCGGCGTGCTGGCCGCGGTGCTGCCGGAGGGTGCCTCGGTTGGGGCATTGGAGCGGTTGCTCGAAGCGGGGGCACCGGCCGATCCGGTGCTGCGTCTGGCGGCGCTGCTGACAGGCGATGCTTTGGCGGTGGCGGTTCGGCTGAAGCTGTCGGTGGCGGACCGCGACCGACTGGTGGCGCTGCGGCTGCCCTGTCCGGTGGCGCCCGGCGACGACGACGCAATGCTGCGGCGGGCTTTGGCAGCAGAAGACCCGGCGGTGCTGGTAGGCCGCGCTTGGCTGACGGGTGCCGGCGAACCGGATTGGGCAAGGCTGCGGGAACGGCTGATGGCGATCCCTCGGCCGTTGTTTCCGTTGGAGGGGCGGCATGTCCTGGGGCTGGGCGTGCCGCCGGGTCCGCAGGTGGGGACGCTGCTGCGGGAGGTCCGGTCCTGGTGGCTGGACCGAGGCTGTCAGGACGATGCCGCCGCATGTCTGGCGGCGTTGCGGGAACGGATGGGTGGGGCTGTATTCAGCTCGACGGCCTGAATTTCGGGATAAAAATCGGCATTTGCATACCCGGCCGATGCTTGGCGGCCCCTGTCGGTAACGCGACTCGTTGCACGGGGACACACATGGCATCGACGGGTCGGCGTTCCAAGTCGCTGGAAATCCTTGACACGCAGTTTTAATAACTTTATCAGTTATTATGAATTTCATATCCACTTGCGAAAGGACACCAAAAGCCATGTTGGACGAGACCGCATACCTGGAGGACTTTACCCGCACGCAGGACGGTTACTTCTTCCTCGTCGAGGAGTTCCGCAGGGAGCTGCCGGAGAAGCACGCGCAACTTCGCGCGCAGTCCAACAGCATGGCGCGCCAAGCGGACAGCGCCATGCGATCGTTGTTGAAATTGCAGGCGGCGCGGGAAAAGCGGGACGCGGATGCGAAGCGGGCCGATGCCGCGGTTTGGGCCGAGCACCGGGCGGCCAAGGGGATGGAGGCGGGTGCGATTTTTGAGACTGAGTCTCGGTCTGCGATGGTTTGAGACGATGGCGAGATTGGGGTTCCGGTCTACCCCATCCGGCACACCGGGCGTGTCCATGCCCCTTTTGTTAGCGTCTACGGGGGCAAGAGGGACAGACGCCTTCTACCGAGGCGCCATCCGCAGCGCGCCGTCCAGGCGGATGACCTCGCCGTTCAGGAACCGGTTGCCGATAATATGCTCCACCAGCGCGGCGTATTCGGCCGGCATCCCCAAGCGCGACGGGTAGGGAATGCTGGCGCCCAGGCTCGCCTGAATTTCCGGCGGCAGCTGCGCCACCATCGGCGTGTGAAACAGGCCGGGGGCGATCGTCATCACCCGAATGCCGGCGCGAGCGAGTTCGCGGGCCGCCGGCAGTGTCAGACTGGCGACGCCGCCTTTGGACGCCGCGTAGGCCGCCTGCCCCACCTGCCCCTCGTACGCGGCAATGGAAGCCGTGTTGATAATGACGCCGCGTTCGTTTTCCTCCAGCGGATCGGCCTCGCTCATGGCGGCGGCGGCGAGGCGCAGCATGTTGAACGTGCCGATCAGGTTGACGCGGATCACACGCTCGAACGCGTCCAGCTTCAGCGGGCCGTCGCGGCCGACGATGCGGCCGGCGGTGCCGACGCCGGCGCAGTTCACCAGGATACGGGCCACCCCGTGGGCCTGAGCGGCGGCGGCGAAAGCGGCCTCGGCGGAGGCGGAGTCCGCCACGTCGCAGGCGATCCCGATCCCGCCGATGCGCGCGGCGGTCGCCTTGGCGGCGGCTTCATTGATGTCCACGGCGGCCACGCGGCAGCCCGCCGCCGCCAAGCGCTCGGCCGTCGCGGCGCCCAGCCCCGAACCGCCGCCCGTCACGATCGCCGCCAAACCCCGCAATTGCATCATCCGTCCTCCGTTTGCCCAGCTTTAGAACCATTCCACGGCGGGCCGCGCAAGCTCTGGCCTCCCGCCGCCCGGCGCGCTAGACGATCCGGCAATACGGAGACCCCAGCATGAGCACCGAAGACACCCTGATCGTTCGCCGCGACGGCCGCGTGGGCCGCATTCTGATGAACCGCCCGCGCGCGCTGAACGCGCTGGACCTGGACATGATCCAGGGCAGCACCAAAGCCCTGCGGGCATGGGCCGAAGATCCGCATGTGCATGCCGTCGTGATCGAGGGCGCGGGCGATCGCGCCTTCTGCGCCGGCGGCGACGTGCGGGCGCTGCGGGAATGGCAGACTGGCGGCAACCGCCATCTGGCCGACGCGTTCTTTCAGGAGGAGTACGAACTCAACCTGCTGATCAACAACTATCCCAAGCCCTATATCGCGCTGATCGACGGCATCTGCATGGGCGGCGGTATCGGCATGTCGGTGCATGGCACCTACCGCGTCGCGACCGAACACGCCGATTTCGGCATGCCGGAAACAATCATCGGCTTCTTCCCCGACATCGGCGGCACCTATCTGCTGCCGCGCCTGCCGGGCAAGCTGGGGATGTATCTCGGCCTGACCGGGCTGCGCATCAAAGGCGGGGACGCCGTGCATGCCGGGTTCGGCACGCATTACGTGCCGCGCGCCGATCTGTCGGCGCTGAACGCGGCGCTTGCGGAACAAGGGGCGGCGGCGCTGGCGCAGTTCGCGCAGCCTCTGCCCGCGTTCTCGTTGGCCGACCACCGCGAGTCCATCGACCACTGCTTCGGCGCCGATACGGTGCTGGAGATGGTGGCGTGCCTGGAGAAGGACGGCAGCGCCTGGGCGCAGGCGGCGTTGAAGGCGTTGCGCAGCGTATCCCCGACGGCGCTGTGCTTCACGCTGGAAGCGCTGCGGCGCGGCGCCGATCTGCCTCTGGCCAAGGCCCTGGACGCGGAGTTCGCGCTGACCAAGACCACGATGGCGTATCCCGACTTCGCCGAAGGCGTGCGCGCCATGGTCGTGGACAAGGATCGCGCCCCGAAGTGGCAGCCGGCGCGGCTGGAAGACGTCGATCCTGCGGTCGTCGCTGCGATGTTCGGCTGAGATGACCCTCCGCCCCCCGTCATGGTCGGGCCTGACCCGACCAGCCCCGGCCCCCGTGGCACGAGGTGGTCGGGTCGAGCCCGACCATGACGGGAGTGTGGAAAGCCGCGCGTCCTGGGTCGTTGCGATCGTCGCATTGGTCATTCTCGCGGTAGCATATGGCGGGCCGTTGCTTGCCGCCGTCGCACTGAAACCCATCGCGGCCGACCTCGGCACCCCGCGTTCGGTGCCGACGCTGGCGACATCGCTGTCCTTTATCGGGGCAGGAATCGGCGGCATCTTCATGGGCTGGTTGTCGGAGCGAATCGGCATCCGGGTCATCGTCGCCTTCGGGTCGGTCATGATCGGTTCCGGGCTGGCGATTGCCTCATCGGGTGGGGTGACGACGCTGTATGTCGGCTACGGCGTGTTCATGGGGTTGTTCGGCGCGTCGTGCATGTTCTCTCCCATCATGACGTATGTCAGCCGCTGGTTCGACAAGCGGCGGGGCACGGCGGTGGCGTTGATCTCGTCGGGTCAGTACGTCGCGGGGATTATCTGGCCGGCTTTATTTCAAGTCGGTGTGGAGCAGATCGGCTGGCGGCGCTGCATGGTGTTGTTCGGGGCGTTGGTCACGTTGGTCGTGGCGCCGTTGGCGCTGATCTTCCTGCGGCCGCCGCCGGTCGCGCCGCTGACCGGTGCCGTGCATCACGGACCGGCACGCGGCACCAAGGTCGCCGGCATGCACCCGGAATACGCGATGGTCGCCCTTTCCGCAGCCATCTTTTGCTGCTGTATGACCATGTCCATGCCGATGGGGCACATCGTGGCGCTATGCGGCGACATCGGCATCGGCCCTGCCCACGGCGCCGCCATGCTGTCGGTGCTTCTCGGCTCCGCGTTCCTCGCGCGTCAATTCTGGGGCTGGCTGTCGGACCGGATCGGCGGGCTGCAGACGGTGCTGTGCGGCTCCATCGCGCAGGCGGTGGCCATGAGCGGGTTTCTGTTCACGACGAACGAGGCCGGGTTGTTCGCGGTGTCCGCGGCGTTCGGGTTGGGGTACGCGGGGCTGATCCCGGCGTATGTACTGACCGTACGAGCGTTGTATCCGGCGACCGAAGCCAGCTGGCGGGTGCCGACGGTGCTGTTCGCGGGCCTGCTGGGGATGGCCGGCGGCGGCTGGGCAGCGGGTGCGCTTTACGACTACTTCGGCTTCTACACCCCGGCCTTCGCGGTCGGGGTTGGGTTCAACCTGCTGAACGTCGTGGTGATCCTGCCGATGGTGATGCGGACTCGGGCGCTGGCGTTGCGCCCCGTCCTTGGCTGATCCAGATCAGGCGGCCACCCCGAGCCATTCCGTCAGCTTCGCGGTCAGCGCCGCCATCGTCAGCGGTTTGGTCAGCTGATCGTTCATACCGGCGGCCAGACTGGCCTCCCGGCTGCCGGCCATCGCATGCGCGGTCAGCGCCACGATCGGGGTCGAGCGGCCCTGTACGGATTCCAGCTGACGGATGGTGCGGGTCGCTTCGTACCCGTCCATCTCCGGCATCTGGCAGTCCATCAGCACGAGGTCGAACGCATTATTGCGGTAAGCTTCAACTGCTTCCATGCCATTCGTCGCGGGCGTCACGTCGCAGCCCAAAATCTCCAGCAGTGCTCGGGTGACGCGCATATTGGCGGCGTTGTCTTCGACCAGCAGTAAGTGCACTCGATCGCGTCCGGCGGCTTTCAGCGCCGCCTGAAATTCCACCGCGACGGCGGACATCGCTGATCCGGGGGCCGTCGCGGGCGCCGCACCGGGCGATGCGGGCGCGGGCCGAACGGCCGGAGATGGAGGCGGTGGCGGAACAGGCCGAGCGACGGGGGGTGCGATGGGCTGCCCGACTTCCATCTCGACGGTAAACCAGAACGTCGAGCCTTGACCGACTTCGCTGTTCACGCCGATCTCGCCGCCCATCATGTGGCATAGCTGGCGGGCGATCGACAGGCCGAGGCCGGTGCCGCCGTAGCGGCGGGTCATGGATGCATCCGCCTGGGAGAACGCCTCGAAAATCGCTTCGTGCTGTTCGGCTGGGATGCCGATGCCGGTATCGGCGACCTCGAACCGCAGACGCATGCCCGAACCGTTCGGCACAATGTCGGCGACGGTGATCGCGATCGAGCCATGTTGCGTGAACTTCAGCGCGTTTCCGGTCAGATTGGCCAGCACCTGCAACAACCTGTGCTTGTCGCCGATCAGCACGACGTTCAAGTCGTCGGGCACCGACACGTTCAGCGTCAGCCCCTTGGCGCGTGCCTGATCGGCGAACAGCACCCGCAGGTCCTGCACGAGCGTGGGTAGGTGGAACGGCGCTTCCTCCAACGCCAAGCGGCCAGCTTCGATGCGCGACAGGTCGAGGATGTCGTCGATCAACCGCAGCAGCGCCTGGCTGGATTGGGTCGCCTGCTCGGCATAACCCTGCTGCGCCGGGGTGAGGTCGGTCAGGTTCATCAGTTCGATCATGCCGACCACGCCGTTCAGCGGGGTGCGGATTTCGTGGCTCATATTGGCCAGGAACTGCGTCTTGGCGGCGTTCGATTGTTCGGCTTGTCGCGGCGCTTGCAACGTTTCGGCCGCCCTGCGGCGCAGATCGTCCAACATGGTGTTGAACGCGAGGCCGAGGCGGCGGATTTCCCGCGGAACGGCGCCGCGGAATTCCGGCACCGATACCTTGTCGTTGCCGCCGAGCACTGCCTCGGCCGTGGTTGCGACCTCCCGCACCGGGCGGGCCAGATAGAGCGCGATCAGCCATGACAGCAGCGCGGCGGATACGAACGCCACCGCTGCTATGATGGTCGCCATCTGATTGACGGTATTGGCGCGTCGGCGCAGTTCGCTGATGGGCTGTGGCACCATGACGCCCCAGCCGGTTTCCGGCACCACCGCGTAACCCGCGATCATGTCGTCCTTGAAGGCGGGGGAGTAGAACTGGTCTACCCCGGTTTCGCCCTTGATCATCGCGGCGACGACGTTCACGCCGGAAATATCGCGCGAGGCGGCGACCCAGTCCTTCAACGGATGCGCGATCACCTGCCCTTTGGCGTCGGTGATCACCGCGTGCCCGTGATCGCCGAAGGCGATGGCCTGCTGCAACGACACCAGATAGCGGGTGCGCACGACGCCCAAGGCGGTGCGGCCGTTGGGCAGCGGCTTCACCAGATAGAAGACCGGGTTGTTTTTCGAGTCGTGGTAGAGGTTGGACATCAGCGTTTCGGTCGAACCGGCGCGCGGCAAAGCGCGCAGTTCGCGGAACAACCGATCGGTGACCGGTTGCGTTTCGGAATCCGCGAGCCCGCGCATCCAGCTTTCGACGCTGCCGTCGGGTGCCAGAATGCAGAGATGCACGACCTCCAGCGACGCCAGCAGATCGGCCAACCCGTTGACCGGGGATTCGATCGCGCCGCTTTCGATCGCCACACCGAAGACCGCTTTCAGGTCCTTCACGTAGCGCGACATGGTGGAGGTCAAGTTGCGGGCGACCAGCAGATGGCGTTCGCGGACCGAGTCGAGCTCATTCTGGAAGGACGTGCGTCCTTCCCACATGGCCAGAATCCCGATTGGCGCCGCGGCGATCAACGTGAAGGCGACGAACAGCAAATGATGCATACGCAGGGCGAAACGCCCCCGGCGGCGCGTTGCTGTTGGCGTGGCTTGTTGGGATTCTGTGCTCACGTTCGTTCCGCTCTCGCCGTTCCCCGGTTGCGCCGCTCCATCGTATTCATCCCTTGCGGCAAGCCGAGCGACCGGCTTGGTCCGCGCGGGTAGTGTAAACGAAGGGGCCGATCAGTCCATACCATTCCCAACGAAAATACCGCGTCCCGATTTGCATCGGAACGCGGTATTTTCAGGGGCGTCCGGGTGTGAGTTGGCCCGACCCGTTTCAAAGTCCGTTAGCGGCGGATCAGAGCGAACATTCTGGCTCCGTCGTTCCGCCGCATGACGCCGAGCGCCAACAGGGACACGGTCAACAGCGCCAAGGTGCCCGGTTCCGGGATGTCGGCTTCGACCGATACGGCTTGGCCGATTTGATTTCCCAGTGCCAGGGCGTCGGTAACCGCTTGCGGCGTATGGATACCGCCAACGACGCGGCTGAAGGTGGAACCCAGATCGCCGCTGGAGGCAGCCTGGAAGCCAGCGAACGTCTCGGAGATCGGGCAGATCAGCGGGCTGTTGTTGTAGGACGTGTTCACCGAGAAGTCGGTGTTCAGCGGGGCGATCAGGCCGCTGGGATTGAGAACGGACCCAACGCCATTGATTGGGTCAGCGGCCCCGGCGTTGTTGCAACCGTGAGAGGGATCGCCAGGCGTGTATGTTATGCTGGCGAGCGTGCAGGCGATGATGTTGCCCGCCGCGTCGCGGGTCGTAGTGCCGCCATTGCAGTAGGCCTGCGACGACACGGTGAACCCGATCGCGTCGGTGCCGAAGAAATTATCCAGAACGGTCGCGGCGGCCCCGCTGAAGGCTGGATGGCCCGCGAGATAGTCGGGATGCGGCGGTGTTGCGATCAGTGAATTCCAACTGGGATCGCAGGCGCTGCTACCGGCATCGGCGGTCGAGAATGTCGCGTTCCAGGCGGCGCAATCCTGAATGGCGGTAATTGGACGCCAACGGTTGTCGGCGTACTTGACGGTCCAAGCCGCCGCGCCGGCATCCGACATCGCCGCGCCGACCAGCGCGTCTTCCTGCGCGTGCTGGAGCAGGCTGAGGCTCGTACTGGCCGCGGCCACATCGGCGATTTGCAGCAGATGCCCCGGCGGCTGGTAGGTGCCGCCCGGATCATTCCAATACAACGCGGACTGCGCCTGTGCCGCCGTCTGCGGCTTGAGGCCCGCCGCCTGACAAGCCGCGATTAGGTTAGCGGTGAGTGCGCCGGAGGAGCCTTGGCAAGCGGTCTGTAGCACTTGGTTCGCGTAGTCGGCGGATGTTACCGCCGGGGGGCCTGGTACCGACGCGACCAGCGCGTTCTGCTGCGTCTGGTTGATAACGAACGGCGTCACGCTGCCAGCGGTAGGCTCAAGCGCCGGACGGCCGCTGGGCGTCACATAGGTTCCCGCGGTCGACGGGCCGACATAAGCCGCCGTGAGCGTCGACAGCATCGCCGCCGTGCCGCCATCGGTCGCGCGTCCATTGATCATCGCGGTAGCCGCCGCGGCGCCGAGCGCCGTGCCGGTCGTGACCGCCGCACTCGCGGTCAACCCCGACAGCTGCGTCCCAACTGCCGCGACAGCAGCGGTAATGGCTGCGTATTGCGTCGCATTCGGGGCAACCTGCAGGGTCTGGCTATTGTAGCTGATCGTATTGCCCGCTTGCGTGGCGTACAGCGAGCCGGCTCCATACAGGCTCTGCATCGTGTTGTATGCCGCGCTGAGTGCCGCGGCTTGCACGTCGGCGTTCGCGACCGTCCCGCTATAATAGAGAGACTGCTTGGTACCGCCGCTGGCGGCGTTGATCGCGTCGAACATCGCCCCGTCGACCATCGCGATCTCGCGCGCGACGTTCGGCGGGCCGTCGATCAAAGCCCCCGACGTATTCTGGATAATGTTCAACAACTGCGCGTTGACGTCCGAGATGACGTCCGCGCGACCCGTATTGGCGAAGCCCAGTACCCCTACTGGCAACGCCGCCATCAGCAAAGCCTTCCGCAACGAAGGCCTCCAACGGCTGCTCCCAACGCCGATTTTCGAGTTAGGCATGGATTGTGACCTTATTAGGAGGTGAACCACCAACTGATTGCATCAAAATGTATCCAGTTCCCATGGAATGCGCAAGCCCCTTCTCACAAGGCGCAAATCCACCACTGCAATGGGGGTAGAACGCCCTTTAATAGACGAATTTAGCAACTTATAGTTGCTTTTAGTCATAATGTTCTCAAACTTAGTGTCCCAACACAATCAAAAGTACGCCGCCGACGACGAGCACAAGACCTGCAACATCAGACCTTTTGAGCGTCTCTTTCAGATAAAATCGGCTAAACAGCAGGGTAAACACCAACTCCACCTGTCCGACCGACCGGACCAGCGCCACATCCGTCAGCGCGAAACCGGTCGCCCAACACGCCGAACCGCACGCGGACAAAGTGCCGGCCCACATCGAAGTACGCCAGGTTTCGAGCGCCTTGCGCAACTGCCCCGGCTCCCGCAGCAGCAGAAAACTGCCTTGCAACAGGATTTGTAGCGTATTTGTGATCACCAGCCCGAACATGGTGCGCACCACGAGACTCGGGCCGGGCAGCGAGTAGAATGCCATTTTGATGAAAACGATGTTGAAGGCGAAGATGAACCCTGCCCCAAGGCCGCACAGGGCCGCCGGCTGAACGGTCGCCATCGCCAGATCGCGCGGCTTGAAGCCCTTGCCGGCCAGCGACAGGGTCATCACGCCGGTCAGGCCGATCGCGATCCCGACCCAGGCCAGCATGCTGAGGACCTCATGCAGGAAGATGAAGGCGATGACGGCGCTTTGAACCGTCTCCGTCTTCCCGTAAGCGGTGCCGACCGCGAAGTTGCGGTAGCCGAAGGCCATGATCAACAGGTTGGTCGCGAGGATCTGCGCGATCCCGCCGGCAGCGCAGAAGGCGACGAACCGCCAATTGGCCTCCGGCAGCGGCGCGCCGGTTATCCGCAGCGACAGGAACAGCAGCAGGCTGGCCGTGGGCGCGCCATATAGGAATCGTACGAACCCCGCGCCATTCACCGACAGCAGATGCCGCAGCTTCTGCTGCAACGCGGTGCGCCAGCACTGAAACAACGCCGCGGTGACGGCGATGGGGATCCATACGGGGATCATCACCGCACCGATTTGGCCGCACGCAGTTCCGCGATCCTCTCCGGCGAATAGCCGAGAGCGGCGAGGATCGAGTCGGTATGCTCCCCGGCCAAAGGCGGCTGCATCCGCAGGCCGGGTGCTTCGTCGTCGAAGCAGATCGGCAGGCCCGGCAGCTTCGCGGTGCCGCCGTGCGGCATGCGGACATCCATCATCCGGCCATGCGCATTCAACTGCGGATCGTCGAACAGATCGGACGGCGTGCGCACCGGGGAGAATGGGATGTTCGCTGCGTCCATCATCTTCTCGAGGGTGGCGATGTCGTATTTCAGCGCTTCCTCGGCGACCAAGGGGCGCAGTTGGTCGCGGTTGCCTACGCGGTCGCCATTGGTGACGAAGCGGGGATCGGCGAACAGGTCGGGCCGGTTGAAATGCTGGCAGAAGGTGCGCCAGTGGTTGTCCGAGGTGATGCCGATGAACAGGCGTTCGCCGTTCTTGGTGGGGAAGGTCTCGTAGATGCCCCAGGCACCGCTGCGAGCCGGCATCGGCGGCGACGGCGTGCCGGTCGCGGCCTCGCCAGCCATGTGCTGTGCCACCAGGAAGGCGCAGGATTCATACAACGAGCTGGTGACCTTACGCCCCTCCCCATCCTTGTCGCGTTGGCGCAACGCGGCCAGCACGCCGATGACACCCATCACGCCGCCCATGATGTCCACCACCGAACTGCCAGCGCGCAGCGGTTGGCCGGGCGGGCCGGTCATGTACGCCAGCCCCGTCATATATTGTACGATCTCGTCCAAAGCCGGCCGGTGCTCGTAGGGGCCGGGCAGGAACCCCTTCATCGCGAGGTAGATCAGCCTGGGGTTCAGCGCGTGCACCGCGTCCCAGCCCATACCCAACTTATCCATCGTGCCTGGGCCGAAATTCTCGATCAGGACGTCGGCGGTCGCGACCAAATCGTGGGCCACGGCCTGCCCCTCGGCCGATTTCAGGTCCAGGCAAACACCGCGCTTGTTGCGGTTAAAATAGCAGAAGAACCCGCTCGCAAAACCTTTCAGGCCGCGGGTGTGGTCGCCGTTCGGCGCTGGCTCGATCTTGATGACATCGGCGCCGAGATCGGCGAGCACGACGCCGCAGGACGGCCCCATGACGGTATGGGTGAATTCGAGGACTGTGATGCCCTCCAGCGGCAAAACCGGCATGGAAACTCCTTCGTTCGGTGGCGTCGATCCTTTCGGTGGGGGTGGCGGGAGTCAAGCTGGAGGCCAGCGACGGATTATTGGGTCCGGACCCGGTTGTTGCGTGCCCCATGCTCCAACTCGACCAGACCGAGCAGCTCCAGGACCGGGGTGACGTAGTTGGCGAAGCGGCCGCGGTAGCCCTTGCGCAGACCGTAATAGCCGCCGACGGGGTTATCGGGGGCGCGCGCCCATGCTTCGACTGAGCCGTCCTTGACGGGTTTGCCTTCGTCGGCGTTCCCGAGTTCGACCCAATCGCCGCGCGCGCGCAACATCGCGGGCAGGTCCTCCAGACAGCGAAGATGATACGACAACCGCGTGGTGCCGACCTGGACGATCAGGGCCGGTTCCGCGGCGGCTTCATCGCGCCACGCCTGGAACTCCGATGTCAGGGGCGGCGTTTTCAAAATCCAGGGGTCGGCTTGCGTGCCGTTGCCGTGGGTGACCGCGTTCATGATCGTACTCCGTCGGAAGGCTTTGGCGTTCGCGTTTTCTGTCGGCCGTTAAAGAGAATTGGGGCGGCCGAGCGTACCAGCCGCCCCTGAGATTGCTACAGCTTTTTGGCGCGCACCAGAAGATCGTCGAGCTTGGTGCACGTGTCGTCGGTGACGGTGCCTTTGCCCATGATCTCACCCATCTCCGACATCAGCTTCGATGCCGGGTCCGGTTTGGACTGAACTTTCTCGGTCAGCACGTCGGAGACCGCCCCCATTTTGGTCATCGCATCGTCCGATGAGCAGGCCGCGAAAACAGGCGTGGCGATGGCGAACGCAAGAGCGAACGCCACGAATGCAGTTTTCAACATTTTGGATGTCCTTGGTTAAATTGATATTACATATCAACATTATGGCGACGAAATGCCGCCGGTATTCGTATAGAGCCGAGGCACCGTTCGCACAATCGACCGATATTTTATGTCATAATCGCAGTCACACCGCCGCCGCCCGCCGTCCCACCAACCAGCACCCCACCGAGGATACCGCCAAGCCCACCAGCGTCAGCGGAGTCAGACGCTCGCCCAACAGGAACCAGGTCAGCACCGACGTGACGCCGGGCACGAGGTAGAAATTCACTGTCGCCCGCGCCGCCGAACCGCGAGAGAGCATCATGAAATACAGGCCCATCCCGCCGATGGTCACCACGACGGCGTTCCAGCCGATGGAAGCAAGCGCGCCGAACGCCCAATCGCTCCTGGGTGTTTCCAATGCCCAGGCGGACAGCGCGCAGACGCTTGCCGCCGCCAAGGCCTGGACGGTGGCACCGGACATGGGCGGGACCTCGCGGCAGAAGCGGCGGTAATACAGGGTGCCGCCGACCAGCGTCATGATTCCCGCCGTCGCGCCCAGCAATTCGGCGAACTCGGTCCGGCTGGACAAGGCCGCGCGTCCCAGGATCAGCAGCACGCCGGCGAAACCCAGCAACAATCCGGCGATTTGCGCGGGGCGCAGTTTCTCACCCAGCAGCGGCCAGGCGAGGAAGGCGCTCAGCAGCGGGTTTAACGTCTGGATCAGTGCGATGGGTGCGGCCTCGGTATGTACCATCGCGACATGCGCGGTCATCAGCAGGATGGCCTGCGTCAACACGCCCGCCACCGCGCAATGCATCCAGGCGGCGGGGCGCATTCCCCAGGGGCGGCGGCGCAACAGCATGAACGCCAGCAGCAAACCCGCCGCGAACGTCATGCGTACCGCCACGAACAGCAGCGGCGACATGTGGCGCAGTCCGACGCGGGTGCCGATGTAGGAACTGCTCCATAACGCCAGAAACAGCAGCGGTGCGGCCGCGTTCAGCCGGTCCAGCGCGGACCTGTCGGTGTCGGTCATGAGTGGCATTTCCCCCGCCACGGATGATAGGCTGGACGCCCAACCGGAGGAACCACCATGCCGCTACCCCAAGACATCCGCCCCGCGTTCCAGAACATCCAGGACACGCTGGTCCGAGCGGAAGAACCGTGGACCGAGCAGAGCCCGACGTCGAAGATGAAGGTGCTGTGGGTCAGCCCGGATTCCTCCACCTGGGCGGTGATGATTCACTGGAAGAAGGGCCATGTCGCCCGTGCGCATAAGCATCTGGGCGGGGCGCATGTCTATATCGTATCCGGCAAGCTACAGGTGCGCGATGAGACGCTGAACGCCGGGGATTACATCTACGAACCCTCCGGCGTGCTGCACGACGCGACGACGGCGCTGGAGGATACCGTCTACACCTTCATCTGCGACGGGTCGGTGCTGTATTTCGACGACAACAATTTTACGGGATACACCAACTGGGAAACGATCGCCAAGCTGCGGGATCGTGGCGCGATGGCGAAAGCGGCGGAGTAATCGTCTCAGGGGTGGCCCCGCAACGCGTGCCACCCGCCTTTCGCGGCTTCCAGAATTGCCATGACCGCCACCCCTGCGCCGAATGTCAGCGCCAGATCGTCGGCGTGCAGCGGCCCAAAGCGGAACAAATCCCGCGCGAACGGCCACAGCAGCGTCGTGGCCAGCATCGCGGTCACGCCCAGCAGCACCCACCCGAGCGCGGCATTGCCTCGGCGCAGCGCCGCCCAGGGGGACGCGCTGAACGACCGGTTCACGAAAATCAGCGCGACGATCGTCAGCACCAGGGAGAAAAACGTCAGCGCCCGCACCTCGTCCTCCGGCATGCCGCGCTTCGATGCGGCGACGAAGATGACCGCGACTAATGCGAAGGCAACGCATCCCTGCAACACACCCCAGCCAACCAACCCGCCGGAAAACAGCGGGGCAGTCCGGGCACGCGGCGGGCGGCGCATGACGTCGCCCTCATCCGTTTCGGCCTCGAACACCAGCGAGCAGACCGGATCGATCACCATTTCCAGAAATGCGATGTGCATGGGCCCGAGCAGAACGGGATAGCCGAATAAAAGCGGCAGCAAAGTGAGGCCGGCAATCGGCACGTGCACGGCGAAAATGAACCCCATCGCCTTGCGCAAATTATCGTAGATGCGGCGACCGAGGCGTACCGCGCGCACGACCGATCCGAAATCGTCGTCCAGCAGAACGATCGAGGAGGCCTCCCGCGCGACATCGGTACCGCGGCCGCCCATGGCGATGCCGATATGCGCGGCTTTCAGCGACGGCGCGTCGTTGACGCCGTCGCCGGTCATGGCAACGATTTCCCCGTCCCGCTTCAAAGCATCCACAATCCGCAATTTCTGCTCGGGCATGATGCGCGCGAAAACGGTGACGGTTCGCACCGCTTCGGCCAGACGCGCATCGTCCATATCCGCGAGTTCAGCACCGGTCAGAATATGCGTGGCATCCAGCCCGGCCTGGGAGGCGATGGCGCGCGCGGTCGCGGGATAATCGCCCGTGATCATCGCCACCCGAATCCCCGCCGTCCGGCACTCCTTCACCGCATTCGCCACGCTCGGGCGTAACGGATCGGCGAGGCCCACCAGCCCCAAAAACTCATACGAAAAACCTTGTTGCGTTTCCGGCCACGCTTCCCCGGCACATGGCGCCTTGGCGACACCGAGGACCCGCAAGCCGTCGGCCGCCATGGCATCGACGGCGGCCATCGTCGCGGCCTTCTCTTCGGGGCCGAGGCCGCATAAACGCGCAATGGCCTCGGGTGCGCCTTTAGCCGCGACGACGAAACGGTCGCCCTGTTGCCAGACCTGCGACATGGCCAGCAGGTCCGGGCGCAATCCGTACGCGTGCCGCATCGTCCAGCCGGCAGCGGGGGCATTGCCGATCGCGTGGAAGGCTTTCTCCATGGGGTCGATGGGTTCGCGGGCGCTGGCCAGGACGCCATAGGCCACCAGATCGCGGAATTCCGGCGACACCGCGTTCCCCACCAGCGGGACGGTTATGCCGAACGGCAGGCGCATGGCGGCGATGGACATGCGGTTTTCCGTCAGGGTGCCGGTCTTGTCCGTGCACAGCACCGTCGCCGAACCCAAGGTTTCGATCGCCGCCGCCCGCCGGGTCAGCACGCG
The DNA here is from genome assembly GCA_903895595.1 of uncultured Acetobacteraceae bacterium. GTDB lineage: Bacteria > Pseudomonadota > Alphaproteobacteria > Acetobacterales > Acetobacteraceae > Rhodopila. The sequence goes on along the minus strand of CAITUP010000075.1, from coordinate 39,824 downwards.
TGCCTGCGAGATGCGCCACGCGCCCATCGCCATGAACACGGTCAGGACGACGGGAAATTCCTCCGGCAGCATCGCCATGCCCAGCGCGATGCCGGCCAGAATGGCATCCAGCCAGCCGCCACGCATGATGCCGTAGAGCAACACGGTCACCACGCACAGCACGCCGCCGCCGATGGCGCACAGGCGCACAAGCCGGTTGGTCTCGGTCTGCAAACGCGGCGGTTCGGTTTCCAGCCCGCTCAGGGACTGGCCGATCCGGCCGATCTCGCTGCGGGCGCCGGTCGCGAAAACCTCGGCGGTGCCGGTGCCGCGCACGACCAGCGAACCGGAGAAAACATAGGGCAGATCGTCGCCGCCGGGGCGGGCGTGCTCCGGCGATGGGGCGCCGGCGGTTTTGCGCACCGGCACGGACTCGCCGGTCAGCAGCGATTCATCGGTTTGCAGATCGTGGCATTGCACCAGAACGGCATCGGCCGGCACACGGTCGCCCTCATTGATCAGCACCAGGTCGCCACGCACGACCTCCCGCCCGGCGATGCGCTTTTGCACGCCGTCGCGGATCACCAAAGCGCGGGGGCTGGTCAGATCGCGCAATGCCTCCAGCACACGTTCGGTGCGGGTTTCCTGCACGACGGTGATCGCGACGGACATGGTCGCGAAGGCCAGCAGGACGATGGCTTCCTTCAGGTTCCCCAGCACGAGGTAGACCAGCCCGCCAATCAGCAGCAGCGCGAGCATGGGTTCGCGCAGGACCTCCCCCACGATCCGCAGGGGGGTGCGGCGGTCCTGGCGGGGGAGTTCGTTGTATCCTTCGGCTTTCAGGCGAGTCTGGGCGTCGGCCTGGGTCAGGCCGGAAAGGCTGGGGCGGGGTTGCATGGAGTTTCTCCCGGTACCGGAGAATGGCATGCCGCCGCGCGGATTGCGTTGATCTATGCCAACCGAACACCGGGGGGCGGCGGCTCTTCTGGCGGGCCGGCGAAGCACTGGGCGATGCGCATCCAGGTCGTGGCGGGGGCGCCGGCGACGACCAAAGCGGTGTCGGCGACGTTGCGGGTTTGGGTGACGACTTGGCAGAATTCCAACGAATCGCCGGTCACGCTGTTGTCCGGGGAGGGGTCGTTCCACTCCCATATATCGCCCGAAGGCCCCGTCAGCCGTACGTAAGGCGCCGGGCCGGGGAGTTCCTGTTTGCGATTGATAAAGGTCCAGCCGTAGGTGCGCACGCCGATCTCGGCGATATTGCGCAGGCGGGCGGTCGGTTCGCGCTTGACGCCCAGCAGGTCGTAGATGGCCTGGCCGTGCGCCCAGGTTTCCATTTGGCGGGCGGTGGTGAACATGCGCACGCCCATATCGGGGCCGGCCCATTTCAGGCGGGCATCCGGGGACAGGCCCGCCAGGATCGAACAGAGTTCGGTGGCTTTGGCGTGCCAGAGGTCCAACAGAACCCGGCCGGTCGGGTTGCCCAGGCGCTGGCGCGTATCCTCCACCCGCGTCAGGCCCGCCGCCCGAGCGCGGCGTTGCGCGAAGGGGTCGCCGCCGGAGGCGGAGGCCGCGGCGAGCAGGTCGCCGTCGTGCAGATGCTGGAGAATGTCGTTGATCGTCCAGGCCTTGAACAGGGTCGGGCGCGCCCAATCGGCGTCGGGCACGGGCAGCAGCACGGCGCGCAAGGCGTCGACCTCGGCCTGGAAATCGGCGATTTGCGGCAGCATGGCGGAACCTCCCGGTTGTTGGGGGGAGCATAGGCTTTTTTGACTCGACTCGGCTATTGGCAGGGCTTATGTTCCTATTATGTTCACTTCCAGCCCATCCGCCCGGCTGCGCGAGCTACGGGATCAGATCGCGCGGATCGAGCGGGGGCACGTCGGCGCGCCGGGCAAAACCGTGCCGTTCGGGGTGGCCGCGGTGGATGAAAAACTGCCGAACGGCGGGCTGGCGTTGGGGGCGCTGCACGAAATCGCGGGGGCTGGGCCGGATACCGAACACGGGGCCGCCGCCGCGCTGCTGACCGCCGGCATCCTGGCGCGCATGGCGGGGCCGGTGCTGTGGGTGATGGAACAGGCCGATCTGTTCGCGCCGGGCCTCGCGGGCGTGGGGCTGCACCCGGACCGGGTGGTGTTCGCGGAAGCCGGCAAGGAAGTGCTGGCGAGCATGGAGGAAGGGCTGCGCCACCCCGGTCTGGCCGCCGTGGTGGGGGAAATCGGCGGGCGGTTCAGTCTTGTCGCCTCCCGCCGGTTGCAACTGGCGGCCGAGCAGACCGGGATTTTGTCCATCGCCCTGCGCCGGAGCCGGATATTCGACGATCCGGCGCTGCGGGAGCCGACGGCGGCGGCGACCCGATGGATGGTGGCCGCTGTACCCTCGCCGCCCGTGATCCCGGGGGTGCAGGGCGTGGGGCGGGCGCGCTGGCGGCTGACGCTGCTGCGATGCCGCGGTGGGGAAACGGGGTCCTGGATGACGGAGGCATGCGATGCGACGGGTTGTCTCGGTCTGGTTGCCGACTTGGCCGACGGACCGGCTGCGGAAGAGCGGCGGCTGCGCGCCTGAGGGGGTGCCGTTGGTGACCGCCGCGAACAATGGGCGGCGGCAGGTCGTGGCCTCGGTGGATGCGGCGGCGGCGGGGTTGGGGCTGCGGGCGGGGATGCCGCTGGCGCAGGCTCAGGCGTTGGTGCCGGGGTTGGCGATCTATCCATCCGCGCCGGAAGCGGAACATGAGGGGTTGCGGCGGTTGGCGGGGTGGTGCCTGCGGTACGCGCCGCTGGCGTCGGCCGATCTGCCGGACGGGATCTGGATCGATGTCACCGGCAGCACGCATTTGCATGGCGGGGAGGCAGGGTTGCTGCGCGATCTGGTTGCTCGGTTTGCCGCTTACGGGGTGGCTGCGCGGGTGGCGATCGCGGATACGCCGGGGGCGGCTTGGGGGTTGGTGCGGTATGGCCTCCCCCCGTCAAGCCCGACCATGACGGAGATGTTACTTCCCCTCCCTATCGAAGCCCTCCGCCTCCCCGTCTCTATCTGCGACGGGTTGCGGTTGATGGGATTCGACCGGGTCGGCCAGCTCGTTGCCACCCCGCGCGGGCCATTGGTGCGGCGGTTCGGGGCCATCGTCGCCACGCGCCTGGATCAGGCATTCGGTGCGGTGTTCGAACCGATCGTTCCCGCGATCCCGGCCGAGCTGATTCAGGAACGATTGGCGTTCATGGAACCGTTGTTGACGGCGGTTGCGTTTTCGTCCGTCATCGCGCGCCTGACCGCCACGATCTGCACCGCTCTGGAACATTCCGGGCAAGGCGCACGCCGGCTGGACCTGCTGTTCGAACGCGTCGACGGCACCATCGCCACGCTTCGCGTCGGCACCGCCCGCCCATCCCGCGACGCGCGCCATCTGGGCCGCATGCTGGACGAGAAACTGGAACGGATCGACCCTGGATTGGGTATCGAGGCGATGCGCCTGATCGTCACCCGCGCCGACGCACTGGGGCATACGCAGACCGCAACGTTAAGCGACTCCCCGCAGGCCTATATCGCCGCGCTGGTGGACCGCCTGTCCAACCGGTTGGGCGCCGAACGCGTGTATCGGGCGGAGCCGATGGAAAGCGACGTGCCGGAACGATCGGTGCGGCGGGTGCCGGCGTTGCAGTGTGGCGGTGGAAAAAATTGGCCAGTGGATTTGCCCCGGCCGGTGCGCCTGCTCGATCCGCCGCAACCGGTGGAAACGATGGCGCTGCTGCCCGACCATCCGCCGCTGGCCTTCACCTGGCGGCGGGTGCGGCATCGCGTAAAACAAGCCGACGGGCCGGAACGTATCGCCGGCGAATGGTGGAAACGCGATGGCGAAATGCGGTCCGTTCGCGATTATTTCCGGGTGGAGGACGAAGACGGCCGCCGGTTCTGGTTGTTCCGGCGCGGGGACGGAGAGGACCCAGCGACCGGCGATCGCCGCTGGTTCCTCCACGGTTTTTTCTGACCCGGTTACCCCTTCTTCGCCACCAGCGGGCAATCGCCCTGATCCAACGGGCGAATGGACTCAGCCGCGGGAATGCGGGCCAGGATTTTGTAAACATCCCACGGACCTTTGGATTCTTCCGGCGTTTTCACCTGCACCAGCCACGCATCGCGCATGACGCGGCCGTCTTCGCGAATCCAGCCGTTTTTGGTGATGAAATCGTTAATGGGCATCTCCCGCATTTTTTTCATCACAGCAGTGGACTCATCGGTCCCGGCTGCCTGAACACCGCGCAGATAATGCAGGGTCGAGGTGTAGTCGTTCATATGGATATAATTCGGCGGCGTACCATGTCGTTCCATAAATCGCTTGCTGAATGCTCGAGTTTCGTCATTCAGATCCCAGTAGCCGAAATCGGTGACCACCAGCCCCTGCGCCGCTTTCAGGCCCAGCGTGTGAATATCCTGAATGACCACCAGCATCCCCGCCAGCCGTTGCCCGCTGGCGACGATGCCGAACTCGGCCGCCTGCTTGACGGAATTGACGAAATCCCCGCCGGCGTTGGCCAGCCCGACAACCTTGGCGCGCGAACCCTGCGCCTGTAGCAGGAACGACGAGAAATCCATATTGCTGAGCGGCACTTTGGCGCTACCGAGGACCTTACCGCCGGCTTCCCGCACGAATTGCGAGGTATCGCGTTCCAACGCGTGCCCGAAGGCGTAATCGGCGGTCAGAAAGAACCAGGTATCGCCGCCCTGTTTCGTCACCGCGCTGCCGGTGCCCTTCGCCAAAGCGTAGGTGTCGTAAGTCCAACCGATGCCCATCGGGGAACAGGCCTTGCCGGTGAAATCCGACGACGCGGCGGCGGTATTGATCAGAATGCGGTTCTTGTCGCGGGTTACCGCCTGCACCGCCAGCGCCACCGCCGAATTGGCGACGGAGGTGATGACGTCGACCTTATCCTCATCGATCCATTTACGCGCCAGGACGGACGATACGTCGGCCTTGTTTTGGTGATCGGCGACCAGCACCTTGATCTTCTTGCCAAGGACGGTGCCGCCGAAATCCTCCACCGCCATTTTCACCGATTCCACGGTGCCGGTGCCGGTATTGGCGGAATAAAGGCCGGTCAGATCGGTCAACACGCCGATGCGAACGACATCGTCGGATATCTGCGCGCGCGCCGACGGTGCGACGGCGAGCAGGCCAGCCGCGAGCAGGCCAAACATGCGGTGTTTCATGATTGTTTTATCTCCCTGTCGATTTTTGTTCAGCTGCCGAAGGTGTCGCGCCACAGCTCGATCACTTCCGGCACGCCTTTGCGGATTTCCTCCACCGTCAACTGATTGATTTTCTGAGTCGACAGCAGCGGGACATCTGGGCGCGGATTGACGCCTGCCCGTAGCGGTTCAGGACCGTCGGAGGCGTTCATCTGGGAAAAATGCGCGCCCAGCAGCCATTCCATGAACAGCCGCGCCGCATTGGGATGCGGGGCATTGGCGGGGATGGCAGAAGGAGCCTGGCAGAGCACCAGCCCATCCGACGGATGAATGGTCAGAAGCGGATTGCCCTTGTCGATGCTCGGATACACCCCGCTGGCAGAGGCCGGACCGACCAGACACTCCCCGGAGGTGATCAGCGTCACCGGATCGGCCGCGGAACGGCCGATGCGCGGATTGTTTTTCGCCAGCTTCTCGAAATATTCCCAGCCGTATTTTTTCTTCAGGGTCAGCACAAGGGTGCCGGTGCAGCCGCTGAACGCCGGATGGCCGAAAGCGACCACCCCCTTCCACCTGGGGTCCAGCAGGTCGGTCCAGGCTTTCGGGGCCTCAGCCGCTGGGACTTTTTTGGTGTTGTAGATCATGAAATAGCGTGACACGTTGGTAATGTAATAATTACCGGGATCCGATAGGCTGGCGAAAGCGGGCAGCAGCCCGGCCGCATTTTCCGGCGTGTAGGATGTCAGCTCGTGCCGGTCTCTCAAAATAGGCATGTGCGAGATATCCGTGGCGCTGAACACATCGCATTGCGGCGTGTGGTTCTTGATATCCATCGTCAGGCGCTGAAACGCCACCTGCCCGGTGGTACGGATGACCGACACTTTTATCCCGGGATAATCGGCGGTGAAAGCGCGCCCGAACGCCTCGGCCCGTTCTGCATCCATTTGCGCGACATACCAGGTGACGGTCGCTTCCTGGCGCGCGGCCTTTTCCAGCGCCGCGAGATCGGCATGGGCATCGTTGGGCAATGCGGCGACGAGGCCGAAGGCGCCGAGGTTGAATACGGTTTGGCGGCGTCCGATCATGCTTGATCCTGATGCACATAGTTGCGGGTCGCGTACCACACGGCATAATCGTGATACGTCACTGGTTCGTATTTCGCCGGATTATCCACCGACCGGCAGGTCGGCAGACATTCCAGCAGCGTATCCGGATGCGTATCGAAGAAAAACGGGATCGCGTAACGGTCCAGGCCGGACACGTTCAGCGCACGATGCGGTGTCGACAGGAACCGGTCGTTGGTCCAACGCTTGAGGATATCGCCACCGTTCACCGTGAAGCATCCGGGGATCGATGGCGCATCGAACCACGTCCCATCCGGCAGCCTGATCGCCAATCCCGGCACGTTGGATGGTGCCAGCAACGTCATGAAACCGGAGTCGGTGTGCGGCGCGATGCTGAATTCGTTTTCGTCGTACGACGCACGCGGCGGGTAATGCGACAGCCGTTGAATCATATTGCCGCGCGCGAACATCGCGTCGAAATAATCGGGCGGCAGATCCAGCGCCACGGCGTAGATCGGCACCAGACGCTGACACAGACGCTCCATCGCGATCATGTAGGACAGGACGGTTTCGCGAAATCCCGGCAGACCGGCGGGCCATTGATTCAGGCCGCGCAGTTTCGTCCCGGCGATCACATCCGGGTCGTCCGGCGTGCGTTCGCGGCGGAAGAAAACCGCCTCGTTCACGCTGGGTTTGGTGTTGTTGTTGACCTTCGACGTGCGCGCCAGACTGCCGCCGATGGGCATGTAGCCGATATTGTGTTCGTTGATGCGGACTTGCAGTTTCGCTTCCAGTGGCTGCGCGTGGAACCGCCGCGCCTGATCGAACATCGCGGCGATCAGATTTTCGGGAATGTCGTGGCCGCGCAGATAATAGAACCCGACATTTTCGAAAGCGTGGCGCAACTGGGCGCCGAGGCGTTCCAGTTCCCCCGGTTCGCCCGCCAGATAGCGGGCGACGTCCAGCATCGGGATCATATCGTGTTACTCCGCCGCAGCCGCCAAATCCTCATTTTTCCAAGCCTTCAGCACCGGCAGCACTTCCTTGCAGTACAGCTTCAAGCCGGACTCGGCCAGATCGTACGGCGTGCCTCCGAAACGGAACGATGTCGCGAGTTCGAAATCGCCCACGACCTTCCGCCTCTCTTCGAACATGCGCAGGATGTGATCCGGCGTTCCCCAAACGGCGGCCTGGGTGAAGGCTTTGACGATGCCTTCCATGCCGATTTCCTTCGCCAGCGCGATTTTCTGCGCATAGGCATCGTAGCCTTTCACCTGCGCGAAATGATCGCCGAGCAGTTCGTAGTGGTAAAAATTGCTTTCGACGAATTTTCCCATGTATTGGATGGCTTTTTCCTCGGCGCCATCCATTGTGGGGGTGCAGACGCAAAAATCGGCCAGCAGCGGCGCGCCGGCTTCCATGCCGTGCATTTCCCGCACCAGCGCGCGGTGCTTTTCGATCGCCGGCATCCGCATCGGCCAGGGCCGGTCGGCGAACATCACCATACGCGCGTTCAGCTTGGCGGCCGAGACGACCGAATCATCCGACGACGCCACGGCATAGGTGCGCCCCTTGAACGTCCGCGTCGGCCGGGGGCGGATTTCGATGCGGGGCTGCTGGTAGAAGGGGCCGTTGCCCTCCATGAAGCCGCTTTCCAGCGCGTCCACGATCATGCGGGCGGATTCGTCGAAACGTTCCCGAGATTCGTCCATCGTGCCGCGGAACGCCTTGAATTCCCGCTGCGCCAGCCCGCGTCCCACGCCGAGCCGGAAACGCCCGCCGCTGAGGTGGTCGAGGACCGATACCTGTTCGGCGACCCGCAGCGGATCGTGCCACGGCAGGATGACGGCGGCGGTGCCCAGGCCCACGTTCGGGCAGGCGGCGGCGAGCCAGCTCATCAACTGCAAATTGTCGGGGCAGAATGAATAATCGTTGAAGTGATGCTCCACCGACCAGATCACGTCGAAGCCGTTATCGGCGGCGATGCGCGCGAGTTTCAGCTCCTCATCCCACACCCGATCGTCCGGCATGTTCGTCCAGCCGTAGCTGCAGAACACCAGTTGCATTCCGACTTCCATCGCGCGCTCCCTTGATTTCCACCAGCGTCATGGTCTGGCTTGACCCGACCATGACGGGAGTATGCTACCCCGAGATGACGTGCGGCACCAAACGTCCTACGCTGTCCTTCTATCGTCCAGAAGAAGGAAACGGACATGGCGATGAAACGCGTGGTGCTCGAAATAGGCATGGGCACCGATATCCGCGGCGCGGATTATACCAAGGCGGCGGTGCGGGCGCTTCGCGATGCGCTGTGGCACAATTCTCTCAGTATCGCCGACGCGGTCGGCCTGCATGTGGATTCGATGTTCGTGGAGGTGCTGATCGGCGTGCCGAAGCCAGACCTCGTCGATAAAGCGCAGGTGCTGGCCCTGCTGCCGCACGGCACCGGCAGCGTGGAATGCGTCGAAGGCGGGTTGGAAATCCCCAACGACGCCGGCACCAGTTCGACCGTGATCGCCCAGGCCGCGGCGATCGTGCATCTCGACATCGAATAAGGAGCCCCGCCATGACACCCAAACGCATCATCCTGGAGCTCGGCACCGGCAACGATCTGCACGGCGGCGATTATACCAAGGCGGCGATCCGCGCGGTGCAGGACGCGCTGCATCACAGCTCGATGACGTGGATTCGCGCCTTCGGGGTGGATTCGAAGAAAATGCAGGTCGACGTGACGATCGGTGTGCAGCAGCCCGACAAGGTCAACACCGACGCCGTGAAAGCGACGCTGCCGCATGGCATCGTGACTGTGAAAGCGGTGAAGGGCGGGCTGAACGTGCCGGATCCCGAACGCGGCGATATCGCGGTGATCGCCAGCGCGGCGGTGTCCGTGCGGATGGAATTGCCGCAGCAGAAGCCGCGCTAAAGGGGAAATGGCTGCCGTTTACAGCGCGAACGGCAGCCGCCCTTCCATGTATCCATTTTCATCGAAATGCTGCTGTCCGGACTTCAGCTTGCCCTGGCGCACGAAATCGGCGACGCCGGTGTTCTGGGTCAGGTACCACCGCTCATTGACGCGAATGGGGAAGGGTTGCCGCCCCTCGAAATACCCATCGTTGACGAAATGCTGCTGCGCTGACGCGACGATGCCCTCTTTGATCGCGTCGGCGATGTCCGGGTAGCGTTCCAGATACCAAGCTTCGTCGACTTCGATCCCTTGGATCAGCTGCCGGATCAGGTTCACCAAGTCTTCGTAGGCCCCGGAAACCCGCAATTCCCCTTTTTCCGACGCCATCGCGAGATGGGCTTTCACACTGTCGAAGGGTGGAATGTATTTCATGGGCACGTTCCCCAAAGGCTGGCCGATACGATCGGCGTTCGGCAAGGAGCTTGCTACGAAGATCCCTAAAAATGACATAAGTCAGCAATGCAGCCAGGACCGCCCGCTCACCGGGCGCACCCTTACCGGAGGCCACGATGGTGTCAATACCGAATGTTATCGACGCACGCCCTATCCAGCACCCCGCTTGGACATGGGTCAACGCGCCGCACAAAATAGGCGCGTTGCCCACGATACCGGTGGTTGAAACAAATCGCATTTACGTCGGATCGGTATCCGCACCGATCTCGTTTGCAACCAATTTTCAACGCCCCTTCCATACCGGCTTACGCTTCTCCACGTACGCCCGCACGCCTTCCACTCGGTCCTCGCTGGTGTAGGGGCTGATGCCTTCGTTCAGCCGCAGCGCCACGGGCATCGGCAGGCCGTTGGCGCGCACCGCGGTTTCCTTCATGCGGCGGATGGTGACGGGAGCGTTTTCGCAGATGGCTTCGGCCAGGCGCAGGGCTTCGTTCAGCGCCTCCCCCTTCGGCACCACGCGGTTGACCAAGCCCCAGTGTTTGGCCTGTTCCATGTTGATGTATTCGCCCAGATACAGCATCTCGTACGCGATACCGGACGGGATCAGGCGGGGCAGGATCACGTTGCCGAAATGGGCGCCCTTGCCACGCTTGGCCTCGGGCAGGCCCATCAGCGCATGTTCGGCGCCGACGCGCATGTCGCAGGCCAGTGCCAACTCGCACCCACCGGCCACCGCCGGGCCGTTCAGGGCGGCAATCGTCGGCTTGAAGGTTTCCAGAACGACCTCGAACACATAACGTTCGACGCGCGACAGCAGCGGCAGATAGGGCTTGCCGTCCTTGTCGGCCTCCGCCCGAGCCTTGAGGTCGGCACCAGCGCAGAAGGCGCGGTCGCCGACGGCGGTCAGGACGATGGCGCGCACGTCGGGGTCGGCGTTGGCGTCGACGAATTCCTCGATCAGGCGGTCACTGAGTTCCGGGGACATGGAGTTCATGCGGTGCGGGCGGTTGATCGTCAGGACGCGGATATGGCCGCGATCTTCCCGGATCAGCATGTTGTCTTCGGCGGTTTCGCTCATGGCATTTCTCTCCTTCGAGGGGCGTTGGTATCAGTCTTCGGCGTCGCCCGTCCATTCGCGCCACAGCATGATCAGGGCCGCCATGACCGCCGGCCCGAGGAACAGGCCGAGCAGCCCCCAGGTCGCGACGCCGCCGAGGATGCCGAACAGAACCCACATGAAGGGCAGCTTCGTGGCGCCGCCGATCAGCACCGGGCGCACGAAATGGTCGGCGACGAAGGTGACGATCATGCCGATCGCCAGCACGACGATGGCAGCCATTTGCGCGCCTTGCCCCACCAGCAGTAGCGCCGCGAGGCCGAACACCAGCGGCGCGCCGAACGGGATCATCGCCGCCACCGCCGTGATGGCGCCGAGCAGGGCGGGATGCGGGACGCCGGTCGCGGCGTAGGCGATACCGAGCAGGACACCCTCCGCGAGGCCGACCAGGACCAAGCCGTCCACGGTCCCATGGATCGACGCGATAATCTGGCGCCCGACCCTCTCGCCGCTCGGCCCGAAGGCGCGATGGCTGGCGCGCTGCATTTGGGCGACCAATGCGTCCCCGTCCTTGAACAGGAAGAACAATGTCAGCAGGCTGAAACCGAACAGAATCGCTCGGTGCACCACATTCGCGCCGATCTGCTTGCTGGCGCCGAGCAGTTCGGTGCGATCGACGCGATGCAGGAGTTCGGCGGCGGAGTCCCTGTCGGCCAGATTTTCGTTCCACCATGCGACGGCCTGCTCGGCCCCGAACGGCAGATGGCCGAGCCAATCGGGTGCCGGAATGCCCGAGCGCCGGGCTGCGTCCACCCAATCCAGGATCACGTGCGATTCCCGGCCCACACGCACGGCGGCAATGGCCAGAGGTGCGATGAACACCACCGCGACAATGAGCGTGAAGGCACTGGGCAACAGCAGGTTGTGCCGGCCCGGCGGGCATTGCCGCTGTGCCCGTTCGTAAAGCGGCCAGACGGCGATGGCGATAATGCCGGACCACACCAGTGCGGGGATGAACTCCCGGATTGTCCAAAGCCCGAGGCCGGTGAGAAGCGCCGCCAGCGCGACGCGGGCGATAGTGGTGGTGCGTGTGTTTGGGCTGGGATCGGACATGATGTCTCCTGCCGGGTTCTCGCAGGGCGAGGCGTATCATACCGGCGACGCGGGTGCGACCAAGGCCGGTCCTAAATTCGACCGGCTTCCCGCTTCAGTTTGGCCAAAGCCGCGGCAAGGCGTCTCGAGTGTTCCTCGGCGGCCTGACGCTCTGCTGCTCCCGCGGCCAGTTGTGCCGCGTCGGCCATATCGCGCTCCATATTGACGAACCACGATTGGACAAGCGCTACGATGTTTTTGCCCTTCGGGTTGGTGCGGAAATGGACGTGCGAATTGCTCTCCAACAGCAAAACAAGATCGTCGTATTGCACGAGAAAAATCAGCGTATCGGAGTGCTTACCGCCAAGATGCAGATGCATGATGCCCGTCTGCTCCAATAACTCGTCCCGATCTCGATCGATCCCTGCCCGGTAATATTTCTCTGGAACGCCGTCGCCGCGCCCAATGCTGTCGACGATATCGTCGAGTTCGGCGCGCAAGACCGGGTCTTTGCCGATGGAGGCGTAATCCTGCCATCCTTCGAGGCGTACACGTTTGGGTTTGGTCTCGATGCGCGGCAGACGCAGGCGAATGCGCGCGCGGTTCGGCTGCCTCACGCGCCGTAGAGCAACTTGTGCCGCTCTTCGCGGCTCAACTCATCCAGGCTCGGCTCGGCATAGGCCTTGCGATCGCCGTTCGCGGCCTTGGCTACCAGACGATCTTCGAGTGTCGCGGTCTGAGGCGTGCGTGGTGCCACGTTCCGCTTGATGGCGGTCACGGTCGTTGGTCGCTTTGTCGCTGGTAATGCCATCATCTAGGCTCCCGGAACTTTCGGGAATATAGGCGTACTGGGCTGTCATCTCAAGCATTCCCCGGCCATTGAACCCCACACCGCCCAGCCCTATCCTCCGGCCAACAAGGAGCGGCGTCCGTGACAACTCCCGCATCAGGCGCGATCGATTGCGACATCCATCCCGCGTTGCCGGGCACCCATGTCCTGCTGCCCTATTTGGACGACTACTGGCGCGCGCATGTGAAAATGCGTGGCCTGGACAAGGACAATTACAACGCCGCCGCGTTCCCGGTGAACGCGCCCATCAACTGCCGGCCGGACTGGCGGCCCGCCAAGGGGTTCCCAGGATCGGATTTCGACACGCTGAAGACGCAGGCGCTGGACGGGTTCGGCTCGCGTTTCGCCATCTGCAACGTGCTGCACGGCGCCCCGGCCATTTTCAGCGAGGACCTGTCGGCGGCGTTCTGCCGAGCGATCAACGATTGGGTGGCGCGGGAGTGGCTGGACCGGGACGACCGGTTGCGGGCCTCCATCGTCGTGCCGCAGCACAGCCCGGAACTGGCGGCAAAGGAGATCGAACGGTGTGCCGCGGATCGCCGCTTTGTGCAGGTGCTGCTGTGGGAGATGGCGGAGATTCCGCTCGGGCGCCGGACGAACTGGCCGATTTACCGCGCGGCGGAGCAGGCGGATTTGCCGATTGGCGTGCATGCCGGCAGTTCTTATCGGCATCCGCCGACCAATCTCGGCTGGCCGTCCTATTATCTGGAGGACTACGTTTCGTGGTCCACCGGCTTCGCGGGGGTGCTGAACAGCCTTATTTCCGAGGGGGTTTTCACCGAATTCCCCCGGCTGAAGGTCGTGCTGCTGGAGTCCGGTGTGACCTGGCTGCCGGCCTGGATGTGGCGGGCGAACAAGACCTGGCGCGCGGTGCGGGCCGAGGTGCCGTGGCTCGACAAATCGCCGGCCGAGTATGCTCGGGAGCATGTGCGGCTGACCATTCAGCCGTTCGACGGGCCGCCGGATCAGACGCAGCTCGCTCGCTTGATCGAGGAAATCGATTGCGAGGACATGCTGATGTTCTCGACGGATTATCCACATTGGCATTTCGACGGGACGGATGCGCTGCCGGACGGATTGCCGGACCGGTTGGTGCGGAAGATCCTGACGGAGAACGCGTTGAAGACGTATGGGCGGCTGGGGGGATAAGGGGTGTTGGCCCCGGGATACGGCCCGTGGCCAACGGTTTCTTCAGCGTGTCATCCAAACATTCGCCATGCGCGGAATGCGGAACGGTGCGAACCCGCCGACATTCGATCGCACGCCCTGCACTTTCGTGAACGAACCGAATGGAATGGCATAGACCCGTTCCAGCACCAATTTCTGCATCCGAGCGAAAGCCGCTTGGCGATCGGCCGCAGCCGGCAGTTTATTCATGTCGTTCCACGCCGCCAGCACGTCCGGGTCGTCCACGCCGCCCTTCGGCTTGTAGGTCGCGTTGGGCTGTACCAGGAACTGCATCGTCGCCAGCGCACCCAAAGCGGGCTGCGTGCCCCAGCCGGTGAAGTGGAAATTCCAGCCCTCGGTCGTGTTGAGCATCATTTGCACCGAGGTCGGCCAATCCACGACCTTCATCTGCGCGTTGATCCCGACCGCCTGCAACTGCTGCTGCATCACCAGCGCCGAGTTGTACATCGGCGGGTAATCCTTGTTGGTCAGCAGGACCACCGGCTCTCCGGCGTAACCGGCCTGGGTGAGGAATTTCTTCGCCGTTTCCGCGTTATGCTGGTTGTAGGTTTCCTTGCCGGCGTCGGTATATGTCGGCTGGTTGGGGTACTGGAAGCCGACGTTCAGCTTGTAGTTGCCGTCGGACGCGGCATCCATGACCTCATCCATGTCCAGCGCCGCCTGGATCGCCTTGCGCACCAGCACGTTGTCGGTCGGCGGGGCGGAGGTGTTGGGGTTGGCGATCTGAATCCACCAGTTGTTCAGCGGCAGCACGCTGATGGCCGGGTCCTTTTTCAGGTCCGGCAGGGATTTGGTTGGCAGGTCCTCGACCCCCTGCAACTCGCCGGTTTTCAGGCCGGCGACGCGGGCGCCGGATTCGGTCACGATACGGAACGTGACGGTGTTGAGACAGGCCTGCTTGTAGCCGCCGAAGCCGGTACGGTTTTCGAAGGACGTGTTCGGCTGGTAGCCGTCGAAGCGCTTTAGCTTCACGTAGCTGCCGGGCACGGATTCAACCAGTTGGAACGGACCGGTGCCGATCGGCTGCGTCAGCTGCTGCGCCGGCACGTCGCGGTTTTCCGCGGGGATGATGACGATGGGGACGCTGAAGGAGCTCAGCGCCTCTATAAAGGTCGGTTGCGCCGCCTTCATGCGGATGACGAAGGTCGCGGCGTCCGGGGCATCCCAGCTGGCGACGTTATCCAGCGTGCTGCGCTGGTTGCCGACTCTGGCGTAGCGGTCGAAGGACGCCACGACATCGGCCGACGTCATCGCTTTACCGTTGTGGAACTTCACACCCTGACGGAGCTTGAAGGTATAGGTCAGATGGTCCGCGGCTTCGTCCATCGACGCCGCGAGTTCCAGAATCGGATTGTTGTTGTCGTCCCGCGTCATCAGCGACTCGTAGATATTCATCGCGATGTTGCGGGTGGAGATGGTGGACGACGTCATTTGGTCCAGGGTGTTGATGTTCGCCTCCTGCCCAAAGACGAAATCGCCGCCCACCGCGGGGCACTTGAACGGGGCCGCGTGGGCGGAGAAAGCCGTCAGACCAAGGCTGGCCAGCAGCAGGAGGGGGGATCGTCGCATCGTCGGGCTTCCCTGTCAGGTTCTTTCACTGGACCCTGGTCGCCCCGGGTCCCCGTCGTCAAGCCTGTTCTTGACAGTGGCTCCGTCCCACGCCCAGCGTACTGGTATGACTGACAATACCCCGCAAAAGCGTTCCGCCAGCTACCGCCTGGCCGTCGAAGATACCGATTTCCTGTTGCGCGATGAGATGCGCGACATCCGTTTCGCCTTGGAATACGCCAAAGCCGATCTCGGCATGCGGGATTGGGGCATACGCTCCACCGTCATCGTGTTCGGCAGCGCCCGCACCAAGCCGGAGTCGCCGCGTTACGAGGCCGCCCGTCAGTTCGGCCGCATCGTGTCGGAACGCGGCGGCGCGTTGGCACCGCACCATCGCTGGCGCGACAACGTGATCGCGACCGGCGGCGGCGGCGGCATCATGGAGGCCGCCAACCGCGGCGCGATGGAGGCCGAGGCACCATCCATCGGATTCAACATCGTTCTGCCGGAGGAGCAGGAGCCAAATGCCTATACGACGCCCGAACTGACCTTTCTTTTTCATTATTTCGCGATGCGAAAAATGCATATGGCGATGCGGGCGAACGCTCTGGTGGCGTTTCCGGGCGGGTTCGGCACGCTGGACGAGCTGTTCGAGTTTTTGACGCTGGTGCAGACGGGTAAAATGCGGCCCGTGCCGATTGTGCTTTACGAGGAAGCCTATTGGCGGAGGATCGTTTCGTTCGATGCTCTGCTGGCCGAGGGCATGATCGGTCCGGAGGAGATGGGCCTGTTCGAATTCGCCGAAGCGCCGGAAGCAGCGTGGGAAGCGCTGCTGCGGCACGGGGTGAAAATGGAGGCTGATGGACGATAGTTTCGACGCGTCGGTTTTTATGGGCGGGTATATATATTTGGCGACGTTATATTGGAGGATAGCCCGCATTTTTACCACAAAACACACCGAAGACCCCGAGGAATGCACGAAGATTTCCGAGACAGCCGCCATCCTTTGTGTGTGCTTCGCCGTCCTCGGTGTCCATTGTGTTGAAAAACGCGGTCTCGCAACTGGTTTGTCCTGACCGCAAGGCGCCGCTCAGCCCCCGTCCCCCTCTTGAAATCCCGGAAGGATGAAATCCTTCCAGCTCTCCGCCTTGTGCTTCAACCGCCCGACCGCGTACATGAATCCCACGAAATCCATGAGCTTCTTCGGGACGGTCGTCCAGACGTTGTCGGGATCGGCGACGATCGGGACGAATTCGTTCAGCGGGTGGGTATCTTTTGCCATTTCGATATAGATCGCCGCGGCATCCCGGGCATGGGCCTGGATGAAGGCGTTGGCCTCCTGCTGGGCGTCGTAGACGATGCGGGCGATGGTTTGGTTGCCGGTGCGGAATCCCGGGGCCGCGGACAACAGACCGTTGATGTGCGGGCCGCCCAGGGTGTCGTTGGATTTCAGCACCAGATGCACGTTCGGCGACGCCAGCTCGCAATAATAGAACGGCGATACCGCGCAATGGCTGTCGATCGGGGATTTTCCCGATATCACGCCCGCCGTCGCCTCCGGATGCGGCAGGGTGACGGTCAGCGGGTCCAGCCGCTCGAACTGGTCCTGCCCCCAGAGTTTCGCCGCGGCCATTTGCAGAACGATCGCCTGGGCGGAGATTTTCGCCGTCGGCAGCGCGATGCGGTCCCTGTCGGTGAAATCGGCGATCGTTTTCACCGCTGGATTGTTGGTGACCAGCATGAAGGGTTGCAACTGCACGGCGCTTAAGGCGCGCACTTCGCGGGCGGTGCCAACGGTTTTGTCCCATAGCGTCGCCAGACCCGGCGTGCCGACGACGCCGAAATCGACCTCCCCGGCCAGCAGCCCGTCGATCATCGCGCCGGGTCCGCCCAGGATCGGCCATTCCACCTTCAGCGACGGCAGGCCCAGACGGGCGGCGTGCTTTTCGACGAGTTTTTCGTGCTCCATGACCATGAGGGGCAAGGTCGGCAGGCCGTATTGCCGTACGATGCGCACGACGGACGCCTCGGCCGCCGAGGCGCGCCGGACGATGGCCGGCGCGGCGAGCATTCCCAGTCCGAATTGACGGCGACGCATGATCGATCCCCCCGTTTGGTGCGGCGGCAAGGTACACCCGAGCGGCCGGCTTCGCCATCCATCGGACGCGCGGGGGATTTGCAACGAACGGCGCGCCGTGTAACTATCCCAGACCAGCATCAAATGCACACTCGGATCGGCAATATCGAATGGCAAATTTAACCCGGTCACCGAGACGTAGCGACATACGGGCCGCGACATCGGTGGTTGTCGCCATCGCCGCCATGATCGCGGGGGCGACTCCCGACGCTTGGGGGGCATCGCCCATGTCGCCGGGGTCGCCCATGATCCCGCCGCCCAAAATCGTGACGCCCAATCCGCCGGCGCCGCAACTGCCGACCATTCCCACGCCCGTGCCGGGGATGCAGCCTCTGCCGCGAGTCGAGGGGACCGGAGGGGCAGGCGGGCGCCCTCCCATCCAGGCAAACAACAAACCCATCCCCGGCATCGATATCGTCGTCCTTAAGAAGCCAGAGACGAGCAAATTAATGGTTCACACCGATGGCGACGGCATCATTATGCTGGGCGTGCTGACCACCGGGGACTTCGAACTCACTCTGACCGCCGAAAGCCTCCACACCGCGCTCGGCAAGCTCGCCGGACCACCACCGACCGGCGGTCATGGTGGCGACGGAGGCGATAGCGGCGCCCCGCAGTACATCCTGATCGGCCTGCTGTTGCCCGCGGTCCAGCCCGCGCGCGACGGCACCGCGTCCACCACGCCCGGCACCACCATGACGTCGCATGGCTTCAAACTGCCGATGCCCGGACAAGGGCTGCACATCGGCTTCCGGATCGGCGGGTCCGGGTCGGTGATGAAGATCGACTGGGGCGATGGATCGGCACCGTCGATTTTCGATCGGTGGGGCAACATGCTGGTTGAAAACAATGCGCCCATCCCGAAAGACCGAGCACCGGCCGGGCCAGGGCAAACGACAAGCGGGGCCGGACCGGCCCAATCCCACAGCCGAGCGATCGTGACGCTGGTGCGATAACGCGGGGCGACATCGAACGAGGCGCATAGGAATCAAGGAACCGTCATGAACGAGCATCGTCGTTACCTCCGTCCAGGCATGCGGGCACTCTCCTTCGCCTGCGCGGTGGTCACCGCCATCGCCGGAACGGCGCTGCACGCGCTGGGGGCATCGCCCATGTCGCCGGGGTCGCCCATGATCCCACCGCCCAAAATCGTGACGCCCAATCCGCCGGCACCGCAATTGCCGACCATTCCGACGCCCGCGCCGAGCATGCAGCCGTTGCCGCGCGTCGAGGGGACAGGCGGGGCAGGTGGGACAGGCGGTCGCCCTCCCATGCAGGCGACCAACCAGCCTATCCCCGGCATCGATATCGTCGTCCTTGAGAAGCCACCGACGAGCAAATTAACGATTCACACCGATGGCAACGGCGGTTTTTCGATACCCAAGGTGACCGCGAGAGAAGTCAGCCTCGAATTCACGGCCGACAGCCTGCGCACCGCGACCGGAAGCCTCGGCCCGAAGCAGCCTGGGGGCAATCCTCAGGCAACAGTCAAGTGCTGCGAAATCCTTGTGGTCATCGCGCTGTTCCACACGGCGGATGGGGCCGTGACAAAAGACGCCTGGACAAAAAAGGATGCCGGGCAGGCGTTCGGCGCCCGGCGGATCGAGCACCGGTTCAGTGCCGAAGCGCAGAGCAAAGGCCTGCATGTTTCGGTCGCGATCGCGAAGGACGGCACCGCCTCGACCATCGATTGGGGCGACGGCGCCGGTGCCATTCCGGTGGCGCGCGCGGGTAAGTTCGCCGAGTCCTGGCCGGAAACCTCGACGCGCATCGATCCCGCCAATGGGCCGTTCATCGTCGGCACCGTCAGCACCGTAAAATAGGCCCATGCGACCGTTAAAGATCGCGACAACAAATGGACAAAAGCATGAAAACCAAACGCATCGCCCTCATCGCCGCCGGACTGAGCATGGCCGGCATTTCCTCCGGTTTCGCCTCGCCGCTGGGACCGCCCACCCCCGCGCCGATGTCGGCGATCGGGGCAGGTGTGCAGTCGCAGACGAACGCCAGCGCGTACATCACGTTGCCAACCATCAGCTCGATCATTCAGCAATCCCTGCGCGGGTTCGGCACGCCGGGCACACGCAACGCCCTGGGCAGCCCAACCCGTACCGGCATGGGCGCGTCGGCGGATAGCGAAAGCATGCCGATTCAGGCCTGGTTCGATGCCAATGGCGGCAGTGCCAGAAACAGCCTCGCCATCGGTGGCTACAACCTGACCAGCTACGGCCCGCAAGCCGGGCTACAGGCGCAGATCACCCCGAAGCTGGTCGTCGGCTTGGGTGTGTCATGGCTGGATACCGCCGGTTCCTTGTCGGGCGGCTTCACATCCCATGCCATCACCGTCGGCGCGACGCCCTATATCGGATGGCAGTTCGACGATCACTGGAACGTGTCGGCCATCGCCGGCTACAGCTCGGCCCGCACCGGTTTGCGTAACACGACGCTGGCGTACGGGGCCGATTACACCACCGATCAGTGGACTTTTCAGGGCGCGCTCAACGGCTCCTACACCGTCGACAAGATCAAGCTCCTGCCGGTGGTATCGTTCCTCCATACCGGAACGAACAACCGCGCCTTCGTGGACAGCAACGGAACCCGCAATGCCGCGACCGCGAGCAATCTGGATCGCGGGTCGGTGGGCGGCTCCGTCAGTCTGCCTTTGACCGGGTGGGAACCTTATGTGCGCGCGGCGGGGGAATACGACTTCACGGTCCCGACGGGCAGCAAGCCAAACGGCAACGCGGGTGCGACCATCGGGGCAGGCGCGACGATTACCCTGAGCGACTCGACGTCGTTGTCGCTGGATGGCGGCTACAACTCATTGGGGCGCGCCGGCTTGGCGCTGTGGTCGGGCGACGTCCGGGTCAGCATCCAATTCTAAGCGCGGCTTGACGGCGGTTCGGGGGGTAAGGAATTCCCCCCGATCCACATTTCGGCTATCGATGTTCCCAATCAGAGGGAACGCATCATGGCCGCGACCGATACCATGGAAGCCGATTTCGTCATCGTGGGCGCCGGGTCCGCCGGCTGCGTCATGGCTGCTCGCCTAACGGAGGATCCGAACACCTCCGTTATTCTGCTCGAAGCCGGCGGCAACGACAGCAATATGTGGATCCACATCCCGCTGGGGTTCGGCAAGACCTTCGCCGACAAGCGGGTGAACTGGTGCTACGAAACCGAACCCGATCCCGGCGCAGGCGGCCGCAAAATATACTGGCCGCGCGGCAAGGTGCTCGGCGGCTCCAGCTCGATCAACGGCATGGTCTATATCCGCGGCCAGCACGAGGATTTCGACATGTGGCGGCAGATGGGCAACACGGGGTGGTCGTCCACCGACGTGCTGCCGTATTTCAAGCGCG
Organism: uncultured Acetobacteraceae bacterium; assembly: GCA_903895595.1. Lineage (GTDB taxonomy): Bacteria > Pseudomonadota > Alphaproteobacteria > Acetobacterales > Acetobacteraceae > Rhodopila. Next base: position 19,005 of record CAITUP010000075.1, on the reverse strand, counting down.
CCGAACACCAGACTCGCGGTCCCGACGAGTTCCACGCGACCGGCGGGCCGCTGTGCGTGTCCGACGTGCAGGAGGGGCACCCGATCTGCGAGGCCTTCATCAAGGCCTGCAATGAGGCCGGGTACAAGCGCAACGACGATTTCAACGGCAAGGACCAGGACGGCGTCGGGTACCATCAGACGACCATCAGCAACGGACGCCGCTGCTCCACCGCCGTCGGCTATCTGCACCCGGCGATGAAGCGGCCGAACCTGCGGGTCGTGACGCATGCCCATACGCAAAAGGTGGTTTTCGAGGGCAAGCGCGCCACCGGAGTCGCCTACCGGCAAAACGGGGTGGATCGGGTCGCGTCCGCTCGTAAAGAGGTGATTCTGTGCGCTGGGGCCATCGGGTCGCCGCAGATCCTGCTGCTGTCGGGCATCGGGCCGCAAGCGCATCTGGCGGAGATGGGCATCCCTGTCGTGCACCATCTGGCCGGGGTCGGGCAGAATCTGCAGGACCACTACTCCGCCGCGATCAAGCTGAAATGCACCCAGCCGATCACGGTCAACGACGTGATGCAGAGTAATTTGCGTAAAATTAAGACTGGGTTGGATTATATATTCTTCCGCAAGGGCGCGCTGGCGGCCATCAGCGCCACCGTGGCGCTGTTCGCACGCACGCGGCCGGAGCTGGCATCGCCGGACGTAAAATTTTCCATTTCGACGTTCAGCGCCGACCGGCCGCAGGACGGGCTGCATCCGTGGTCGGGCTTCACGCTGATCGCCTATCAGTTGCGGCCGGAGAGCCGGGGGGAGGTCGCGCTGAAAACGCCCAACCCCGCCGATGCACCCGCGATGCGGCCCAACTATTTGGCGGCCGAGGAAGACCGTCGCGTCATCGTCAGCGGCTTGAAGACCGGGCGGCAGCTGCTGGCATCCCAGTACATGCGCGGTTACGTCGCGTCGGAGTTCAAGCCCGGTGACGGGGTGCGGACAGATGAGGAGCTGCTGGAATACGCCCGCAACACTGGCGGCACCGTGTTCCACCCGACCAGCACCTGCAAAATGGGCGTCGATCCGATGGCGGTGGTCGATCCCGAGCTGCGGGTTTATGGGGTGGAGGGGTTGCGGGTGGTGGATGCCTCGGCGATGCCGACGGTGATCTCCGGCAACACCAACGCGGGCGCGATCATGATCGCCGAGAAAGCGGCGGACATGATCCGCGGCAAGACACCGCTGGCGATGGCGGCATAAGGGAGCGGACATGTCCATCGAAGTCATCCCGACCGGTGCCGCCGCGGGGGCGGAAATCCGGGGCGTCGATCTGTCTCAGCCGTTGGAGGACGCGACCTTCGCCGCCATCGACGACGCTTATAACACGCATGGCGTCATCTTCTTCCGCGACCAGCGCATCGCGCCGCCGCAGCAGGTGGCGTTCACCCGCCTGTTCGGGGAGATCGAGTTCAACATCTTCAGCGAACGCTGGAGCGTCCCCGGCAGCCCGGAGATCGTGGTGGTGTCCAACATCACCCAGGACGGGCAGCCGATCGGCATCAAGCGGGCCGGGGAGAACTGGCACAGCGACATGTGCTACACGGCTCGCCCTCCGCGCGGGACGATGTTGTACGCGCTGGAGATCCCCAATCTGGGCGGCCTGCCCTTAGGCGATACCGAGTTCGCCAGCGCCGCCGTGGCCTGGGACAATCTGCCCGACGCGCTGCGGCGCCGGATCGAGGGGCGGTATGCCACCTTCGATTTCACTGGCCGCAAGCGCGCCTTCCCGCCCAAACAGTCGGAGATCGACCGCAACCCGCCGGTGCGGCACCCGATCGTGCGGACCCATCCGCACACGGGGCGAAAATGCCTGTATGCGATGCGCGACGATTGCACGGCGATCGAGGGGATGGCGCAGGCGGAGGCCGAGTTGCTGATCGCGGCCCTGGCGGACCACATCGTGAAGCCGGCGCATATTTACCGGCACCAGTGGTGGGTGGGCGACGTGCTGATGTGGGACAATTGCACGGTGCAGCACCGCGCGATCCAGGATTACGACATGCCGCTGCGGCGCCTGATGCACCGCACGACGATGGGAGGATCGGTGCCGGTCTGACCGGCGCGAAAAACTGACTCCGCTTCCTTGACTCTGGGGGGCCGGGTGCTTAGAAGCCCGACCTTCCGCCGCTTCCTCGCCACCATGAGGGAGTGCGACACCCATTCGACCCAATCAGCAGGCGACCCGAACAGCCCATGGCCAATAATGCATCCGCGCGTAAGCGCATCCGTCAGACCGCGACCCGTACCGAGCGGAATACCGCCCGCAGGTCCCGTATGCGTACCTTCGTGAAGAAGGTCGAAACGGCGATCGCCAGCGGCGACAAGTCCGCCGCCGCGGAAGCGCTGCGCGCCGCGCAGCCCGAGATGCAGCGTGCCGCCGGGAAGGGCATCACGCATCTCAACACCGTCGCCCGCAAGCTGTCCCGGCTGTCCGCGCGCATCAAGGCGATCGCGACCGCTTGATCGCCGATTGTTTCGGAAAAGGGCTTGACCAGCCCCGTAGCCGGCGCATTATACCTTGCATGAGATATAAGGACAGTCTGAAAAGGCAGTCTGTATATGGCGTCTTGCGGGTTGTTTCCAATCTCTAAGGAGATTCGGGTGCAGCCCGCGACGCGTCTTCAGGATAGTAACAAACGTAATATCGTTGCGTTTTTATTGCACTGTTTGAGCATAAGTCAGTTTTCGGTTGCCGCCGCCGCGCCATTGGATTAAGTTTTGCTGCACCGGGCAAGCCGGGCCGAACATTCGAAAACGGCCGAAACGCTCCAGCGTAGCGGTCGTATTGATTAGGCCATTGAATAAACAGCGCGAAGGCGCTGATCTCTACTCTACATCGTTGATATTCGCGGAGTTTTGGAAATGCCCGCAACCAGGGAGGGCGCGACCGTGGTGTCCGCGCAAGTCGCCGCTCAATGGGCGCATATTCGCGGGCGCTTGCAGTCCGAATTCGGGGATGTCGTCTATCGTACATGGCTCAAGCCGATGGCTCTCGTTGCCGCGGATGGCGACGAAGTGACTGTTCATCTGCCCACGCGGTTCCTGCGCGACCATGTCAGCAGCCATTTCGGGGCGCGCCTGAATGCCCTTTGGCAGCAAGAAAATCCGGACATTCGCCGTGTCGATCTTCGCGTAGGCAACGGCGTCGGCGCCATCACGCAATCCGGTACGGTTCAGGCCGCGCCGGAGGAGATCACGCCACCCGCACCGCCTCCCGAGCCGGCGACGATCGAAGAACCGCAGCCCGGACGCACCGAACTGGCAGCGGCGCTCGATCCGCGCTTCACGTTCGATGGCTTTGTCGTTGGAAAACCAAACGAATTCGCCTACGCCTGCGCCAAGCGAGTCGCGGAGCAGCCATCGGCCGCCGGCTTCAACCCATTGTTTCTCTACGGCGGCGTCGGGTTGGGCAAGACACACCTGATGCACGCAATCGCATGGGCATTGTCGGCCCGCACCGAAACCGACGGAAGGCCACCGGTCGCGGTCACCTACATGTCCGCGGAAAAGTTCATGTACCGGTTCATCGCCGCGATCCGGTCGCATTCCACTATGGAATTCAAGGAGGAATTACGCGGCGTCGACGTGCTGATGATCGACGATCTGCAATTCCTGATCGGGAAGGACAACACCCAAGAAGAGTTCTTCCACACGTTTAATTATTTAGTGGAAGCTGGAAAGCAGATCGTCGTCTCATCCGATAAGTCTCCATCGGAACTCGATCTGGAAGCTCGTCTGAAAACCCGGCTTGGGTGCGGCATGGTCGCCGATCTGCATACGACGACCTACGAACTGCGGCTATCCATCCTGGAAGCAAAAGCAAGCCGAGCGGGAACGCCGGTGCCGCAAAAGGTACTGGAATATCTGGCACATAAGATCACGTCGAATGTGCGGGAGCTGGAGGGCGCGTTGAACCGCCTGACCGCGCACGCGAATTTGTTCGGACGGTCGATCACCCTGGAAACGACGCAGGAAGTGCTGCACGACCTGTTGAAAGCGCACGACCGTCGCATTTCCATTGAAGAAATCCAGAAAAAAGTCTCCGAGTATTACGGTCTCCGCGTCACCGACATGACGTCTGCCCGCCGTGCCCGCCAAGTCGCTCGGCCGCGTCAGGTGGCGATGTATCTGGCGAAGCAACTGACCAGCCGCAGTCTGCCGGATATCGGCAAGCGCTTCGGCGACCGCGATCACACAACAGTGATGCACGCGGTCGCGCGGGTGAATGAGCTGATGGCGAAGGACGGCCAGTTCGCCGAGGATGTGGAATTGTTGCGGCGGTTGTTGGAGTCCTGAGGGGGTCATGGTCCGCCTGCGCGGACCATGACACAAAATTCCCGTGCTCAATCCCCGAAGAACACCAGCACCCGTAGCTCGATGCTTTCCCTCGGCAGTTTATCGGCCGGTGCGGTGGGGTCCTCGAACGACGTGTGCGGCATGAACCGGGCGCGGCCGTCGCGTTTCGAGTCGAAGCACTTCAGCAGTAGCGCCTCATCCGTCCGCATCGCGGGAGCATAGAACCATTGGTGCGCGGGGTTGTAGGTCAGGGCGTAAATTTCGCCCACGCGGTCGCGATAGATCAGATCGTGGGTGACGAAATCCTCGGTCGCGACGGTCGCGGCGTGGCAGAGCGCCAGAGGCGCATCCATCAGCGGTCCGGTGATCGGGCGCCAGAGGTTCACGATGGCGAAGCGGTGTTTCAGCAGTTCCTCGGCCTCATCGCCCATGACGTCGCGGACGCGCTGCGGGCCGGAGATTTCCGTGTAGTCGCCGTGAATGCGGGCGACGGGCTGGCGCGGCACGCCGGGGGCACGGTCTTCGCCATCCCACACGCGGCGGCGGAAGGTGTGATCGAAGATCACCGCGCGCTTGCCGCCGGTCGCTTCCAGCACCGCGCGTTCGGTTTCGGGGTAGCAGACGCGCTTCAGTTCATTTTCGTCGTAGAAATCCTGCTGTTCGGTGGGGCAGTCGATCAGCGCGAAACCTTCCCGGTCCAGCGACAGATCCTTCGCGACAGGGCGCATGTCGTGGATTTCGACCGTATGGGTCTCGGTGACGATGTTGCTGATGGGCACGCCGGGCTGCGTGTAGGTGTAGGAGTGCGGCTTTTCCGGCATGTGCGCGAGGTAAACGATCGGGCCGTCCACTTTGGGGAGCGTGGCGAGGTCTTGGAGTTGCAAGGACATTAGCGTTCTCCCGATGGTTTAGCTGCGCGATGCGAAATCGACGATGGCCGCGTAACCCGTCTCCGTCCCCACCGCCAGCCGGGTCCCGTCCGGGCTCCAGGCCAGCGTGGAAATCGGCCCGTGATCAGGCGGCACGATGGGCAGGATGCGGGAGGAGGCGATGTCGGCCACGACGACCAACCCATCGGCAAAGCCGCCGGCCACGATGTCGTTCAACGGGTGGCAGGCGACCTGATTGCAAATGATCCCGTCGCCGCCGGCCAGTTCCGTGGGTGCCTTGCCCATCGGGCCACCGCCATGGAACGGCCACAGCACCATCGCGTCGGCGCCGCTGCTCGCCAGCCATTTGCCGCCTTTGCTGAACGACAGCGACTGCGTTTTCGCAGGGTAGCCGCTCATGCGCATGTGCTTCAGTTCCGGCAGGCTCCAGCCGTGCAGGGCGTTTTCCTGCATGGCGGTGACGACGGCTTCGTCCTTGGGGTGCAGCGCGATGCCGGTGTGGCTGCCTTTCCATTCCAGCTTGCGCGGGCTGTCGACCTTGGCGGCAATGAACCAGAGCGTGGCGCCGTTGTAGTGCGACGCCCCGATGCGCTTGCCTTTGGCGTCGAACGCGAGGCCGGTGACCGAGGACGGATGCACCAGTTCCTTCAGCTTCTGGCCAGCGTGGTCGAACACATGCACGACCTTGCCGACGGCGGCGGCGATGACGCCTTTGCCTTTCTCGGCGGCATGGGTCGCGACCTGCTCCACCCAGCGCATCCCGAATTTTCCGACCGTACTGACCGACCCGTCGGCGCCGATGCGGTTCAGGGCGCCATCGTCGCCGCCGGTGACGAACCCGGCCAGCTGGGCGTCGGCAGCTATGGACAGAATACCCCCGTCGTGGGCCTCGACGGACGCCCATTCCGCCTCGGCAGCAGCCATGGACGCCAGCCGCACAGTGCCGTCGCCCAGCGCGAAGGCCAGCGTGCGGCCGTCGTTGGAGAAGCGGGCGCCGACGACGAACGCGGCAAACTCGCGCTCGATGCCCTGGGACTCGACCCGGAATCGGGCCTTGGTGGATTGGCTCATGCGGCGGCGCAGCCCTGGAAGCCGCGGCGGAGCTGCGGGCGGTTGAGGTTGCGGCCAATGAAGACGATCCGGCTGACGCGCGGCTCGCCGTCTTTCCACGGCGCCACGAAATCGCCGTCGGCGATCATGTGCACGGCTTGGAAGGCGAAGCGGCGGTCCTCGTTCTGGTACGAAAGAATGCCCTTGGTGCGCAGCAGGTCCGGCCCCTTGTCCTGTAGCAGCGCGCCGATCCAGGCGTTGAATTTCTCGGGATCGATGGGCGTTTCCACTTCGAAGCTCATCGAGGAGATTTCCTCGTTGTGCTCGTGATCGTCGTCGCCGGACAGGAAATCGGGCTGGAAGGCCAGCACGCGATTGAGGTCGAAGGCGCCCTTGTTCAGCACGTCGGCGATCGCGACGGCGGAGCGCTGGGTGCGGTGGATGGTGGCGAAGCGGTTGATTTTGCGGATCTGGGCTTCGACGGCTTCCAGCTCCTCCGGCGTCACCAGATCGGTCTTGTTCAGCACGATCACGTCGGCGAAGGCGATCTGGTCCTCGGCCTCGTTGCTGTCTTCCAAGCGGGCCGGCAGATGCTTGGCGTCCACGACGGTGACGATGGCGTCCAGGCGGGTTTTCGCCTTCACGCCTTCGTCGACGAAGAACGTCTGCGCCACCGGGGCTGGGTTCGCGAGGCCGGTGGTCTCGATGATAATGCCGTCGAACTTGTCGCGGCGCTTCATCAGCCCGCCGACGATGCGGATCAGGTCGCCGCGCACGGTGCAGCAAATGCAGCCGTTGTTCATCTCGAACACTTCCTCATCGGTGTCCACGACGAGGTCGTTGTCCACCCCGAGTTCGCCGAACTCATTGATGACCACGGCATATTTTTTGCCGTGGTTCTCGGTCAGAATGCGGTTGAGCAAGGTGGTCTTGCCGGCGCCGAGGTAGCCGGTCAGCACCGTCACCGGCACCAGGTCCGTGTTGGTCTCCGCCATGGGGGAACTCCGATTGGTCAGTCTTGGGCCTTCATATAGGTGTGTTGGCGGCGCTCGACCACCCGGCGGGGTCGGCATGATCGCGCATACCGAATTCCTGGCATAATCCCGCCTTAGGTTCGCCACAGACAGCGGGCAAAAGGCGCCCATACCCTGAACCATGAGACGCCACGATGACCGAAACCGAGTATTCTCTGAAGATCGAAGAGCTCGACCGGCTGCTGAACGATCCGGATGTCCCCATGCAGCCGGCCCGTATCTGGGCGCTACTGGACGAGGTCGCCGATCATGGGCGGATGCCCGAGGCGCTGGCCGCCTGATCAGGCGCGTTCGGCGCCGATCAGGAATTCCTTGTTGCCCTCCGGTCCGGTGATCGGGCTTTCCTCGATCCCGAGGACCCGCCAACCGGGCAAAGACGACCACCAGGCTTGGACCTTCCGGCAGACTTCCACGTGCACGGCGGGATCGCGGACCACGCCTTTATTTCCGACCTGACCCGGTCCGGCCTCGAATTGCGGTTTTATCAGCGCGATCGCCCAGGCGCCGGGGGCGCACAGGGCCAAAGGCGCGGTCAGCACCACGGACAGGCCAATGAAGCTGGCATCGCAGACCAGGGCGCCGATGGGGTCGGTGATCGTCTCCGCCGTGATGTGGCGGGCGTTGGTCTTTTCGTAGACCACGACGCGCTGGTCGGAGCGGAGCTTCCAGGCGAGCTGCCCATGCCCGACATCGACCGCGTGGACCTTGGCGGCACCATTTGTCAGCAGCACATCGGTGAAACCGCCAGTGGAGGCGCCGACGTCCAGGCAAATCCGGCCTTCGGCGGAGAAGCCGAAATGCTTCAGGCCGTGATCGAGCTTGAGCCCGCCGCGGGATACCCAGGGGTGGTCCTGGCCTTTGACCGTTAGCGGGACGTCGTCGGCCATGGCGGTGCCGGGTTTCTCGACGCGCCGGTCGCCGCTGTAGATTTTACCGGCGAGGATCAGGGCTTGCGCGCGGGCGCGGGATTCCACGAGGCCGCGGTCGACGAGGAGCTGGTCGACACGTTGCTTGGCCACCCCTACTCCAGCGGCCGCGTCGACAACGACCCGTCGGCGTTCTGCACAATCGCGGCAACCCGAGCTTCGGCTTCGGTGAGCTTGGCCTCGCAGTGGCGGCGGAGGGCGGCGCCGCGTTCGTAGGCGTCGATCGCATCGGCCAGTTTCTGCTGGCCGTTTTCCAGGCCGCGGACGATCTGTTCCAGTTCGGCGAGCGCTTCCTCGAACGACAGGGCGCTGACATCGGGTTTGGGTTCGGGCATGGTCTTTCCTCAGGCGCGCATCAGGCCGCGCACGTGAACGGCGGCCGAGGCCGCCAGCGCGTTCAGGTCGTAGCCGCCTTCCAGCATCGACACCACCCGTCCCTGGCAGTGCCGGTCCGCCAGCGCGACGAGCTGATCGGTGAGCCATGCGTAGTCGGAGGTTTCGACGCGGAGCTGCGCCAGGGGATCGTCGCGGTGGGCGTCGAAGCCGGCGGAGACGATCAGCAGTTCAGGCTCGAACCGGTCGAGCGCGGGGAGGATGATCCGCTCCCACGCATTGCGGAACGCGACACTGCCGTCGCCGGGGCGGAGCGGGGCGTTGACGATGTTGCCGGCGACTCCGCGCTCCGACGTGTGGCCGGTGCCGGGATAGCACGGGCTTTGGTGGGACGAGGCGTAGAACAACCCGGCATCCGACTCGAACATCGCCTGGGTGCCGTTGCCGTGATGCACGTCGAAATCGACGACCGCGACTCGTTGCAGACCCCAATGCGTGCGGGCATGCAGCGCGGCGATGGCGGCGTTGTTGAACAGGCAGAATCCCATGGGGCGATTGGGTTCGGCGTGATGACCGGGCGGGCGGACGGCGGCGAAGGCGGATTGCACCCGCCCCTCCATCACCGCATCGACCGCGAGGATGCCGGCGCCGGCGGCGCGCAAGGCGGCCTCCGCGCTGCCTTCCCCCATCGACGTATCGCCATCCAGCGCCACCAGTTCGCCGAGTTCGGGGCGAATCGCCAGCAGGGCTTCCACTAGGTCCACGGGGTGCACGCGGGTCAGTTGTTCGATGGTGGCCTCAGGCGCGGATTCGCGCAGCAGGGCGCCGAATTCCGGTGCCTCCAGCGCGTGCAGAACGGCGTGCAGCCGATCCGGGCATTCGGGGTGATGCGGGCCCATGTCGTGCTGCAAGCACGCGGGGTGAGTGATCAAAGCCGTGGTCACGTCATGCGTCCTTCGGGTCCCGGTCCGCCGGACGGCGGCGGATGACGAAGCTGAATACGCCGGCTTCCTCGCTCCATGCCAGCAGATCGTGGCCGGTTTCCCGGCAAAATGCCTGGAAATCGCCGACCGCCGCGCGATCGGTGGCCAGCACGCGCAGCCGCTCCCCCGGCGCCATGCCGCGCAGGCTCCGATTGGCCCGCAACACGGGCAAGGGGCAGGCCATGCCCTTAACGTCCAAAACGGTCTCGCTCATGCGGCGCATCCTGCTGTCAGCCGGCCTCTTGAGCAAGCGGGGGGACCGCTTCATGCTGCGCCGCATGACCCATCATCGCATCGGCATCGACCTGGGCGGCACGAAGATCGAGATCGCCGTGCTGCGCCCCGACGGAACGGAAACCCTGCGCCACCGCATCCCCACGCCGCACGGCTACAGGGAAACGCTGGAGGCTCTGGCCGCCTTGGTGCGCGATGCCGAGGCGCATCTGGGCGTGCCCGCAACGGTCGGCATCGGCATTCCCGGCGTGATCAGTCCGGCGACGGGGCTGGTGAAAAACGCGAACTCCATCGCACTGAACGGGCATTGCCTGGACCAGGACCTCGGCGCGCTGCTCGGACGCGAAATCCGGGTGGAGAACGATGCCAATTGCTTCGCGCTGAGCGAGGCCACCGATGGCGCCGGAGCCGGCAAAGGCGTGGTGTTCGGCGTGATCCTGGGCACCGGTTGCGGCGGCGGGATCGTGGTGAACGGCCGCGTGCATCGCGGGCCGAACCGGGTTGCCGGGGAGTGGGGGCATATGCCTCTGCCTTGGCCACGAATGGACGAGATACCGGGCAATCCTTGCTGGTGCGGGCAATGGGGTTGTTTGGAGACCTATGTCGCGGGGCCGTCCTTGGCGCGGGATTGCGACGGGCCGGGGGCGCGCGATGCGTCCGGTATTCCGGCGCGGGCGGCAGCGAGGGAGACGCGGGCGCAACTGGCGCTGGCGCGGCATGCGGACCGGTTGGCGCGAGGGCTGACGCAGGTGATTAACTTGCTCGATCCCGATATCATCGTGCTGGGCGGCGGGTTGTCGAATATGGCGCATCTTTATAGCGCGATCCCGGAACGGTTGGGGCGTTACGTGTTCAGCGATACGGTGACGACGCCGATCGTGAAGAACAAACACGGGGATTCCTCGGGCGTGCGCGGTGCCGCTTGGTTATGGCCAGCGGAATGACAGCAGCACGAGCACGATACACGCCAGCACGAAGGACAGCGCCTGCCAGAACAGCAACGGATTGCGCTCGGTCAACGGCACATATGCCGGGTTGAGAAATTCCGGCGGGGGTTGGCGCAGGTCGTGAACGAATTCCGATAATTCCTCGTAACGCCTGACAGCATCGGGGTGCACGGCCTTGCGAAGCACGAGATCGATCCAGGGCGGCACGTCGCGGCGCACGGGACGGTACATCAGTTTCCGCAGTTGCTGCTTCGTCCTGACGCGCGCGGCGTCGCCGCCGTAGGGCAGGTTTCCGGTCAGCATCTGGTAGGCGATGACGCCCAGGGAGAACAAATCGGCGCGGGCGGTAGCGGGGTCGCCGGTCAGGACCTCGGGCGCGGTGTATTGGACGGTGCCGAGGACGTCGCCTCGGTCCAGCGTAGGTGCCGCTTCGGTGACGCCCCGGATGGCAACCGATCCGAAATCGATGATTTTCACCGTGCCGTTGCGGTCGATCATGATGTTTTCCGGGCGTAAATCGCGATGGAGCATTTCCATGCGGTGGAAGGCGCGCAGGCCACGGGCGATTTGCTCGACGATGCCGCGCACGGTTTCGAGGTCCGGGCGTGGGTTATCCGCGATCCACTGCGTTAGGGTTTGGCCTTCGACGTATTCCGTGGCGAGATAGAGATAGTGCCGTTGCCTGTTCGGAATACGCGGCTTCAGCACGTGGGCGTTGTCGATACGGCGGGCGACCCATTCCTCCATCATGAAGCGGCGGAGGTAATCGGCGTCGCCGCGCAGATCGAGCGACGGGATTTTCAGGACGATCGTTTCGCGCGCTTCAATATCCTCAGCCAGATAGACATGGCTGCGGCTGCTGGCGTGCAGGGAACGCAGGATCCGATAACCCTCGAACACCGCGCGAGGCTCCAGCAGCGGCGGCAACTGCCGTTCCAGCGCTTGATCCAGGATTTCTCCGGCATCGCCGTCGGGCAGATTGTCGATGCGGAGGATTTGGACGGTTAGATTATCCGTGCTTCCGCGGCGGTAGGCTTCCTGGCCGATGTCTTGGGCGGCGCGGTCCAGATCGTCGGCGGATTCGGTGATGGCAGCCACGGCGAAGGCGGGGGGCACGTGTTCGTGCACGCCGTCGGTTGCCAGAACGAATATATCCCCACGTTCCAGCGGGACCGCGCGGTAATCGATTTCGACCTCACCGTTCATGCCCAGCGCGCGGCCGAGGTAGCTCTGTTCCGCCGATACGGTGACGCGATGATCGGTGGTCAGGGGTTCCAGCGATTTTCCGGCGACGCGGGAAATGCGGGAATCGCCGATGTGGAACAGATGCGCGGTGGCGGATTTCACCACGACCGCGCTGAAGGTGCAAACGTAGCCTCTATCCGGGTCGTGCGCGTGGCCGCCTCGGCGGGTCTGGGCGTGCAGCCAGGAATTGGTGGCGGCGATCACGCGCTGGGCGGATGTCTTCACCGACCACGAATCCGATGTGCAATAATAATCGCTCAGAAAACCCGCGACGGCCGACTCGCTGGCGATATGGCTGACGTTGCTGCTGCCGATCCCATCCGCCACCGCCAGCGCTATTCCCTTCGCCCCGAGCGTGGGGGGCTCGGGGATCATGGCACCGTGAAAGTCCTGGTTGATGGATTTCCGGCCTTTGTCGGAATATTGCCCGATCGTGACTTTCAGGCCGCGGGACATGCGGGATCAGTCGTAGGCGCGCTTGGGGGCGGTGCGGACGTGGGTGGTGTAGAGCGTCAGGCCGGTGAAGGTCAGGCCGCCGACCAGATTACCCACGACGGTGGGGATTTCGTTCCAGACCAGATAATCCATAACCGAGAATTTGCCGGACATCAGCAGTGCCGAGGGGAACAGGAACATGTTCACGATGGAATGCTCGAAGGTCATGGCGAAGAACAGCATGATCGGCATCCACATGGCGATGACTTTACCGCTGACGGTGGTGGAGATCATTGCGCCGACGACCCCCGTGGACACCATCCAGTTACACAACATGCCGCGGATGAACAGGGTCAGCATGCCCATGGCGCCGTATTTGGCATAGCCCAGGGTCCGAGCCTCCCCGATGCCGGCGATGACGGAACCGACTTTGTCGGGGGCGGTGGAGAAACCGAAGGTATAAATGATCGACATCATGACCGCGACCGTGAGCGCGCCGGCGAAATTGCCAATGAACACCAGGCCCCAGTTGCGGAGGACGCCGCCGATGGTGACTCCGGGGCGTTTGTCGATCAGCGCCAGGGGGCAGAGGACGAAGACGCCGGTCAGCAGGTCGAATCCGAGCAGATAGAGCATCGAGAACCCGACGGGGAACAGGATCGCACCGATGATGGGGAAGCCGGTCTGCACCGTGACCATGACCGCGAACGCCGCCGCCAGGGCCAAGATCGCGCCAGCCATGTAGGCTCGGATGACGGTGTCGCGGGTGGACATGAAGATTTTGGATTCTCCGGCGTCCACCATTTTGACGACGAATTCGGATGGTACGAGATAGGACATGGGGGGCCTCCGGGGGTGCGAACCGTCGTTGGATCGCGCGATCGATTGGGGCGGAGTTTCCAGGGCGCCGTTGCCCTTGGCTGGGACATCGCAAGCATCGTGCCAGCCTATTTTGGGGCGTATGGTGGGGTTATGTGTTCGGATACGGTGAATCGCCGTGCGATTGCATAAAATGTGGGCTATTTAGTCGCCATTCGGTTCGGGTGAGAGACCGCGCTTTTCACCACTAGGGACACTGAGAACCGCGAAGGGTGAACGAAGGGGGTTAGGCGACGGTGCAGTCGACCTCGATGGCCAAGCCGATCACGCGGTCTTTCAACCGGTTTGCCGCCGCCTTGTGGACTCATCGCGGCAGCCATATGGTTCTCGTCCCCTCAACCCCAGGCGTGGCCGACATGGCGTCCTTGTGCCGCGATTGCCTGCTGACCGACGAAGCCGGGTTTCCCAGCCCGGCGTGCCCGCACTGTGCCGGCCACCGGATTGTGTCCCACGCCGAGTTGCTGGGGCTGACGATCGCGCATGTGGATTGCGATGCGTTCTATGCCAGCGTCGAAAAGCGCGACCGGCCGGAGCTGGCGTCGAAACCGGTGATCGTCGGCGGCGGGACGCGGGGGGTGGTATCGGCGTCCTGTTATATCGCGCGGATGTACGGCGTGCGCAGCGCGATGCCGATGTTCAAGGCGCTGAAGGCCTGCCCGGATGCCGTGGTGATCAAGCCGGATTTTTCCAAATACACCGCGGCATCGCGCCAGATTCGAGGGCTGATGGCGGAACTGACGCCGCTGGTGCAGCCGCTGTCGATCGATGAGGCGGTGCTGGACCTCTCGGGGACGGAAACGCTGCACGGCATGCCGGCCGCGCCGGTGCTGGCACGGTTCGCCGCGGCCGTGGAGCGGGAGGTAGGGGTGACGATCTCCGTCGGCCTCGCGCCGAACCGGCTGCTGGGGAAGATCGCGGCGGGGCGGGACAAGCCGCGGGGGTTCGCGGTGATTGGGGCGGCGGAGGCAGCGTCGTTGCTGGCACCCGAACCGGTGCGGCTGCTGCCAGGCGTGGGGCCGGCGTTGGCTCGGAAGCTGGAGACGCTGGGGATGACCAGCCTCGGCCATTTGCAGGCCCTGTCGGAGCGGGAAGCGTTCCGGAAACTCGGCGACGACGGGCCGGCGCTGGTGCGGCGGGCACGGGGGGAGGATTCGCGGCGGGTCGATCCGTCGCGGGAGACGAAATCCGTCAGCGCGGAGACGACGTTCGAGACCGATTTGACGGCTTTGGCCGATCTGGAACGACATTTGTGGCGGCTGTCGGAGAAGCTGGCACGGCGGCTGCGAGAGCAGGATTTGGCCGCTGGAGGGGTGGTGTTGAAACTGAAAACCGCCGGGTTCGTATCGCGGACCCGTGCCGGACGGCTGCCATCGGCGACGGTGCTGCCGGACCGGCTGTTCGCTCTGGCTCGAACTTTGTTGGCGCGGGAGGCGACGGGGACGGCGTTCCGGCTGATCGGGATCGGGGCCAGCCCGCTGGTGCCGCGCGAGGAGGCCGACCGGGGGGATTTGGCGGATACCGAAACGCCGAAGCTGGCGGCGGCGCAGGCGGCGATCGATGCGCTGCGGGATAAATTCGGCGCCGGGGCCATCGCCCGCGGCCGATCGTTACCGTAAACCGTTGCCTGAAACAGGAGGTTGTTCCATGCGAAAACTCACGTTGGCCGTGCTGCTCGCCGTCACGGTCTGCCTGCCCGCGGCGTATGCATTCGACAGCAGCGCCACCGACAAGCCAGCCTATTTGGCCTCGGTTCGGGCAAAGCTCGCGGCGAAACAATACGATGCCGCCGCGACCGAGCTGCGGGAGATTTCGCTCCGGCTTCCGAACGCCGATGTCTTTAGTCTGCTCGGCCATGCCTTATGGAAATCCGGCGACCGGACACAGGGGATGGACTATTATAACAAAGCTCTGGCGCTCGATGCGTCCCATAAAGGCGCGTTGGAATATCAAGGCGAGCTGTACGTCGCCCTTGGCCAGATCGATAAAGCGAAGGCCAATCTCGCGAAGCTCAAACGTTTGTGCCTGCTCGGGTGCGAGGAAGAGGAAGACCTGGACGCCGCGATCAAGCAGGCAACCAAGGGGCATTGAGCGCTTGGTTGTGGGTTTTCCTCCGGTCGCTGCAACTCTGGTGATATTTCTGCTCGACATTGGCGTTCTTATTGTTCATGATATGTTCATTTCCGACGCGCCCCCAAGCGGCTCGTCCCACTCGTCATCGCGAAAAGCGAAGCGACGAAGCAATCCAATGCCGCTTATGGTAGCGGTGACCCTCAAATGCTTCAGCGACAGCCGAATAAACCCCTCAGCAGCGTTTCGGCTGTGCCACAAGTTCCGTCATCTTCGCATCCATGACGAAATCGCCGAAATCCATCTGCATGGTGTCGGCCACGCCATTGTCCCAGTACCGTAGACCCACCTGATACGTCGGTGTCGTCGCGCCCAGTTGGCGATCGAAGAACGCCAAGCGCACACGGGTGCTCGGCAGCGCGGTCAATGCGGGGAACGACGTCGCGAACGGCGCCTTCCGGTCGACGATGGCGATGGAGCTGTCCTGCGTCCCGTTTTCGTCCGTGCCGTCGAAGAGCGGCACCGCCAGGAACTTTTTACCGGCGCGGGAGGCGTCCAGGATCGCCACAGTATGAGCGGTCGGGAAAAAGGTACCGGCCGGGATTTGTTTCGTTTGCTCCCGCGGACGGGTGTAGCGCGCGACGCCGGTGCCCCCCGGCGATGTCAAGCTGGCTTCGCCATCGGTTTGGCTCGTGATCGCATCGTCGGTCTTCTGCGTCATATGGAAGCGGAATTTCGTTCCGTCTTTGGACTCCCATGTCGCGTAGTCGGAATCCATCTGGATATCATGACCGTCGGCATTGGTGACTGTCATACGCAACCGCTGGCGGATGGCCCAGCCGTCGCAGGCGTCGATCACCTCGTATCCCATGGTGCCGCGCGCGCCGACGACATCGCCGGCGCTTTGGTCCGAACCGGAAGCGCGCGGATTGAACGTCAGCGTATAAAGCGCGTGATGCGCCAGCAGTTCGGGCGGCGGGGACGGCGCGGGGGCATTGGCCGCCCATGCCGCGATCGGGGCCACGGGGGCGGCGAACAGGATCAGGGCGGTCAGCGCGACGGGTAGACGCATTACATCACTCCAACGAGCGGCTGCGAGGCGCCGCCCTGACAGAAGATAGGCACGCGTCGCCCGCCGCGCCAGCATCCTGTTGGGTTCAACCGCCGGTGGCGCGCGGCCGGGGCGGCGGAATGTCGATCTTGAGCGACAATTCCTTCAATCGCGCGGCGGTCACCTCGGCGGGGGCGCCCATCAGCAGGTCCTCGCCGCCCTGGTTGAGCGGGAACAGGATCACTTCGCGGATGTTCGGCTCATCGGCCAGCAGCATGACGATGCGGTCGATGCCGGGGGCCGAACCCCCATGCGGCGGGGCGCCGTAGCGGAAGGCGTTCAGCATGCCGCCGAACCTCGCTTCGACGTCGGCGGCGGAGTAGCCGGCGATTTCGAAGGCGCGGATCATGATGTCCGGGCGATGGTTACGGATGGCGCCCGACGACAGCTCGATCCCGTTGCAGACAATGTCGTACTGGTAGGCTTTGATGGTCAGTGGGTCCTGGGTGTTCAGCGCCTCCAGCTCGCCTTGCGGCATGCTGAACGGGTTGTGGCTGAAATCGATCTGGTTGGTTTCCTCGTTCAGCTCGTACATCGGGAAATCGGTGATCCAGCAGAAGCGGAATTCCCCGGTCGCGATCAGATTGAGTTCCTCGCCCAGGCGGGTGCGCACCAGACCGGCGAATTTCGGGGCGACGTCCTTCTTGCCGGCGACGAAGAAGACGGCATCGCCGGGGTTGAGACCGGCGGCGACGCGGATGGCTTCGGCGCGGTCGGCTTCCAGATTGCGGGCAATCGGGCCTTTCGGGCCTTCGGCGTCGTAGACGATGTAGCCGAGGCCGCCCTGGCCCTCGGCCCGCGCCCATTCGTTCAGCTTGTCGAAGAAGCTGCGCGGCTGCGTCGCCGCACCCGGCGCCGGAATGGCGCGGACCACGCCGCCGGATGCCGCGATGCGGGAGAACAGGCCGAAACCGGACCCAGCGAAGTGCTCGGTCACGTCCGCGATGCGGATCGGGTTGCGGAGGTCCGGTTTGTCGTTGCCGTATTCCAGCATCGACTGGTCGTAGGGAATGCGCACGAACGGCGGCTTGGATACGCCGCGGCCTTCGGCGAATTCCTCGAACACGCCGGCGATCACCGGCTCGATGGTGGCGAAGACGTCTTCCTGCGTGACGTAGCTCATCTCGAAATCGAGCTGATAGAACTCACCGGGCGACCGGTCGGCGCGGCTGGCTTCGTCGCGGAAACACGGCGCGATCTGGAAGTAGCGATCGAAGCCCGCCACCATCAACAACTGCTTGAACTGCTGCGGTGCCTGCGGCAGGGCGTAGAACTTGCCGGGATGGTTGCGGGCGGGGACCAGGAAGTCGCGGGCGCCCTCGGGGGACGACGCCGTCAGAATGGGCGTCTGGTATTCCATGAAGCCGGACTCGATCATCCGCCGCCGGATCGAAGTGATCACGTTCGACCGCAGCATCATGTTGCGGTGGATCTTGTCGCGCCGCAGATCGATGAAGCGGTAGCGGAGGCGGATGTCTTCCGGGAATTTCTCGTCGCCGGCGACCTGCATCGGCAGCACTTCGGAGGCGGATTGCACGACCAGGGTGTCGACTTTCAGCTCGATTTCCCCAGTCGGCAGCTTCGGGTTGACTGTGCCAGCCTCCCGCGTGACGACGGTGCCGGTCACGGTAATCACGCTTTCCGCGCGCACGCTGTCGATGGCCTCGAACGCCGGGGAGCCGGCGGCGAACACGCATTGGGTGATGCCGTAGTGGTCGCGCAGGTCGATGAACAGGAGCCCGCCGTGGTCGCGCTTGGCATGCACCCAGCCGGACAGGCGAGCGGGCTGGCCAGCGTCGGCGGCGCGCAGGGCGGCACAGGTGTGGGTGCGGTAGGCGTGCATTTCGGGGCGGTATCCTGGTCTTTGGCTCGGGGCGGGACACAAGCCCCGACGGGTTCGGGAAGTCAAGCCGATGCTTGCGGGATGACGGGGTCGGGCTCAGGGCTATCGCATATGACCTTTAGGCGATGCCCAAGAATAAGCGAACCGGTTGGTCGTGCGGCACCTGCTCACAACGTCATGCCGACGCAGGTCGGCATCCACGCCTTGCAGCGCCGACCTCAGGGAAAATCGTGGAGGCCGACCTGCGTCGGCATGACGGAAGCGGGTGACAGCGTCGCTCTGTAGCGGTTATTCTTGGGCGCCGCCTTAGCCAATTGTGCCAACCGGGCCAGGAACGCATCGCGCTGAAATTTCCCATGTGCGGACGCCGGCCCACGTGCGAGGTGCCCACGACCGGTAAGTCGGCGATGACGGGGTTGGTGCCGAACGGCATCAACTGGGCACAATGGCCGGCGTTTCGCCGATCAGACAGCCAAGCGCTCGGCGCACGGTTGCTGGGCGCAGGTCCCGCCAATCGATGTGCCAGGTATCCGAACGCCTGTCGCGTTCGCGCTGAAAGGTTTCTTCCCGCCGCGCGCGCACCTGGTAAAGGCGGCCGAGGCTGCCGCCATAGCGCCGCAGGGTCTTTTCCACCCGATTCCAGAAATCGCCGTCGCAGAGACCGGGGGCGATGCCGAGGTCCATACAGATATAAGCG
>CAITUP010000074.1 GCA_903895595.1 uncultured Acetobacteraceae bacterium | reverse complement strand
AGCTTGTCCCGGGGACCAATACGGGCAGGGAATCGCGAGTTTGTGCTTGTCCTGGTCCCCGGGACAAGCCCGGGATGACGGGTTGGGTAGGCCAATGCCCCAATGCAGTGGTCCGGGGACCTTCAAGCGATTGCCCTGCCGCGTGTCCGTGGCCACCTTGCCGGCCACCGTCTTCTGGCGTGAAATACTCCCAGCATCCACGGACACCCCCCATGAGCGGCAACCTGAAACACGAAGAAGGCGGCGGCCTGTTCTACCAATCGCAGATTTTCCACGGCGCCCGCCTGCCGCGCCGCCCCCGCCTATCCGGCGTCGCCATCCACGAACCCGCCCGATCTATCCCCGTGATGCGGGACTGCGACGTGCTGGTGGTCGGCGGCGGCCCCTCCGGCACCGCCGCCGCCGTCGCCGCCGCTCGGACAGGGGCCGAGGTCGTGCTGCTGGAACGCGCCAACCACCTCGGCGGCCTGTCCACCGGCGGGCTGGTGATTTGGATCGATCGCATGAGCGACTGGTCCGGCAACCGGATCATCCAGGGCATTGCGTCCGACCTGCTGGACCGCATGCCGAAAGACGCCGTCGCCGGCCCTCCCCGAGGCATTTGGGGCCAGGCCGATGAGATTACCGCCGCCTACTGGCGCGAACGCACCGCCGCATTCCACGGCATCGTCACCTGGTCTCCCACGGTGGATCCGGAACGATTGAAACTCGCCTGCCAGGAAATCGTGCTGGAAAGCAATGTCCACCTGATCCTCCACGCCTGGGGCGCAGCACCGATTATGGAGGGCAACCGCGTTGCCGGAGCCATATTCGAAACGAAAGAAGGCCGCATGGCCATTCGCGCCGCGGTCACCATCGACTGCACCGGCGACGCCGACATCGCGTACCGCGCCGGCGCCGCCTGCCAGGACGATATCGACAAAAACGACATCCATCATTGCGTCAACACCGCCTGGATGTTCGGTGGCGTGGACATGCCAAGCTGGCTCGCTTTCAAAACGGGGCAGAAAAACGATTTCGCGGCCTTCATGGATCGCGGCCGCAATTTGTGCGATGGGTTGTTCGAGCGCCCTTTCGTGTCCTGGCGCAACGACGTCGCCTTGTTCATGGGCCCGCGCCTGGCTGGTTATTCGGCGGTCAATGTCGAAGACCAGACCGAGGTGGAAATCCGGTCGCACCGCCTAATGGCGCGCCACCTCGACGTTTACCGAGCCCACGCGCCGGGATTCGAAAACGCGTTTCTGATGCTCTCTGCTCCGCAACTCGGCGTCCGTCACGCTCGGCGGCTGCGGGGTACGGCGCAGGTGACGCGCGAGGACTGGCCGGCTGGCATTCCGCGCCCGGACGAAATCGGTGTTTCCCCGTCGCTGTCGCCGAAATTCCCCAATATTTCGGTCCCGTATGGCTGCCTCGTTCCCGACGAAATGGACGGGTTGCTGGTCGCGGGCCGAGCGATTTCGTGCGATGCCACCAGCCATTCCTTCCTGCGGGAGGTCCCGCAGTGCTGGATGACCGGCCAAGCCGCGGGCGCCGCCGCCGCGCTGGCGGTGGGGCAGAAAGTCGCCCCTCGGAACGTCGCGGTCGGCCGGTTGCAGGACGAGCTTCGCCGGCAGGGCGCCTTCATCCGAACACAGGCGCTGGCCGACGCATGATCACACGTCGCGGCTTCGGCACCGGGGCGCTGTCGCTGGCGTCCGGGTCCTCGGGCGTCGTGTCGCCGCCGTTGCGGCTGCCGCCCACGGATCGCCCGACTGTCGCGTTGACGCTGGACGCCTGTCCAGGCGCATTCGATGAACGGCTGGCGCGCGTGCTGGTGGATAACGGCATCTCGGCAACGGTTTTTGTCACCGCCGCGTGGATCGCCCGCAACGCCAACGGTCTGGCGTTCTTCCTTGCGCACCGCGATCTGTTCTCCTTCCAAAATCACGGTGCGCGGCACATTCCACCGATCCTGGGCCATCGTTCCGTTTACGGATTGCAGCCCGCTGGTACGCTGGACGCGATCCAAACCGAAATAACCAACGGCGCCGCCGCCATCGTGCGTGAAACCGGCGAGACCCCGAAATGGTACCGCGGCGCGGCAGCGCTCTACAGCCCCGAGGCCATCGCGCCCATTCAAGCCATGGGTTTCGGCATCGGCGGATTTTCGCTCAATGCCGATGAGGGCGCGTCATTGCCCGCGCCCTCCGTCGCCGCGCGCGTCGCCAAAGCCCAAGACCGGGACGTGATCATCGGCCACATCAACCAGCCGCTCCGGCCCAGCGGTGCGGGCATCGCCGCCGGGGTTGTCGCGCTGAAGAAGCAGGGGATGGCGTTCGCCTGGCTGCCCGATCCGTTACGGACCTGACCCTTTGTTCTGGCTTGGCAGGCGCAAGCCGCCGATATACACGCCGTTGCTGATCCCCATCAGCAACAGAAAATTCATGGGAATTTCCGGGATTTCGTAGTCCACGATTACCTTCACCAGCACGAATGCGGCCGAGATCAGCGTAAATGCCAGCATCTGCACGCGAGTGATGTCGATATCCCCCGTGCGGCGATTGGGAATCAGCATATCCGCCCATTCCGGAGAGATCGGAGGACCGGGCGTATCCTGTGTTTCTCCGGCCCCATCGCCGGATTGCGGCAGGCGCGCGACCAGCGCCGAACCGCTGGCGATGCCGAGCAAGGTTAAGGTGCCGACCGAGATCGGGATCAAATTGCCGGACAGGGTGATGACATAGACCGCGCACAGCCCGACGACATTGGTCCACAGCAGCACCTGGAACTGCGACAAGCTGGCATAGCCGTCGGGAGTCGAAACGACGCGCAGCAGGAGGTTCCGCCCGCTCATGCGCCGTTTGTTGGCGATCGTCGCCAGCGTGCCCCAAAACATCCCCATCGACGCGAGGACCACAACCCACCCGACGGTCACGCTGGTGACGCCCACCCGAGCGGATGTCACCACGGTCTGGCCGGAGGCCAGGGTAACGGCGACCACCATGTCCGCCACCGGTACGACGAAGCCGCCCGTATAGACGAAATTATTGGGCCGGAGTACGCGCCATGGCCACCATTCCCCCCACGGCACCGGCTTCAGGGTCGGCAGGATCGCGCCGTACTCGACCGCACCGTTATCGGTGGGCACCGATCGGACCTGCGTGCTGCCGACCAATTGGTTGACCGCGCTTTCAGGCACCCCGGGATTGCTCCATCCGAAGCAGACCTGGACTTTGGACACGCTGACACCGCCGCTCCGGCTGGTGACGATGAAGCGCACCTCGGCACCGCGCGGGCGCCACAGCGTGTCGGGGTCGAGCGACAGAACGATATCGGACGCGACACCCTCGGCTGGCGGCGGGCGCACCGGGCATTCGGCCGCGGCGGCGGAACCGGCGAACAGCAGGCACAGCAGGGCAAGGACACGTGTCATGGCATAACCGTAGTTGTTACGCTGTGCCGGAGCAATCCGGCACAGCGTTCCACCGGTCAGACGGCCATATAACCGCCATCCACGTTGTAGCAGGCGCCGCTGACATACGACGCTCGGTCGCTCGCCAGCCACGTTACCATCTCGGCGATTTCCTCCGGCTTGCCCATGCGGCGGAACGGGGTGTTGGCCATGATGGCATCGCCGCGGCGCTGCATGGCGTCCTTCGTCATGTTCGTTTCGATGTAGCCGGGGCACACCGCGTTCACCCGGATGTTTTCTTTGGCGTATTCGATCGCCGCCGTCTTGGTCAGCCCCAGCACGCCGTGCTTGGCCGCGACATAGGCCGAGGACGTCGGCAACCCCACCAGCCCGGCGATCGAGCCGGTGTTGACGATGACGCCACCGCCTTGGGCGAGCATCTGCACCAGCTCATGCTTCATGCACAGCCATACGCCGCGCAGATTGACCGCGATCATGCGGTCGAACGCGTCATCGGACCATTCGTGCGTGCGTGCGCCGCTGGCATCGACCTGGAACCCGGCGATGCCGGCGTTGTTGAACGCGCAGTCGATGCGGCCGTAGGCGGACACGACGGCTTTGACGATCGACTGCACGGTGGCGCTGTCGGTGACGTCGCCGGTCAGCGTGATCGCCTGGCCGCCGCCGGCGTTGACCAGTTTCACGGTCTCCGCCGCCGCCGCTTCGTTGAAGTCGGCGACCGCCAGGCGCGCGCCTTCGCGGGCGAAGGCCAAGGCCGTGGCGCGGCCGATGCCGCCGCCGCCGCCGGTGATCAGGGCGGATTTTCCTTCGAGTATGCCGGGCATGGGTTTTCTCCTGTTTGTTTGGGTGTCGGGGATTTTGCCCCGCCTACGCGCCGAATACGATCCCTGCCTTGCGGTACATCTCCCGCACGGATCGTAAAATCAGGGCCAGATCGGGCGATTTGTCACCCTTTCGTGTGCTCATCAGCACTGGCGACACCGCCCCCGGCTCATCCAGGGCACGATAGACCACATTATCCCTCCGCAGGCGTTCGACCGAGGCCGGCACCAGACACACGCCGCTGTCCGCCGCCACCAAGCCCAGCGCGGTCTGCAGTTCCCGTACCTCGTGCACCGCGCGCGGCTTGATCCCCCTGGCCCGATACAGTTCCAGCACCTGGTCGGCGAAGCTGGGGCGCGGCGTCCGCGGGTAGACCACCAGCGTGTCGCCGGCGAGGTCTTCCAGCTTCAATGACCCCATCCGCGATGCCGCCTTGTGCGTCAGCGGCAGCGCGGCGGACAGCTTCTCATTCCGCAACAGCACGCGATCGATCGCCGGGTCGTTCAATTCGATTCGCCCGAAACCGACGTCGATGCGGCCTTCTTTCAGTGCTGCCAATTGTTCCAATGTCGTCAGTTCCAACAGGACGATTTCGGTATCGGGCCGAGCGGCGCGGAAGCGGCGAATGACTTCCGGCAGGTAGCCGTAGAGGGTGGAGGCGACGAAGCCGATGCTGAACCGGGTGCGCTCGATCTCCCGCAGGCGGCGCATCATGCTGCCCATCTCCTCGACGCGGTCGAGCACCTGCACCGCTTGGTCGAAGAACAGCCGGCCGGCGTCGGTCAGCCGCACCGGGCGGCTGCCGCGTTCGATCAGCGTGGCGCCCAGCTCGTCCTCCAACTGTTGGATCTGCCGGCTGAGCGGCGGCTGCGCGATAGCATCGCCTCCGCGGCGCGCGTGAAGTTCCGTTCACGCGCCACGGCGACGAAATAGCGGAGCTGGCGGAGTTCCACACGATACCTCCAGGGTATGATGCGAACCAATTTAGTCTTGGACCGACCGATTTGAGAAGTGGCATCTCGGCGTTACGCAAGAAAACATCAGGAGGACCCGGATGCTCGACGCCGTTCAGACAACCATCGACACCGCACTGGAGGACGATACCGCCAGCGGTACCTTCCGCGTGGGCCGCGACATCTTCACCGATGCGGCGCTGTTCGAGTTGGAGATGAAGCACATCTTCGAAGGCAACTGGATCTACCTCGCGCATGAGAGCCAGATTGCCGCCAACAACGACTATTTCACCACGACCATGGGGCGCCAGCCGATTTTTATCGCGCGCGACCGCAATGGCGAGCTGAATGCCTTCATCAACGCGTGCAGCCATCGCGGCGCCATGCTCTGCCGGCACAAGCGCGGCAACAAAACCAGCTACACCTGCCCGTTCCATGGCTGGACGTTCGGTAACAATGGCAAGCTCGTGTCTGTGAAGGACCCGCGCAACGCCGGATATCCCGAAACCTTCAACAAGGGAGGCTCGCACGACCTGACCAAGGTCGCTCGGTTTGAGTCCTATCGCGGGTTTCTGTTCGGCAGCCTCAACCCCGATGTGGTTCCGCTGACGGAACACCTCGGCGAGGCCGCGAAAATCATCGATTTGATCGTCGATCAATCGCCCGACGGGCTGGAAGTGCTGCGCGGCTCGTCCACCTATGTCTACGACGGCAACTGGAAACTGCAGACCGAAAACGGTGCCGACGGCTACCATGTCAGCGCCGTGCACTGGAATTACGCCGCCACGACCAACCACCGCAAGCAGGCGGTGCAGACCGACGAAGTGAAGGCAATGGACGCCGGAACCTGGGCGAAGCAGGGCGGCGGGTTCTATTCGTTCGAGAACGGGCACCTGCTGCTGTGGACCAACTGGTCCAACCCCGAGGACCGCCCCAACTGGTCGCGCAAGGAGGAACTGGCGGCGCAATTCGGTCAGGCCCGTGCCGACTGGATGGTACAGCGTTCGCGCAATCTGTGCCTGTATCCGAATGTTTACCTGATGGATCAGTTCAGCTCCCAGATCCGCACCTACCGCCCCATCGCGGTGGATAAAACCGAAGTCACCATCTACTGCATCGCCCCGAAGGGCGAGGCCGCCGAGGCGCGCACCCGCCGCATCCGGCAATACGAAGACTTCTTCAACGCCTCCGGCATGGCGACGCCCGACGATCTGGAGGAATTCCGCGCCTGCCAGATGTCTTACCAAGCCAGCGCCGCCCGTTGGAACGATATGAGCCGCGGTGCCCAGCATTGGATCCAAGGCCCCGACGCGGCGGCCGAATCCATCGGTTTGCAACCGCTGTTGAGCGGCGCACGCACCGAGGACGAAGGCCTGTTCGTCGTGCAGCACAAATATTGGCAGCAGGCGATGCAAGCCGCGCTGAAGGGGGAATGATCATGTCGGTTTTCACCACCGAAGACGCTCGCCGGTTTTTGTATCGTGAAGCCCGTTTGCTGGACGATCGCGACTGGGATGCCTGGCTCGCACTTTACGCCCCGGAAGCGGAATTCTGGATGCCGTCCTGGGACGACGACGAGGAGCTGGTCAGCGATCCGCAAACCGAGATTTCGCTGATCTACTACGGCCATCGCGGCGGTCTGGAGGACCGGGTGTTCCGCATTCGCACGGAGCGTTCCAGCGCCACCAGCCTGCCGGTGCCGCGCACGTCGCATAATATCGCGAATGTGGAAGTGGTCGGGCAGACCGGTAGTCAGGTCGAGTTGCGGTTTAACTGGGTCACCTACAGTTACCGCTACAAAACCGTGGATACGTATTTCGGTACCTCGTTCTACACGCTGGATATCGCGGGCCCAGAACCGGCGATTACGCGCAAGAAGGTGGTGCTGAAAAACGACTATATCCATCACGTCGTCGACATCTACCACATCTGACAGCGGGAGAAGCGAGAGATGACCGGACGTTTCGAAGGCAAGGTGGCGGTGATTACCGGTGCCGCCCAGGGGATCGGGCGGGAGGTCGCATTGCGCCTGTTACGCGAAGGTGGGCAGGCCGCGTTGATCGATCGCTCGCCGCTGGTGCACGAAATCCGCGACGACGCGGCGATCGGTGTGGAAACCGATCTGGAAACCTATGCCGGTGCCACCGCCGCGATGGAAGCCGCGCTTTCCCGCTTCGGCCGGATCGACATTCTGATCAACAACGTTGGCGGCACGATCTGGGCACGCCCTTATGCGGATTATTCCGAAGCGCAGATCGAGGCCGAAATCCGCCGCTCCTTGTTTCCCACCTTATGGTGCTGCCGCGCCGTACTCCCGGCGATGATCCAGGGGGGCCGAGGGACAATTGTGAACGTCTCGTCGGTCGCCACGCGCGGCATCAACCGCGTGCCCTATGCCGCGGCGAAGGGTGGCGTAAACGCCATCACCGCGTGTCTGGCGATGGAATACGCGGAACATAATATCCGTGTCTGCGCCGTCGCTCCCGGGGGCACCGAAGCGCCGCCGCGCCGCATCCCGCGCAACACCGCCGAACCCGATGCAGCCGAGAAGGGCTGGTACCAGCAGGTCGTCGACCAAACCACGACCTCCAGCCTGATGAAACGATATGGCACAGCGGCGGAACAAGCCGCCGCGATCCTGTTCATGGCGTCCGACGACGCGTCCTACATTACCGGCGTGACGCTTCCCGTCGCCGGTGGCGACCTCGGTTAACCCCTCTACAAAGGAAACGAAAATGTCCGCCTCCCTCCTGAATACCCAAGCCGTCCAGGCGCTATTGACGAAAGTCAGCGGCCTGGACAACGATTCCGGCAACCCTCGCCTCAAGCAGATCGTGCATCGCGTTGTCGCCGACATCTTCCGCACGATCGAAGACTTCGACGTCCAGCCCGACGAATTCTGGTCCGCCATGAGCTACCTCACCGCGCTCGGGCAGGCGAACGAAACCGGCCTGCTGATCCCCTGTCTCGGTATCGAAACCTTCCTCGATCTGCGGATGGACGAAGCGGAGAAAAAGGCCGGCGTCGAGGGCGGCACGCCCCGCACGATCGAAGGCCCGCTCTACGTCGCGGGCGCACCGATGACCAAAGGCGAAGCGCGGCTCGACGACGGCAGCGAAACCGGTGAAATCCTGCTGATGGACGGCCAGGTCCGCGATATCGACGGCAAACCCGTTGCCCACGCGATCGTCGATGTCTGGCACGCCAACACGTTGGGCGGTTATTCTTTCTTCGATCCGTCGCAGCCGAAATTCAATCTGCGCCGCCGGATCGAAACCGACGCGGAAGGACGCTACCGGTTCCGCTCGCTGCTGCCCTCCGGCTACGCCTGCCCGCCCGACGGTCAAACCCAAAAACTGCTCACGCAGCTCGGACGCCACGGCCACCGCCCGGCGCATATCCACTTCTTCGTCAGCGCGCCCGGCTACCGGAAGTTGACGACGCAGATCAACATCGACGGCGACGAATACCTGCACGACGATTTCGCCTTCGCCACCCGCGACGGGCTGATCCCGGCGGTTCGGCATCAGACCGATCCGGCGGCAATCCATGCGGCCGGCCTGAACGCGCCCTTCGCGGAAATAACCTTCGATTTCGTCATGCACCGCGAATCCGCCACGGCGCCGACCACCGTCGTGACCCGCGCCCATGCCGAGGCCGCCTGAGCCATGGCATCGGGTATGAACATCGCCGCCATCCAGGCAACGATCGTGGACGTCCCGACGGTGCGGAAACATAAGCTTTCCTCGCTGTCGGTGTCCGCCCAAAGCTACACGATCGTCGAACTGCGCCTGGATAACGGCGCCGAGGGTATCGGAGAGGCCGCTACCCTCGGCGGTCCCCGCTGGAGCGAGGAAAGCGTCGAAAGCATCAAGGCAACGATCGACGCCTATCTCGCCCCGGCGTTGATCGGCCAGCCCGCGAACCGTTTCCAGGCTGCCCGTATCCGCATGGACGCAGCCGCGAAACGTAACAACGCCGCCAAAGCGGCCATCGAAAGCGCGCTGTTCGACGCGGTCGGCAAAACCCTGAACGTGCCCGCCGTGCAACTGCTGGGCGGCGCGGTACGCGACAGTATGCCGGTGCTGTGGACCCTGGCGTCCGGCGACCCGGACCAGGAAATCGAGGAAGCCGAACGCAAGCTGGATGCCCGCCTGCACGACACGTTCAAGGTCAAAATCGGCGCGCAATCGCCAGAGGCCGACATGGCGCGCATGTGCCGCATTGGCAAAGCGCTGCAAGGACGCGCGACGCTGATCGTCGATGCCAACCAAGCCTGGGACGAAGCCACCGCCCGCCGCTGCCTGCCGATTCTGGCCGGTTGCGGCGTGAAACTGGTCGAACAACCGCTGCCGGACTGGGACATCGCCGGTATGGCACGCCTGCGCCAGCGGTTCGACATGCCGCTGCTGGCCGACGAGTCCGTGTTCACAACCCACGACATGCACAAGGTCGCGCAGGCCGGCGCCGCCGACGCGGTGTCCCTGAAACTGGTTAAACACGGCGGATTGCTGGCCACCCGCGACGTGGCGGCCGTCGCCGAATCCGCCGGAATCGCGTTGTATGGCGGCTGCCTGCTGGAAAGCTCCATCGGCGCCGCCGCGCATCTGCACGTATTCGCCGGGCTACAGACCCTCGGATGGGGCTGCGAGCATTTCGGTCCCCAAATTCTGACCGAGGATCTGGCGACCGAACCTCTGCGTTTCGCCGACTGCCGCATCCACTTGCCGGCAGGACCCGGATTGGGCGTGACCCTGGATCGGGAGAAACTGCGGCGCTTCAGCCGGCGTTGAAACCCACCGAACCCCTTTACGGCACCAGCACCGTGCTACCCGTCGTCTTACGAGCCTCCAGCGCGATATGCGCGGCGGCCGCGTCTTTCAGCGGGTAGGTCTGGTTGACCTGGATCTTCACCGCCCCGCTCGCCACCACGTCGAACAGATCGGCCGAGACCTTTCGCAGGTCGGCGACCTTCGCCGTGTAGGTCGCCAAGGACGGCCGCGTCAGGAAAAGGCTGCCCTTCGCCGCCAGAATCCCGATATCGACCGGCGGCACGGGGCCGGAGGCATTGCCGTAGCAAACCATCATCCCCAAAGGCGCCAGGCAATCCAGGCTGGCCATGAATGTGTCCTTGCCGATGCTGTCGTAGACAACCGGCACCATCGCGCCGCCCGTGATCTTCTTCACGTCGGCCACCAGACTGGAGTAGCCCACCACCGTGTGATGCGCGCCGTGGGCACGAGCCAGCTCGGCCTTTTCCTCGGACGACACCACGCCGATCACCGTCGCGCCCAGATGCTTCGCCCATTGGCACAGGATCAGCCCGACGCCGCCAGCCGCGGCATGCACCACGATCGGGTCGCCGGGGTTCACGTGGTAGGTGCGTCGCAGCAGATACTGCGCCGTCATGCCCTGTAGCATCATCGCCGCGCCGGTGTTGAAAGCGATGGCGTCCGGCAGCTTCACCAGCCGGTCGGCCGGGATCACGCGGTGAGTCGCATATCCGCCCAGCGATCCCGCATAGGCCACGCGATCCCCGACCGCGACGTCCGTCACGCCCGAACCGATCGCCGTCACCACGCCCGCGCCTTCCTGACCGATGATCAGCGGCATGCTCGGCGCTTTGTAGAGCCCGGTGCGGAAATACACGTCGATGTAGTTCAGGCCGACCGCTTCCTGCTTGATCAGCGCCTCATTCGGGCCGGGGTCGGGGGTGGGGATATCCTCCCACTTCATGACCTCGGGGCCGCCATTGGCGTGGATGCGGATGGCCTTCGACATGGTGTTCTCCGTGTTGCGGGGCCACGCCCCAGTGAGTGTCGGTCAGAGCAAGGTGCCGCCGGCGCCTTCCAGCGACAGCAGCCAACGTTTGGTGTCCAGCCCGTCGCCGCCGGAATAGCCGCCCAGATGCGATCCCGCCACTACCCGGTGGCAGGGAATGATCAGCGGAATGGGATTCGAGCCGTTGGCCTGCCCGACCGATCGCGGACTACCCCCCGCCACGGTCACGATTTGCCCGTATGTGCGGGTCTCGCCATAGGGAATATCCATCAGCGCCTGCCACACTTTCTGGCGATAGGGCGTGCCGGCGGGCGCCAACGGTAGATCGAACGCCTTCAAATCGCCGTCGAGGAATGCCTGCAACTGCGACTCGGCCTCACGCAGCAGCGTGGAGGGCTCCTGCACGCTCACCCAACCCCAATCCAGCGACACGATGGCGCCGTCTTCCTCGAACACGGTCAGATCGCCGACCGGCGTGTGCAGGGATAGTTGGGGCACGGGCGCGTGAATCCTCAGCGGAAGGCGGGATGGCAGTCCCGGAGGCGGCGGGAGTCAAGCCTCAAGAAAATTACAGAGCCTCGGCAGCCGCCAGCACCGCGGCGGCGTGGCCGGCGACGCTGACCTTGCGCCAGATTTTCGCGATTTTACCGGTCTTGTCGACCAGGAACGTGCTGCGCTCCATGCCCATGTATTTGCGGCCGTACATGGATTTCTCGACCCAGGTGCCGTAGCGCTCGGCCACCGCTTTGGACTCGTCCGAAGCCAGTGGAAACGTGAGGTTGTATTTCTTCGCGAACCGCTCGATGGGCGGCATTTTGTCGGGCGACACGCCGATCACGTCCAGGCCGATTTTCCCAAGCTGGGGCAGAGCCTCCTGGAAGGCGCAGGCTTCCTTGGTGCAGCCGGGGGTGTCCGCTTTCGGATAAAAATACAGCACGAAGGGTTTGCCGGCCATCGCCGCCAGACTGACGCTGCGTCCGTCCGTAGCCGGCATTTCGAAATCCGGTGCCATATCGCCGTCTTGCACGCTCATGATCCAATCTCTCCGATATGGCGGACGAACACCGCCCGCACCGCTTGTGCCAACGCGTCCAGAGTGGCACGCAGCGCCGCCGCGTCAATCGCCTTTAACCCGGCTGCCGCGGCCGCCGCCAACAGCGGTCGAGCGGACGCATCGGGTAAAACCGAACCGACCTCCCGCCCGACGACGATCCGAAGCATGCCTTGCACGGTGCGCCAGACATGATCGGCATGGATCAGCAATGCTGCGTCGGCGTCCGGCAGGCAGCCCGCATCCGCCAAACGCCGTAGTGCCATTCTCAGTGTCGGGTGACAGACGGTGGGGTACTCCCGCGCGTGGACCAGTTGCAGCGCCTGCCCGACGAACTCCACCTCGATCTGCCCACCGGGGCGGAGCTTCACGTCCCATGGCCCCTCCGGCGGCAGATCGCGGAGCATCCGCGCGCGCATCGCCGCCGCGTCGATGCGGATGGTCGCCGCATCCCCGGCTTCGACGATGGCTGCCGCGATTGCTGCTTCCACCTTCGCTTTCAACCGCGGCGGCCCCGCGATCACCCGCGCTCGGGTCAGGGCCATGCGTTCCCAGGTCCACGCGTCCTCGGCGTGGTAGCGCTGGAAACTGGCCAGCGACACCGCCACCGGGCCTTTATTACCGGACGGGCGGAGGCGCATGTCCACATCGTACAGCCGGCCCTCGACCCCCGGCGCTGTCACCGCCGCCACGTAGGCATGCGCGGCGCGGACGAACCATTGGCTCGCGGGCAGATTGCGTGCGCCCTTGCTCTCTGTCGCGTCCTCCGGGTGGTCGTAGATCAGCATCAGATCGAGGTCCGAACCGGCCATCATCTCCCGCCCGCCGGCCTTGCCCAGCGCGACCACCACCATCCCGCCGCCCCGCACCTTGCCGAAGCGGTCGGCAAAATCCGCCAGAACCGGCGGAAAGATCGCCGCGAGAGCCGCCTCGGCCATCGCCGACCGGCGTTCTCCGGCGGCATCCGCGTCCAGGCGTCCTTCCATCTGCGCCACCGACACCGCGAAATCCTCGGCTTTCACCGCGCGGCGGGTAATCTCGATAACATCCTCCAACTGCCGCGCATCCCGCAGACGCGCGCGCAACTGGCGTGCGGGCGGCTCGCCCTCCTCGGGCCACAACAATCCCTCCAACGACGCCGGATGCAGTGCCAAGTGTTCCGCCAACCGGGGCGAGGCCCCGAGCACCGCCGCGACCCGGTCGAGCAGGGCCGGATTGTGCTGGAACAAAGACAGCAGCTGCACCCCGGTGGGCTGGGCGGCGATGAAGCGGTCGAACCGGCCGAACGCCTCATCCGGGTGCGGTTGCGCCGCGAGCCGTTCCAGGATCGCCGGCAGCATCGTCCCCATCAGGGCGCGTGCGCGCTCCGACCGCAGGGCTCGGACGTGCCCCGCCTGCCAGGCACGGACCGCCGCCACGACACGGTCTGTCGCCGCAAACCCCATGGCGCGTAGTGCGTCGAGCGTGTCGGCTGGCGCGGGCCCGTCCCCGGCAAAATCCAGCGCGGCCTCGGTCGGCACGCCCTCCAGCGGCTCCGGCACCAGCGCGAACACGTCGCGGAAATGCGCCCGTACCCTGCCGAGCTGCCGCAGCAGCGCGCGGGCGAAGGCGACGGCATCGGGGTAGCCCATGAAAATGGCGATGCGGGCGATATCGGCGGGCGCTTTGGGGACGTCGTGCGTCTGCCGGTCGGCGACCATTTGCAGCCGGTGTTCGACCTGCCGCAGGAAGCGGTAAGCCGTGGCGAGTTCGGATGCGGCCTTCGCGGGGATCAGCCCGGCGCGGGACAGCAACCGCAGGGCCGTCAATGTCTGCGGCGTGCGGAACGCCGGATCGCGCCCGCCCCAGACGAGTTGCAGGGTCTGCGCCATGAACTCGATCTCGCGGATGCCGCCTTCGCCCAGCTTGACGTTGTGGCCGGCGATGCGAGCCACTGGATCGCGCCCGGCGGTCAGCGCGGTACCGCGATGCCGATCGATCCGCTGCTTCATGGCGTGAATGTCCGCCACCGCCGCGAAATCCAGGCCGTGCCGCCAGACGAAAGGTCGGATCGCCTCCAGGAACCGCCAGCCCAGCGCCAGATCGCCGGCCAGCGGCCGAGCCTTGATCATGGCGGCGCGCTCCCAATTCAGGCCCATGGATTCGTAGTAGGCGATGGCCGCGCCGACCGACATCGCCGGCGGGGTCGCCGCCGGGTCCGGGCGCAGCCGCAGATCGGTGCGGAAGACGTAGCCGCCGGCGTCGCGAGCCTCCATCAGTGCGACCAGATCGCGCGACAGGCGCACCATGAAGCGCCCCAGCGCGTCGCCGGCGGTTCGGTCGGTGTAGACACCGGCCTCCGGGTCGTAGAACAGGATCAGATCCACGTCGGAGGAATAGTTCAGCTCGCGCGCCCCCAGCTTCCCCATGCCGAGGACGGTGAAGCCGGACCCGATCGCGGGGCGATCCGGGTCGGGCAAAGACAGGTCGCCCGTGTCGTGGGCCGCGCGCAGCAGATGCGCGACCGCCAGCGTCAGAGTGGCCTCGGCGAGGGCCGACAGGGCCTCGGTTACCTGTTCCAACCGCCAATGCCCGCCGATATCCGCCACCGCGACGGTGAGGGCGACAACGCGCTTAGCCCGCCGCACCGCCGCCGCGACTTTGTCTCTGGACGACGAGGGCGGTTCCGCGGCCAGGGTAGCCATCGCGTCCCGCACCACGGCATCCGGTCCGCTTTCGGCCAACCGGCGGACGGTTGCGGTTTCCCGCATCGCCAGATCGCTCAAATAGGGGCTGTTGCCGCCGAGGGCGCGCAGCATAGCCGCGACATCCGGCGCCGCCGCCGCGTGCTTCTCGGCTCTGCCGGCTTCGGCGAACCGCTCGGTCAGCCGTTCTGCCGCCGCCGCGTCGTAAGGCAGCGGCCAAGGGCGCGTCGGCGTAACTGGCGGGGGAGGGGGCTTGGCCATGGGCCGTCACGCTGCCGGGTCGATTAGCATCCGGTCAAGCGACGAATCGATGTAACGGTCGTTTCCGATCCCCTCCCTAAGATACAGGGTTATCGCATATGGCGGATTTCCGACACCTTCCGTCATGGTCGGGCCTGACCCGACCATCTCACGCCAATGGGGCACCGTTCGAAAAACCCTGCCTTTTCAATGGTGCGTAAAAGCGCGGGAGATGGTCGGGTCACGCCCGACCATGACGAACGGGGGCGCCAAAGGTCATATGCGATCCCCTCCCGAAGACACCGTTTTCGTTGACCCCGTCGCCTCCGGCACCTACACACATCGCGAACCAGCTGGATTCCCGAGCCGAATCGCTACGGCGCCCGCTCGCACGACAAGAGACAGCAGCCCTGAGACATTTTCACCTCGGCTTTCGGTTCACCCACAAAATCGTCGCCCGGGTGTTCGGCGCATTGCTGCTGACCGTGGCGCTGCTGACGCTGCTTGTCTGGCGCTTGGCGCAGGGGCCGATGGATGTCGGATTTCTGGCCGGCCGGCTGGAAGCCGCGATCAACGCCGACGGCGCCCCGACGCGCGTGCGGATCGGCGGCATGGCTTTGGCGTGGGAAGGGTTCGCCAAGGGGCTCGATTCGCCGCTCGATCTCGCGTTGCGGGACATCGCGGTGGTGGACGAGGGCGGCCGGGTGTTGCTGACAGCCCCGCGCGCGGCGGTCACGTTATCCATGGGCGCGTTGCTGACCGGGCGGATGATGCCGCGAACGCTGACGCTCGACGGGCTGCGTCTGAGCGGAACACGGGCCGCCGATAACAGTTTCGGCGTCGATCTGGGAACGTTGACCGAAGACGCCGGGGCATCCGAGTCCGCTTTGCCTGCCGGGCCCGCGCTGGCCGAATTGATGCGGCCCGTTGCCAGCGACACCCTTCCGGGTGCGCACCCGCTCAGTCAGCTGCGGCGCATCCGTCTGACCGATATCGGCCTGCGGATCGTGGATCGGCCGTTGGCGGTGACATGGACGGTCGAACACGCCGAGATCGATCTGGTCCGGCGCGCCGGCGGCGGGGTGAGCGCGAGCGCCGCCGCCACGATCCGTTTGGGCGAACGGGCTGCCAGCGCCACCTTGTCCGCGGGGTCCACCCCCGACGGCGAATCCATCGGCCTGCGGTTCGTGCTGATGCCCGTCGTGCCATCCGAATGGGCGTCCGCAGCGCCTGCTTTCGCCGGCCTCGCGGCCCTCGCGTTACCGGTCGAGGCCAGCGGCGCGATCATGGTGTCGCGCGATCTGGTGCCACGGTCCGGCACCGTGTCCCTGACGGCCGGCACTGGGGCGATCCATCTGGGAACCGGGACGGTGCCGGTCAAATCGGCGACGGCTTACCTGACCGCCACGCCCGAAGCGTTGGCGTTGCAACACGCGCAATTGGTGTTGCCGGGGGCCGACGGCCTCCCCGACACTGCCGTATCGGTGACCGGCAGCGCGCGGATCGGCCCCACCCGGCTGTCCGCGACGCTCGGGTTGAGTCTGGATCGAGTCGCCATCGCCCATCTGCCACGCCTTTGGCCGACCGGCGTGGGCGGCGGCGCGCGCCCTTGGCTGACGGAAAACCTGACCGCCGGCATCGCCCATGATGGCCATATCGATCTGACGTTGGACGCCAACAGCGACTTCAGCGCACCGGAGCTAACCGCTATGTCCGGTACGCTGGACGTCGACGACGGGACCGTCCACTGGCTCCGCCCGGCCCCACCGGCCGAACAGGTGAAGGCCCGTGTGCACTTCACCGACGTCGATACGGTAGACATCGACCTTCTGGCCGGACGTCAGCGCGTCGGTACCGCCACGCCCATCCAGCTGACCGGTGGGCATATGCACATCGTCGGCATGGCGGTGAAGGATCAGGACGCGACCATCGAGGTGCGGGGGAACGGTCCTTTCGCCGACGTCATCGCGCTGCTGAAAGAGCCGCGCCTCCGGCTGCTCGCCACCCACCCGATCGACCTGCGCGAGCCAGGCGGCGATGCGGCCATCGCCCTGAAAATCAAGCTGCCGCTGGAGAACAAGGTCACGCTGGATGAGGTCGACATCGAGGCGACCGCGCAGCTCCGTCAGGGCCATCTGACCGCCGTCGCAGCCGGGCGGGACCTTGACAAAGCGTCGCTGGATATCGTGGCGAACAAGGACCAACTGACGCTGAAGGGCACGGGCGCGATCGGGGGCATCCCGGCGCAGATCGACGGCCTGATGGATTTTCAGGCCGAAAAACCGACCGCGGTCAGCCAGCGGATCGCCGTGTCGGCCAAAACCGGCTCGCGCCAGCTTGCCGCCGCCGGATTGGACGCAAGCGACCTGCTGACCGGCGATGCGTTGCCGATGTCCGCGGTTTGGACGCGGCAGGTGAACGGGGCCGGTGCCCTGGCGATCGAGGCCGATCTGACCGGGGCCACGCTGACTGTCGCACCCTTGGCGTGGCGCAAGCCCGTTGGCACGACTGCCAAGGCCACCGCCCGTCTGGTTCTGGCGCAGGATCGTATGACCGGTATCGAGGCCATTGCCCTCGACGGGCCCGATCTGAGCCTGCGCGCCGCCGCCAGAGCCGTGGACGGGCGGATCGCCGCGATTCGGCTGGACCGGCTGACCCTGGGTCGCACGGAGATCGCCGGGTCGGTCGAACTGCCGGCTGCCGGCCCGGTGGTGCTGGCGCTGAACGGTCCGACCTTGGATTTCGGCGCGAAGCTGGCGGAGGCAACGCCGCCGCGCGACAAGAACAAACCCGAACCGCCACCGGGATCGGCGTGGACCATGACTGGATCGTTCGGCCGCATCCTGCTGGCCAACGATTCCGTCGCGATCAAGGTCACGGTGGACGCCGCCCATGACGGACGCGTGTTGCAGAGTCTGCATATCGCCGGTGCCATGCAACCGGCCGCGCCGTTCGGCGTGACGATCGTCCGGGAACGCGGCATCCGCCAACTGACGGCGACGTCCTCCGACGCCGGGGCATTCCTGCGCGGGGCGGACATGGTCAAGACTATCCAGGGTGGCACGCTGACCGTTCGCGGCACTTACGACGACAGCAACGCCGCCCACGCTCTGAACGGTAGCGTGGAGATCGCCGATTTTCGGGTGCGCGGCGCCCCGGCGCTGGGCAAGTTGTTGCAGGCGATGACCTTGTACGGGCTGGTCGACGTGGTGCGCGGCCCCGGCCTGGGGTTCGGGAGCCTGACAGCACCCTTCGTTCTGTCGGACGATACCCTGGAACTGAAGGACATGCGGGCCTTTAGCCCGTCGCTGGGCATGACCGCGAAGGGCACTGTGAATTTGCGCGCCGAGACCGCGAATCTGGAAGGTACCATCGTGCCGGCCTATTTCTTCAACTCGCTGCTCGGCAAAATCCCCGTCCTCGGCGGTCTGTTCCGGGGCGAGGAAGGCGGCGGGCTGTTCGCGGCGGGGTATACGATACGCGGCCCGCTCGCCGATCCGACGGTGTTCGTGAACCCGCTGACCATGCTCACCCCGGGTTTCCTGCGCGGGTTGTTCGGCCTGTTCTGACACGGCTTGACCGGATCGCCGGTTGCGGCTTGTTTTCCCCGAAACCCGGAGGACGCCATGCCCACTAAAAAGCCCGTCGCCATCGTATTCGACACCTTCGGTAGCGTCGTCGATTGGCGCAGCAGCCTGATCGCCGATCTGTCCGCCTATGGCGCGCAGCGTGGCGTGACCGCCGATTGGCCGGCGCTGGTGGATGCTTGGCGTGCTGCCTATCACCCTTCGATGGATCGGGTGCGCAAGGGCGAGCAGCCTTGGACCAAGCTGGACGCGCTGCACCGAGCCTCGTTGGATCAACTGGTCGCGGATTTCGGGATCAAGGGGCTGAATAAGGCCGATCTGGTGCACATTAACCTCGGTTGGCACCGGCTGAACGGCTGGAAGGACTCGGTGCCGGGGCTGACTCGGCTGAAGACGCAATACGTGATCGGGCCGCTGTCCAACGGCAATGTGTCGCTGCTGACCTACATGGCGAAACATGCCGGCCTGCCGTGGGATATGATTTTCGGGTCGGATTTGTTCATGCACTTCAAGCCGGACCCGGAGACGTATCTGGGCGTGGCGAAACTCATGGACCTGGAACCCGGTCAGGTGATGATGGCTGCCGCGCATAACGGCGATCTTGGGGCGGCTCGCAAGGCCGGGTTGATGACGGCGTTCTGGCCTCGGCCGCTGGAATACGGTCCGCACCAAAAGCGCGACTACGCCGCCGATCGGGACTGGGACATCGTCGCGACCGATATCGAGGATTTGGCGACGCAGTTGGGGGTGTGATTACGGCTTCACCGCCCCTGTGACATCCACCCGCTGATGGACGATCGATTTCGGCACGCCGTCCACGCCCATTGGAATAAACGTCTCCAGCATATCCAGCCACACATGCCCGTCCGGTGCATGGTACGGCGCCAGAGCAGCCGACGGAAAACGGCTGCTCAAAGCGCCCACCGGCTTTTTCGCGTCGATCGACGCCCGCACGAAATGGGTCAGAGGCAGCATGGCGCCGTGCTGCGTTCCGCGTAGAAACGGGACCAGATCCGCATCGAAGCCGGCCCAGCGCGTGCCGTCGTAGACATCGTAGAAAACGGTTGCCAGCACGTTTTCCCCATCCAGCGTCAACGACGGCGCGAAGGAGAATTTGATCCCCTTTGCATCGTCCCGCTTCACCAGCGGGATCGGCGCCTGCCATTCCCCTTTCGGCGCCCGATACGCGTAGTACGCCTGATCGTTGCCGTAGATGTGCGATATTCCAGTGCCGTGCCAAAGCAGATGCTGCCCGCCGGCGGTATCGGTCCCGATCCGCACCCAGTCCGCCAGTGAATCGCTGGCGCCTTTCGCTTCCGCCCATTCCGGGAACGCCGCCAGGACGTCGCCTGCGTCGCTCCAGGCACCACCCGATGAGCGGCGAATGGTCCGCAACTGCCAGTATCCACCCGAACCTTCGTTTTTCGCGGTCTCCTTGGGGTCCCGCACGACGCTGCTGAACGCCAGGACCACGCCGCCCGCGGGGTCGGCCGCGATTGAGGCCGTTTTCATGTGCTGACCCGAGGGCAGCGGCACGGGTTCGGTTTTCCAGGTCGCGCCCCCGTCGGTGGAGATCGCGAACTGTCCGGACGGTGTCACGACCCGCACGCCGGACGCATCCGCCTGCATGGAGGGACCGACATCGCGTCCGTCGCTTTTGGCCCCGGTGTCCACCACCGGCCCCCACTCGCGGCCATCGAAGCGGCGTACACGCGCGGTCCCGCCGCCCTGCCAAACGACAAAGACGGTATCGCCAGTGGCGGCCAAAGCCGGGTAGGCGTTCCAGTCGCCCGGCGTCTTGTCGGCGATATAGACCGGCGGCGTTTCCAGTTGCACCGCGCCGTCGGCAGCGACGTTCAGCCGGCGATACACCGGGCCGGTTTTCTCGCCTTGCCGCCCGCTGTCGACCCAAACCATGTGGACATGCCCAGCACTGTCGCGCGCGATGTGTGTGGCGTTGTTCCCCGCGGTGGCATTTTCGTCGGCCGACAGTCCCACCTGTGTGAGACCCGGCGGCAGCGCGACCGGCTCGGCGCGCGCCAAAGCCGTGCCGAAACACAGGAAAATCGTCCAGAAGACACGCATGGCAACTGTTTCCCCCGCACCTGAGACCCCCATGGCATAGGATAGAAACGCGTCCAAGTGAACCAGCAACCCTTGCGCGAAACCCCGCTTGCCGCACAGTAAGCGCGTATCGACTGTTCCAAAGGTGTCCCGCTCGCTCATGCCCGTCTCCCTGCTCCTCCGATTGTGCCAGTACGGGCTGGTCGGGCTGTGTGTTGTGCCCAGCGTCGCGATGCTGGCGCTCTTCCCGATTTCTCCTTGGTTGTTGGCGGCGGCTGTCGCGGTCTACGCGACGCTGCTCTGGCGGCGACCGGGTCTGTATCTGATCGTGCTGCCGGCCCTATTGCCATCGCTGGACCTTGGCCTGTGGAGCGGTTGGACGACTGTCACCAGCGCGGATTTGTTCGTCCTGACGACCCTGGCCGTCCTGCTGATTCGCACCCCGCCTACCCTGGGGGACCTGATCCCGAGCGGATGGGTGCAAGCGGTGCTGGGGCTGCTGGTCGTGTCCTACACCATTAGCCTCAGCATTGGGCTCTACTCCCCCTTGGGGTTCACGGGGCATTCCGACAATCCCTATCTGCGGCCGGACAACGCTTTGCGCCTGCTGAAAGGTCCAGCCGAGGCCTTTGCCCTTCTTCCATTCCTCCGCCAGCGCCAACGCGTGGTCGGCGACGTTCCCCTTTGGCTCGGCCGCGGCATCGCCATCGGACTGGCCGTCGTCACGGTGGAAGTGGTTTTGGAGCGCGCGTTGTTCGTCGGGCTGGCGGATTTCGCCACCGACTACCGTGTGGTTGGGCCGTTCACCAGTATGCGGATCGGCGGCGGGCATATCGGCGCCTATGCAGCGATGGCTCTGCCATTCGTTCTGACGCTCGGCCCGCGCCGAGGCCGCTGGTTTCTGTGGCCGGTGTTTATCGCGATAGGGTTGGGCGGTGCCTATACGCTGGCGGTCACCTTTGCCCGCACGGCCTATATGGCGGCATTGGGGGCGGGGTTGGTAACCGGCATGGGCCTGCTGCTGGCGTCGCGACGCGGCCGCACGACCTGGCCGTTCGCGGTCGTTCCCATCGTCCTGTTGATGGCGGTCCTGGGGACGGCTGCGTCGTCCGAGATGATGCGGCAGCGCTTCAGCACGCTGGCGGAGGACCTGATAACCCGCGAGATGAACTGGCAGACCGGTTGGTCGGTGCGCGATCCCGGTGTGGCGACCGACGTGTTCGGTATGGGATTGGGCACGTACCAACGGGCCATGCGTTCCCGCGCGCAGGTCAACCGCCCCAGCAACCTGAGCGTGGAGACCGACAGCAAGGGCCCGTTCCTGTCGTTGCGGACGGTCACGCCGTTGTATTTTGGGCAGAAAATTCAGCCGCCGGGCGCCGGCCCGCTCCATCTGACGCTGCGTTTCCGGTCTGCCGCGAAAACCGCCGAGGTCGGCTATATCCTGTGCGATAAAGTGCTGCTCTATTCGGATAATTGTCGCGGCGGTCAGGCCGCGCCGGCCCACCCGGGCGTGTGGGAGGAACTGTCCGTTACCCTGTCAGGCGACGGTTTAGGCGGCAGTGTTTTGGGTGGATTGATCCATCGCCCGGTGGAGTTGGCATTGTTTACGCCCTCGGGCAATTCCTTGGCGTTGCGCGACGTGCACCTGACGGATTCCAGCGGCCATGCGTTGTTGACCAACGGCGATTTCACACACGGGCTGGACCGGTGGTTGTTCACCGACGACGACCATTTGTCCTGGCGCATCAAGGACCAATACCTGATGCTGCTGTTCGAGACCGGGGTGCTGGGACTTCTGGCGTTTCTGTCCGCCTGTGGCCTGGCCCTGGCAGGAAGCCTGCGCGCGGCCCTGCGAGGCGAGGCGATCGGCGGCGTCGTGGCGGGATCGGTTGTGTCCTTCATGATCTCGGGCGTCGCCGACGATTTGCTGGAGGTCGCGAAGCTCGCAACGCTTTTTTTACTGATTTGCTGGTGCGGGATGCTGCTTTGGGAGGGGAAGCGGAACGTTTAAAAATGTTCCGTTTCCTCGTCCGTGGCCGCTCGTGCCATCGCGCGGACCTGCCCCGCTGCCGCCCGTTCTCGCCAACCAGGGGCCTGGTCCCCGTTCGGCGTCGCCAGCGCTGGCAACATCGCCCCTTCCAGCATGCGCCAAAGGCCGGGCATCAGCCGGGCCGCGAACAATGCCGCCAGTCCGGCAACCGCGACAGCGTTGACGTCGCCCTCGAGCCCCGGCCGTAAATACCGTGCGGTTTCGATGCCCAGCGCCAAGACAAATGCCCAGACGAAGCCGGCCCTCGGACGGTAGCCGCGCAGCCACGCAAACACGCCCAGCGGTGCATACATCGCCAGATGCCCGACAATGTTCTTCGCCGCGGCCGCCTTGGTGACGATGTAATAATCGAACAGCGGAATAAGCCCTAGAACATAGACATCGCGCAATGTCTCCGCCGGATTGCGCCAATGGGTGGACAACACGCCGTTCACAGCCAGCAGCACCAGCAAATACAACGGTAGCAGCAGCAGCGACCAGGTGCGCAGCCGTTGCCGCAGACGTCGCGGGTCTTGCCGTACGAGCCATCGCATACCGCAGACCCCGGCGCCGACGCCGATCATGCGGCAAAACACCGACACGAATGTCGGCGCGCCGCTGAGCAGCATGGCCGTCAACGCGAACAGCACCAGCATCCACACGATGCCGCGTAATATCGCCACGCCGAACAACCGGTTGCGGCCGTTGGGTCCCACCACCATCAGTAGACCGAACGGCGCCGCGGCAACCGTGCTGGCGACAAGTGCCGTGGCTTGCACCACCGCCGGCCGTCCAGCGCCCGGCATCGCGAACAGCACCGACGGCAAACGTTGAGCGACGGCCATCAAGTCACCCACGCTGAGCGCGAAATCCAGCGGCATCAGCAGGAATATCGACAGCGCGGCGGCATAGACGCGTAGCAGCGTGCGCAGATTGTCTCGTCCGCCGCTGGCGCCGTGCCAGACCATCCGCGACATCCGCCCATGCGTCAGCGCGAAGACCATTGCTCCGACCGCGGTGCCGACGCTCTGCGCGACGACGTAATTCAGCGTGACGGTGCGGGGTGGGAAGAAGATTTGGGCGTATTTCACCGCCAGTAGAAATCCCACCCCGACCGCGAATGCCGCCAACATCGCCAAGCCCCGCCCACCGGCCCCGCCGCGCCGAGGCCACAGCGTGCCGGTCAGCAGGAAGCCGAACGGGATGTACATCGACAGATTGCCCATCCAGTCCGCTCGTTGATCGGACCCGTTATCGACCCAGGTGAAGGCGCGCCCGATGAATTGCGACCAAGCCTCGGTGGGATCGATCGGCACGTAGTGCAGGCCCATCGGCCCGATGACCGTGCTGCTGTAAGCGATCAGCAGCGCGTAAAGCAGCACCCACGGCGAAAATCTGTAGTTCGGCACGGCTTGGATCAATGCCCCCGGATTTCCGACCACGTGTCGTCCAGCGCGCGTCGCAGCCGCGCGGCGATTTGATCGATTTCCTGTTCCGTTACGATCAGCGGTGGCGAGAACGCTACCCGGTCGCCGATCAGCCGGCAGATCAACCCATGTTCCCTGGCGTATTTATCCACCGTCGCGCCAACCTTGCGCGCCGGATCGTATAACGCTCGGGTTTCCTTGTCCGCGACCATTTCGATGCCGACAATCATGCCGATGCCGCGCACCTCGCCCACCAGCGGGTGGTCGATGAGCTTGCCCAGCGCTTGCTGCATGTAGGGGCCGACCCGCTGGACATGGCCGAGCATGTCCATTTCCTCGTAGATTTTTAGGGTTTCCAGCGCGACCGCCGTCGTCACCGGATGCCCGGCATAGGTGAATCCGTGCGCGAAATTCCCCAGTTTGCGGCTTTCGTCCAGCATGGCTTCGAACACGCGCTGGTTGATCATCAGGGCGGAGATCGGCTGCATCCCCGCCGACAGCGCCTTGGCGCAGGAGATCATGTCCGGCTTCAGATCGTAGGTTTGCGAACCCCACATGTTGCCGGTGCGACCGAAGCCGCAGATGACCTCATCGGCGATGAACAGCAGGTCGTATTTGCGGATGACCGCCTGCATCTTCTCCCAGTATGTCCGAGGTGGCGGCAGTCCGCCCCCGGCACCCATCACGGGTTCGCCGATGAAGGCGGCGCACGTCTCCGGGCCTTCGCGGAGGATCAGCTGTTCGAACGCATCCGCCAGTCTGGTGGCGTATTGTTCCTCGGATTCCCCTTCCTGGTGGTCGCGGTAGTAGTGCGGGTATTCCGTGTGCACGAACCCCGGGAACGGCAGGCCGAAGTCCGCGTGCATGTCGGCCTTGCCGGAGGCACTGATCGAGGCCGTGGTGCTGCCGTGGTACCCCATCTTGCGGCCGATGATTTTTCGCTTTTCCGGCTTGCCGATGGCGTGGTGGTAGTACCAGACCAGCTTGATCGCGGTGTCGTTGGCTTCGGAGCCGGAACACTGGAACAGCACCTTGCTCATCGGCACCGGCGCGATCGACAGCAGCTTTTCCGCCAGATCGACGCTGTTGTCGTTCGTGGTGCCGCGATACAGGTGGTAGTACCCGAGCTTGCGCATCTGCTCGTAGGCGACGCGGGCGAGGCGTTCGGAGGCGTAGCCGAGGGACGCGCACCACAACCCGGCGGCGGCGTCCAAATATTCCTTCCCGCTGTCGTCGGTGACGAAGCAGCCGCTGCCCTGGCCGATGACCAGCGGCCCTTGCGTCATATGCGTGACCAGATTGGTCTGGGGATGCACGATGGTGGCGATATCGCGGGCTTGAACGGAGTTGGGGGCGAGGTAGGTCATGAGCGGCCTCTCTTTGGTGGTGCGCCAGCCTAATCCCGATTGACAGGTCCAGGTAGGGGCATAGCATCGGGGCATGGACGACACCCAGCGCATCAACCTCCATCTTGTCTCCGACGCCACCGGGGAAACCCTGAACACGATGGCACGCGCCACCATCGTGCAGTTCAAGCACGCCGACGTGATTCACCACCGCTGGAACATGATCCGGTCGCGCTTCCAACTGCACCGCGTGATCGAGGGGATCGAGGCCGAACCCGGCCCCGTTCTGTCCACCATCGTCGATCAGGGCCTGCGGGCCGAGTTGGAGAAAACCTGCCAGCAACTGAACTTGCCGATCGTGAACGTGCTCGATCCCGTTCTGACCATGCTGCAGGCCTATCTGGGCGAAAAAGCCACCGCCAAGCCCGGTCAGCAGTACGTGATGAACACGGACTACTTCAAGCGCATCGACGCCATGC
Organism: uncultured Acetobacteraceae bacterium; assembly: GCA_903895595.1. Classification (GTDB taxonomy): domain Bacteria; phylum Pseudomonadota; class Alphaproteobacteria; order Acetobacterales; family Acetobacteraceae; genus Rhodopila. The sequence goes on along the minus strand of CAITUP010000074.1, from coordinate 25,136 downwards.
ATTACGTGTTGGCGCACGACGACGGGCAGGCGCACACCAACCTCGCTGAGGCCGATGTGATCCTGGTCGGCGTGTCCCGTAGTTCGAAGACCCCCACCTGCTTCTATCTGGCCAATCGCGGCATCAAGGCCGCCAACGTGCCGCTGGTGCCGGGGGCACCGGACGTCCCTGGCCTGCTCAACGCGCGCTGCCCGGTGATCGGCCTGACGTTGGAGGACAATGCCCTGATCGAAATCCGCCGCCACCGGCTGAAATTGATCGGCGGCAGCGGCGCGGCCGGCTTCGCGCGGCAGGGCGGCACCGATTACATCGACGAAGATGCGGTGAAGAAGGAATTGCTCTGGGCGCGCCGCCTGTGCACCAGCCATGGCTGGCCGGTGATCGACGTCACCCGCCGGTCCATCGAGGAAACCGCCGCCACCGTGTTTCAATTGATGGAAGGCTGGCACCGCCGCCGCGAAAAAATGGCGGCACCGGCATAAATCGTGCGGGAATCGCTTGCATCGGCGCGGAAAGGCACGTCACACTCCGTTTGTCTTCAATCAACCGAAAGGAGGTGATCCAGTGTCTCATTGTTCCTTGGCTTCCCACACCGAGGCTCGGATTGCCGGCGCGGACGCGGCGGCATAGATTACTCCGGTCCGGAAACGGACAGTCAAAACAATGCCAGGGCTTCGGGGGCAACTCCGAAGCCCGCTTTGTTTCAACGGTAACCGCATGATCGACCCAACCCTTCCGCGCTGTGCCTGGGCCACCGCCAACGACCCCACGATGCAGGCGTATCACGACACCGAATGGGGCGTGCCCGAACACGACGATACGAAGTTGTTCGAGATGCTGACGCTGGAGGGCGCCCAGGCCGGCCTGTCATGGCGCACGGTGCTGATGCGCCGCGATGCGTATCGGGAGGCGTATCATGGGTTCGACATTCCCCGCGTGGCGGCGATGACGGACGCGGAACTGGAAGCGTTGATCGCCGGGTCAGGGCTGATCCGCAACCGGTTGAAGATCTATTCGGTGCGCGAGAACGCGAAGGCGGCGCTGGCGATCGCCGGTAGTCTGGATGGGTTGCTGTGGTCGATGGTCACCCCGGTGCGGAACCGCTGGGCCAACCCATCCGAAGTCCCCGCCACTACGCCGGAATCCGACCGCATGAGCAAAACCCTGCGCAAAGCAGGCTTCCGTTTTGTCGGTTCCACCATATGCTATGCCTTCATGCAGGCGACCGGCATGGTCGACGACCACCTGACCACCTGCTTCTGTCACCGTCCCTAATCGGAGCCCGAGCCATGCAAAACACCGAGGAAATCTGGCGCCGGATCGACGCCCATCAGGAAGAGTTCATCGCTCTGTCCGACCGCGTCTGGGGCACCCCGGAACTCTGCTACGGCGAATTCCAGTCCTGCGCCGAGCACACGGCGATGCTGAACGCGCAGGGTTTCAAGGTGACGGAGAATGTCGCCGGCATCCCGACCGCCGTCATGGGCGAGGCCGGGGAGGACGGCCCGGTGATCGCCATTCTGGGCGAGTACGACGCATTGCCTGGCCTGTCGCAGGAAGCCGGTGTGGCCGAACAGCGGCCTTTGCCGGGACCCGGTTACGGCCATGGCTGCGGACATAATTTGCTGGGGTCGGCGTCGTTGCTCGCGGCAACGGCGGTGAAGGAATACCTCGCCGAAAACGGCCTGAAAGGGCGAGTCCGCTATTACGGCTGCCCGGCCGAGGAAGGCGGCGCCGCAAAAGGCTTCATGGTCCGCGCCGGCGTGTTCGACGATGTCGATATCGCGATTTCCTGGCATCCGTCATCGTTTTCCGGGGTTTGGGAGCCGATGTCGCTCGCTAACACCCGCATCGATTTCTCGTTCACGGGCCGAGCCTCGCATGCCGCCGCGTCGCCGCATCTGGGGCGCAGCGCGCTGGACGCCGTCGAACTGATGAGCGTCGGCGTGAACTACATGCGCGAGCATATGCCCTCGGACGCGCGGGTTCACAGCGCGATCCTGGACGCTGGCGGCATCGCGCCGAACGTCGTGCAGGCGTTCGCGAAGGTGCGGTATCTGATCCGCGCGCGGAACCTGCCGGAATTGAATCAGCTGATCGGCCGGGTGCGGAAAATCGCCGATGGCGCGGCGCTGATGACGGAAACGACCGTCGAGACCAAGGTGATCTCCGCGGTATCGAACCTGTTGGGCAACACGCCGCTGGAGAAGGCGTTGCACGACAATTTGTCCCGCCTGGGTGCGCCGCCGTACGACGATTCCGATCGCGCGACGGCCGCCAAATTTCAGGCGACGTTGTCGGAGGAGGATATCGAAAGCTCCTACCGCCGCGCCGGCATGCCGTATGCGCCCGGCACGACGTTGTGCGACACCATCGTGCCGCTGGACGCCAAAACCGCGCCGATGATGGGTTCCACCGACGTGGGCGACGTGAGCTGGGCGGTGCCGACCGTGCAGGCCCGGGGTTCGGTGTACGCCATCGGCACGCCCGGCCATTCCTGGCAGCTGACGGCACAAGGCAAACTGCCGGCGGCGCATAAAGGCATGGTCCATGTCGCGAAAGTCATGGCCGGCACGGCGCTGGATGTCCTGCACGACGAAACCCTGATCGCCCGCGCGAAGGCGGATCATCGGGCGCGGGTCGCTCGGACGCCGTATGTGTGCCCGATTCCGGACGATGTGGAGCCGCCGATTCAGATGTCGGCTTAAGGGGCGCTATTTACATCCTTTCGCGACCTTCACGTCGTTGAACCGGTCGCTGCCGGTATTCAAATACGAGGTCAAATTCAGCACACAGCCCGGCTTGAACGCATAGACGTTCGGCCGGGTCATCAGCGCGATATGCGACACCTGTTCGGTGGTCAGCCGGTTCAATTCCCGCAAAATCGCCTGCCGCGCCGGATCGTCCAGTCGCATCGCTCGGGCCTTCGCGATCAGCGCGTCGATCTCCGGCACCGCCGCGCCGCCGGCGTTTACCGATCCATCCGAACTGGCGACTTCCTGAAACACCTGCAACGGATCGGCACGCCCGCCCCATCGCCCGAGGTAAATATCGCCGCGTCCCGGCGGACGGCGGAACAAGACGTATTGGGAGATATCGACGACATCGAATTTCATGCGAATCCCTGACTCCGCCACCATCGCCTGCATCGCTTCCGCGACCAGCCGTGTTTCGCTGGTGTTGGACATCAGCCAGTTGATGTCGACGCCGTCGGGAAACCCGGCCTCTTTCAGCAATTGCCGCGCCTTGACGGGATCGTAGGGGAAACGTTTTTCCAGGGCGGGGTCGAACATGGGGGAGAACGGCGCAAATAATTGCACCGTCGGGACGGAAACGCCGCCGCCGAGCGCTTCGGCCAGGGCGGGACGGTCGATGGCGAGCATCAGGGCTTGGCGCACTTTCAGATTGCCGGTCGCCGCGCGGTGGGCGTTTACATATAAATCCGTAATGGTGTTGCGGTCGTTGACCTGGACGGTCAGGCCAGCGGCTTTGGCCTCATCGATCTGGCGGTTGTCGAGCAGCACCAGGGTTGCCTGACCGGACCGAACCGCGTTCAGGCGCGCGCGGGCGTCGGGGACGTAACGTTGCTCGAACGATGCGGGCCGTCCGGCGGTGCCGCCCCAATAACCGTCGAAACGATCCATGACGGTGCGGACCGCGGCCTCGAACTGGCGGACCTTGTAGGGGCCGGCGCCGATGGGTTTCAGGGTGCCGCCGAACGCGTCCCCGGTCAGCGAATTGGGGCTGATCATCATGCCCGGTTGCATCGCCAGCAGGAACGGGATTTGGCCATTCGGTTCCTTCAGCGTCAGGACGACGGTATCGGTGCCGCGGGCCTCCACCGACGCCAGCTTGCCGGTGAGTTCCTGGGTGGAGGCGCCGGCGCGGCCACCCAACGCGATCGACCGCCGCAGGTTTTTCACCACCGCGTCGGCATCCAGCTTGGCGTCGTCCTGGAAGACGACGTTCGGACGTAAGACCAGGGTGAAGACGGTCGAATCGGGGTTGAAGGACCAGGACAGCGCCAGACCGGGTTGAGGCTCCCCGGTGTCGGACAGTTTGATCAGCGGGTCGTAGATCGCGAGCAAGGCCGCTTGCGAGACGCTGCTGTTGCTTTGCGGCTCGATGGGGTCGAGCGTCGCGTTGGTCGCGGCGTCGAAATACGTCAGCGTGGCGGCTGGGTCCGGTTCCGCCGCGCGGGCAGAGGTAACGGACGCCAGCATGGCCAGCAGCAGCGCGATTTTTTTCATGCGCGATTTCCTCCCTGTTGGGAGGACGCTAGCCGACGTTTGGGTGGGTGGCTACTGCTTGGTGTTGTTGCGACCGGCGCCGTGGATGGACTATAGAAATCGGCGCGAGGTGTAGCCATGAGCGATCTCTACGACACCGATGTCGTCCTTTGGTCCGAACAGCAGGCCGACCTGCTGCGCCGCCGCGCGCTCGGCATGCTGGTCAACGATCGGGACCTGGATTGGACCAATATCGCCGAGGAGATCGAGAGCGTGGGAAGCGAGCAACGCCATGCGGTCGAGTCGCTTATTGTGCAGGCGATGATCCATATGTTGAAGGTGGCCGCTTGGCCGCAATCGCCGGAAGTGCCGCACTGGGAAGCGGAGACACTGGTGTTCCGAGACAGTGCGCGGCGGCGGTTCGTGCCTTCCATGCGGCAACGATTGGATATCCCGGGGCTTTATCGGCAGGCGTTGCGGGGCCTGCCTCGGACGATCGATGGGCAGGCGCCGTTGCCGGTACCGGCGGTGTGTCCGGTGACGTTGGACGAGTTATTGGCTGAGGACTGACGCCTAGCGTCCCCCACCCGGCATGCGCGGGCTTGATTGGCGCACCGCAAGCGGCACAATGCTTGCCATCCGAGCCCCCCGAGCATGAAAGGCCGACGATTGTCCGAGCAACAAAGCAATCCGCAGCCGAAATGGTGCTGGTGGTCGACACGGGGGAGCATCGATAACGACGTGCTGTCGGTCATGGCGGTTGTCGAAACGGTGGTGGCGGTGGCGGGTTACTGGATCGCCGCATTGTATTTCGACATCTGGCTGCCAATGACGATTAGTCTCCTGGTAGCGCCGTTGGTGTTGTTGCGATCCGAGGAGTCGGTGACGCTCGGGGTGCGTTGGTTTTTGGCGTGGCAGGCGAGGGCTTGGGACGATGATCGCGCGTACGCCGCCCTGTCGTCCCCGGAACGGCTTTGGGTATGGTTGATTGGCGGTGCCGCGACACTGCTCGGCGTCGCATTCGCCTATGGCGCATCGGTGCAGTTTCTGGCGGAAGCGGTTGGGTGGCAGGCCTTTCTGGACGGTATGCTCGTGGGATACGGGGCGATGGTCGTAGCCGGCGCTGCAGCCGCAGCCGCAGCCGGCGCTATCGCATTAATAGTATTCATTCCGTTCGTTATCGGCATGGGCGTGAGCGTCTGGCTCGTCAGCCTCGCCATTCGGATGGCAGCGACGAGCTGCCATATCGTCGCTGGATTCCGTCTTCTGCCGCGTAATTTCCGGCGATTGGTCCTCTGCACATCCCCATAGCAGATACCCGAGTTGATTCCCGGTCTGCCTCCTGGAGATTTCACCTTACCCGGTCTGATCGACCTATTAAAGGGTCACGCCAAATCTTCCGATTCAGACATGCGAATCATAGGCATCGTCGTTATCCCTCTGCCTGGCCTGATCCTTTTCCTCCCCGCCTGGCTCTACCGTGTCACCCTTAAATCCACGGCTTGGTTCTGGTGGCCGTTGGCCTATCTCGGGGGCCCGTTGCCGCGGGTCAAAAACCAGAAAATCTCCACCGCCAAACCCTTCACAGCCTGTGGGGCCGCACAAGCATCGGCTTGGCACTTTTGACTTTGGTGCTGTTCCTGGCCTCGAACCGATTTCTGACCGAGGCGTTCCTGCGTGAGAACCCGCTGCTCACACCGCTCGGCATCCTGTTCGTGGTCGATTGGAAGACCCCACCCTGGCAGGCGCTGAGCGTCGTGTCCGCCGGACTCACCGTTGGTGCGGTGTTTTTGTTGGATTGGATCAACATCGAATATGAAGAGGGCGTAAAGCAATCCGACGCCGGTCTGGTCGCGGCCGCCGAGCGTAAATTGCGGTTCGTTGTGTGGCTGACGCGTCTACGCTTCGTGTTGGTCGTTGTGTTTCAGCTCGTCGTCGGTGGGCAGGCGCTGCTCTATTTCAACAGCCGGAGCTATTGGTTCCCCGTGCCCGCCAGCGTCACGATGCGTGCGGCATGGCTCTACGGCGACCGCATGCCGGAACCTCAATGTCACGAGGCGCGTTAACCCGAGCGGCTTGGAACGCAGTCCGCATCGGTCGCGGAAGCGCGTCTTCTTTTCGTGGATGGCGGACTTGGGGCGAAGTGCCGAAAGCCCACCGTCATTCGGTCCCGCCCATGAAGCCGGCATTCACCCGCGTTCATCGGCGATAAAACCCTTTGTTTCCACCCACGCAGGACCACGGCAATTGGGTGCCGTTGGCGATCCTCGGGGCGTAGCCCGAGGAGGACGAAAGGGGCCGGGGCTTGGCGCGCAAGTCGAACCCCCGCTGCCAAACGCGAGGGACGTGCCCGCTACTCCGCCGCCACAGCCACCCGAGCACCGCGCGGCGTAATCCGCAGAACCAGCAAGGAGGCCAACAGGCACGCCACACCGCTCGCCAGGAACGCCAGCATGTAGCTGCCGGAAACGCTGCGCACCGCGCCGGCCCCGTAGGCGGCGATGGCACCGCCGACCTGGTGGGAGGCGAAAATCCAAGACACGATCACCGGCGCGTCCCGCCGCCCGAACACTTCGTTCGTCAACGCGAAGGTCGCCGGCCCCGTCGCCACCCAGTCGAGCCCGTAGAACACGGCGAACACGCCCAGGCTGACGCCGTCGAAAGACGTGAACGGGATCACCACCAGCGACAGCCCGCGCAACCCGTAATACCAGAACAGCAGCACCCGAGGGCTGTAGCGGTCGCATAACCACCCCGAGCACGCGGACCCGACAAGGCTGAACGCCCCGATGACGGCAAGGATCGAAGCACCCTGCACGGTCGGGATGCTGAAATCGGCGCAGTACGCGATCATATGCGTATTGATCAGGCCGTTGGTGGACAGCCCGCACACGCCGAACGTCAGGCACAGCAGCCAGAAATCCATCGACTTCGACGCCCGTCGCAGCGCGCCGAACGCGACCGAGAACATGTTCCCGCCGGGGGAGCGCTGCGACAGCACGGCGTCCGAGGGGTTCGCACCGAACGCGGTCGTGCCGATCGCGGCCGGGTTTTCCGGCAGCAGCCACATCACCAGCGGCAGCACCGCGGCAATGGCCACTGTCACGCCGATCGATACGCCGCGCCAGCCGTAGTCGTTCGCCAGCATCGCGAACAGCGGCAGGAAAATCAGCTGCCCCGCCGCGTTGGCGGCGAACAGCAGCCCGGTCGCGAATCCGTTCCGCCGCACGAACCAGCGGTTGGCCACCGCGCCGGCCAGACCGACGGCTCCGGCCCCCGATCCGATGCCGACCATCAGGCCCCAGGTCAGATACAGCTGCCAGGGCGCCGTCATGAACGACGACAGGCCGGTCGCGAGCATCAGAATGCTCAGGCACCCGAGCATGGTGCGCTTCAACCCGATGGCCTGCATCAAGCCGGTGACGAACGGCGCGGTCGCGCCCATCAGCATGATGTTGACTGAAATCGCGCCGGAGATCGTGCTCACGTCCCAGCCGAACGCCTGTTGCAGCGGTAGGATAATGACCCCCGGTGCCGCCCGCACGGCCACGCCGGCCAGCATCGAGGTGAACACCACGGCCAACACGATCCAGGCGTAGTGAACCCGACCCTCGAAAAATTTGGCTATCCGAACCGGCGTCATGCGGGAATCCTTATCGTCGTCCGCCCCGTTTAGAGGACAATCCTCGCGCACTCCATTGCAGCGTCCGCATGGCACGCCAGCATTTGGCCGGACCGAGCATTTTGTGCCAACATCGGGTCAACCTATGGGAGCACGCGCCATGTCCGATATCGTCGCCGATTTCAAATTCCTCTCCGGCGTGAAAATCGTCGATTTCACCCAATTCGAGGCTGGTCCGTCCTGCACGGAAGCGTTGGCGTGGCTGGGCGCCGATGTGGTGAAGATCGAGAACCCCCGCATGGGCGACCCGGGTCGCCGCCTGCGGCCGGGGCAGCCGGACAACGATCCGTATTATTTCCACGTGTTCAACGCCAACAAGCGTTCCATCACCGTCAACCTGAAGTCCCCCAAGGGACTGGAACTGGTGAAGGACCTGCTGCGCAAGGCCGACGTCACGATCGAGAATTTCGCGCCGGGTGCCATCGAGCGGCTGGGGCTGGGCTACGACGTGGTGAAAGCCATCAACCCCGGCATCGTCTATGCCCAGATCAAAGGGTTCGGCGAAGGCAGCCCGTTCGAGAAGAACCTCGCGTTCGACATGATCGCACAAGCCGCCGGCGGCACGTTCAGCGTCACCGGGGAGGCCGATGGCCCGCCGATCCGGCCCGGCTTCTCGCTCGGCGACACCGGTACCGGGATGCTGATGGCGATCACCATCCTGGGCGCGCTTTATAAGCGGCGTGAAACCGGGGAGGGCCACCGCCTCCAGGTCGCGATGCAGGACGCGATCATGCACTACATGCGCATCAACTTCGCGACCCAGGGCCTGACCGGCAAGGCGGCCGAACGCGGCGGGTCGAAGGTGCCGGGTGTGAACAACGCGCCGATGGGGCTGTATCCCTGCGCGCCCGGAGGGCCGAACGATTACGTGTTTATTATGACCTCGCGCGCCAACCCGGAACATTGGGACCGGTTGTTGAAGCTGGTGGGCCGCGAGGACCTGATCGGCGACGCCCGCTATGCCACGCCCGCCGACCGCGTTGCTCGTGAAGCGGAAGTGGACGCGATCATCGCCGCCTGGACCAAAACCCGCGACAAGCGCGCGGCGATGCAGGCGGTGGGTGAGGCCGGCATCCCGGCCGGCGCGGTGCTGGATACGATGGAACTGCAGAACGACGTGACGTTCGAGCAGCGCGGCATCATGCAGACCATGGTGCATCCGGTGCACAAGCCGTTCAAAATGCCGGGCTGGCCGGTGCGTGTGGATGGGAAGCCGTCGCGGGTGCAGGCCTCCCCGGTGCTGGGCGCCAACACCGCCGAGGTGCTGGGCGATTGGCTCGGGTTGGATGCCGCCGGGGTGGAGGCGTTGCGGGCGGAGGGGGTGGTTTAACCCCCCGGGCGAAACCGCTTCATCCTCGAGCGCCACCCTGGTTCCCCCGGGAACCAGGGGGTCTATCGATGGGCCGGATCGAATGCCGGTTGCGGGACGCCGTAATCGTACCGCCAGCACCGGTCTTAAACCGCCCCCCTACCCACGACTATCCACCCTGGTGTAGACCGCGCGCAACCGACACCGAGTAACACCGCATGACCGCCCCCTACACCGCCGCCGCCCTGGAACCCGAGGCGACCGCGCCGCTGATTATGGCGCTGCCCAAAGGCCGCATCCTTAAGGAATGCGGCCGCATCCTCGCGCGCGCCGGGATCGAGCCGTCGCCGGACTACATCGACGAAAACACGCGGCATATGCGCTTCCCGACCAACCACCCCGGCCTCGACGTCATCCGGGTGCGGGCGTTCGACGTGGCGACCTTCGTGGCGTTCGGCGCGGCGCAAATCGGCATCTGCGGTTCCGACGTGCTGATGGAGTTCGACTACCCCGAGGTTTACGCCCCCCTCGACCTCGGTATCGCCAAATGCCGCATCGCGGTCGCGGAACCGGCCGAGACCGCCGGTACCGACGATCCGTCCCGCTGGTCCCGCGTGCGGGTGGCGACCAAATACCCGAATATCGCCCGCAAGTACTACGCCAGCCAGGGCATCCACGCCGACGTGGTGAACCTGAGCGGCGCGATGGAACTCGCGCCCGGGCTCGGTATTTGTCGGTTGATCGTCGATCTGGTGGACACCGGTTCCACGCTGCGCGCCAATAATCTGGTGGAGACGGCGAAGATCGCGGACATCTCCAGCCGCCTGATCGTCAACCGCACCGCCTTGAAAACCCAGCCCGAGGCAGTCGGCGCCTGGATCGCTCGGTTTCGGGACGCTCTGACCCAGGGCTGACGGGCGGCTATGGGCGTTCGGCCCCCGAGCCTCCCGTAAGCGCATCCAGAAAATCCCGCGCCGGCACGTTCCCCGGAAACAAGAACGCGCTGACCAGCACCGACGCATCAACGACGGCGTTCGGCGGCATAAGCCCGGCGCTCGGTGTTCACGACGTTCAAGATGTCCGCTTCCTGCGCCGGGGTCGGCTCCCGCTGCGCGATTTTCACCGGTTGCAGCATGATGGCGCCGGACTCCGTCACCGCGGCCTCCAGATAATCGCCCTCCTTCAACCGGACGGCGTCCCTAATCTCCTGCGGCAGCGTGATCTGCGCGGCCCGTCGGAGCCTGACGAGGGTCATCGACAACTCTCCTGGTGAATTTTCATCCCTACGATAATACGAATTTCGTAAAACGCCAATGGCCACAGTAGACCGCCGCGCCCCAGCCGCGATACGCTCCCCGCATGACAAACGCTCGTACCTTCCGTTCCTCCGTCTGCCCGCACGACTGCCCCTCCACCTGCGCGTTGGAAGTGGAAGTCCTCGGCAACAACCGCATCGGCACCGTCCGGGGCGCCAGCGACAACAGCTACACGGCCGGAGTCATCTGCGCCAAAGTCGCGCGTTACGCCGAACGGGTGCATCACCCGGACCGGCTGATGCACCCGCTGCTGCGGACCGGCCCCAAAGGCTCCGGCCAGTTCCGCCGCATCGGCTGGGATGAGGCATTGGACCGTGTGGCCGAACGCTTCGCGGCTGTGACCCAGGAACACGGGTCCACAGCGGTTTGGCCATTCTTCTTCGCGGGAACCATGGGGCTGGTGCAGCGGGACGGAATCAATCGCCTGCGCAATGTCATGCGCTACTCCCGCCAGAAAATGACGATCTGCACGACGTTGCCGGAACTCGGCTGGATCGCCGGAGCCGGGCAGAGCCGGGGGCTGGACCCGCGGGAGATGGCGAAATCCGACCTGATCGTGATCTGGGGCGGCAATCCCGTCTCCACCCAGGTTAACGTCATGACCCACGTCACACGAGCGCGAAAGGAACGCGGCGCCAAGGTCGTGGTGGTCGATCCGTATCGCTCCCCCACCGCCGCCGTGGCCGATATCCATCTGGCGCCGAAGCCGGGCACCGACGGGGCGCTGGCCTGCGCCGTCATGCACATCGCCTTCCGCGACGGCTACGCCGACCGAACCTACATGGCGCGCTACACCGATGTACCGGAGGCGCTGGAAGCACACGTCGCCACGCGCGGTCCCGCCTGGGCCTCCGCCATCACCGGCCTGTCTGTCGATGTTATCGAAGACTTCGCTCGGCTGTATTGTTCCACTCAGCGCAGTTTCCTCCGTCTGGGCTACGGGTTCGCCCGCGGGCGTAATGGGGCGGCGAACATGCATGCTGTGTCCTGCCTGCCCGCCGTCACCGGCGCTTGGCTGCATGAGGGCGGCGGCGCGCTCTGGTCCAATCGCGGCATGTACGGCTGGAATAAGTCGCTCATCGAGGGTCTGGACGCCGCCGATCCGTCCATCCGAGCACTGGACATGAGCCGCGCCGGCAGCGTCCTGACGGGCGACCGTTCGGAACTGAAGGACGGTCCGCAGGTGCATGCGATGCTGATCCAGAACTGCAACCCGCTGGATGTTTGCCCCGACAGCAACCGCGTCCGCCGCGGCTTCGCGCGCGACGATCTGTTCGTCGTCACGCATGAGCAGTTCATGACGACAACAGCCAAATGGTCCGACATCGTGCTGCCGGCTACGATGTTCATGGAGCACGACGACCTCTATCAAGCCGGCGGTCACAGCCACATTCAGATCGGCCCGAAACTGATCGAGCCGCCGGGCGAATGCCGATCGAACCACGAAACCATCCAGGCGCTGGCGTTGCGATTGGGCGCCAAGCATCGCGGGTTCGAGATGACGGCGATGGAGATCGTCGACGCCACGCTGAAAGCCTCCGGCAAGCCGGACGCGGCGACGGTGCTGCGGGACCGCTGGGTGGATGTGATGCCGTCGTACGAGGACTCGCATTTCCTGAATGGCTTCCCGACCAGGGACAAACGCTTCCATTTCTCCCCCGATTGGGCGGCGCTGGGCGACAATCACGGCGCGATGCCGCGGCTGCCGGATCATGCCCCGATCATCGACGATGCCGCCCCGGACCGGCCGTTCCGCCTGATGACGTCTCCGGCTCGTTCGTTCCTGAACACCAGCTTCACGGAAATGCCCACGGGGCGGAAACGCGAGGGACGCCCGACCGTGATGGTCCACCCCGAGGACGCCGCCCGGTTGGGGATCGAAGACGGCGACAAGGTCCGCCTCGGCAACGCGCGTGGCGAGGTGATTCTCCATGCCCGCGTTCTGACGGGTAGTCAGCCCGGCGTGCTGGTCGCGGAAAGCGTGTGGCCGAGCGAATGTTTCGAAGGCGGGATTGGGATCAATGCGCTGACGAGCGACGATCCCGGGCCGCCGTTCGGAGGGGCGGTGTTCCACGATACGGCGGTATGGATACGGGCGGAAATGGGGGAGATGCGGTTGGCGGCGGAGTGAGCCGATAACGACAGAAGGGGGGTGACCGATGTGCCGACCATCCTTCGTACCCTAGGCGATCGGGTGTATTTCTGGAGCCACGAACCAAACGAGCCGTCTCATGTTCGCTTGGACAAAGGCGGACCATCAGACCAAGGTCTGGTCAGGGCTATCGCATATGACCTTTGGCGTCCCCGCTCGTCATGGTCGGGCCTGACCCGACCATGACGGAAAGTGTCGGAAATCCGCCATATGCGATCCCCCTGGTTGGCCAGCAATACCTGCTATCCGGCCTAAGAATGAGGCGTCATTCTACGCTTGGTCCGCGCGCTTCGATCCGCACTGCGGGCGGCGCGGCATGAGTTCCTCGGTACTGGCTGACGGCGCCGACATTCGGGTTCGCGATGTCATGCTCACCGATGACGATCTGATACCAACCGAACCAACCATTGACGTACCGGAATTCGCCACATCGTCATGCTGACGAAGGTCAGCATCCACGACTTTCTTGGTAGCGGCCAGCAAGTCGTGGATGCCGACCTGCGTCGGCATGACGATTTACCACGCACCGATGTGTGAATGGTTAGGTCCGCTGGTATGACAGTCGGTAAATCGGCGCACGCTGTCACTCCGCCCTCAAGCCGCGGCCGCCTCCGTTCCATCGTTCAGAATATTCAAATATGCATCGTACGCATAAATCCGGTCGCGCCGCCGGCCGGTGGTTTCCTTCGCGATGCCCAGCTGTGCCAAACGCACCAGCATGCTGGCGACCGTCGGTTGCGACAGCCCGAGTTCCCGCGCCGCGCCGGGGATCGCGATCAACCCCCGCCGTTGCAGCAGCGCATGCACCGGCAGCGCGTTCGCCAGCGTCCAGCCCACGGCCGCGATCTTGTCATGGTCGCGCCGGAACAGCCGCTGAATCTCGCACCCGCCCGCGATGGCCAGATCCGCGGTCTCGACGATGCCGCGCAGGAAGAACGCGAGCCAATCCTCCCAAGCGCCGAATTCACGCACTGTTTGCAACAACTCGTAGTAGCGCTGGCGATTCTGCTTCAGATAGAGGCTGGAGAACAGCATCGGCTCGCGCAGCACGCCTTGCTCGCACAGCAGGAAGGAGATCAGCATCCTGCCGAGCCGCCCGTTCCCGACGAGGAAGGGCTGGATGTTTTCGAACTGCGCCTGCACAAGTGCCGCTTTGACGAGGATCGGCAGGTCGGGGTGATCGGTGTGGATGAACTCGATCAGTTCCTCGACCGCCGGCCCCACCAGATGCGGCGGTGGCGGCACGAAGCGTCCGTGGCCGGCGCGCGTGCCGCCGATCCAGACCGCGCACCGCCTGAATTCGCCTGGGCCTTTGTCCTGGCCGGGCCCTTTGCCGATCAGCACGGCGTGGACGTCCTTCAGCAGTTGCGCCGACAGTGCTTCCCCTTCCCGCAAGCGGCGCATGCCGAACTCGATGGCAGCGACGCAGCCGGATACCGCGGTGACGTGATCGGTTGGCGTGCCCAACGGAATATCTGTCTCGAACAGCAGCAGATCGGCCAGGGACGATTGCGCGCCGTCTATGCGCGACGACAGCAATGCCTCCTTCCTCACATACATGGACCGGAAGGGCGGCGGTTCGGGCAGCGCGACCGTGAAGCCGTCGAGACGGCCGAGCGCCTGATCGGCTTTGGCGAGGATCGCATGCAGGCCGGCGAGCGCGATCGGCGGATCGGGCGGTAGACTTGGCGGCATGTAGGCACGCATCGTGTGTTCACCGACGATGGTGTTCTCGTAGCGGCCCAGACGGGTTGGATTGTGTGTCATCCTGCATTCTCCAGCGGCAGGACGATACCAGAACCGGGCGCCCGAGTGAGAGTCGTTTTTCCTTAATAACTGGTTAACGGCAGCACCACGTGGCTGCGGCGGTCGGCATCGACGAATACAGTATTTATCGCGATCCTTTTGCGCCGGGCGCTTCCGTCCGGCTCCCCGGTGTTGGGGTTGACGTCGAATTTCGGAAAATTGGACGAAGCGATATCCAGCCGGATCCGGTGCCCTGGGAGGAAGAGATTGGCGATCGGGCCGACGGTCACGGCGATCTTCACGACCTCGTTCGGTGTGCGCAGGCGGGGCGATGACGGGTCCTCGGCATAGCGCAGCCGCTGAATCCCGTCGGCCAGGATCATGGCATAGCCACGGGGGTAATCGGCCGAGGGCGGATGAACGTCGATCAGCTTGGCGGTGAAATCGGTGTCGGGGCCGTCGGTGGCGACCCATAGCTCCGCCACGATGGGGCCGACGACCTGAACAGGTTCGGTCAGGGGTTCGGTCTGGAACGCCAGCACGTCGGGGCGGGAGGACAGCGGCAAATAGGGCGGTTCG
This sequence comes from uncultured Acetobacteraceae bacterium, assembly GCA_903895595.1. GTDB lineage: Bacteria > Pseudomonadota > Alphaproteobacteria > Acetobacterales > Acetobacteraceae > Rhodopila. The sequence continues at coordinate 10,123 of CAITUP010000074.1, read as the reverse complement.
CAGCCGAAGAACGCCGGTCCTTCCGCTTGGTCCCAGGACCCGCCCGAGGCCACGGGTTCCAGGCTGGTCAGTGCGCCGCCGATGGTGGGCACTGGGTGCGCCGGGTCGAAGTCGTACGTCAGCGGCGTCGCTCCGGCGGGCGGCGCGGCGCGATCCAGCCGGCCGTCGCCGTGCAGGTGGAACACGGTCGGCACTGCTTCCGGCAGTGGCCAGTCATGGGCAGAAATCCAGCGTCCGCCATGCTCCAGCTTGCCGGCGGCGTTGCGCCGCCCGGAGCCGCCGCCCATGACGAAGATGCGCACCGGCGGTTCGTCCAGGGGCACACCCTTTAGTACATGGTCGAAGAACCGCAGCCGGTAGGCGCGCCAGTCGCCGGCCCAGGAATCCAGCGGTGCGTTCGGCCCGAACTCCACATCGCCGAAGCAGGAATCGCTGCGATCGCCATGCGTCCAAGGCCCCAGAATCAGGCGTTGCGGGCCTTTGCCGGCTTGCTTCAGGCCGATGTAGTTCTCGGTCGCCGTCAGCGGGTAGGGATCGAACCAGGACGACATGTGGACCATGGGCACGGCGCTGTAGCGGGCGTGGAATCCGGCGGTCCAAATGCCGAGCTGCTGCCAGTAGGCGTCGAAGGCGCCATGGGTCCATTGTTCGAAGAGGTAGGCCTCGTAGTCCGGGTGATGCCGCAGCGGGGAATGGCCGGGCTTCCAGGGCAGGCGGGCGAACCAGTCGCGGATGTTCTCCGATGCCAGAGCGGCTTTCATGACGGGATCGGCGAGCGCCTCGGGCGACAGGCCGGCGTTCTTGAAGGCCCAGGTGGCTTGTTTCAGCTCGAAGGCGCCGTTCTGGCGGATGCCGGCGCGCCAAGCGTTTATGAAGCCGCCGCAATCCAGGATTTGCCCTTGCAGCCCCGGCGGATCGAGGCATCCCAGCGCTGCCTGGGTATGCGCGGCGTAGGACAGGCCCATGGTGCAGAAGCGCCCGTCGCACCAGGGCTGTTGGATCAGCCATGCGGCGGTGTCGAACCCGTCATGCCCGTCGGAGAGGTATTTGACGAACACCCCCTCCGACCCGTAGCGGCCGCGCGTGTCCTGGTAGACGACGGCGTAGCCGTGACGGGTGAAATAGGCCGCGATGTCGGCGCGTGCGGCCGGGGTGCGGTTGGCGGCGGTGATCTCGCTGCGGCTGGCCTCGGCGCGGCCGTAGGGGGTGCGCTCCATGACGACGGGGAACGGGCCGGGCCCGTCCGGCAGATGCACGTCGGTGGCGAGCCGCACGCCGTCGCGCATGGGGACCATGATGGTGGTGGACATTTTGTGGCTCCCGGAACGGCGGTTGTGATAAACGGGAGTGTATGAGCGCATCCCTTCGCACGCCAATGACCTTGGACGAATTCCTGGAGTGGGAGAACCGCCAGGAGCTGCGGTACGAGTTCGACGGCGTTGGGCCGGTCGCAATGACCGGGGGGACGCAGGAACACAATCAGATCGCGGTCAATCTGGTCAGCGCCTTGCACCAGCGCCTGCGCGGCAAAGCCTGCCGGGTGTTGAACAGCGATATGAAAATTCGGGTCGCCGGCCATATCCGCTATCCCGACGCGCTGGTCGTTTGCAACAGACACCCACGCGGGACCCTGGTCTACGACGACCCCGTGGTGGTCTTCGAAGTTCTCAGCCCCGGTACGGCCGGGATCGACCGCATCGTCAAGTCTCAGGAGTATCTCGATACCCCGTCGATTCAGCGTTACGCGATGTTGGAACAGGATTTCCAAGGCGCGATGGTGTTGACGCGTCAGGGCGAGAGCTGGGCGGTGGCCGTGGTCAAAGGCGACGCCACGATTTTCTTGCCGGAGATCGGTACCGAACTCCCGCTGAGCGAACTCTATGAAGGCGTCGATCTTCCCGACCCGCCGGCATGACCGCCCCGATCCACCCCGCTCACGCCATACCGTTCGACGAACTCTGGGACGGCTTGCTGGAAGCCCATGCCAAAGGCTTCGTCTACCGCCGGACCGACCCGGTCACGCGGCTGCAGATTTTCGCGTATTCGCCACGCTGCGTGTACGAGGACGGGTGGGACACGCACACCATGGTGGCGCGCGGTCTCATCCTGGACCCCGATGCCAAACGCATCGCCGCCACGCCGTTCCCGAAATTCTTCAACGCCGGCGAACGCCGCGGCGACATCCCCGATCTGCCGTTCGAAGCGTTCGAGAAGCTGGACGGCAGTCTTATTATCCTGTTCCACCACGACGGTGCCTGGCGCACCGCGACAAAGGGCAGCTTCGATTCCGAACAGGCGCGCTGGGTGGCGGGGCGCATCCCCCCCGGCCTGCGCCCCGGCATCACCTATCTGGCGGAGGCCATCTACCCCGAAAATCGCATGGTCGTGCGCTATCGGGAAGCGGCTTTGGTCCTGCTGGCGGCCTACGATGAGGCCGGTCACGAACTTTCCTACGACGCGATCCTGGAAACCGCCGCCGCCGTGGGCTGGCGCGCCGCGAGCCGGCACAGCTTCGCGTCGGTGCACGAACTCATGCGCCACACCGCCGGCCTGCCGCGCGATACCGAGGGTTATGTCGTGCGCTTCAGCAACGGGCTGCGCCTGAAGCTGAAAGGCGCGGAATACTGCCGCGTGCATGCGCTGATCTCTCGCTGCACGCCGTTGGCCATCTGGGAAATTCTGAATGCCGGCGGCGACCCGGAGGCGATGCGGCGCGAACTGCCCGAGGAATTCTGGGGCGATTTCGACGCCATCGTCCGCCTGTTGCGGGGGCAGGAGGACGCGATCCGCACCCGCGTTGCGGAAACGGCCGCCAGCGTCGCGCATCTGACCGACAAGGAAGTGGGGTTGGCCCTGGGCACGATCCCGGCCGACATCCGGCCGTACCTGTTCGGCTACCGCAAATCCGGCACCATCGACGCTCGCACACGCCCGGTTCTGATGCGCGCCATCCGCCCGACCGGCAACGCTTTGCCCGGCTACACCGCATCCTACGCGATGGGCCGGATGATGGAGGCGGAATAGACGTTTCGCCGGCCCGCGGGACGCTTTATGGTCCGTACACGATATCCATCAGGAGAGCCGATCCCATGCGCCTTCTTCCCTTTATGTTCGCGGCCCTGCTGGCTGCGTTGCCGGCCCAGGCAGCCGAACCGACCGGCACGCTGCAGAAAATCAAGGAAACCGGGACGATCACACTGGGCGTGCGCGACAGCTCGGTGCCGTTCAGCTACCTCGACGACCACCAGAAACCGGTCGGCTATGCCATCGACATCTGCATGCAGATCGTCGAGGCCGTGAAGAAGGAACTCAACCTGCCGGCGTTGAAAGTCGCGACCGTGTCGGTGTTGTCGTCCAACCGCATCCCGCTGATGGCGAACGGCACGATCGATCTGGAATGCGGCTCCACCACCAATAATCCGGACCGCCAGAAGCAGGTCTCCTTCACCAACACGCATTATCTGACCGCGAGCGCGTTCGTCGCGAAGAAAGCCGCCCATCTGACGACGATCGATTCGCTGAAGGGTAAAACGGTCGTCTCGACCGCCGGCAGCACGAATATCGTGCAACTGAACAAGGCGAACGCCGATCGCAACCTGGGCATCACTGTCATCGCCGCGAAAGACCACGCCGAGGCCTTCCTGATGGTCGAAACCGACCGTGCCGCGGCGTTCGTCATGGACGATGTGATTTTGGCGTCGTTTATCGCGTCGTCGAAGGACCCGGCGGCTTATGCGTTCGGCGACGAAGCGTTTTCGCTGCCGGAGCCTTACGGCATCATGCTGCGGAAGGACGATGCGCCGTTCAAGGCTCTGGCCGACAAGGCGACCGCGGCGTTTTATCTCAGCCAGGCAGGACGGGCAAATTACGAGAAATGGTTCCAGGCGGCGATTCCGCCGAAGGGGCTGGACCTTAACACGCCGATGTCGAAGGCGCTGCAAGGCGCTTACATGCATCCCTCCGACAGTCCCGATCCGGCCAGCTACAAGTGAACCAGAATCCCTAACGTCATGGTCGGGCTCGATCCGACCTTCTTTTCCCAATGGGCCTGAGATGGTCGGGTTAAACCCGACCATGACGGGAATTTGGAGCATTCCGTGGGTTATCACTGGAACTGGGGCATTTTCTGGGAGCTGTCTCCGGAGGGAAACGGCACTTACCTGGATATGCTCCTCCAGGGATTGCGGATGACGCTGCTGACGGCCGCGATTGCCTGGGCGATCGCGTTCGTTACCGGCTCGGCCATCGGGGTTCTGCGCACGCTGCCGAACCGGTTCGGCCAATGGATCGCGACGGCTTGGATCGAATTGTTCCGCAACATGCCGCTGCTGGTGCAGCTGTTCCTCTGGTATTTCGTGTTTCCCGATCTTTTGCCGGCGTCGTGGGGTATCTGGCTGAAGCAATTGCCGAGCGCGGCGTTTTTGACGTCGGTGATAGGGATTGGGTTTTTTATGTCGGCCCGTGTGGCGGTGCAGGTGTCCTCGGGGATCGAGGCATTGCCGCGCGGCCAGCGCGCCGCCGCCACCGCTTTGGGCCTGACGACACCGCAAACCTATCGCTATATCCTGCTGCCGATGGCCTACCGGATTATTCTGCCGCCGCTGACGTCGGAAATGTTGAACACCATTAAAAATACCTCCGTCGCGCTGACCATCGGGCTGGCGGAACTCACGGCGCGCGCCCGAGCGGTGCAGGAGTTTTCGTTTCAGGTGTTCGAGGCGTTTACGGCGGCGACATTGGCCTATCTTGCGATCAACCTGATCGCCACCCTGGCCGCCCGCTGGCTGGAAGCGCGGGTCCGCGTGCCGGGATACGGGCGCGCATGAGCAACTTCGATTTCGAGATTATCCAGCGTAGCCTAGGCTATCTGTTTTTCGAGGGCATGCAATTCACCCTGACGCTGACTGTATTGGCGGCGCTGGGCGGCGTGATCCTGGGGACTCTGCTGGCGATAATCAGGCTGTCCGGCGGGCCGGTGCTGTCGGCGGTCGCGGCCGGGTATGTCAATCTGGTGCGGTCGCTGCCGTTGGTGCTGGTGATTTTCTGGTTCTATTTCCTGGTGCCGTATCTCGGCCAATGGCTGACGGGCGCGTCCCGGCCGATCCATGTCGGCGGTTTCGCCTCGGCACTGATTACGTTTATTGTGTTCGAGGCGGCGTATTTCTCGGAAATCATGCGTGCCGGTATCGCATCGATTCCGCGCGGGCAATCGGCGGCGGCGATGGCGCTGGGGCTGACGCAGGCGCAATCGATGCGTTATGCGATCCTGCCGCAGGTGTTCCGGATCATGCTGCCGGTGCTGCTGACGCAGACTGTCGTGTTGTTTCAGGATACGTCTCTGGTCTACGTGCTGTCGATCACGGACTTCCTGGGTGCCGCCAGCAAGATCGCCCAACGCGATGGGCGGCTGGTCGAAATGTATTCGTTCGCGGCGCTGGTTTATTTCGTTCTGTCCTTTACCGCCTCTCGCGGCGTGCAGCGTCTGCGCGACCGTATCGCCGTCCCGCGCTGACCGGAGCCGCCATGACCGACACGGTTATCCAAATCGATCACGTCACGAAATCCTACGCTACCGGGATGCCGGTGCTGCGCGACGTGTCGCTGACCGTGTCGAAGGGGGAGGTCGTGGTGGTCTGCGGACCCTCCGGTTCCGGCAAAAGCACGCTGATCAAATGTGTCAACGCGCTGGAGCCGTTTCAGCAGGGCCGTATCGTTGTGGATGGGGAAGACCTCGCGGGCCGGAACGTCAATTTACCGCGCTTGCGCGCCCGCGTGGGGATGGTGTTCCAGCATTTCGAGCTGTTTCCGCATATGCGGGTGTTGGACAATCTTTGTTTGGCGCAGATCAAAGTGCTGGGCCGGTCGCGGGATGAGGCGGAATCCCGAGCGGAAGCGTTGCTGGAACGGGTGGGGCTGCGGGATTTCGCGGCGAAACATCCGGGGCAATTGTCCGGCGGTCAGCAGCAACGTGTCGCCATTGCTCGTGCATTGGCGATGGACCCGGTGGTGATGCTGTTCGATGAGGCGACGTCCGCGTTGGACCCGGAAATGGTCAGCGAGGTGCTTGATGTCATGGTGGAACTCGCGCGATCCGGCATGACGATGATGGTGGTCACGCACGAAATGGGTTTTGCCCGGAAGGTCGCACATCGCGTCGTGTTCATGGATCGTGGCGAAATCGCCGAGGACGCGGACCGCCGGACCTTCTTCGAAGCGCCGCGCAGCGAACGGGCGCGGCAGTTTCTGTCGAAGATCCTTACCTACTAGCCGCCATTCCCTCCTGGCCCAAACTGTGCCTAACTCCCTCCCGAGGCGTTCGACCGTCCGGGAAACAGGCGGCGTAACGTCGCTCGCAACATCCCTGGGAGGGAAAACGCATGGCTAAGGTTAATGGCGCCACACTCATGGCGCGGTCCCTGAAGCAGCAGGGCGTCCAATATATGTTCGGGATCGTCGGTTTTCCCGTTGGCCCCATCGCGGAAGCCGCGCAGGTCGCCGGCATTCAGTATATTGGCTGCCGCAACGAACAATCGGCTTCCTACGCCGCGCAGGCCGTCGGGTACCTGACGGGCCGCCCCGGCGCCTGTCTGGTCGTGTCCGGCCCCGGCGTGGTGCACGGGCTCGCCGGTCTGGCGAACGCGCAACAGAACTGTTGGCCGATGATCCTGATCGGCGGTGCCTCCGCCACGCATCAGAACGGCATGGGTGCCTTCCAGGAGGAACGGCAGGTCCACATCGCCACGCCGTTCTGCAAGTTCGCCCACGCCGTCGAACACGTCCACCGCATCCCGTTCTACGTGGAAATGGCTGTCCGCCACTCGATCTACGGTCGTCCCGGCGCCTGCTATCTGGACATGCCCGACGACATCATCCTGGGTGAGGTGGACGAGGAAAAGGTCCATGAGGCCGCCACCGTCCCGGAACCGCCGCGCATGGTCGCGCCGGGGGAAAGCATCGAAGCCGCGCTCAACGCGCTGGAGTCCGCGCAACGCCCGCTGGTCATCGTCGGCAAGGGCATGGCCTGGTCGCGCGCGGAAGACGAGGTTCGCGCCTTCATCGAACGCACCGGCGTGCCATTCCTCGCGTCTCCGATGGGCAAGGGCGTGATGGACGACAACCACCCGTTGTCCGTCGGTGCCGCCCGGTCCCACGCGTTGCAGGAAGCCGACGTCATCTTCCTGATGGGCGCGCGCCTGAACTGGATCATGCATTTCGGCAAGCCGCCACGGTTCAACAAGAACGTGCGGATTGTCCAGTTGGACATCTCGCCGGAAGCGATGAGCCAGAACGTGCCCACCGAGGTACCGTTGGTGGGCGACGGCAAGGCTATCGTAGGGCAGTTGAACAAAGCGTTGGAAAACCGCCAGTGGTTCTACCCGAAGGATACGCCCTGGCACGCCGCCATCGCCGCGAAGTCGGAAGCCAACGCGAAGCAGATCGCACCGCAGATGGCCGATAACTCCAACCCGATGAACTATTACCGAGCGTTCAAGGACATCGCGGAATGGCTGCCGGATAACGCGGTGATCATCGGTGAAGGCGCGAATACGATGGACATTGGACGCACCCAGATGCCGAACAAGAACGCGCGTTTGCGTTTGGACGCCGGCAGCTACGGCACGATGGGCATCGGCATGGGCTTCTGCCTCGCCGCCGCCGTGGTGCATCCTGACCGTCCGATCGTGTCGGTGTCGGGCGACGCGGCGATCGGGTTTTCCGGCATGGAGATCGAGACCTGCTGCCGGTACAACCTGCCGGTGAAGATCGTCGTCCTGAACAATGGCGGCATCGGTGGCGGTATCGAGTCGATGCCGGCGGATCCGTCGTCCATCCCTCCGCGCGTGATGTCCATCGGTTCGGGCTATGAGAAAGTGATGGAAGCCTTTGGCGGCAAGGGCTGGTACGTGGAGGACCCGAAAGACCTGCGCAAGGCGCTGGATGAGCTGATGGCGCATCCCGGACCGGGCCTGGTCAACGTGAAGTTGCACCACGCCGCCGGCCGTAAGCCGCAGCAGTTCGGCTGGCACACGAGCTGAATTGTCTCAAAAGGGCCGCTCCATACCGGAGCGGCCCTTAGCCTCGGCCAGTCAGCGGCCGAGATTGACGACCACGACCCGGCGGTTGCGGGGTTCGGGGGTCTGCGGCGGGGTTTGCACCGCCAAGCCTTCTTCGCCTTTACCGACCGCGATCAGCCGCGTGGGCTCCACGCCGAAATGGCTGGCGATGTAGGTGACAACGGCCTGCGCCCGTTGCTCCGACAGCATCCGGTTGGCTTCCGGCGTGCCGGCGGTGTCGGTATGCCCTTCGATCCGGAATTTGAATGCCGAAAGTTCCTTGCTGCTAAGGGCGCGTCCGAGTTCGTCCAGCGCCTGGATGGCCTGGAGCGTCAGGTCGGCGGAACCGCTGGCGAAGTTGACGGTCAGGCTGGCGGACGGTTCGGCGGGATCGTGCGACGCCGGCCGGACCGGTGCCGGCGTCGCCGTCGGTACGCCGTCGGCACGCACGCCGCGGGTCCCGCCCAAAAGCAGATTCCCGGTCGGTTTCAGTGAATCGATGATCTGAACGGCCGAAGGGCTCGGTTGCGCGAGGGCAGCCGAGGTAGCCAGGGTCAGAAGCAAGGTCGTGAGGGAAGGCGTTAAAAGTCGCACAAAATGATCCTCTGGGAGTCGGGCGGCGTCTTATAGCATCGGGCTGGTCCCACGCGATGAGAAGTGGATCACAAATTCGCCCGGACCGTGATCGTAGGGCGCAAAATATCACGTGGGTCGCGGAAGCGGCAAGCGATTGACGCATGGCAGGAGACAGAACGACCGATTGCGGCTGTCGTTTTTAGTCGTCCGCGATGTGGTGTCGGAGAGATGGGACATCAAGTCGTCCAGCAAGCGGATTCGAACCACCGACCAAGGGATTATGACTCCTTTGCTGGACTGCTACTTACGGGATCGGTTGCGTCCCTTTTTAGGGGGAGAACCGGAACGCTTCGGCTCCAGGTCCGTGCGCACGCCAGGTCCGGCCTTGTCCGGTGCCGGCATATTCCGACCGTTCACGATGGTTTTGACGATCGATCCAGCGACGACGCTTAGCATCAGCCCGGCCCCAACGTTGTTACCGTGCCAAGCGAGCAAGCCCGCCAAACCCGCACAGAAAATCGCTAGCCCCCACCCCAAAAGCAAGCCGCCCGATTCGGTGAAGATGTCGTTCCATAGCGCACGGCGTTCCCACACGTGGCGATGCCGCTGTTCCTTGGCGGCCATCTCGACGATCTGCGTCGCCAATCCCGGGACCGCATCGTCGAACGCTCTTAGCATGGTTGGCGGTGGCAATGGCCCCTGATAATGCTGCTCGACCTCGACCGTCAGTTCTCGCGTCAGACGCTCGGCGACCGCTTCCTCCTGCTGTTCAGGCACGATAATCCCGACAGACCGAAGAGCGTCGTCGAGGCTTCGTTTGACGGTCGCGTCGATGGCGTTCTGTAAACTGCCGCGATCTACAGCGACATCCGACACGTTGGACCGGCTGACAGGGACAGGAACGCCTGCCTTTGCGTCACCCGCGCGGGACGGCACGCGATGCGGCCTTGCCGATGGCTTGACGGAAATCCTGGCCAACGGCTTCCCGGTCCCCTTTGAAACCGGCTCCGTTGTACCGCACGCGCCCGTTGGAGGCGGCGACGTGCCCAAGGCCAAGTCCGAGCGTCAATGCGGAACCAAATGACATGCCAGTCGCACGCAGCTTGGCCATGCGTTTTAGGTTGGACAGAGAGGTCACGGGGTTGCCTCCAAGGGTGCGCCAGCGAAAGATACGCATCAACAATACAAACACTAAGGTGCCGATCCAAGATTTGTCCAGAGGTATCGAAGCAGAAGACTTGCTCGAACACACCCCGTCATCATACCGGACAATGGTTAACAAACCATTAACGCCGAACAGATTTTTTGTGAAAATCGGCCGGAGGATGGTAGCGGCGGGCGGATTTGAACCACCGACCAAGGGATTATGATTCCCCTGCTCTACCGCTGAGCTACGCCGCCATCCCGTCCGGGAGGCGGGCAATTAGCCCCCCAGCCGGCGTTCGTCAACCGGGACCGCGCATGATTTTGCCGAACCGGACAAGCTTACGCGT